>CAZABH010000036.1:0-23328 GCA_964483585.1 uncultured Flavobacteriaceae bacterium
ACATTGTTCTCGCTGCCCACTTCCAAAATGATGAAGCGTTGGTATCCGCGCTTGATGGTTTCAATCGCTGCAGCCTCTTGAGCGGCTTGCTGCGAGCCACCCTTGCCACACGCCGGCGCGGCCTCAGCCGTAATAACAACCTGGTTCTGCGAGACCTGCATCACGCTGGTCCGAACACAGGCTGAAAGAACCACTGCCGCTGCAAAGATCGCGGCCAACCTCACTGTCACTGTCATGCTAAGCCCCCCCACCGGATAGCCGCACTCTAGACCTGTCCTATTTGGCAAGTCTGCAACACACCCTGCCCAATCAGGCAGAAGCCAGCGCACGGGTTAGGACGCAAATTAGGACGGAGGCCGCATGAGGGCGAAAATGCCAATAATTTCAATGGGTGGTGGCGGAGCCGGAGGGATTCGAACCCTCGATACAGCTTTTCAACTGTATAACGGTTTAGCAAACCGCCGCCTTCAGCCTCTCGGCCACAGCTCCCTGCCAGTCACTATCCCCGCCGGAGAGGCGGCGGGGCCGTCCTTTTGCCCGTTTGGGCGCGCCCTTGCAACCCTTTCGCAGGGGGGCGCCCTAAGCACGCCGCGCCTCAGCCCTTCAGCTCGAAATCCAGCCGATAGGCATAGCCCCGCATCACGTTGCGGTAGGTCATCTTGCCCCGGCCGGCCTTTTCCTGCGCCTCGAACCAGGCCCGGACCTCGGGGCGGAAACGCACATGGAACTGGTCGAGCCAGCCCTTCAGCAGGCCGCGGAACCAGCCGGGCAGGCCTTCCTGGTTGCCGAAATCGACCACGTGGATCGTGCCGCCGGGCTTGAGCTGGGAGATCCCGTGCTCCAGCGCCTCGCGCCAGTCATCCATCATCGACAGCGAATAGGAATAGATCAGCCGATCGAAGGGGCGGTCATGGCCAAGCTTGGCCGCAGTGAAATCGGTCGACAGCGCTGTGCCAAGCCGGATGCGACCGGTCAGCCCGGCCCCGTCGACCGAGGCCTGCGCCGTCTTCAGCATCTCGGCCGACGCGTCGATGCCATAGAGGTGGAGGTTGCCACGCTTCTGCGCCAGCACCACCAGGTTGCGCGCCGTGCCGCAGCCGACCTCGCACACATGGTCGCCATCGCGCACCGGCAGCTCTTCGATCAGCTTGTCGCGACCGAACAGGTAGTACTTGCGCGTCAGGTCATAGACGTGCCGCGTATAGCGGTACATCTGGTCCATCGCGGAATGTGCATTCGACGAGGAGCCCGGAGCCGACATCAGCTGGCCTTCAGTTCGTAGATGTGGAACCCGCCATAGATCGACGAACGGTCCTTGTCGTGGAACGCGCGCGATTCCTCGCCAAGATAGTTCCAGCGCCCGATCAGCTCTGCCGGCAGCTTGCGTTCGAGAGGACTGTCCGCACCCGCCGTGCGGAAGATGACGCGCGCGCCAGGTGCGGCCGTGCGGGTGATCTGCTCCCACAGGGCGGTGATCTGCTGCTCGTTCATCCAGTCTTGCGCATCGAGCAGCACATAGCAGTCGAGGCAACGCTCCGGCTGCTTGGCCAGGAAGTCGGTCATCGACGCCAGATGCGTCTCGACACGGTCGGTGCGCTCGCGCACAACGTTGTAGATGGCCTCTTGCAGATAAGGCGGCACACCCTTGCGGTCTTCGGTGTCATAGCGACGGCCAAAAGCCTGCCAGGCGAAATAATTGTCCTGCAGCGGAAAATCGCAGGCAAGCTTCTCGATGCGCTGGCGGATCAAACCCGCGGGGTCGCCCTTCGAGTCCTTGGCAAGCTCGTCATACTGCGCCGGCGGAATGCCCAGCGCATAGAAAGAGACCGGCATCTTCGACAGCGCCTTCACCAGCTTGGAGTCGAACAACGGCGCGATCACGCGGTTGAAGATCACCCGCTGCTCCTCGACCGAGCGCGCTGTCAGCATCTCGCGCAGCTCCTTGCCGTGCAGCTTGGCAACCGTCCGCAGGACGCCCAGGAACCGACCCAAGAGGCTGTAGCGATAGAGATCCTTCGAGAACATGTCGATCCGCGGACCGCGCAATGGCGCAGAGTGGCGCCAATAGCGTCGCGTCGTGTCGTCGAGCCGATGTGCGAGATAGGTATCGAAATTCGCGCGGTTCTTTTTCGAGTTGGCCTCGCCAAAGAAGGCGAAGAAGTCCTCGTAGCTGGGCAGGTAACGCAGCGCCGCCAGCTTCAGCCGGGTCAGCGCGATATGGTTCGGGTTAAGGTCAACAGCAATGATCCGCGCCGGATTGCCCGAAAGATAATTGACCACATTGCATCCGCCCGATGCGATGGTGATGATGCGGCTGTCAGGGCGAAGCCGCAGGGCTGCCATGTCCACATCCGGATCTTCCCAGATCTGGTTGTAGACAAAACCCTGGAACATCATCGTGAACATGCGTTCCAGCACGCCCCGCTTGGACGTCAGACGGTGGTTGACCGCGGCTTCCTGCAGAAGTTTGTTCGCCATGGACTTTTAGCTTGGATCCAATCTGTGTGGACGCGAGCGACGCGAAGGCATTTGAACGGCGCGTCGATCCGCGAAAGCGTGTTTCTAATTCGAGAGGCCTGCCCATGCAAACGAACAAAAACAGCCGGGCCGATAAAAAACCTCGGAAAACTGCGAACCGACCAACCCGTCGTCCATCGGCAAGCCGTCCCGGTGCCGACACATCGCACGCGATCGCAGCAGCATTGGCCGATGGCCTGATCCAGCAGGCACAGGGGGCTTCGCTTGACCAGGCAATCACGCGCACCCTGAAATCCGCCACGCAGCTGACCGACGAAGCCCGCCGCCAAATTGTTCAATCCTTGACCGCGATCAACCGGCACAGGACGCGCCTCGGCTGGCACCTTGCCCGCGAGGGGGTCGAGCCCTCACCATCGGCCCTCCTGTCGGCCTGGACCGTCTTTGCCAACCGCGGACAGCGCTGGGAAGACACGGCGGGCCTCGAAGACCTTGTACTGATGCGAAAACTGGCGCGCCGCCAGCTGGACGATTCGCAGATGCCCGAGGCCGCGAGGCTGGAATGCCCGCCACCATGGGAAGACATTCTGCGCGAGGCCCTGGGACCTCGCTTTGCAGCCGAGATGCAGGCAGCCCTGGCACCTCCCCCGGTCGACCTCAGGGTCAACACGCTGAAGGCCACGCGCGGGGTCGCTATCGAGCGCCTGCATTGGGACAAGGTCGAAGCAAGACCAACGCCCACCAGCCCGTGGGGCCTGCGCTGCGAGCCAGGGACAAATGTGTCGGCAACACGCGCGTTTCGTGACGGCCTGGTCGAGTTCCAGGACGAGGCATCACAGATCGCGGCCCTCTTGTGTGACGCAAAGCCGGGCATGCAGGTCATGGATTTCTGCTCCGGCACAGGCGGCAAGACGCTGGCGCTGGCCTCCGCGATGCAAAATAGGGGACATATTGTTGCCTGCGACATCAGTGACGTTCGCCTGGCCCGCGCAAAGATCCGCATGAAACGCGCCGGCGCCGAAAATGCCGAGCGGATCAAGCTTCCGCCCGTCGACACCAAGGACATGAAGCGCCTTCACGGACGCTTCCATCGCGTTCTGGTCGATGCGCCCTGCTCTGGAACAGGCGCGTGGAGACGCAATCCTGACCTTCGCTGGTCGCCGCACGCATCAAACCTGGCGGAGTTGACCGCCCTTCAGGCCAAAATCATCGCACGCGCCGCCAACTATGTTCAGCCCGGCGGCCTGCTCGTCTATGCGACGTGCTCTTTGCTGCCCGCCGAGAACGAGCGGCAGGTGGAAGCCTTCCTCGCAAGCCATCCCGACTTCGAAGCCGTCGCGGCCCGCGCGCACTGGGCATCGCTGACAGCCATTCCATGGCCCTGCAATCGTGACGACGTGCTGCAGCTTTCGCCAGCGCAGAACGGCACCGACGGCTTCTTCGCCTCGGTTTTGCGCAAGGCCGCAATTCGGGCATAGTTCTGCACGAGGATCCACTCGTCCCAAGCAGCGGAACTGGATTGGCCATGCGCCCCCCTTTTTATGTGACACAGCTCAAGCGTGACCTCGACACCTGGATCAGCCAGGGCCTGGTACCGGCAGAGAACCGCGAGAAAATCCTTTCAACCCTCAGTGCGCCAGCCCCGGCGGGGCGCCTCGAGGCGATCATCGCCATCTTCGGCGCCATCCTGATAGGCGCCGGCGCCCTGTCCTTTGTAGGCGCAAATTGGGCCGACATGTCCAAGGGCGCCCGCCTTGTCGTGCTGTTCGGCTCGATGTGGCTTTCCTATGCCGCCGCAATCTGGGCAGCCGGGGCCGGCCGCAACCTCATCGCCGAAGCCCTTCTTCTGTTGGGCGTTCTTCTGTTCGGATCCAACATCTGGTTCATCGCGCAGACCTACAACATCAACGCGCACTACCCGGATGGGACGCTTCTCTGGGCACTGGGCGCGCTCGCGGCAGCCCTCCTCGCACCTTCTCGCGCAGCACTTGGCGCAGCCCTTGCCATTGCAAGCCTATGGACCGTGCAGGAATCGACGGGCTTCGATGGCCCCATCCATCTTCCGTTCCTGCTGTTCTGGGTGATCTGCGCCGCGCGGGCCGCCACCATCGGCTGGCGACCTGGCATCCACCTCTCAGCCCTCAGCCTGATCCTCTGGTTCGTCGTCTCCAATGACAGCCTCCAGCACCTTCTGTTCTGGAGCGACGCCGAGATCGCCTCGATCTACGTGCTGATACCGCTGGCCATCTGGTCCCTCACCCAGATCCGCGCGCCGGGACCGAACGGCATCGCCCTCATGGTGGGCCACTATGCGTTCTTCACGTTCCTTGTGGCCTTTTCGGTGATCCATCTCTTCAACGGCCACGCCGTAGGCACAACGCTCACGTGGATCGTCTTTGCAGCGATCACCTCGCTTGTCGCCCTGGGTGCCGTATCGATCCCGCTCAAGACCAAGGCGACATCAGCCATTGACATTGCCGGCACGATCTTTGCCATCGCAGCAACCATCTACTACGTCACACAGACGCGGGGTGCCGCAAGCAACACCGAGGTTCCCTATCTCATCCTTTCTCTCGTCGTCATACTCTGGAGCCTGTCGCGCGGCGCACGCATGGATGATCGGTTCGTCATCAACTGGTCGGTCGCAGCCTTCGGGCTCTGGGTCCTCTATGTCTATTTCGAACTCTTCCAGGCCCTCATGGACCAAGCCGTCTTCTTCACCGTCGGCGGGGCACTTCTGATCCTTCTGGCGCTCGGGCTTGAACCCCTGCGCCGGCGTCTGGTTGCGGGCGCAAGCAAGTGAAGGGAGACAGGCACATGACACGCATCCGCATCCTCATCGTCGCAGCCCTCCAGACAATTGCGCTCGGCTGGATGATCATCGACCGACAGATCATGCTCGACAGCAGCAGCGTTGTGACGCTCAAGGTCGTACCGATCGATCCACGCGATCTGTTCAGGGGCGACTACGTGGTCCTGAACTACGACATCTCCCGCCTCGACCTCGGCAAGCTCGCCGGCACCAAGACGATCGCACCGGGCGATACGGTCTATGTGCGCCTCACTCAATCAGACGGGGTCTGGACAGCCCGGGCGCTGTCACACGCGCACGAGACGCTGGACGCAGCGATCAGCCTCAGGGCGCAAATCGTCAGCATGGATGCCCCTGGCGAAGGGCGCAGCCAGTTCATCACGCTGACCTACGGCATTGAAAGCTATTTCGTGCCCCAAGGCACCGGCCTTGCTATCGAAGAAGCTGCCCGCAAGGGCACGATCACCATCGACGCCGCCGTGGATGCAAAGGGCCGCGCTGCCATCAAGGCCATCCGCCAGGATGGCAAGCCGGTCTATGTCGAGGGGATCATCTAGCCGAGCCGACAGCAGGCCATGCCTGCTGTCGTATTGATCGGGATTATTCAGCGGGTGGGAATGGACCCAGCGGGAAAGGCTTGTCGTTGCTTATGAGCAGGATGTAGCCCAGGCACTGTCCCACATACTTCGCACCGACGGCCACGAAGCGGCGGAACTGTTCATGGGGCTCGCGATTGACTGCGACAAGCACCCACATGACAACGGCAAGTACCATCAATCCCCAGAAGGCAAACCAGGCGATCACGGCATACATGATGGACAAGAACAGGCGCTCCCAGGGGAACGACCGCGTTTGGACCTCTTGACCCGGGGGCTGCGGTTCATAGGTGGCATCAGGTTGCGACATGGCAAAACTCCTTCAAGCGCGCCAAAGCGCGTGGGGGAAACAAGCAGATGGGGTGCAACCGCCCGAGGATCAAGCCGCGCCGGTTGAAAACAGAGGTTAACCTTCGATCCGCCCGCGACGGTCAAAGAGCGGAAACAGCACCAACCCGGCGAGATATCCGCCCATATGCGCCTCCCAAGCCACCATACTGCCCGACCCGTCCGGCAGGGCACCCAGCAACCCAAACGCGATGTTGATGATGCAAAATGCGACCGTCGCAAGAACGATCCTGGGATGCGTCAGGGGCAACAAGGCAGCATCAGGCGCCTCATGCCATCCGCGCAGCAGGAACCGGAACGACGCCCCCATCATGCCACTGACCATTGCGGAGGCGCCGATGACAGGAACCATCGACCCTGCATGCAGAAGTACATGCAAGATCCCGCCAACCAAGGATGTAAGCACGAACAACACCAGAAATCGCCACGTCCCCGTCCGTCGCGCAACAAGTGTCCCGAAGACAAGAAACCAGACGGAATTCAGGATCAAGTGCGTAAGGTCGAAATGAAGGAACACGTAGGTCAGCAGCTTCGTCCAGGCCGGAAACCAGAGCCACGCAGTGACCCATCCCTCCCTGTCAAGCACATGCAACGGATGAAGCCCGAAGTTGAAAATGATCCAGGTCTGGTTTGCCTCGCCACCCAGCATCTGGCTGGCATGAACAGCCAGAAAGCAGGCCAGAATGACCTTCACCACAGTGGGCGAATTCAAGATAGGGTCTCGTCTGCGGGCACCCGAAGAAAGAAATGCAGACATCATCAACGCCCTCGCATCAGCGCGGCTTCCACCAGCGGCAGGCGGTCATTGCCGAAATACATGTCACTCCCGTCAACGAACATCGTGGGCGAACCGAACCCGCCGCGCGCAATCAGCTCATCGGTGTTGGCCCGCAGACGCTCCTTGATGGCAGGCATCTCGATCCGCGCCAGGAATGTGACCGGATCCTGCCCGAGGGCGGAAACAATCCGTCCGATGACGTCAGGCTGGCTGATGTCCTGCAGCTCACCCCAATACGTCTCGAAGACAGCGCGCGCGTAAGGGACCATGAAACCCTCCTCCAGCGCGACGAGGCACCCCCGCATGGCCTTGACCGAATTCACAGGAAACACCGGCGGCTGCCCGATCGCAACGCCCGCATGGCGCGCCCAATCCTGCAGATCCTTGAAGTAATAGGCGGTCTTGCGCGGCTCAGGCTTGGCTCGGCGCGCATAGACCTCCTGGTTCACCGCATTGAACACGCCCCCGACCAGGATCGGCTTCCAAATGATCTCGGCCCCCGTCCGCGCCACGATTTCATGCACGCGGACAAAGGCAAGATAGGTCCACGGAGACGAGCAGTCGAAAAAGAACTCGAGGCGCTTGGCCATGACAGTCAGGACCCTGCAGTGCGGTGACGGAAGACCGGACTTCAACCCGATTTATGGCCTGGCAGCAATAGAGTTGCCCGGGATTCCTGCTAAACTGTGGAGGCCTCAACGTGTCACCTCAAGGCCAGGACTGAAGGACCCCCAGACCCGTGGCGCAATTCCAGATACCAATCGAGCTCGATTATCTTGCAATCTTTGCCTGGGCCCTCTCGGGCGCGATCCTCGGTCTGAAGCGCAGACTCGATCTCATCGGCGTGCTCGTGATCGCCACGGTTTCATCTGTTGGTGGCGGGCTGATCCGCGACGGCATGATGCTGCAGCGCATGCCACCGGTCCTGACCGAAACGGGATATCTTCCGTTGATCGTGCTGGCCTCCTTGCTGGCGATAGCCTTCAAGGAAAGAATACGAACCTCGGCAACAATCGACAGAAGCGTCAGCGCCATCGACGCGCTCGCGACACCCGCTTTTGCCGTTATCGGCATGGAGCTGGCCCTGCGTGCCAACATCCATCTGCCCGGCGTCATGCTTGTCGGTTGCATCAGTGGCATGGGCGGCGGGCTGATACGCGACATCATGCTGGGTGAAGTGCCCGAAGTCCTCAAGCCCGGCCACTACCTCGTCATTCCGCTGATCGGCGCGTGCGCGTTCTTCCTCGTCTTCACGCGCGTTCTTGATGCCCCCGCCATGCCCATTGCCTGGGTCACGGTTGCTGCATTCTTCGTATTCCGTGTGCTGACACTTCGCTTTGGATGGCAGACGGAACCTTTGCTGAAGGACAAGCGCGAGTGACGTCCAACCAGACAGCCAGGCTCAGCTCGCCCAGACCTTGCGAATGCGCGAGTCCGCATCAGGACCAAGGTTGAACCACGCTGTCCTGCTGTTGCTCGCATCTGCAACGAATAGGCGGTCGGATCCGCCAAGATGCGGCGTCAGCTCGTTCCGGATCGTGCCTGCCGAACGCTTCGAGCGCAGGATCCATGCCGTCTGAGTAACACGATAGGCATGACCCATCGCCTGAATCGCATGCTCGAGGGGAACGTGGCCCGCCCCACCGCCGCGCACATCGACCACGATGACGAAGTTCGTCTCTTCGGCCCGGTCGCTCGCCCTGCGGCGAGGGTTTGTGCTGGTTGCAGCGACGGGAACCCCCGCCCCCGTCGCTGCTGCCTGCTCTGGCTGTTTCCGCTCCGTTTCCGCAACGAAAAACTGCACCAGGAATGGATCATCTATTGCCGTGATCCACGGCCCCTCTGCCCCCGCCCGCACGATGGAGTGCGGCGCAACCCGCCCCTCCCTCACGAAGTCCAGAATCTGTTGGCCCGTATAGGGCCCATAAACGCGACCAGCCACGTTGACACACCAGCACTTGTCGAGGATTTCCGGAGAAATGCGCGTGGACAACGACATGAGACCGCTCACCATCGATAAGGCCGGGCGTTGCACAAAACGCGTGCCCGTCTGCCTGACATCAGCTAAAGCAGGATGCATGCCATTTCATTTCGGGACAGGTCAGGCCCAAGGGAGACACCATGTCAAACCATGAATTCTGCACCGTCGAACGCGACGGAAAGCTCACCATCGTGACGATGAACCGCCCGGACGTGATGAACGCCCTCCACCCGCCGGCCAACATGGAACTGGAAAAAGTCTTCAACGCCTTCGCCAATGATCCAGACCAATGGGTCGCCATCATCACGGGTGCGGGCGACAAGGCGTTCAGCGCCGGCAATGATCTCAAGTACCAGGCCGCAGGAAACCCGATCACAGTTCCCTCGACCGGCTTCGCGGGCCTGACATCACGCTTCGACCTGAACAAGCCGGTGATTGCGGCAGTCAACGGCCTTGCCATGGGCGGCGGCTTCGAGATCGCGCTCGCCTGCGATATCATCGTAGCTGCAGAGACAGCCGTCTTCGCACTTCCCGAACCTCGCGTCGGCTTGGCAGCACTGGCAGGCGGCCTTCACCGGCTCCCGCGCGAAATCGGCCCAAAGCGGGCCCTCGGCATGATCCTGACAGGCCGCCGCGTGCCGGCCGCAGAAGGCCAGGCCCTCGGCTTCGTCAATGAAGTCTGCAAGCCTGGCGAAACACTCACCACTGCCCGTCGCATAGCAGCCCAGATCCTCGAATGCTCGCCCATGTCGATCCGCGCATCAAAGGAAGCTGTGTATCGCGGCCTCGCCGAACCAAGCCTCGAGGCCGCTATAGAAGGTCAGCGCAAATATGACGGCATCCGGGCGATGTTCACGAGTGAAGACCTGATCGAAGGCCCCATG
Source organism: uncultured Flavobacteriaceae bacterium (assembly GCA_964483585.1). Classification (GTDB taxonomy): domain Bacteria; phylum Pseudomonadota; class Alphaproteobacteria; order Micropepsales; family Micropepsaceae; genus SZUA-430. The sequence continues at coordinate 9,875 of CAZABH010000036.1, forward strand.
GCATTCGCACAGAAACGTTCGCCACAGTGGAAAGGCCGCTAGGAGAGATCAGGCGGCCTGTTCGGCACGCGCGGCAAGCTGGTCAGCAAGGCTTCCGCGCGACGGCGGCATCTCGCTGAACTCGACGGCAAAGCCGTTTTCGTTGTGACGCACGACGCGGCCACGCATTTTGCCCACCATGACCTGCTCGCCCAAAGGCGGCCACTCGGCCGCCTCCAGCGCGACGCCGCCAAGCGAAAGATCGATCACACGCGCCGTCATCTCGCTCCCATCAGCGCGGCGCACCGAAGCCGCCCCGCTGGAATTTTCACGGGCAAAGCGACGCCCCTCGATGCCCTTCACGGGCGTGCTGGCGGCATCGGGGATACCAAGCTTTTCCTGCAACTTCTCGCGCCGCAGCGCTGACAGGACAAAGCGCACGGCAATGCCGTGCTCGTCGATGCGCGACACCACACCCTCAAGCCGCCCCAGGTCCTCGACATATGCAATGATCACCGACCCCTCGTCCGGCTGGGCGGTCGTTTGAATATTCATCCCACCGATCGAGATGTCATCGACCACCCCTGCATTCTCGCTACCATCCTGCAGCAGGAAACGGACATGCAAATTCAACTGGGTGCGCCCCGAACGGCGCCGATCAGACACGGGAGCCGAGATGCTTGACTGATGATCATACATGGGTCACCTAAATCGGTCACAGCGGCCAGAAGTGCCGCGCCTACTGCCAACGGACACCAGTCTAGGACGAGGTAGTTAACGCACTCTTGCGAAAACACTGATGCCACTGACGGTGCTCGCGGCGGATGACAATGAAGGCAAAGGCCGGCAATTAACATGACATTAGCCAACTTCGATTTCGTAATCGCAGGCGCAGGCAGCGCCGGATGTGTTCTGGCGAATCGTCTCTCCGAGAACCCCTCGCACCGCGTCCTGCTTCTCGAAGCGGGTCCCGAGGACAAGAACCCGATGATCCACATGCCCGCAGGCGTGGCATCGCTGATCACGACCCGCAACGCCAACAATTGGGGCTTCGAGACCGAAGGCTCGCCCCGCATGCACAACCGCCGCGACTTCTGGCCCCGCGGCAAGGGACTGGGTGGCTCTTCGTCGATCAACGGCATGGTCTATATTCGGGGACATGCGCGCGACTACGACCACTGGCGCCAGCTGGGCCTTGACGGCTGGTCCTACGCTGACGTGCTGCCCTACTTCAAGAAGTCCGAAACCAACGAAGCCGGCGCGGACGATTTCCGAGGTGGTTCGGGACCGCTGCACGTCAGCAACGCCATGAAATCCTCGCCGATGTTCGACGTCGCCGTCGAAGCCGGTCGCCAGGCAGGCTACAAAGTCACCAACGACTTCAACGGCGAGCAACAGGAAGGCTTCGGCTATTTTCAACTCACCATCCGCGATGGCAAGCGTTGCTCGGCCGCCGCCGCCTACCTGGCACCAGTCCGCAACCGTCCCAACCTGCAGGTCATCACGGGTGCCGTGATCAGCCGGATCCTGTTCGACGGCAAGCGCGCAGCGGGCCTGGAGTACGAGCGCGACGGTGCCCGAATTCGGGTCAACGCCACGCGCGAGGTGATCCTCGCTTGCGGCGCCATCGGAACGCCTCAGGTCATGCTGCTGTCTGGCATTGGCGACCGGGAATATCTTCAACGCTTCGGCCTGCCCGTGATTGCCCACCTGCCGGGCGTGGGCCAGAACCTGCAGGACCACCTCGACGTCAACATCCAGTATCGCTGCACCCAGCCCGTGACGGCCTATGCGCAGGTCTCCAACCCGCTGAAGATGATCGGTGTCGGGCTGCAGTACATGCTGTTTCGCGCAGGGCCGGGCCGCTCGCAGGGCCTCGAGGCCGGCGCCTTCATCAAGAGCAGGCCTGAACTCGAGGTTCCCGATCTCCAGATGCACCTGTTCAACGCACCCTTCAGCGATCACGGACGCAAGCGGCTGAAGATGCACGCCTTCGGCCTGCACATGTGCGCACTGCGCCCCGAGAGCCGCGGCTTCGTGTCCCTGAAATCAACGGACCCCAACGATACACCCCTAATACAGCCCAACTATCTCGCAGCCGACGCCGATGTGGCCACATTGCGCGAAGCCGTTCGCATTGCACGCCGCATCGTCGCCCAGCCCGCCTTCGACGCCTACCGGGGTGAAGAGCTGAACCCGGGGCCAGAGGTTCGCACCGACAACGAGATCGACGATTTCATCCGACGCACGGCGATCACCATTTATCACCCCGTGGGTACGGCCCGCATGGGCAACGACCCCATGGCTGTCGTCGACGCCAGCCTGCGTGTCCGCGGCCTGGAGGGCCTGCGCGTGGTCGATGCTTCGGTCATGCCCACACTCATCGGCGGGAACACCAACGCCCCCGTAATGATGATTGCTGAGAAAGCCTCGGACATGATCCTCGGTCGTCAACCGTTGCCCGCAGAACACAGGCAGGTCGCAGAAGACAGGCAAGAACGGCAGACCGCCCGGGCCTGACAGGCAATCCGCGCAGTTTGCCCTATGATTCTCTCGTCCGGACGCGTATCGTCACGGCTTCGGTAAAGGAACCCGGATATGGTAAAGCGTTCAGCTCTGGCCGGCATGGCCATGGTTCTCGGTCTCATGCTGTTGTTGTCACCGGCAGCTGAAGCGCGGAACCTGTATTTTGACATGTGGTGCGAAGAGCAGGGCTTCGACGAAAAGCGCTGTGACGAACGCCGTCCGGAAGACGTCGAGCAGTTCGAGGAATACTGGCGCTCGGTTGAACGATATGAAGAACGCTATTACGTCGAACGGGAAAGCGACAAGAACTTCCGCGACGAACTGAACGCACTTGATGTTGCGGCCCAGCCGGGCATGCAGTCCTACGACCCGGAAGACTCGCCGCGTCCGCAATAAAACCTCCTGAAGATCCCAAGAAAAAAGGGCGCCACAAGGCGCCCTTAAAGTTTTTGGTGTATGGAAGTCGAGGCACGTCTGGTCAGTCGATGTCTCAGGGGCGGGCCGACACAAGCCGCAGCTGCGCGCCGCCCTTGCGTCCATCCCTCGCAGCCACATCGGCAGGCACCTGCGTATCACCCGTCAGGATGGCACTGGCACCAAGGCGCATGCGCACAAGATGACGCCCGTAAAGGCGGCTCAGGGGCTCCAGCGCCTGGAAATAACCAAGCACGAATGAGGTCTCACCACGCGCATCGGCATAGGGCAGCAGCAGGACCTCTGCAGTCAGGGGACGGCCATCGGCCGTCTCGGCAACGCACGAGGCAACGGTAGGCACGCTCAGATGGGCGGTACGCACAAGCGCCGTCGTCGCCGCATCACGCGATGGGTCCGCAAAAAGGTGGGAAAAACTGCTGCCGCGCAGCTCGCGACCGAAAAGGTCGCAGACGCCAGTGCCGGCCAGCACGAACGAGAAACGATCCGCACCCTCGCGCTTCAGCAGGAAGGTGAAAGCCAGGTGCTTCTTGATGTCCCGCGGCGCAATGGACGACCGGGCGGGTGCCAGCTGCTCGCCGCGCATGTTGCGCCAGTAATTGAGTAGCATCTGTGTCTGCTTGTGGCGCATGGGCGTGGCATCCTGTTGCGGCCCATCCTGTCCCTCTTTTCTGTCGCTGGAGGGGCGGGGCGCCGTAACCCAGCGGCTGCCAGAACCGTGCCAGTCCCATGCTGAACACACACCGTGCCCCAGAGTTGCAGCTTTTGCGCCAACCGCAGGGTTGCCGTGGGGTTAATGCAAGACCTTAGCCCCCGATCGGCCCCCCGTTGCGACGCCGCACGACAAGCACGGCGGGTCGTCCCGGCACACCGGACTTGAAATCGGGCCAGACCTTGTTCGGTTTTGGATCAATATCCTCACCGGGATGCTGCACGGAAAGGAACAGGGTCTCGCCGTCCGGCGTGAACTCAGGCCCTGTCGCCTCCGCACCCCGTGGGACATTGATGAACAGCCGCGGCTTCGCCCGCTGCGGTCCGTCCACGGCACAGGCAAACAACCCGTTCGGGATCGGCTTGCGAAACGCCCAGCGCCGGTTGTCCGTTCCGATCCACAGCCGCCCCTTCGGATCGAAGGCCAGGTTATCGGGCCCTGACAGCGCGGACACATCAGGGTCCTGCGCGTCCTCGCCTTCGAGCGGCCCTGCCAGCAGGAAGACAGACCAGTTGAAGCGCTCGGCCGCATGGTCGATCGAGGCGCCCTTGCCCGGCGGAACAAGCTCCAGGATATGACCGTCCTCGTTTTTTGCCCGCGGATTGGCCGCATCGACGTGGACTTCCTGGCGATCATTGTTGCGCGTCAGGTTGACGAAGACGTGGCCTGTCACCGGCGAGACCTCGATGTCCTCAGGCCGGTCCATCGGCGTGCCACCCGCCACCTGCGCCGCGCGACGCGCATCGATCACGACATCGGCCTGCGAGGTGAACCCGTATTCAGCGGTCAGCTTGCCCTGGCCATGCACCAGCGGAACCCATGTCACGCCATCCTCATCGAAGCGGGCAACGCTCAGCGTGCCTTCGTCCAGCAGACGACCATTGGCGGTACCCGCAGCAGGATCAAACGTCCCGTGCGACACGAAGCGATAGACGAAGCCCCATGTGCGATCCTCGCCCATATAGGCCACGATCCGGCCATCCTTGTTGACCACGGGAGCTGCAGCCTCGTGGCGACATCGCCCAAGTGCCGTGCGCTTGATGGGCGCGGCGTGAGGCGAGAATGGATCAACCTCAACCATCCAGCCGAAGCGATTGGACTCGCGCGGCTCGACCGATACGTCGAAACGCTTGTCGACCCGCCCCCAGGGCATGCGCCTCAGCGGCGCGCCCGCATCGATTGCGGCCTGCTCGGCCGCAGTCAGACCAACCTGTGCCAGCAGAAGCGAATCCGTCTCACGATCACCCTCGGGAATCCGGCCAATGAAGTAGGACTGGAAATTCTCCTCGGCCGACAGGACCGTGCCCCAGGGTGTCTTGCCACCCGCACAATTTCCAAATGTCCCCTTGGCCCGCCGTCCCGAAGGATCCTGGCGCGTCTGCAGGCGTTTATCGCCAGCCGCGGGCCCACGGATCTCCATCGGCGTCGTGGCACTGATGCGCCGCGCCAAGGGGCTCTTGAGGTCCACCTGCCACTTCCCATCGCGCTTGACCATGCCGACGACACTCAGGCCCACCGCCTCCTGTTCGAGCGCAACACTCGCCGCAGTGTAACGGGGCACCTTCCGACCAGCCGCCGTCATGTCTTCGAGGGTCGCATACTCGTGATTGACGACCAGCACACCGCGTTCGGGCTGTCCAGCCACTGCGGGCGCAGGAAGGAACGCGACATAGTCACAGTTGAAGCCGAACTGCTGCTTCTGCGTCCGGGCCGTCAGCCGCCCGGGTTTGAACTTGGGCCCGCCAGCCCGCAACACATCGCCCCAGCGGATCAGGACCTCGGCCTCATAGCCGTCCGGCACCGCATGCGTGTCGATGACCTCGGACGGCAAAGGCTTGAAGTCGAGTACGGGCGCGCTGGCAGAAGCTCCACCCCGCCCGACAGACGGCGTTTCACAACCAGCCAACAGGGGCGCTGCTACAGTCGCCCCGGCACCCATCAGGAACAGGCGCCGCGAAATCAGCGTCCGGATCGGAGCCGGAGCATTTGCCGCAACCCGATCTTCCCCGTGGTCTTCCCAATGCATCTTACGAACCGTCCTTGAAGAGGATTGAAACCGGAACCTAGAGCGATTTCATGTCGTTTGCATAACGCTTCCAGTTTTCGACGTAATGCAGGGCCGAGAGACGGTTCATCGCTTCCTCGCGTTCGCCGGCCTGCCGGATGATGCGGCCTGGTGCCCCCATCACCACGGAATTGTCCGGGATTTCCTTGCCCTCGGTGATCAGCGTGTTCGCGCCGATCAGGCAATTCTTCCCGATCCGCGTGCGGTTCAGGATGATCGAGCCAATGCCCACCAGCGTGTTGTCGCCGATGGTGCAGCCATGCAGCATGACCATGTGCCCGACCGTGACCCCGGCTCCGATGGTCAAGGGCACACCGGCATCGCTGTGCAGCACAGACCCATCCTGGATGTTCGAGTTCTCCCCGACCGTGATCAGGTCGTTGTCGCCGCGGATGACGGCGTTGAACCAGACGCTCGCGCCCTTCAACAGACGCACATTTCCAATCACCGACGCGCTCGGCGCAATCCAATAGTCGCCAGCGGCCGGCAACTGCGGATGTATCTCTCCCAGCCGATAGGCGGTCATGGCGGTACACTCCTTCAAACGGGGGTCCAGGTAACTGCTCCAGCCACATATCACCCCTTTCCGCTGCCCGCGACACCCCACACACGCCGCACATTCCCGCACAGGTTGCCCGCTTGCAGTCCGAAATACCAAATCGCGTGGTTCCCAAACGAATCAACTGTGCCAAATTCGGACCGCGGCGACCCGGATCCCCCAGTTTCCCGGGGCGCGGCTCAGAACATGCATCTCAGACCGTCATGTCCCGGATCCCCCGTGGGGTCGTGGCACTGGAGTATCGAAATGAAAACAGGATCGCTGGTCCTCGCGACCCTAGCCATGCTTGCCGCGGCCCGCCCCGCCACGGCCGAGCGCTTCACCAGCTGGTACGGCGCCATCGAAGGCGGCGGCAACTGGATCGAGCAATTCGAGCTGGAGGAATACCTGACCCCGCTCGGTGCCCCGCCATCCCAGTCCATGCTGCGCACCGACCCGGGCTGGGCCGCCATGGTGTCCATTGGTTACGCCTTCGACGAGGAATGGCGGCTGGAAGTCGAGGGTGGCTACCGCGACAACCAGTTCGACACGATCCTTCCCGCAGGTGGTGTCACATCGACGATCGACGGCCGGTTCCGCAACTTCACGCTGATGGCCAACGCGGTACACGACATCGTGTCTCCGCAAGGCGTTGTGCTTTCGCTCGGTGGCGGCGTCGGCGCCGTTCACAGCCGCATGGACTCCACGGGCCTGGCCACCGCCTTCGACGGCGACGATGTCTCGCTGGCCTTCCAGGGCATCGCGGGACTGAGCATGCCGATGAACGACTGGCTGGACATGTCGCTGAACTACCGCTTCCTCTATGTCCGCGCCATGAACCTGGTCGACGAGAACGCGGCAGCCCCCGCGCTGGCCAATGTCAGCCTCGAGGATTTCAAGAGCCACACCGTCACCCTGGGATTCCGCTTTGGCAGCAGGCCCGGCGAGGTACCGGTGATCGAGGCCGCAGCCCCGCCCCCGCCGCCGCCACCCGATGTACCGCGCCAGTACATCGTCTTCTTCGGCTTCAACAAGTGCAACATCACACCCAGCGCCGACAACGTGCTGTCCGAGGCTGCCAACGCAGTCCGCCGCTTGGGAACAGTGACGGTGCGCATTTCTGGTCACACCGACACCGTGGGCTCGGTCGCCGCAAACCAGAAGCTTTCTGAATGCCGTGCGGGCGCGGCACGCACGAACCTTGTGAGCAAGGGCGTTCCAGTCGAGGCAATCCGTAGCGCCGGCTACGGTGAGAGCCAACTCCTGATCCAGACCGGCGATGGCGTGAAGGAGCCGCAGAACCGCCGGGTGAATGTGGATCTCGACTGATCACACCACAGCCGCGAAATCACACCGGTGGGGCGAAAATCCCGCCGGTTTTCGTTCATGACACGAATGCATTGACCAAGCGACAGAAACATATCTCGCCACAGCGTAGCCGAGCACCCGAACCGTAAGCCGATGCGACACGGCAACCACGTTTCAACACAAGGCGCTTCATGCGACAATCAAAGCTTAAAGGGTGATTGAACATGATCTCACGCCTCGGTTTCGTCCTGCTGTTCATGACGGGCATCGCGCTGGCATTCGCCTGGGTTTCCGACTGGGGCTATGCGATCCCTCTTGAAAAGGCCGTGCAGGCAGACCTCATCAGCAATGCGTCACCCGCCCGGATCAATACACTGATCCTCGATGCACTCGAGCGTGACGACATCGAGGAAGCCGACATGTACCTGGAAATCGCAAAGTTCCTCGACTACCAACTGCCGGAGAGCACCCTCACCCGGCTGAGCGACGCGCACGAACTCTCGGCAACCGTGGTGCGCAACAGCATGCAGTTCGGCGAGGGCTTCGTGACCGGCCAGAGCGACTCCACCGCAGGCCTCGCGGGCGCGGTGACATCGGACCTCACCGTCATCGGCGACCTGCGCGACATCGCGCTCGAAGGTGGCCGCATGCTCGCGGGCGAAGAATATTCGGAACTGATCCTGGGCCTGTCCGTTGTGGGCGTGGGCGTAACGGCTGCAACCATCGCAACGGGCGGCGGCGGTGTCGTCGCCAAGGCGGGCATCTCGCTGGTCAAGGCCGCACGCCGCACGGGACGGCTCACGGCCGAGTTCGCAACCACCTTGACGCGCCTGACATCCGACGCAGTCAACATGCCGCTGCTGCGGCGTACCATCGCCAGCATCGACCTGAGCGACCTCAACCGCACCCAGCGCATCATCGCCGACTATGGCCGCAACGTGCGCGGAGCAAAGCTCGTGCCCGTCCTCGCCCGCATGGGTGAAATAAGCAACCGCGTCGGCCCGGCTGAGACCGTACGTCTCATGAAATTCGTCAAGACGGGCGAGAACCTCGACGACGTTTCCGACATGACACGCCGCTTCGGCCTGAAGTCACGCGGCATCATGGAACTCACAGGCAAGATCGCCCTGCGTTCGTTCAAGACATCCTTCCGGATCATGGAATGGATCGCAGGACAGATCATCGGCCTTCTCGCCTGGATCGGCGGCCTGATCCTCATGATCCTGATGCGGGGCATCAGCCTCTTCAAGCGGGCCAAGATCTGAAGGCACCGGCCCCACAGCCAGGCTGCGGGGCCCGTCACAAGCCTACGGATTGAAGTGCCAGTTCAGGCGCGCCGTCACCGTGTGCAATTCGGCCTCAAGCTCGCGCGTCACCGAATCAGGACCGATGATCGCGACGTGATCCTTCCCGCCGAAATCATAATAGGCATACTCCAGCGCCAGCGATACGTCGCTCGACAGCATGTGTTCAAGGCCTGCACCCGCCGTCCAGCCCTCATGATCCTCGGTGGTCGAATACGAGCCAATATTGGGGACGAGGTCATCCACAAGCGTATGCTCGAACCGGGCCAGCGCGACGCCGCCCTTCACATACGCAAGCGTATGGCCGAACGCATAACCGCCCCGCAAGGTCGCAGCCGCATTCCAGTCCGAGTTGACAGTACGGACATTGTTGTCGGCGTCGGCCGGGTCGAGCCGTGTCTCGTCGAGATCGGAATAGGACCCCGACACCTCGATACCAACGACGAAGTTCGAGAATTGGTACAAATAGCCGAGCTGCAATCCACCGACGACACCGTCTGGTGAAAAGTCCAGCGTGCTGCTCACGGGATCCGTATCAAACCCGAAGCCCGCACCACCTACGGCAGTCTTGGTCATGGCGGCATCAGCCCAGGCACCACCGGCATGCCCGCCCAGATAGACGCCAGTCCACGGCCCATTCGCCTGCGCCGGCAGGGCGAAGGCCATCAAAAGTCCAACTCCGGCAGATGCCAGAAGCGCAGTCTTGGTCATGAGAACCCCACGGTTGCTTTTGTTATCCCGTGACTGCAACGCGGCCATTCGGCTCTGCCGTCGAATCACGACTGCACAAGGCTAACCACAGCCCACACCGCGCAACACCAAAGAGCGCGCGCATCAACAGCTGGAACGCAACCGCAAACGAGAATGTGCAGGATCAATCAGTGGACAAGCTCGATGGCAACCGCCGTCGCCTCACCACCACCGATGCACAGCGATGCCACGCCACGCTTCACGCCGCGCGCGTGCATGGCGTTGACCAGCGTTGCCACGATCCGCGCGCCCGACGCCCCGATCGGATGCCCTAGCGCACAGGCGCCACCGTTCACATTCACGCAATCGTGCGAAAGCCCCAGCTCCCGCATCGCGATCATGGCAACAACCGCAAAGGCCTCGTTGATTTCATAGAGGCCCACATCGCTGGTCTTCCAGCCTGCGCGGTCGAGGACCTTCTGGATCGCACCCACAGGCGCCGTCGTGAACCAGCGCGGCTCGGCCGCATGGCTCGCTTGCGCCACGATCCGCGCCGAGACGGGCAAATTCAGACGGCCCACGGCATCACCGCGCGCAAGCACCAGCGCCGCCGCACCATCCGAGATCGAGGACGAGTTGGCCGCCGTCACCGTCCCGTCCTTGGCAAAGGCAGGCTTCAGCGTCGGGATCTTTGCGACATCCGCCTTGCGCGGCTGCTCGTCCACCGCAATCGTCGTCGTGCCAGATCGCCCCTGCACGACAACCGGCTCGATTTCGGCCGCAAAAGCGCCACTCGCTTGCGCAGCCTTCGCGCGGCTCAGCGAGGCGATCGCATAATCATCCTGCTGCGCGCGCGTGAACTGGAAATGCCGCGCCGCGTCTTCTGCATAGGTCCCCATCAAGCGACCCTCATAGGCATCTTCAAGCCCATCCAGGAACATGTGGTCCTTGACCTCGCCATGCCCCAATCGAAAGCCACCCCGCGCCTTGGGCAGCAGATAGGGCGCATTCGTCATCGACTCCATGCCGCCGGCAACCGCAACCCCGATGGCACCCGTGCGCAGCTGGTCACCCGCCAGCATGATCGCCTTCATCCCCGACCCGCACACCTTGCTGACAGTCGTGCACGGAACAGCGTGCGGCAAGCCGCCATGAACCGACGCCTGGCGCGCCGGCGCCTGCCCGACGCCCGCCGGCAGCACACAACCCATGTAAACCTCATCGACCACTGCCGCGTCGATCTTCGCCCTGGACACCGCCGCCCTGATCGCCTGCGCGCCCAGCTGCGGCCCGGTCAAGGGAGACAACTCGCCCTGGAAGCCGCCCATTGGTGTACGCGCATAACCCGTGATGAAGATGTCGTCGGCAGCCATGGTCATTCCTCCTGCTCAAGCCCCTCCCATACGCCGCAACCACCACCTCATCAAGCGTATGCGAGGCCCCCTCCCCCGCGCTCAAGCGCGGGAGAACCGAAAAATGAATGGCATTTACCGCGTGTCTCTTCCCCCTTGGGGGATGTCCCTGCGCCGTGCCAGCGGCGCAGGGGAAGGGGACCCGCGCCAGCGCACAATCCCAAATCAGTCCTAGATCCCATCCCCGTCCATGTTCGAATGGATGCCACACTCATCCTTGCCTGTGCCTGCCCATCGGCCCGAGCGATAGTCCCCTCCCGACACCACGCGCGCCGTGCATGGCATGCAGCCGATCGACAGGAAGCCATCATCCACCAGCGGGTGGCGGGGCAGATCATGCGCGACAATGTGAGACCTCAGGTCATCCAGCGACCAATTCCACAAAGGATTGATGACGCAGCGCACTCCATTGAACTCGACCGGTGCAAGCCGCCCGCGCGTCAGCGTCTGGAAACGCTTGCGGCCCGTGATCTCGGCGTCGAACCTCTCCATGGCCCGCTGTACCGGATCGACCTTGCGGATCGCGCAACAGCCGTCAGGATCTGATCGCCACAGCACACCGTCACGGTCCTTCTCACGCAGGACGCGGGCATCCGGCCCGATGGCGCGCACATCCTGAAGGCCAAGCACCTCCTGCAACCGGTCGCGATACCGCATCGTCTCGCCAAACAGCTTGCCAGTATTCAGGAAGATCACCGGCACCGTAGGATCCACGCCGGCAAGCAAATGCAGCAGGACAACCGACTCGGCGCCAAAGGACGACACGCAAGCCACGCGCCCGCGAAAACACGCCTCGACAGTCACACGCAGCAGCGTCGTTGCATCCAGCGCCTCGGCCCGCGCCAGCTGCGAGGGCAACGCCCTCACGGCATGTCACGTGCGGGCAGCCAGCCTTCGCGCGCGATCATCTCGGCAGAGCGCTGGATGACCTCGTCCTTGCTCGCTCCTTCGCTGCGCCAGTGTAACCGTGCGTCACCGAGCCGGCGCACGCGCGCCTCCCACTCCTCGCCAAAGATCTCCGCAAGATGCGCACGCAAGCGCTGCGCAAGCCCTGGCGCTCGGCCACCCGTCGACACCGAGATCAGCAAATCACCACGTCGGACAATAGCGGGGACATGAAAATCACAAAGCGGCAGGACATCCTCGACATTGACAAGCGCGCCGGCTGCCCGCGCCGCCTGCGCGAGCGGCTCTGCGATCTCCAGCGGCACCCCTGCGATGAACACGACGCGCGCCCCCGCAAACTCATCGGGCTCGGGCAGCCGCTGATAGAGCAGAGCCTCCGCCTCGCAGGCCCAGCGTTCCTCGAGGTCATTGTAAAGGACGATCCGCGTGCAGCCTGCACCATGCGCCAACGCATAACGTTGCTGGCCTGCCCGACCCCGGGCAACCACGACAACCTTCTGCTCCTCGACATCAAGCGCGATGGGCAACATGCAAACGGCCTCCGACCCTGCAGAACCGTCAGATAGCGCCATTCGCAATATTACGCAACACAGATTGTGATTTGTGAATAATCACAACAATCAATGTATTATTCAGCTGCCTTGCCCAGCATGCGTGTGACTGTGACGCCAACCTTCTCTCCCTGGATCAGGATCTCGCCGCGCGCAACGGGCTTGTCATTTGCCAGGATCAGCACATCATCCTGTTGCCGAGCGTCCAACTCGATTACGGCGCCTCGTCCCATCCGCAGCAATTGCTGCATGGGGAGCTTTGCACGGCCCACAACAACTGAAATATCTACCTTCACCTTGTCGACGGAAGAACTCATGGGTCGGTCTCGATGTTGCGTCCAACCCAACCATAGGACCCGAGCCTTACGTGATCGTTAAGACGCCGGAAACGATAGAGTGGAAGATCAGCGACGCGCCGGTCGACTATCCAGACGCGGAAGCGTTCATGTCGGCCCGGGTCGAGCACATCCACGCGGGCCGCGCGTCGCAATGCGTCTGGCTGCTCGAGCACCCGCCGCTCTATACCGCCGGCACCAGCGCGAAGACCGAAGACCTTCTCGCGCCCGACCGCTTTCCCGTCTACCCCACGGGCCGCGGTGGCCAGTACACCTATCACGGGCCCGGCCAGCGCGTGGGCTATGTCATGCTCGACCTGCGCAGGCGCAACAACGATGTCCGCCGCTTCGTGCAGGATCTTGAAGAGTGGCTCATCCGCACACTCGCCCGCTTCAACCTGCGCGGCGAGCGGCGCGCAGGCCGTGTCGGCATCTGGATCCCAAGGCCCGGTGGCCGCGAGGACAAGATCGCCGCCCTCGGCATCCGCGTACGCAAGGGCATCTCGTTCCACGGCATTTCACTGAACGTCGACCCCGACCTCGCGCACTTCACCGGCATCGTGCCCTGCGGCATCGCCGCCCACGGCGTCACCAGCCTCGCGGCCCTCGGCCTCACCGCCACGATGCACGACGTCGACCTGGCGCTGAAGGCAGCGTTCGAGGACGTGTTTGGGAAAGTGTCCCCCTAACTCCCTC
>CAZABH010000036.1:23428-25503 GCA_964483585.1 uncultured Flavobacteriaceae bacterium
ACTCCCTCGCAAGCGAGGGAGAAACAAACCGCTTCTCTCCCTCACGAAGTGAGGGAGTACCCACGCGGTACGCGTGGGGGAGGGAGTTACCCCACCACAGCCGCCACCGCCTTCGCAAAGCGCGGGATGTCGTCCCCGCAGAACCCGGCGACATTGATGCGGCCCGAGCTTGCCATATACACGCCATGCTCGACCTTGAGCTTCTGGATCGCAGCAGGCTCGAGATGCAGCATGCTGAACATGCCTTCCTGCTGGCCCACGAAAGCAAAGCGCGGATCGGTTGCCGCAAGCTCCCGGCGATTGCCGGCGACGCGCACGCGCATCTCCTCCAGCTCCTCGCGCCACATGGTGGTCAGCGCCGGCGTTTCCAGCACATGCCGCACGACGGCCGCGCCATGATCCGACGGCATCGACCAGTTCGCCCGTGCCAGCGACACGAGGTTCGAATGCACGACCCCCGCAGCCGCAGCCGTCTTCGACACCACATAAAGCGCCCCCACGCGCTCGCGATAGACGCCGAAATTCTTGTCACAGGAATAGGCAATCAATGCCTCGTCCACCGACGACAGTACCGTCTGCACAGCAGCAACATCCTGCTCCATGCCCTGCCCCAGGCCCTGGTAGGCCACGTCGAGCAGAGGCAGCAACTGGCGCGCCCGCAGCACGCCTGCGATCTCGGTCCACTGACCCGCATCGAAGCCGACACCGGTCGGATTGTTGCAGCTGGCCTGCAGCACGACCACGTCACCCGGCCGCGCGGTACTCAGCGCACGCATGACCGCGTCATACTGCAGCGTCTGTGTCCCCGTATCGAAGCTCGTGTAGGCCTCGACCTTCAATCGCGAGGCCTGAAACAGCGGTCGGTAGTTACCCCAGGTCGGAACTCCCAACCACACGGTGGGTTCCCGCCCAGATGCAGCCACCAGGTCACCCCCAAGCCGGATCGCGCCCGTGCCACCCGGCGTCTGCACGCCCGTGACCCGCGCGTCGTTCACAAGCCCGGCCGGAAGCACGTAAGGCTTCAGCAATGACACGAATGCCACATCGCCTTCGGGGCTCAGATAGCCCTTCGTCGCCTGGTTCTCGAGCAACCATTTCTCCGCCGCCTTCACGGCACGCATGACCGGCGTGGCGCCTGCAGCATCGCGATACATGCCAACTGTGAGGTCGATCTTGTGCGGGCGCGGATCGGCCCGGCACTCGTTCATCACGGCGAGCAGCGCATCAGCGGGCTGGGCCTTGAGGCCCGAAAAAATGCCCTCTTGCTGTGCTGCGATACCGGCCTGCGCGCTCATGGCTATACCTCGTGTCTGACGAGGCGCCTCCTACTCCAGCGGGCTCCGGCCTTCAAGGTCGCCAAGACGCGCAGCGACCCTTTATCCAAGCCTTCCCGGCCCCCTGAACTCGCCCTACACTCCGATTGTTCGAAAGATTCCGCATCAACCCCGGGACGACAACATGCCGATGACAAGCCGAGACCCGATCCTGTGCTTTGGCGAACTCCTCCTGCGCCTCGCCCCGCCGCGCCACGAACTCTTCCTGCAGTCGCCGGAATTCCGCGCCGCGATCGTGGGTGCCGAGGCCAACGTCGCCGTTGCGCTCTCATCCTTCGGCCACGCAAGCCGCATGCTGACGGTCCTGCCCGAGGGCTTCGTGGGCGAGGCCTGCGTTACCGAACTCAGACGCCACGGCGTCGACACGACCAGCATCCTGCGCAAGCCCGGACGCCTCGGCATCCTCTATCTGATCCCCGGCGCCGTGCGGCGCGCAACAGAAGTGGCCTATGACCGCAGCGGTTCGACCTTCGCGCAGCACCCCGGAGCAATCCCCTTCGACCGCGAGATCGCCAGTGCCGGCTGGTTCCACGTCTCGGGTGTCACCCCCGCTCTCGGACAACCCTGCGCCGATGCCGCGATCGCCGCGATGCGCACCGCGATCACATGTGGGCTAAGCGTCTCGTTCGACGGCAACTACCGCTCGAAGCTCTGGCAGGGCCGCGAGAGCGAGGCGCCCGCCATCCTGCGGGCCATGCTTGAGAGCACCAGCGTATTCATGGGCGACGAACGCGACCTCTC
>CAZABH010000036.1:25603-31885 GCA_964483585.1 uncultured Flavobacteriaceae bacterium
GGCTTCAGGAACGGCTCGACCTTGCCCTTGAGCTTGATCGTCATCGGCTGCCCCTTGCGGTCCCGCGCATTGCCGACTGACAGGCGAACCCAGCCCTCGCTCACGCAATATTCCTCGACATTCGTCTTCTCGACGCCGTTGAACATGATCCCCACCCCGCGCGCGAGCAGTTCCTCGTTGAAAAAGGGGCTGTCCGGCGTGGCACAGAGGCGATCGGGAAGGCTGTCCGACATGGCAAGTCTCTCGCAAATACCAATCTTCTATAACCCGCCAGCTCCCATTATGGAACCGTCCCCCCTCCGTCAGCCGCCGCCTTGACGGCGCCGGCTGCCACCTCCCCCGCCAAAGCGGGTGCGGAAACTTTCTCCCCTCGCTTCAGCGAGGGGAGTACGTGCTCACCGAAGGTGCTGAACGGGAGGGGAGCCCGATGCGGGCCAGCACCCCCTCCCCCGCCACAAACCCCGTGGCAAAGCAAGCCTGCAGCAGATAGCCACCCGTGGGCGCCTCCCAGTCGATCATCTCGCCGGCGACGAACACGCCCGGCAGCTTGCGCAGCATCAGGCCATCATCAAGCTCGTCCACGTCCACCCCGCCTGCCGACGAGATTGCGCGCGCCAGGCCCTGCATGCCGGTCAGCCGTACCACGGCATGCTTGACCTGTGTGGCCAGCACGTCAGGATCCTGCGCCAGATGCGCGCCGAAGCACTCGCGCAAGAGGTTGATCCCGACCGGCGCGAGATGCAGCGCCTTTCGCAGATGGTTCGACACACTGTCCCCGCCCCGCGGCCGCGACAGGCGCTGGCGGACTTCCGCCAAGCTCATGCCCGGCCGAAGGTCGATTGAAAGCAACGCAACGCCATCCGCCTCGATCGCCGCGCGCAGGCGCCGCGACAGCGCATAGATCGCCCCACCCTCAAGGCCATATTGCGTCACGACACTCTCCCCGCGCACCACCTCGCCATCGAAATGATAGGCCGCCCCCTGCAAGGGTGTCCCCGCAAAGCGCCCGGCGAACAACGCACTCCACGCCACGTCGAAGCCTGCATTCGAGGGGCGGAACGCATGCACCTTCACGCCGCGCCCGGAGAGCCAGGGCACCCACGCCGCATTCGACCCCAGCCGTGGCCAGCTCGCCCCACCCAGTGCAAGCACGCAAGACCGCGGTCGCTCGACCGAGCGCATCCTATCCTGTCCCTGAAACACCAATGCACCATCGGCCTCGAAACCCTCCCACGCCGAGCCCGTGCGGATGGAAACACCCTGTGCCTCCAGCCGCCTGAGCCACGCGCGCAGCAGAGGCGAGGCCTTCATCACCTTGGGGAAGATGCGCCCGCTCGAACCCGTGAAGGTTTTCTGCCCCAGCCCCTCAGCCCACGCGACCAGCGCCGCTGGCGGGAAGCGTCCGATGAGGCCGCGCATCCAGTCGGACTTCTCGCCATAGCGCCCGACAAAGCCCTCGATCGCCTCGGAATGGGTGAGGTTCAGCCCGCCGCGGCCCGCCATGAGAAACTTGCGCCCCACGCTCGGCATGCGCTCGTGCACGACAACCGGCACCCCGCGCGCACTGATCCGCTCGGCCGCCATGAGCCCCGCAGGCCCACCGCCGATCACGATCACATGGTCATCTGCACGCATTGATGTCCGCCCGAAACCTCGACACCACTCCTACCGGATGCAACGGGCAAAGTCCCGGCCCGGGTCAAAAAGCCACGCCAGTCAGGCACTTAAGGATTGCATGGCAAGACGGCTGCGCTAACCTCCCGCGCAACTCAAGGACCAATCGCCCATGACACTCCTCAAGCGTCTTCTCGCAAGCCAGTTCCTGCGCGGCCTCGGCCTCGGCACGGCGGTGACAGCCGTCATTCTGATTGGCTTTGCCTTCATGTTCCGCTCGGTGATGCCGATGCTGCTCGGCACGCCGACGCCGACCATCCCCAAGGACATCGTGGCCGAGCCCTCGACCTCGACAAAGGAAATCCACGACCGCATCCGTAGCGAGCTGCCCTTCGACAACACGCAGGATTTCGAGTTTGGAGCCCGCGGCTTCATCGCCACGCTCGACAACCCGAAGATTACCGACGACAGCGGCAAGGTGGTATTCGACCTCGCCTCCTATGATTTCCTGAAGGGCGACGCACCGGCAAGCGCCAATCCCAGCCTCTGGCGTCAGGCGCAACTCCTGACGAAGCACGGGCTCTACAAGATCGCCGACAACATCTATCAGGTCCGCGGCTTCGACGTATCGACCGTATCGTTCATCGATACGGGCAAGAGCTACATCGTGGTCGACCCCCTCACCACCGTCGAGGTCGCCCGTGCGGCCCTGGGCCTCGTGAAGAAACATGTCGGCGACAAGCCCGTGAAGGCAGTCGTCTACTCGCACAGCCACGGCGACCATTTCGGCGGCGTCGGCGGCGTGACGAGCGAGGAAGACGTCAAAGCCGGCCGCGTGCGCATCATCGCGCCCGATGGCTTCATGGAGCACGCCATCGCCGAGAACGTCATCGCCGGCCCCGCCATGACCCGCCGCGCCCGTTTCCAGTTCGGCTCGACCCTGCCCCGCAGCGCCGAGGGCGAGATCACGTCAGGACTGGGCCCCGGCATTTCGAATGGAAATATTTCGCTGATCGCACCCACCGACATCGTCCGCAAGACCGGCGAAGTGATCGAGATCGACGGCGTGAAGATGGTCTTCCAGGTAACGCCAGGCGCCGAAGCGCCGGCGGAAATGAACTTTCACTTGCCCCAGATGCGCGCGCTCTTCATGGCCGAGAACGCAAACGCCACAATGCACAACCTCTTGCCAGCCCGCGGCGCGCTGGTGCGCAACGCCAAGGATTGGGCAGATTACCTTACGCAGTCGATCCGCCTCTACGTCAACGACAGCGACCTGATGTTCGCCGCCCACGGCGTGCCGCGCTTTGGCACCGAGGTCATTCGCGACTATCTGTCCAAGCACCGGGATGCCTACAAGTTCCTGCACGACCAGACCGTCAAGTTGATGAACAACGGCCTGACCCCGAAGGAAATCGCCGAGCAGCTTGAACTGCCGCCGGTGCTGGCCCGCGAGTGGTACAATCGCGGCTATTACGGCACGATGAGTCATAACTCGAAGGCCATCTACCAGCGCTATATGGGCTGGTATGACGCGAACCCCGTCAACCTCAATCCGCTGCCGCCGGTCGCCGCTGGCACCCAATATGTCGAGGCCATGGGCGGCGCCGACGCCGTCATTGCACGGGCCGAGGCAGCCGCCAAGGCCGGCGAGTATCGCTGGGCCTCGATGCTCCTGAACCACGTCGTGTTCGCTGACGCCGGCAACAAGAAAGCCCGGAACCTTCTCGCCGACGTCTACACCGAACTGGGCTTCCGCACCGAGGCCGGCACATGGCGCAACATCTACCTGACAGGCGCGCAGGAACTACGGCATGGCGTGGTCGATTTCGGCCTGACGCGCATGAGCCTGTCCCTGGTCCGCGCAACCACGACCCCGATGCTGCTCGACTTTGCCGCCGTACGCTTCAACGCGCAGAAGGCCGAGGGGATGTCGTTCCGCTTGAACCTCGTGCTGACCGACACGAACGAGACCCACCTGATTACGGTGCAGAACGGCGTCATGATCCACGAGCAACTCGAGGACCCGCAAGCCGACGCGACCGTGCGCATGAAGCGCATGGACATGCTGGAGACCATGCTCGGCGGCGTGCCTCTGGCCGTCAAAAAGGCCACCGGTGCCATCCGCGAGACAGGAAAGGCCGGCACCTATGACACGCTGGTCGGACTGATCGACCCACTCGAGCAGAATTTCCCCATCGTGACACCCTAGAGCCACCGATGGACACGCCCATCATTCTTGCGACGGGCTTCGACATCTTCCCCGGCGCGCCGGAAAACCCGACCGCCTGGGCGATCGGCGAGCTTGCGCGCACGCGCTGGCAGCCAGCCGGTGCGAGACTTGAGACGACGGTGCTCCCCGTGACCTTCGACATGTGGGAGGGACACGCCTTGCCGCTCATTGGTCGCCTGCGGCCTGTCTCCGTCATCGCCTTCGGGCTCAGTGCCAAGACGACCGGCATCACGCTCGAGTCGACCGCGCGCAACACCGTGGACGTGAAACGCCCGGATTTCGCCGGCAACCGCGCATCCAACCGGCAGGTGGAGGCTGATGGGCCGGCGACCAGGCCAACGGCCCTGCCGCTCTCGGCCATCGAGACCGCGCTGCAGGACGCACGCATCCCCATCGTCCACTCGCAAGACGCGGGTGACTATCTGTGCAACATGCTGTTCTACCGCCTGCTCCATACCGCCAACGAAACCGGCGTCCGGCAGTCAGGCTTCATCCATGTGCCCTATCTGAAAAGCCAGATCGACCGCCTCAGCGCCGCCGGCAAGGACATCGTCCACGGCGGCACACTCGACGAGGAGCAACTGCTGCGCGGAATGAAGACGGTGATCACGACCTGCGCCGCGGTCCTGTCACCGCCGCTGGTTTCCTGAACCTTCTGTCTTTTTCCTGAAAGTCTGACCTTTCGCTTCTTCGAACTGCAGGCTGGCCTGAAGTCTGTGGGTTAGGTGGGACTGGGGGGTATGCATTGTTGCTCCAGGACCAGCCTGCAGATGGACTGCGAGGCATCATCGTGAGACGAACATTCCTTGCATCCAATCGGACAGGGCCGCCACCCGCGAGGCCTCTGGGAGCGGGGTCAGGCCCGAAATCGAATGCAGGAACAATATAGGAACTACCTCGACAAATCGCAACCCCCTGCGACGCTTTTGAGCATGATTTTCCAAAAGGGCCCCATCCTCACAACAAACACGGTCATGGTTCGCGCAGGCGAACCACCCACGTCTTTGCAACGGCTCACCGAAGAAGAGGACGTAGGTGGTCTGCCTTCGCGGACAATGACGTCGCGAGACAAAGAGCGGTCAAGAACTGCACTGTCACCGAAATCAGTTGCTCTTGGACCGCACCGCCGTCTCCTCCAGCGCCGTGCGCAGCGACTGCGCGAACGCTGCAGGCTCGTCCATCCAGATCGAATGTCCCGCATTGCGGATCGTGTCGAGCCGCGCGTTCGGGATCTTCGTGACCAGCTTCGGCCAGAACGTGGGGCCCAAATCCACGTAGTCGTGTGTGCCGATGATGACGCGCACAGGGCCCCGAAATGCCTTGAGCGCCGGCCAGACTTCCTTGATGGCCTTGCCGTATTCGGGGTCGTTCAGCACGGCGCCCGCCACATCTTCGTTGTAGTAGACCATTCCACCTAGCATGTGTCGCCAGTTGCGACCGCTGTAGGTGTTCACCGCGGTAAAGGTGATGCGCCATGCCATGGTTCGATCGCGATCCGTCCAGGAGTAGCGACGAGCAAGTTCGCGGTCGGATTCGAACCCGTGTCGAGTGGTCCAATCCGCGGGCAGCAATCCTTCAGCCACCGCAATCTGTCCGAACCGGCGCTGCCAGTCGCGCTCGAATGTCTTCAGTCGCTCGGCGTTTGCCACGGCGTCAGTCTCGGCGAAGTCGGGCCAGACGTCATCAAGAAACGTTGGCCGTTCATCGCCAAATGCGGCCGGCGTCACGGCCCCGACGAGGATCAATCCCGCAACACGCTCCGGGTGCGCGCGCAGGTAGCCATAGGCAAGGTGATTGCCCATCGAGTGTGCCATCAGCGTTATCTTCTCGAGGCCAAGTCGCTGGCGCAGTTGTTCCAGGTCCTCGACCAGCGCCGTATAGCTGATCTTCGCGGGCGGGTTCACCGGTGTGCGGAGCGAGCCGCGCTGGTCGTAGAGCACGAACCTGTAGGTATCTGCGAGCGGCCTGATGGCGGGAACGAGATAGCTGTGCTCGGCCCCCCAGCCACCGTGCAGGACGATCACGGTGTTACCGGGCTTTGCCTCGGTACCGTACTCCGCAATGTAATGCTGGACCTTGGCACCATCCGCGTCCGTGGTGCGCATGTACCACTGCCTGACCGGCACGCCCTCCTCCGTCGGCCACCCAGACGCCGCGCGTGCCTCAGAGATGGCAAAGCTGAGCCCCATGACGCAGGCCGCTACGACGGAACACAATCCTCGAAAACGCATGACACCCCCATTTTCGGGCAAAACTCCCCGCTAGTGACAAGCTTACAATACGGACCTTGTCGGAAATAAGGCAAGCCCAAAAAGCCTGCCGCAGTCCCCCATCCGCCCCGGCGCTGGCGCGCCGGTGCACCTTCCCCCGCTATCGCGGGCGGAATGGCAATGAAAAATTGCAGAACATCTCCAATGTGATTGCCCATACGCCCC
>CAZABH010000037.1:0-31165 GCA_964483585.1 uncultured Flavobacteriaceae bacterium
GCGATGGGCGCAGCGATGAGTGTCCTGACCACCAGACGCTCGTAGACTGGCAGGTCGGCTGTCCTGATCAGGAAGGTCCCATAGCTCAGCCTGTTCATGACGAAGCCAAGGATAACCGAGACAAGCGCGATCGCCTCGATCGGCAACATTGTCGAGGGATCTGTCATTGACCAACTCACACCCGGTGCGCCGGCCATCTGCCAGATCATGACCAGTACGGCGGGCAGCAGTGTCAGCTTCGGCAGATGTGGCACCAGGATCAGCAAGGCCAAAACAATGAACCCCAAGATCAGGGACAGGCCAGAGAGCTGGGTGCGAAGGGCGAACAATGTGCCTTCCATCGACGACTGGAACAGAAGTCCATCGATGACGCCCAGCGCCGTTGCGGCCAGCGTGACAAGCAGGAACGCGTTGGCAATGAAGACGGGAATGGCGAGGGCAAAGCGCCCGCCGGCGGAAGGATTGGTCATGGCGATGGTCGGTCCTCGGAGTAATTTCCGAACATCGTAGGCACTTGATGAGGCGGCAAAAATCCCTTTCCCCTTCCGGGCGAGTCAATTTTCCGTGCTTCAGCCTTTTGGCGATAACTGCGACACATTTGTTTTGTCCACACGCAGGACCGTTTCCCCTGTGCAACAGAGGGTGCGTCTTGCTGCGCTTCGGGGCAACTCTTCATCCAAGTGTCATGGTTCTGTCATGGCCCGACGGGAAACTCCCCCCCGTGAAAGGCGGCAGTGCCTGTCACACCATTTCTGGCGCATTGCTGCCAATTTTCGAGTTAACCGACGACCTTTCATTGGGGGATCTATCATGAAGAAGACCATTTGGCTCGCGACCACGGCGCTCGTGGCGATGAGCGTTGTGGCAGCGCCGGCGGTTGCCGGTCGTTCGAGCCACGACCAGCGCGCTTCCGAAATCGCGGACCTGAAGGCCCGCCTTGAGAAGCTGGAGCAGGAAGCGGCAGCCGCGAAGGCCGAAGCTGAAGATGCTGCGATCGCGACGAGCTCGCGCCTGAAGCAGATCGAGGACACGCAGAACGCGGTCCAGTGGTCGTTCAACGAAGGCCGTCCGTCGGTCCGTTCGGGCGATGGTCGCTTCGAACTGGCCTTCCGTGGCCGCTTCCAGCTGGATCTTGCCTCGTTCATGCAGGACCAGAACGATTTTGGCGCCGGCTACGGTGCGGTGGGCTCTTGTGCGGCAACAAATTCGCAGTGCGATCTCGGCAGCGGCGGCGTGTTCCGTCGCGTGCGCTTCGGCATTGAAGGCAAGTTCTTCCGCGACTTCATCTACGAACTGCGCTTCGATTTCGGCGGTTCGGATCAGGAAGGCGCTGGTATCGTGAATATCGCGCGCGTCGGTTACACGGGCATTCCCGGGCTGCGCGTGCATGCCGGTGCCATCCAGCCGATCGTGACCATGTATGATGCTACATCTTCGTCGGACTTGACGACGATGGAGCGTCCGCAGGTCATCACGACCCTCGTTGGCAACTTCGGTGGCGACAGTGCTCGCAAGGGTATCGAAGCCACCTATCAGAAGACGGGCCTTCTGTATCCGGAAGATAACTTTGTCATTTCGGCAGCGTTGACCGGTGACCGCGTGGCCACCAATGGTACAGCTGGCGACCGCGACGAAGGCACACAGGTGCTGGGTCGCATGGCCTATCGCTTCTTCTCGGACGGCACTTCGAATGCTCAGATCGGCATGAGCGCTGCGCAGCTGCAGTCGGGTGCAGGTGCTGCTCCCGGTTCGAGCCGCAATATGCGCATCCGTGAGCGTCCGGAAATCCGCGTCACGGGCGAGCGGTTCATCGACACAGGCAGCATCGCGCTGGAACCCGATCAGGGGGCGATGGCCTATGGCTTCGAGTTCGGTGCCAACTGGCAAAACCTCTACCTGGCTGGTGAATGGTACAAGTTCGACCTCGACCGCGTGAACAGCTCAGCGGATCCGGAGTTCTCCGGCTGGTACGTTGAGGGTGAGTGGATCATCACCGGCGAGAACAAGCGTTACGCCGCTGCGGCCACGAACAACAACGTCGCCGTGTTCCGCGGTCCGTCCGTGTCTTCGCCTTGGTCTCTTGGTGGCGGCATCGGCGCATGGTCGCTCCATGGTCGCTACAGCACCATGGATTTGAACTGGAACGAGGGTGCGGCTGGTGCAGCGACCCCGGCAGGTGGCGTGCGTGGCGGTGAATCCACCCACACGATCCTTGGCGTGACGTGGTACATGAACTCGAACCTGAAGATGATGGCTGAGTACAACATGGTCGAGATCGAGCGTCTGAATTCTGCCGGCGCCAGCCTCGATGCCGATTTCGACGTGATCCAAGGCCGCATGATGTTCACGTTCTAAGAACGTGCAGACTGCCTCTCTCCGCTCCAACACGGCGGAGAGAGGTTCCTCTACAGAACCCTCTGACTGACCTCGCCACCGCGGGGTCTTTTTTTGCGTTCAAACTGCCAATGCGGCGTCGCGGATGACGGCCTGAACCCGCCGCTTGCCTTGCCATTCATCGACTTTCAGCGTCGCCGCGACATGAAGGCGGCGGCCAGCGTGTTTCAGCAACAGCGCGCCCAACTCGGTTTCAACGCACTTGAAGGCAATCGCACCCAGGCGCGCGCCGTCCTGTGACTGCAGAGTACAGCGGACATGCTGCTCGCCCACGATCGACGTCCAAGCGACGGCGAGGAACGGCAGGGCAAAGACCGGCTCGGCATTGCCTGCCCCATAGGGCCCGCAGCGGGCGACAAGGTCGCAGAAGGCTTCCGTGGCGCCGCCTGCGGATACCGCACCATCGATGACAAGCTCCCTTCCCTCGGTCGATGCCGCGCACGCGGCAGCCAACCGTTCGGACAGGAAGGCGCGCAGGTCCTCAATCCTGACCGGATCAACGGTCAGTCCGGCGGCCATGGCGTGACCTCCGCCATTGATCAGCAGGCCCAGTTCTCGAGCGCCGACAATAGCGGTTCCGAGATCAACGCCGGTGATCGAGCGCCCAGATCCCTTGCCGACGCCATCGTTCACTGCAATCACGATGCTGGGCTTGGCGTATTTGTCCTTCAGCCGCGAGGCCACGATGCCGATCACGCCGGGATGCCAGCCTTCGCCGTGTACGACGATGACTGGGCTTGCGCGCAGCATCGGGTCTGCCTCAACGCGGGCGAAGGCCTCGAGCTGGATCGCCTGTTCGATGAAGCGTCGCTCCTGGTTCAGGGCATCGAGTTCACGTGCTATCGCCAGCGCTTCATCGCGGTCGTCGGTCGTGAGCAGGCGCGAGCCCAGGTCACAGCGCCCGACACGGCCGCCTGCGTTCACGCGCGGGCCCAGAACGAAGCCCAGATGGTAGGGCTCGATCGCGCCATTGAGGCGACCGACTTCGGCAAGAACTTCAAGGCCAGGAACGGCGCCACTGCGCAGCTGTTCCAGACCGCGGGTGACGAAGGCGCGATTCAATCCTGTCAGGGGGACGACATCGGCCACTGTTCCCAGGGCCACGATGCCCAGCCAACGGCGCAGGTCCGGCATGGCGCGGGTTTCGAAGAAGCCACGCAGCCGAAGTTCGCGGTTGAGTGCGACACAGAGCATGAAGGTCACGCCTATCGCGGCCAGCTGCCCGAGGCCCGAGGTGTCATCGTGCCGGTTCGGGTTCACGATCGCGCAGGCCAGCGGCAGGGTCTCGGCAGGCAGATGGTGGTCGCAGATGATGACGTCGGCACCTGCCCCCGCCGCGGCTGCGAGGGCCTCATGGGCTTGCGTGCCGCAGTCGACCGTCACGATAACCCGGGCGCCATTGGTCGCGAGGCGCTGCATCGCCTGCGGGTTGGGACCATAGCCCTCTGTCATGCGATCAGGGATGTAGACTGTTGGCTGCGCTCCAACGGCTGAGAGATAGCGCGCCAGCAATGCAGACGACGTGGCACCATCGACGTCATAGTCGCCGAAGATCGCGATCCCTTCGCCTGCCACGATGGCGGCGGCCAGCCGGTCGACAGCCAGATCCATGTCCCTGATGACGCTGGGATCCGGAAGGTCGGACTTCAAGGAGGGATTAAGGAAGCGTCCAGCATCCGTCGCCGCAACGCCGCGCGCGTGCAACAGGCGGGCAATGATTTCCGGTGCGCCCAGGGCTTGGGAGATGCGCATGACCTCGGAGGGATCGGCAGGGCGCTCGACCCATCGCCGGCCCAGTGCCGAGCGTGACACGCCCAGGACCGTTTCCATCCCCAGCGTGCCGGCCGCGGCTTGCGGCTTCATGCGCTCAGCGATCCTTGATCACGTGGCGTGCGCGGATCCAGCGGACTGTGCCCGTCTTCGAGCGCATCACGACGGTCTCGCTGGTCATGAAGCGGCCGGCACGATGAATGCCACGCAGCATCGTGCCGTCGGTCACGCCAGTCGCCGCGAACATGACGTCGCCTGACGCAAGATCGAGCGTGTTGTACTTTCGTTTGAAATCCTTGATGCCAATGCGCGCAGCCCGCGCGCGCTCGTCATCGTTGCGGAATACGAGGCGTCCCTGGATCTGTCCACCCACGCAACGAAGGGCTGCCGCAGCCAGAACGCCTTCCGGCGCGCCGCCCTGGCCCATGTAGATGTCGATGCCGGTTTCCGGATCGCTGGTGTGGATCACGCCCGCGATATCGCCGTCCGAGATCAATGCAACGGCAGCGCCTGCCTCGCGGACCTTGGCGATGATCTCGGCGTGACGTGGACGATCGAGAATACAGGCCTTTATCTCTTGCGGGCTCACGCCCTTGGCGCGTGCGAGTGCGAGAATGTTGTCGCGCGGGTCTGCGTCCAGGTCGACGATGCCCTCGGGATAGCCGCCGCCGATGGCGATCTTGTCCATGTATGTGTCAGGCGCGTGCAACAGGCTTCCGCCTTCGGCCACGGCGACGACGGCGAGGGCATTGGCCATCGCCTTGGCCGTGAGCGTGGTACCTTCCAGGGGATCGAGCGCGATGTCGACCTTCGGGCCCTTGCCGGTGCCGACCTTCTCGCCAATGTAGAGCATGGGGGCTTCGTCGCGTTCACCCTCGCCGATGACGACGGTGCCGTCGAAATTGCACTGGTTCAGCGCGCGGCGCATCGCGTCGACGGCGGCTTGGTCGGCGTTGTGTTCGTTGCCTCGCCCGACCTGATCATAGGAGGCAATGGCCGCGGCCTCGGTGACGCGGGCCAGTTCCAGCGTCAGGATGCGTTCAAGGCCGTCGGACGTCGTTATGTCAGTCATGATTCCCTCAGAAGCGTTCTATGCGGACCATACAGGGTTGTTCCATGACCGTCCCGGTCGACACAATGGCCGCCAGCGCCTTGACCATGGCGTCTTCCCTCGCTTCATGCGTGATCATGACAACGGGGACGGCTTCGCCGGGCGCCCTGCTGCGCTGCAACATGGATTCGATGGATATCGCCTGGTCCGCCAGGCAACGGGACAGCACGGCGATGACGCCCGGCCGGTCGATGACCGTGAACCTGAGGTAGCAAGCCCCAACGTGGCTTGCGAGGGGTACGATTTCGGGCCGCTGCAGCGCGGCGGCGGGTGCGCCGAAGGCGGGTAAGCGCACACCGCGTGCGATGTCGAGAATATCTGCCATGACGGCCGAGGCCGTGGGCCCGGCCCCTGCGCCGCGCCCCTCGTACACGGACTTTCCCACAAGGTCGCCTTCCGCGACGACAGCGTTGAACACACCATCGACGTCGGCCAGCGGCGTGCCGTGGGGCACCATTGCCGGATGTACGCGCTGGGTGACGCCTCGGTCGCTGCGCGTTGCAAGCCCGAGCAATTTGATACGGTAGCCGAACTCATCGGCGAATGCGATGTCGTCGGGCGTGATGCGCTCAATGCCCTCGACATGGATCCCGTCAAGGGCGGGTGCGTTTCCGAAAGCTACGGCTGCGAGAAGGGACAGCTTGTGTGCCGTGTCCATGCCGCCAATGTCGAAGGTCGGATCGGCCTCGGCATAGCCAAGCTTCTGGGCTTCGGCCAGCACGTCGGCAAAGCTTCGTCCCGTCGCCTCCATCGTGGTCAGGATGTAGTTGCATGTTCCATTCAGGATGCCATAGACGCGTGAAATTCGGTTGGCGCCGAGACCTTCGCGCAGGGCCTTTATGATGGGAATGCCGCCGGCGACGGCAGCCTCGAAGTTCAGTGCGAGATTGCTTTTCTCTGCGGCCATCGCCAGGGCAGCACCGTGATGCGCCAGCAAGGCCTTGTTGGCGGTCACAACCGGAACGCCCCGTGCGATTGCAGCCTCGACCGAAGCCTTGGCCGCCCCGCCCTCGCCGCCCATCAATTCGACATAGAGATCGATCGGGGCCATGGATGCCATGTCAACGGGATCATCAAACCAGGCTACACCCGCCATCGAGAAGCCGCGGTCCTTGCCCTTCTGGCGTGCGGACACTGCTGCGAGCTGCAGCGGTCGGCCGCAGCGCGTTGCGAGCGACGCGCCTTGCTCGACCAGAATGCGAGCGACCGAGGCCCCGACCGTGCCGAGACCGGCAATGCCTACGCGAAGTGGTTTCATTGTGCTGCCGTGCGGTTCTGGATTGCCGCCAGATCAATGGGCGGCGAGGAAAGGAACTTGCGGACATTGCGTGCCGCCTGCCTGATGCGGTGCTCGTTCTCGACGAGGGCGATTCTCACATGGGTGTCCCCGTATTCGCCGAAACCGATGCCCGGCGCAACGGCGACGTTGGCGTGCTCGAGCAGAAGTTTCGAGAATTCAAGCGAACCCAAGTGGCGGAATGGCTCGGGGATCGGAGCCCAGGCAAACATGGAGGCGTCTGGCGGGGGGACGTCCCAACCGGCGCGTGCGAAACCGTCGACCAGGACATCGCGCCGCGCGCGATAGATCGCCCGCATCTCGTCAACGCAGTCCTGCGGGCCGTTCAGTGCGGCCGTGGCGGCTACCTGGATCGGCGTGAAGGCACCATAGTCGAGATACGACTTGATACGGCCGAGCGCGTGGATCAACCGCTCGTTGCCGGCAGCAAACCCCATCCGCCAGCCCGGCATCGCATAGGTCTTGGACAGCGAATTGAATTCGACCACCACATCCTTCGCGCCCGGCACCTGCAGCATCGAGGGTGGCGGCGTATCGCCGAAATAGATCTCGGCATAGGCCAGATCGGAGAGGATCCAGAGGCCCTTGGCCTTCGCGAACTTCACAACATCGGCGTAGAAGTCGAGGCCGACGACCTGCGCGGTCGGGTTGGAGGGGTAACTCACGACCACAGCAGTCGGCGGCGGTACGGCATGCCGTACGGCGCGCTCCATGCCACGGAGAAACTGCTCAGGGCTCGAGGCCTCGACATGGCGGATCGATGCGCCGGCGAGGATGAAGCCAAAGGCGTGTATCGGGTACGATGGATTGGGCACCAGGATTGTGTCCCCGGGAGCCGTCATGGCCTGGGCGAGATTGGCGAAGCCTTCCTTCGAGCCCAGCGTGGCAATGACCTCGCGATCGGGATCGATCTTCACCCCGAAACGCCGGTCATAATACGCGGCCATCGCCTTGCGCAGGCCCGGAATGCCACGCGAGGACGAGTACCGATTGGTCCTGGGGTTGGCGACCGTTTCAACAAGCTTGTCGACGATGTGGCGGGGCGTCGGCATGTCAGGATTGCCCATGCCGAAGTCGATGATGTCCTCGCCTGCCGCGCGCGCCTTGGCCTTGAGGCGGTTGACCTCTTCGAACACATAAGGCGGCAGGCGCTTGATACGCAGGAACTCGTTGGTCACGGCAAGTCCGCTCTTCGCGAAGGTGGGTTTTGCGACTACTCTGACCTGCCCGGATTGGCCGGCGCCTGGTCTGACTTGGCGGCAGGTGCCTTGGGCGCGGGCGGGGCCGCCGGCGGGGCTGCTCCACCACGCAACTCTTCAGCGGAGTGCTGGGCGTTGTCCCTATCTGCAACAAGGGCGTCGCGGATTTCACGGCGCTGCGATTCGGTGGTGGTCAGTTCGCGGGCAGCCGGCTGGGCTGCGATCGCGGGGAACGCGGTCGGTGAATCCGCTTTCTGAATGCGGGCCGTTGGCTCGATTTCGGCCAGCGGGTCGAAAACATCGCTGGACCCAGCGGGTGCCGCCTGCGCGGGTGCTGCGACTTGGGTCTCTGCGGGTTTGGCGGGCGTTGCCTCGGCTGGTTTGCCTGCATCCGTTACGCCATCAACCCATGTCGATGGCTTTGTCCATTCGGGCATGGTCGAACAGCCTGCAAGCAAGCCTAACGAAACGGCGAGGGGCATATATCTGACTGCTTGTCGTTTCATCTGGCTTCAACTCCGTCATCTGTGGCACCAGGGCAACCCTTGCGCCTGTGCAATGCGTCAAATCAATTTTGCGCCAAAGCGAACTGAAACTCCACCTTTAATATTGCATATGCAAACGCGTAAAACTGCAAGGTATGGCTTGAGATTCTGATAGCAAGCTGGGACAGCCTCTCGCGGCAACACCGGCCAGAGCGCGCAACCAAGACATAACGACGTAACGGAGCAAAGGATGCAGGACAGGACCCAGAAGACCTCGTTCCATGTCACAGATCCAGCAGCGTTCTCGCGAAACATGGTCAAGGTCGCCATTCAGAGCCAGCGGTTGGTGACCGAGTTCCTCAAGGCGCAGGCCAAGAACCCGCCCAAGGGTGGCTCGGCGGATCCGTTGAACCTCGGGCAAACTTTCGTCGACTTTCTCAGCCAAGCCATGCGCAACCCAGGCCATTTCGTCGAAGCCAATTTCAAGCTCTGGCAAGACTACCTGAACCTCTGGCATCACACTGCAAGGCGCATGCTGGGCGAGGACCCTCAGCCCATCATCGAGCCTGCGCCCGGCGACAAACGCTTCAAGGATCGGGACTGGTCCGAAAACCAGGTCTTCGACTTCATTAAACAGTCGTATCTGCTGTCAGCGCGCTGGTTGCTGTCGACCATGGGCGATGTGCAAGGCCTGGACGAGAAGACACGCAAGCGCGTGGACTTCTACACCAAGCAGTTTGCAGATGCGCTTAGCCCGTCAAACTTCCTGTTCACGAACCCGGAAGTGATGCGGGTGACGATGGAGAGCAATGGCGAAAACCTGGTCAAGGGTCTGGACAATCTGCTGCGCGATCTTGAGCGCGGCAAGGGGCAGCTTGCCATCACGCAGACGGACATGGACTATTTCGAGGTTGGTCGAAACCTTGCCCTGACGCCCGGCAAGATCGTGTTCCAGAACGATCTGATGCAGCTGATCCAGTATGAACCCACGACAGAGCAGCAGTACCGGCGCCCCTTGGTGATCTTCCCTCCGTGGATCAACAAGTACTACATCCTTGACCTTGGCGAGAAGAACTCGTTCGTGAAGTGGGCCACCGCTCGCGGCTATACCGTGTTCGTGGCTTCATGGGTCAATCCCGACGCACGCCTCGCACAAAAGACGTTCGAGGATTACATGCGCGAGGGCATCTTCGGCGCGCTCGACGCGATCGAGAAGGCCACCGGTGAAAAAGAAGTCAATGCGATCGGCTATTGCATCGGCGGCACATTGCTTTCCGCAACCTTGGCTTACATGGCTGCCAAGGGTGATAACCGCATCAAGTCAGCAACTTTCTTTGCGGCGCAGGCGGATTTCTCGGAAGCTGGCGACCTTCAGGTGTTCATCGACGATGCCCAGCTGTCGGCGATGGAAGAAATGATGAAGGCTGAAGGTGGCTATCTGGACGGCGCCAAGATGGCGACCACGTTCAACATGCTGCGCTCGAACGACTTGATCTGGAGCTTCGTCGTCAACAATTACCTGCTCGGGCGCGATCCCATGCGCTTCGACCTTCTCTACTGGAACTCGGACGCCACGCGCATGCCGATCCAGATGCACCTGTTCTATCTGCGCGAATGCTATCGTGACAACAACCTTGCGCGCGGGCGCATGGTTCTCGGTGGCGAGACGCTTGACCTGTCGAAGGTAACGATCCCGATCTACCTGCAATCGTCGCGTGAGGATCATATTGCGCCGTATCGCTCGGTCTACAAGACGACGAAACTCTTCAAGGGACCCATCACCTTCATGATGGCAGGGTCAGGGCATATTGCAGGCGTCATCAACCATCCGGATGCCAAGAAATACCAGCACTGGGTCAATGCTGACCTGCCCGATTCCGTCGAGGAGTGGATTGCCGGGGCAACCGAGGTTCCGGGCTCGTGGTGGTCGCACTGGGATGCCTGGCTTTCCGAGCGGTCGGGGGACATGGTGCCCGCCCGTAAACCTGGCAAGGGGAAGCTGAAAGTAATCGAGGAAGCACCCGGGAGCTATGCCCGGATGAAGTGATAAAGCTGTTTCGGTGACAGTGCGCCTATCACCCCACCTCTCTGGCGCCAACTGCG
Organism: uncultured Flavobacteriaceae bacterium; assembly: GCA_964483585.1. Lineage (GTDB taxonomy): Bacteria > Pseudomonadota > Alphaproteobacteria > Micropepsales > Micropepsaceae > SZUA-430. The sequence goes on from CAZABH010000037.1 coordinate 10,360, forward strand.
GGTGCAGGTGAGCGGGGAGATGAGTGCACTGTCACCGTAATTAGTTCATGAGCCGCAGCGCGCCGCGAATTCTAATGGCGAGGTCGGCAAAGGCTTTCTGGATCTGGTCCGGCGTATCGGCTGAATAGAACATGCCGGGCGATGCGCAGGCCTGAAGCGCCGGCCCCAGCTTGTGGAAGTGTGGTCGAACATAGTGCTCGAACGCCCCGTCGCCTTTCAGTTCCACATAGCGCAACTGGATCACGGCAACGCTGATGCCGCGGCTTTTGATGTTCTCGCAGGCCGCATTGCTGATCGGGCCCGAACCGATCCTGTTCCAGTCGAACTGCATGCCATCGCTGACAATGACAACGAAATTCCTCGGGCGCTCCTTGGTGCCGTCGCCATTCTGTGCGGGCAGGACTGCCTTGCCTTCGTCCAGCGCAGGGCTCAGGCGCGACGCGCTGTTGAAGCTGTTGTGGACTGTTCCGCTCAACTTGAAATTTTTCACTGCCTCGTAGGCCTCGGTGTAATTCGCGGTCAGATCGAGGCGCGGCTCGAAGCTGCGGCTCAGGCCTGCAAGGCTGTAGCGAACCACCTGCTCTTCCAGTTGGACTTCCTTGATCTTGGCCATCAGCATGAGGATGTTCTCGCGCATCAGGTCAATCCTGAGCTTCACGCCTGCGGCATGCGCCTTGTCCATCGATGTGGGCTTGCCGCCCATGTGGCAAGCAAAGGCGCACCCGACCATCGACCGGAGTTTATCCCTCCCGGCTTCGGTTGCGGCCACGCCCATCGAGGCGGAGGCATCCAACCATAACGAAATGTCCATTGAGCCGCCGACTTCGATCCCCGCCGTCGTGGTTCCGCCGATGTCCAGAGCATCCAAGCCGAGGATGCCCGCAAACGCAAGCGGCGCTGAGGCGGTGAAGCTTGCGACCGCCGACCTCGAAGCCTTGTTGCTGGTGATGTCGATGGTGAATTTCGGGGACATCGCAGACAGTTCCGGCGGGAGGCTGGCCTTGAAGGCAACGTCAGCTACTTTGCTGCGCTTGTCGTCTGGCGTGGACTCGGCCAAGGCTGCCAGGGTGGCTGCATCGAGCGCCTGCTGAAACTGACTGCGCGTCGCAATGACACCCGTCACATCGACCGCCATACCGATGGCGAGGATCAGGGGTATGAGGCTCAAGGCGAACGTGATTGCCACGTTGCCGCGCTCGTCTCGGACCATGCGGTTCAACCTTTGTTAAGGTGCTCGCTAATATGAGACGCCCAGAGTGAATAATGTGTTGGTGCAACCCGCTATCTTGAATATGAGGTTAATTCGGGTTGCCCCCGGGGGCCAAAATCTAAATCAATTCATCAAGCGCAGGGCGCCACGAATGCGCACGGCCAGGTCGGCGAAGGCCTCCTGAATCTGTGCGGGCGTATCGGCCGAATAAAACATTCCCGGAGAGGCGCAGGCCTGAAGTGCCGGGCCAAGCTGGTTGAAATGGGGTGCGACCCAATGCTCGAAATGGACGTTTCCTGGGTCGGGCACATAGCGCAGCTGAATCACAGCCATTGGTATGCCGCGCGCCTTGATGTTCTCGCAGCTGGCGTTGCTTATGGGGCCAGGACTTATGCTGTGCCAGTTAAACTGCATGCCGTCCGTGACCAACACCACGAACTGTCGAGGGCGGTCAGGTGTGCCATCACCGTTTTCAGACGGCAAGGTTCCCTTGGCCGTGGCAAGTGTTGGTGTGAGGTTCGAGGCGGCACTGCCGCTCAGGGCAAAATTGGTGACTGCCGCGTGCGTGGCTTCGTAGTCGTCGCTCATGGCGCGCCGTGTCTGGAAGCTCGAGGCCAGTGCCGATATGGAGTAACGGACGACCTGTCCCGGTATCTGGACGTCCTTGATGGATTCCATCAAGGCCAGCACGTTCTTCTTCATCAAGTCGATCCTAAGCGTAATGCCGTGGCTGTGCGCCTTGTCCTGCGATGACGGGGATCCGTCGAGGTGGCACGCGAAGAAGCAACCGGTCAAAGCCTTCAGGTTGTCTCTGTCTGTTTCAGTCGCTGCGACTCCCATGGAGGCTGAGGCATCGAGCCAGAGATGGATGTCCATAGAGCCGCCTATCGTGATACCAGATGCCGTCTGACCTGCGATGTCCATGCTGGACACACCGAGGATGGCGGCGAATGCGAGCGGCATGTTCAAACTGTAGGCGGCGATGGCACTTCGCTCTGGGCCGGACTCGTCGATGGTGATGTTGAAGGTCGGCGAAAGCTCGCGGAGGCTCTCGGGCAGACTTGACAGGAAAGTCTTTTCGGCGACCTGCTGGCGCATATGCGCGGGCGTGCTTTCGGCGAGTGCTGCAAGCGCCGCGGCATCAAGTGCCTCCTGCATCTGGGACTTCGTGCTGAGCATGTTCGTGACATCGACGGCCATGCCAACGGCCAGCATCAATGGCAACAGGCTGAGGGCGAAGATGATGGCGACGTTGCCGGATTTGTCCCGAAGCATGGGCTGGTCCTCTGTGCGCTCTCGACGCGACATAAGAACCGATCAGGGTGAAGCTCTTCTTTATGTAACTTTTGACAATTCAGTACTGGTGAACAGCGGGTTAATCCCCTTTGGTGGAGCCGTTCCGCCTCCGGTTTCGCTTGGTTTTGTTTACAATGTTCCGCTATGGAACGGGCCGCATACTTCGGGAGGTCGATCTTGTCCAGGCACTGCATCCTGATCGGCGCGCCGGTGGATTCCGGCCAGCGAACCCAAGGCTGCCTCATGGGACCGGCGGCCTACCGGGTGGCTGGCCTTGCGAGCACATTGCGCGACCTGGGCCATAGCGTCGAGGATTGGGGTGATGTTGCGCCGCAGCCCGCCTGCGCAAAAGGTGATACGGAAGCGGATTGCAGCCTTCATGCCCGGGCCGAAACGGTGGGCTGGACGCACGTTCTTGCTGGAACTGCACAGAGAGCGCTCGCTACGGGCGCCTTTCCCATCTTCATGGGGGGCGACCATGCCATGTCCATGGGAACGGTCTCTGGCATCGCCACCCAGGCCCATCAAGCGGGACGCAAGCTGTTCGTGCTGTGGTTGGATGCGCACTCGGACATTCATACGCCGCAGAGTTCTGCCTCCGGCAATTTCCACGGCATGCCGGTTGGCTATATTGCCGGGCGTCCCGGCTTCGATGGCTTTCCGCCCTTCCCCTACCCTGTCCCCGAACAGAATATCTGTCTGTTCGGCTTGCGATCGATCGATCCGGCAGAGCAGGCTGCGTTGCGCAACCGGGCGTATCATGTGAATGACATGCGCGTGCTGGATGAGCGGGGCATCGTTGCACCGCTCCGGGCGTTCCTGCAAAAAGTCGAGCATGAAAAGGGCTTGCTGCATGTATCGCTGGACGTTGACTTCCTTGATCCGTCGATTGCGCCCGGCGTTGGGACAACAGTTCCGGGCGGCATCACGTTTCGTGAAGCGCACCTGGTGATGGAACTTCTGCACGAACAGAATCTGGTCACCTCGCTGGACCTGGCCGAGCTCAACCCCTTTCTGGATGAACGTGGCCGCACGGCGCGTCTGATGGTCGACCTCGTGGGCAGCCTCATGGGGCGAAAGGTGTTCGACCGGCCCACACAGGGTGCGAGCTAGGTTGATGCCGGCACCGTCGCACCTGGCCCTTGTGCCCTTCATCAGCGTCGAAAACATGATGCGCTTCGTGCTGCATGTTGGCCTGGAGCGCGTGCTGGTCGAACTTGCTGGCGAGATCGAGGCCGACTTCTTGCGTTGGGAACATTTCGACAAGACACCACGCGTTGCCAGCCACTCTGCCGTTGGCGTGATCGAACTGATGCCTACATCGGATGGTGCCCATTATGGCTTCAAGTATGTCAACGGGCATCCGAAGAACATGCAGGCAGGCCTGCAAACCGTCACTGCTTTTGGCGTTCTTGCAGATGTCGCGACGGGCTATCCACTGCTCCTGTCTGAAATGACCATCCTAACGGCGCTGCGAACCGCCGCAACGTCAGCGCTTGCCGCGCGGCATCTGGCTCCGCCGGGCGCATGCACCATGGCAATGATCGGCAATGGAGCGCAGTCCGAGTTCCAAGCCCTTGCCTTTCGTGCATTGTGTGGCGTCGACCATGTGCGGCTGCATGACATCGACCCCGCTGCCACGCGCAAGTGCGCGGCGAACCTCGCGGCCACAGGGCTGAAGGTGACCTCATGTCGCTCTCCGCAGGAGGCGATCGAGGGCGCGCAGATCATAACGACTTGCACCGCCGACAAGCAGTACGCGACAATCCTTACCGACAACATGGTCGGCACCGGCGTTCACATCAATGCGATCGGAGGCGATTGCCCGGGAAAGACCGAGTTGCACCGCGATATATTGCTGCGTTCGGACATCTTCGTCGAGTACGCGCCGCAGACCCGCGTCGAAGGCGAGATCCAGCAATTGGCTGCAGATCATCCGGTGACAGAACTCTGGCAAGTGATCGCTGGACGTGCTCCGGGCCGGACCCGCGCCGGACAGGTGACCTTGTTCGATGGCGTCGGCTTTGCCATCGAGGACTTTGCGGCACTGCGTTACGTGCACGAGCGCGTGCAGGGAACGGGTTTCGTGCAAAACCTCGACATGATTGCGGATCCGGACGACCCGCGTGACCTCTACGGCATGCTGATGCGTGCACGGTCGTGATGTCGCATATGTAGCGGGCGTCTGGTGGCATCGGCACACAACAATGACACGTCGCAAGCAATCGGCGCATTTGACACGCTTCATTAAAGTTTCGTGGGTTGAAGCAGGGACGGCGATGCGTTAGCAGGTGCAGCATGATATTGCATCGCACCATTTGCAGGAGCTGTTCCATGAGCAAGGCCATCATCGCGTCCTCCCTCGCCCTGACGCTGACCTTCGTCGCCCCAGCTCAGGCGGAGAGTTTCTTCGTGACACTTCTGAGGGGTGCAAACTGGCAGGCGCCAAAGTGCAAGGCGCCAGAAGTGCTGACCCAAGTGAAGGATCGGGCGGGCAATATCCGCTTCCTCTGCCAGGCTCCGAAGTCTGCGAAATAGGCGTTTTCGTCGCGCGGGTGACGGCCATCACATTTCGCTTCACTTTGGCGCAAACTTAATGGCGGAACCCCGTTGTGCGGGCGACGAGAAGGCCCCAGTTTGGCCCGAATTGGTTGTCAGCTTCTGGCGCCCATGTCCACTGGAGGTACTCTCATGATTGCTGCGCGCCCGATGCGGTGGTCCGCGCTTGTCTTGGCTGTCGGTCTTGTTTCTTTTCCACTCGTCTTGTCACCGGCTGCCGTCGCGGAGCCGTCGCGCAATTCGGCGAACGCGCCGCAGAAGACGCTGAAAGCGTTTTCTTCCGAGCGAGCGCTGATCAAGTTCCTCAAGTCCCGGCAAAAACCGCCAGCGCCGGTCAGCAAGTCCTATGGTGGACCACCGCCCCCGCCTGCGCCGCCACCTGCGCCCGCCCCGGCTGCGGCTGAGTCTTCGTCGGCGGCGCCAGGCGCCACAGACAGCATTACCAACACGCAGGAAGCCGGTGTCGATGAAGGCGGCATCGTCAAGATGAAGGGCGACCTTCTGGTGGTGCTGAGGCGTGGGCGGCTTTTCACAGTGTCGACGCGAGATGGTGGGCTTCAGCCGGTCGATTCAATCGATGCGTTTCCGCCCGGGGTGAATCCGCGGGGCGATTGGTATGACGAGATGTTGATCACCGGGAACCGGGTCATCGTCATCGGCTACAGCTATACGCGCGGCGGTACCGAGATCAACCGCTTCCAGCTGGACAGCTCTGGGCGCCTTTCGTTCGAGGACACATACCACCTGCGTTCGAACGACTATTATTCGTCTCGCAATTATGCGTCACGGCTGATCGGTACGAAGCTCATTGTCTACACGCCACTCTACCTGCCGTGGAATGCGTCGCAGAACATGAAGTGGCTGCCGGCACTGAAGCGCTGGCGCGGTTTGAATTCGGGTGGTGCGTTTGCACCGACGGCCTCGGCGGTGAATATCTATGCGCCGCCGAATGCTGCAGACAGCATGGAGATGCCCTCGGCGTTGCATGCGGTCACATCATGCGATCTGGCAGCATGGCGCCTGAGTTGCACATCGACGGGCGTTTTCGGGCCATCCGGGCGCACGTTCTACGTCTCTTCGCATGCCGTTTATGTCTGGCTGAACCAGGGTCGGTGGCGCACAGATGTCGAACAGGGCTCCAGACCCTCGGGCCTGCTCTATCGGCTGCCGCTTGATGGCTCGGCACCGTCGGCCATCGGAGTTCGGGGCATGCCAACAGACCAGTTCTCGTTCCGCGAGGACTGGAATGAGGGGTTCCTGAATGTACTGGTTCGCAGCGAGGGTGGTGGCGATGCCATGTGGTCGCCGGAGTTCGCTTCAGGGAATGTATCGCTGCTGCAGGTTCGGCTGCGCGCCTTCAGTGATGGCGGTTCCGAGGCCGAGCGCGGCGCCTATCGCATGCTGCCGCGTCCGGAGGGTAATCGCTGGGCCTTCCAGAACCGTTTCGTGGGTGACTATGTGCTCTACGGTCTTGGTTCTGGTTGGGGCGGTCCCACCACGCGATCCTCTCTCGTGGCTGCTTCCGTTCGCAGTGGCCAAGCCTCTGTCATCCCCCTGCAGCATGGGGTCGATCGCATCGAGGCCATGGGGCGTGATGCGGTTGCCATTGGTGGCGATGGGCGTGACTTGCACTTCCGCGCGATCGAACTCACCGATGGCCCTATGCCACGTGTGGGTGACCGCTACACCATGCCGGGGGCCTCGCAGGGTGAGACGCGCAGCCACGCGTTCTTCTTCAAGCCCGAGGCGGGCTATGACAGGAACGATCGCAGTGCGGGCCTCATGGGGCTTCCCGTGACGCGCGCTGGCAGGCCGGGCTATGGACAGCTGGTCGAGAATTCGGCTGCCATCGTGTTCGTTCGCCGATCGGCGCGACAATTCCAGGCCTTGGGCGCGCTTGACTCCAGCGCAAGCGGCGTCATCGACGATGGCTGCATGGCATCCTGCGTGGACTGGTATGGCAATTCCCGTCCCATCTTCATCGGGAACAGGACCTTTGCCCTCATGGGTTACGAGCTGGTCGAAGGTGAGGTGTCACCGCAATCAATCCGCGAGCTGCGCCGGGTCTCGTTTGCCCCCGGTGGCTGGCGTCGACCCTGAACAGGAGAAGGGCCACCGCGACCGTTGGATCGCGGTGGCCCCTTTTGGCTTTAACTGTTCAGGCGCCTTGTTCTACCAAGCCTGCCGGCTGGCAACGGCGGACTTCAGATCGGCGTTGTACTTTTTCAGCGCAGCAGAGAGCTGCTCCGGGGTCGGGCGTACGACGCGCAGCGAGGAACCCTCGCTGAACGAGAGGTTTTGTGTCATGCCGGGCAACGCACGGGATGCGACGACCTGTGACGAGAAGTGGCGGATGCCCTCGCCCACCTGGCCAGCATAGACCCCGACATTCCATGCAAGATTGCGGCGGGTCACACCACCCGCCAGCAGTACACCGCGGCCAAATGCGATCACCTTGTCATCGACCTTCACGGCCGTGTTGAAGAAATTATCGAGGTTGCGGCTGTTGATCATGTCAGTCGTGATGCCGCTGGCGCCCATGTCGGCGAACACCAGCATGACAAGACTGAAGCACTTTCCGGGTGTGATGTCGCACCCTCCGACGGCGAACTGATAGGGGATGTTACCGTCGACGAAGGTGATGACCTTGTTGCCTTCGAGGTCGCGGATCTGCACGTCCTTGCCACCCATCTCGGCAACGAGGGACTGCACGGCTTCCGGGGTCAGCGTATCGACGATGGCGGACGGGTTTGCGATCTTCGGTTCACCGCTTTGCGCCAGGGCTGCGCCCGACGTGAGGAACTGAAGCGCGGACAGGCTGGCAAGAGTTGCGGCAGTTACAAGGCGCATGATGGTCTCCGGGGTTGAAGAAGCCAGAGACTAGGAAAGCCTGTCGTCGACGGCAAAGACTTTATGAGCTCCGCCCTCCTTTAGACACACACGCGCAGGTCGTGCGCGTGCTGCCGGCTCGCGAAGCGCGGAGCAGCACCCACCTGCGACGAGAAAATACGCGGACAATGGTCGCCCTGGTTGCAACCCTATTTCGGGGACATCTTTCTTCTGCTCGCCTCAGTGCGTGGCGATATCACCACTGGCATACGCAGCCTTCACCGCGGCGACATGCGCATCAAGCCTGCCGACGGCGATGGCATCGCGAAGGCCCTGTGTCAGGTCCTGATAATGGGTCAGGTTGTGCCACGAGATGAGCATCGAGGCGAGGATCTCCTCGGCCTTCACGAGGTGGTGAAGATAGGCGCGCGAGTACTGGCGGCAGGCCGGGCAGCGGCATCCCTCCTCCAGGGGGCGCGGATCGTCGGTGTGTCGCGCATTGCGCAGGTTGACCGGACCCCGTTTTGTAAACGCCTGGCCGTTGCGGCCCGACCGCGTGGGCAGCACGCAGTCAAACATGTCGATGCCGCGCATGACCGCGCCCACGATGTCGAGTGGCTTGCCCACACCCATAAGGTAGCGCGGACGGTCCTTCGGAAGATGGGGGACCGTGAAGTCCAGCACGTCGAACATGCGTTCCTGCCCCTCGCCCACGGCGAGGCCACCGACGGCGTATCCGGGGAAGCCGACCTCCTGCAATGCTGCGGCCGAGCGTGCGCGCAGGTGCGGGTAGACGCTGCCCTGGACAATGCCGAACAAGGCGCGGCCGGGTGCATCGCGGAAGGCGGCCTTCGATCGCTTTGCCCAGCGCGTGGATAACTCCATCGATGCCTCGGCTTCGGACTCGGTCGCCGGGAAGGGTGTGCACTCATCGAGCACCATGTGGATATCGGATCCCAGGAGGTGCTGGATTTCCATCGATCGCTCGGGCGTCAGCAGGTAGTGCGCCCCGTCGACATGCGACTGGAATGACACGCCGTTCTCGTCGAGCTTGCGCAGCTGCGCCAGCGACATGACCTGGAAGCCGCCGGAGTCGGTGAGGATGGGCCGCTGCCAGTTCATCATGCGGTGCAGGCCGCCCAGTTGCGCCACGCGCTCGGCCGAGGGCCTCAACATCAGGTGATAGGTGTTGCCCAGGACGATGTCTGCGCCTGTGTCGCGAACGCTTTCAGGCAGCATCGCCTTGACGGTGCCGGCTGTACCCACAGGCATGAAGGCCGGCGTGCGGATCTCGCCGCGCTCGGTGCGGATCAGACCCGTGCGCGCGGCGCCGTCGGTGGCGAGGATTTGAAACGAGAAGTCCGTCATGCCGGATTGCGTATCAGAAGACAGGCGTCGCCGTAAGAATAGAAGCGGAAGTTTCGTTCGATAGCATGGGCGTAGGCTGCCCGCATAGTCTCCAACCCGCAAAAGGCCGAGACCAGCATGAACAGGGTCGAGCGGGGCAGATGGAAGTTCGTAAGGAGTATGTCCGCGGTACGGAACTGGTAGCCCGGGGTAATGAAGATGCTGGTGTCGCCGGACCAGGGCTGCAAAGTCGGTATGCTGGCCGTCTCGACCGTGCGCAGGCTGGTTGTTCCGACGCACATGACACGATGGCCCGAGGCCTTTGCCATGCGCACGGCGTCGGCGGTCTCAGGCGGGACATGTCCCCACTCGGCATGCATCACGTGATCCTGCGTGTCGTCTACCTTGACTGGAAGGAATGTTCCAGCGCCGACGTGCAGCGTGACGCTTGTGCGGCGTACGCCCCTTGTGTCGAGGTTTGCAAGAAGCTCGGGCGTGAAATGCAGTCCGGCGGTGGGGGCTGCGACCGAACCATCATTGCGCGCGTAGACGGTCTGGTAGTCTGCCAGATCCTTATCGTCGACAGGGCGTCGGCCTGCGATGTAAGGCGGCAACGGCAGGATGCCATGGCGCGCGATGGCCATATCGAGTTCGGAACCTGCGCGATTGAAAGCGAGGTTGATTTCGCCGCCCTCGCCCTTGGCTTCCACGTGCGCCTGAAGGCCTTCAGCGAAAGCAATCGTATCACCGGGAGCCAGCTTGCGGCCGGGCTTTGCGAAGGCTGTCCAGCGCGCGCTGTCCAAGCGCTTGTGCAGGGTCACCTCGATGCGGGCTTCCATGGCGAGGCCGCGCGCAGCGCGCGTGCCCTGCAATTGCGCCGGGATCACGCGCGTATCGTTGAAGATGCCTACGTCGCCCGGCGCGAGGAAGGACGGAAGGTCACGCAATACCCCCTCGTCGAATTGCGTCGCGCCCTCGTGCACCACGAGCAGGCGCGCACTATCTCTGGGGACCGCTGGCCGCAGGGCGATGCGGCTGGCCGGAAGGTCAAAATCGAACGCATCAACACGCAAGCTTTACCTATTTCCGGCCAGCAGCGGCCTTCCGCTGCTCCATACGCTGGATGACCTTCTTCATCACGTAGGGAGAAGTGAACTGAGAGATATCGCCACCGAGAGAGGCGATCTCCTTCACGAGGCGAGAGGCAATGGCCTGATGCTCAGCGCCAGCCATCAGGAAGACGGTCTCGATTTCACGGTTGAGCTGCATGTTCATGCCCACCATCTGGAACTCATACTCGAAGTCAGATACTGCCCGAAGGCCACGAATGATTGTCTGAGCCCCAACTTTCTCGGCAAAGTGCATCAGTAGGATGTCGAAGGGCTCGACCGAAATCGTGACGCCAGCCTTCTTCGCAATCCTGGCTGTCTCATGGCGGACCATTTCGACGCGTTCATCGAGGGTGAACAATGGCCCCTTGGCCTCGTTGATGGCAACGCCGATCACGAGATGGTCGACCAGCTTGACGGCGCGCTCGATGATGTCGAGATGGCCGTTGGTGATCGGGTCGAAGGTCCCGGGATAAAGCCCCGTGCGTTTTGTCATGCGGATTACATCCCCTGCGCTCGCAACGGATCGGGATCATAATGCGAGTCTGCCTGATTGGCGTCTGGGATTTTTGCACGCATATCAGTTGCCCGCGCCCTCTGCCTCTCCCTCGATCTCGTCTGCGGCCTCGCCGATGCGCTCGACCGAGACCACGCGCTCGCCCTCCGACAGGCGGAAGACGATAACACCTTGGGTGGAGCGGCCGGCCTGACGGATCTGGGCGACTGGAATGCGGATGGTCTGGCCCCCGTCCGTGATCAACATCAACTGGTCGGTGTCCTCGACCGGGAAGGAGGCCGCAATCCGGGCGTTCTTTTTCGACATTCCCATCGCCACGATGCCCGAGCCGCCGCGACCGGTGACACGGTACTCGAACGCACTGGAGCGCTTGCCGAAGCCGCTTTCCGAGACGGTCAGCACGAACTGCTCGCGGGCACCGAGATCTGCATAGCGTTCGGGCGACAGGGCAACGTCGGCGACGGCCTCGTCGCTGTCCTCACCGGCCTCGGGCACTTCCCCGTCCTCGCCGGCAGCCTTGCGTGCCAGCGCTGCCATCTTCAGGTAGGCACGCGCCTCTTCCACCGTCACGTCGACGTGGCGCAAGATCGTCATCGAAACGACCTCGTCACCCTCTACCAGTTTGATGCCGCGCACGCCCGTCGAGTCGCGTCCCTTGAACACGCGCACGTCATCGCACGAAAAGCGGATACACTTGCCTGCGCGCGTGGTCAGCAGCACATCGTCGGTCTTGTTGGAGAGCGACACGCCCACAATGCCATCACCCTCTGCGATCTTCATCGCGATCTTGCCGGTGGCGCGGATATTGGTGAAGTCCGAAAGCAGGTTGCGGCGGACGTCGCCGGAGCGCGTCGCAAACATGACCTCCAAACGATCCCATTCCTCCTCAGCCTCGGGCAGCGACAGAACCTTGGTGACCGTTTCCCCTTCCTTGAGGGGAAGAAGATTGACCAGCGCCTTTCCCTTTCCCTGTGGGGTCGCAAGCGGTAGCCGCCACGTCTTGAGGACATAGGCCATGCCTGTTGACGAGAAGAACAACAGCGGCTGGTGGGTGTTGGCCACGAACAGGCTGGTGACGAAATCCTCGTCCTTCGTGGACATGGCCGAGCGGCCCCGGCCGCCACGCCCCTGCACTCGATAGGCATTCAGGGGCACACGCTTTATGTAGCCTTGATGGGTGACAGTGACGACCATGTCCTCACGCTGGATCAGGTCCTCGTCCTCGACTTCGTCACCACCCTCCAGGATCTCGGTGCGGCGCGGGGTTGCAAACTCTGCCTTGATGGCAACGAGCTCGTCCTTCACCACGGACATCAGCCGTTCGCGCGAGCGCAGGATTTCGAGGTACTCCTCGATCGACTTGCCGAGGCCCTGCAAGTCGTTGCCGATTTCGTCACGGCCGAGCGCGGTGAGGCGCTGCAAGCGCAACTCGAGGATGGCGCGCGCCTGTTCATCAGAGAGTTTCAGCGTCCCATCAGCCTGCATGGCATGGCGCGGATCATCGACCAGCGCTACCAGCGGGGCCACGTCGAGCGCGGGCCATGTCCGTTCAGTCAGGCGCGTACGGGCGGTCGCAGCATCCGGACTTGAGCGAATGATGCGAATGAACTCGTCGATATTGGCGACCGCAATCGCAAGGCCAACCAGGATATGGGCCTTGTCGCGGGCATCGCTGAGCAGCTTGCGCGTGCGCCGCGTGACCACTTCCTCGCGGAAGTTCACGAAGGCGCGCAGCATGTCCTTCAGGTTCATCAGCTGCGGGCGACCCCGGTCGAGTGCCAACATGTTGACCCCGAAAGAGGTCTGCATCGACGTGTAGCGGAACAGCTGGTTCAGGACGACGTCGGCCATCGCGTCACGCTTGAGCTCGATCACCACGCGCATGCCCTGGCGGTCGGACTCGTCGCGCGCGTCGGAGATCCCCTCGATCCGCTTTTCGCTGACGAGTTCGGATATGCGTTCCAGCAAGTGGGCTTTGTTCACCTGGTAGGGTAGTTCGGTGATAATGATGGCTTCTCGATCCTTGCGGATCTGCTCGAGGGCCGTGCGGGCCCGCACAACCACACCGCCGCGACCACGCACGAGCGCCAGACGCGCGGCATTGCGCCCCATGATCTGTCCATAAGTCGGGAAGTCCGGACCTGGAACGATGTCAACCAGCTGCTCGATGCTAATGTCGGGGTCGGCGATCCAGGCAAGGCAGCCGTCAATGACTTCCCCGAGATTGTGCGGCGGGATGTTGGTCGCCATGCCGACCGCGATCCCGGCCGAACCGTTGACCAGAAGATTCGGTATGCGCGCAGGCAGTACGACGGGTTCCTCGTCCTGGCTGTCGTAGTTGGGCTGGAAGTCGACGGTGTCGAGGTCGATATCCTCGAGCAACGCCTCGGCGGCGCGCGTCATGCGGACTTCGGTGTAACGCATGGCCGCCGGAGGATCGCCGTCCACGGACCCGAAATTACCCTGCCCATCGACCAGCGGCACGCGCATGGAAAATTCCTGCGCCATGCGAACCAGCGCGTCGTAGACCGACTGGTCACCGTGAGGATGGTACTTACCAATCACGTCACCGACGACACGGGCCGACTTTCTGTAGGGCTTGTTATGCGTATAGCCCGCCTCATGCATCGAGTAGAGGATGCGCCGGTGCACCGGTTTCAGACCATCGCGGGCATCAGGCAGCGCACGGCTCACGATCACGCTCATGGCGTAATCGAGATAGGAGCGCTTCATCTCGTCTTCGATCGTGATGGGCAGGATTTCGCCGCCAGGACGGCCGGGCGAACCGGCGGACGGGCTGTCGTTTTTCGTGTCGGACAAGGGGGTCTATAGCCAGTTTGAAAGTGAAGCGTTGAGCTTACCCTTTCCGTCTTGCCAAGCCTAGGAAAAACAAGCGAAATTCCCACATTCGAAGGGGCAGAAAATCGCCAGAAATCCAGTGAACTGTGGACGCTTCGCCACAGCTTGGGATCGCATCGCACTCCATTTGGCCATCAGCCACTGTCGGATGGTGCGCGAAGGGCTGAATGCCCCGTCGACAGGAAGAGGAAAAGACCTGCAAGCAGCATGGGTGGGGCGGTCAGCGAGCCGGTGACGACCTCACCGCGGCCCAAGGCCAGCAGCATGTGCAAAGCTGCGTTACCGGATAGAAATGTCGCAAAGGCAAAAGATGCAGGAACCATGAGGGCGCTGCCTCTTGCGACCAGCGGCGTCATCAGGAACAGCACCAGCAGGGTGCCCGTCATGTTGACAAGCCAGACTTCGAAGTTGAACGGAGTAATGCTCAGCGATGGCATCAAAGCCGTCAGCATGCGCTCTAGGTCGCTGTAGAATCCGAAGGAACCGTTGAGCCCTTCATCGATGATGTGCAGGCAGAACACCATGCAGGAAACCAACCAAGCTGCAGTCCAGCGGGATATGTACCAGATCATGCCGAAGCCTTCCTGCCTGATGCCGCTCGCCCCATTTGACAAAACTAAGGACTGAAAATCCGGAAAGCCTTGACCTGAGTCAAGCGCGAGGGACATCTGCCATTCAAACGACAGATGCGAAGCCGCCACCGACGGTGCGAAAGTTTGTTGTCTGGCCCCTGTAGAGCCGAGCAAGGCGCATGAACGCGCGCCCCTCGTAAACGAACGTGCGAATGTCGCAACGCATCTCGCCATGGCCCGGCACAGCGATGCGTGAGGGCGGCACCAGAGCCTGCGCTACATAGTCGTTGCTCTCGACAATCGCCTCCCAGGTCTTTCTAGTCAGCTTGGCGCCTGCGTAGACGCCGCGCGAGCCAAACCCGCTCGTCGGCTTGAAGTAGAGTTGGTCTCGCCTCACCCAGAGATCTGCGATGTTTCCTGGGGCTAGAACCGTTGTTGCAGGGATGGCTTCAGCAAGGATCGCGCATGTCGCTTCATCCAGCCCGGCCGCCGCAAGGAAGGCGGGATCGCCCATAAGCGACAGGTTGCGCTTGCTGGCAAGAAGTGCGTGCGCACGCGGGCCGGGTGTGATCCACGCTGCACCTGCTCTCAGGGCCTGTTGCAACGGGGTGTCCTCGGGGCGCTCCAGCGCGAAACTGGTCAGGCGATTGTATACAAGATCGATGCGCTCGCCCCTGAACAGCAACTCGCCACCCTGGAAGGTCAACTCGCGCGGATCCGCGATGATCGCGTCGATGCCATGCGCCATGAGTTCCTGGGCCGCGAGGTGGAATTCAAGGCGCAAGAACTGATTGTCGGGCTCGTCATCGATGATGGCGACGCGACAAAGCTGCCCGCGCCCTGCCCGTGCCCACTCATTGCGCACTTGGCGTACGAAAAGATCGGACCAGTAATGCAGCGCGTGGGCGCCCGGAAAGCCAGCCCTGTACCTGGCATCATCCATCAGCGCACCATAAAAGGCACCGCCTGCGTTCGTGTTGATCTCGATCAGCCTGGGGCCCTGTGGCGTCAGGTGGAAATCGTAGCCTGAGAACAGACCGAAATCGGGCTGCGTCGGACATTGGGCCAAGGGCGGCGCAACACGCAGAACATGCTCGCGGTAAAACGGGGACATGACTAGTGCATGGACAGCCTTTACGACACGATCCATCGCTTCACGATCGGCATCCCCAAGAACGACATCGACCGCTGCCACGCGCCCCTCGAGACCGGGCATGGTACCGGCCGGCCTGGCATCATGGCCGATAGGTAGCGCGCTCATGCGGCCTCGCCGCCCTTCGTGTCTGCCTTTCGAGAGGCCTCGCCGGCCCATGCGGCAAGCCACGCAGCGGCAGCAGCGAAGGTCTCGCCACGAACCTTGTAGTGCATCCAGCGGCCAAGTTTCTTCCCTGCCACAAGTTCGGCGCCGACCAGGATCTTCATGTGATGGCTGATCGTCGCCTGGGACAGGCCGAGCTCGCGTTCAATATCGCAGGCGCAGACCTTGCCTTCGAATGTGCAGCAGTCGGACCCGGGCTTTTGGAGGAAATCCAGGATTCGCAGGCGGGCGGGATCGCTCAAGGCCTTGAAGATGCGTTCAGTGCTGCTCATGCAAGGACATATATTGATGTATTTCGATATGTCAATATGTGTCCGTTGCGCAGTTCAGGCGGATGGGCGGTTCCAGTCACGCCCTCTGGGCTTCGCGGCTGGTGCGGCCTCGATAGGCAGGCTGGGAACCTGATAGGCCTCAGGGTGGAGGCGCGCGGCCAGAAGGTCTGCAGCCGAAGTGTCCGGCAGTAGCGCTCTGACGCGCCCCTGGTCGGCGGGCGACAATGACTGGAAGCCGCGCTTCAGTTCGTTCAGGCACCAGGCACGGTAGGGGCTCGCCGGCACGCGGAGTGTTGTCCCGTAGCAATCGAAACTGGCTGTCATACGGCCCTGCGCCACGGCGTCTGCGTGTGCCGTGATCTCGGGCAAGTGCATGTTTGCGGCCAGGCGCAGAAGGGCCGACATTGATTCAGGGACATCATGGATCGTTGGGCGCCCGGCATATTGAGCCGGCGTAGTCGCCCAAAGGCGGGCAGCCCATGCCATCGTTCGCACGCCACGTTTGCGCATCAGAGCTGCCGGCGTCGGGTCCGAGAAGAAATGCCGGAACATCGGTCCAAACAGGCCAATGTCGGCGAGCGTGGGCCTATCTCCCATCACAAAGTCGTGACGCTCCAGCGCCGTCTCCATCGCGGCGAGCGTGTCGTCATATAGCTTCTCGACGGCTGGACCTGTTGAACGCGTGATGCCGTCGCGGCGGAGATACACGAGCCGCTGGCGGCGCGTGATGAGCCAGCGGCGGAGGAAGAACGGCAGGGGCACGTCGCGCAGCATCCCTCCGGCGAGGCGGGCACCCATCAGCCGCGCATCATCGGCAAAAGCCCAGCGGTAATAGAGCGCCGGGCGCCAAAGCGCCTCATCGCCGAAATCTTCGATGAGTAGCGCAAGGAAGTGCGCGACTGGATCTGTCGGTAATAATGAAGGCTCGGGATGCGTGGCCTCGAGATGGCGGATGGTCAATGTCGTATCGGTCAGCCATGTGCCGTCTGGTAGTTCAACTTGCGGCATCTGCAGGATACCGGTTGCTCGAGCGCAAGCGCGGAATCTTGCTGTTGTCATCTCGCGCAATTCGTAGGGGATCCCCTTGGCGCGCAGGTAGGCCTCGAGCTTGCCTGTGAAATACGACAGGTCGAGACCGTGGACGATGAGCTTGGCCTGTTGGTCTGAGCTGTTCGGTTGCATCTGGGGAGATTGTCACGGCGCGCTGTGGCACGCCACGCAGCTATTCAGCGTGGGCTTGTGCGGTGAAGCCGTGGGTGGTCCGCCTGCGCGGACCATGACAGCCCTGCGCGGACCATGACAGCCCCTCGCGGATCACCCACGTTTGTCTTTGAGATCAGAACGGTATTTCGTCGTCGGCGGAGGCCGCGAAATCGTTGTCGTTGCCGCGACCACCGCCGCCGCCGCCGATCGCCCTGCGACCGCCGCCACCGCCCATGGAAGCGCCCTCGAGCGCCGTGTCGCCGCCCTTGCCATCAAGCATCACGAGTTCGCCGCGGAACCGCTGCAGCACGACTTCGGTCGTGTACTGGTCCTGGCCGTCCTTGTTCTGCCACTTCCGGGTCTGGAGCTGCCCTTCGAGGTACACCTTCGATCCCTTGTGGAGGTACTTCTCGGCCGTCTTGGCGAGGTTTTCGTTGAAAATGACGACCTTGTGCCACTCCGTGCGCTCCTTGCGTTCGCCCGAGGCCTTGTCGCGCCAGGCTTCGGATGTGGCGACGCGCAGGTTGACCACGGGTTCGCCCGATGCAAGCTTGCGGACTTCCGGGTCGGCACCCAGATTTCCAACCAGAATTACCTTGTTGACGCCAGCCATACCCTTGTTCCTTCCATTCTCGCGTGTGCTCGTTCCAGGCTCCGGCGTTTTAACCAATGGACATGGGACGCCGCCACCGTTGCCGTGGCAATATGTTCTTGTTACGTTCTGAAAGTCAAGCGAAGATTCGTCAAATCTGTGGAGTGCAGTGATCCGTGGCCCGGGGACAACCGAACAAAGCTTCCATGCAGAAGAATATCTCGATCCGGGGCGCGCGCGAGCACAACCTCAAGAACGTGGACGTCGACATCCCGCGTGACCAGCTGGTCGTCATGACAGGCCTGTCGGGTTCGGGGAAGTCCTCGCTGGCCTTCGACACGATCTACGCTGAAGGACAGCGGCGCTATGTTGAGAGCCTGTCGGCCTATGCACGGCAGTTCCTCGAGCTGATGCAGAAGCCCGATGTCGACCATATCGAAGGCCTATCGCCCGCGATCTCGATCGAGCAGAAGACGACGTCGCGCAACCCGCGCTCGACAGTGGGCACGGTTACCGAGATCTACGACTATTTGCGCCTGCTGTTTGCGCGTGTCGGCGTGCCCTACTCGCCTGCCACGGGCTTGCCGATCGAGAGCCAGACCGTCAGCCAGATGGCCGACCGCGTGCTGGCGCTGCCGGAAGGCACGCGGCTCTACCTGCTTGCGCCCATCGTGCGCGGCCGCAAGGGCGAGTACCGCAAGGAACTGCAGGACCTCCAGAAGCGCGGCTTCCAGCGCGTGAAGGTAGACGGGGCCTATCACGAGATCGACAAGGTGCCGGCGCTCGACAAGAAGCTCAAGCACGACATCGACGTAGTCGTGGACCGCATCGCCGTGCGCCCCGACCTTGGCAACCGCTTGCCGGACAGCCTCGAGCAGGCACTGGGCCTCGCCGACGGGATTGCCGTTGTCGAGTTTGCCGACCGCAAGACCAAGGATGGCGACCCTGAACGCTTGATCTTCTCGGCCAGGTTCGCCTGCCCCGTCTCCGGCTTCACGATCCCGGAGATCGAGCCGCGCCTGTTCTCCTTCAACTCGCCGCATGGCGCCTGCCCCAAGTGTGACGGGCTTGGCACTCAGATGTTCTTCGACGAGGCGCTGATCGTGCCGGACGAGAATTTGTCGCTCAAGGAAGGTGCGATCGCGCCGTGGTCCAAGACCACATCGACGCTCTATGGACAGACGCTCGAGGCGATCGCGCGCCACTACAAATTCCCGACGTCGGTTGCGTGGAAGGAACTGCCGCGCAAGGCGCGCGACATCGTGCTGCGTGGTTCGGGAGAGGACGTGATCGCCTTCGTCTATGACGACGGCATGCGGCGCTATGAGACGAAGAAGACCTTCGAGGGCGTGATCCCGAACCTCGAGCGGCGCTATCGCGAGACGGACTCGGCCTGGATGCGCGAGGAGCTCGAGAAATTCAAGGACCAGAGCCGCTGCGAGGCGTGCGACGGGTTCCGCCTCAAGCCCGAGGCGCTGGCGGTCAAGATCGGCGGCAAACACGTGGGCGAGGTCTGCGACCTCTCGATCCGTGCGGCGGATGAGTGGTTCCGCACCATCGATGCCAAATTCAATTCCAAGCAGAAGGAAATCGCCGCGCGCATCCTCAAGGAGATCCGCGAGCGGCTGCGCTTCCTCAACGATGTCGGGCTTGAGTACCTGACGCTGTCACGCGGTTCGGGCACGCTTTCGGGCGGCGAGAGCCAGCGCATCAGGCTCGCCTCGCAGATCGGTTCGGGGCTGACGGGCGTGCTCTATGTGCTCGACGAGCCCTCGATCGGGCTGCACCAGCGCGACAACCAGCGCCTGCTCGACACGCTGCGCCGCCTGCGCGACCTGGGCAATACGGTGGTCGTGGTCGAACACGACGAGGACGCCATCCGCACCGCCGACCATGTCATCGACATGGGACCGGGCGCGGGCATCCATGGCGGCGAGATCGTGGCGGAAGGCACGCCCGAGGAGATCATGCGCAACCCGGCCAGCCTGACCGGGCAATATCTCGTGGGCCTCAGGCAGATCCCGGTTCCGTCCGAACGGCGCAAGGGTAATGGCAAGTCGATCAGGATCGTCGGTGCGCGTGGCAACAACCTCAGACATGTCTCGGCCGAGATTCCGCTGGGCACGTTCTGCTGCATCACTGGCGTATCCGGTGGTGGAAAGTCGACGCTGATCATCGAGACCCTGTTCAAGGCGGCGGCGCGCCGTCTCAACGGTGCGCGCGAGACTCCTGCCCCCCACGAGCGCATCGAGGGCCTGCAGCATCTCGACAAGGTGATCGACATCGACCAGTCGCCCATCGGACGCACGCCGCGCTCGAACCCGGCTACTTATACCGGTGCCTTCACGCCGATCCGCGACTGGTTTGCGGGCCTGCCCGAGGCCAAGGCGCGCGGCTATGAGGCGGGACGCTTCTCGTTCAACGTCAAGGGCGGACGCTGCGAGGCCTGCCAGGGCGACGGCGTCATCAAGATCGAGATGCACTTCCTGCCCGACGTCTATGTCCAGTGCGATGTGTGCCAGGGGCAGCGCTACAATCGCGAGACGCTGGAGGTGAAGTTCAAGGACAAGTCGATTGCCGAGGTGCTCGACATGACGGTCGAGGATGCGGCCGACTTCTTCCGCTCGGTGCCGAGCATTGCCGAGAAGATGGAAACGCTCAAGCGTGTGGGCCTCACTTATATCAAGGTGGGGCAGCAGGCGACCACGCTGTCGGGTGGCGAGGCGCAACGCGTGAAGCTGTCGAAGGAACTCTCTCGCCGCTCGACGGGCCGCACGCTCTACATCCTCGACGAACCCACGACGGGCCTGCACTTCGATGACGTACGCAAGCTGCTCGACGTGCTGCACGAGCTTGTCGCGCAGGGCAACTCGGTCGTGGTCATCGAGCACAATCTGGAAGTCATCAAGACCGCCGACTGGATCATCGATCTTGGCCCGGAGGGCGGCGATGGTGGTGGCGAGATCGTTGCTGCGGGCACGCCTGAGGACGTGGCCAAGGTCGCGCGGTCCCATACGGGGCAGTTCCTGAAGCCTCTGCTGAAGAAGGTCGGCAAACCTGCTGCAGCGGCCGCGCCAGCGTCCGGAGGCCGCGGCAAGCGCGTGCGGGCGGCGGAGTGAGGCT
>CAZABH010000038.1:0-31158 GCA_964483585.1 uncultured Flavobacteriaceae bacterium
TGCCGGCGCTCATGCTCATCCGCGCTGCCCTGCCAGGGATGCGCACACGCAAGTTCGGTCGCATCATCAACATCACGAGCGCCATGGTGAAAACCCCGATGGCGCCCATGGGCCTGTCGACAGCCGCGCGCGCCGCACTCACCGCTGCCTGCAAGGCACTGGTCCCCGAGGTGGCGCCCGACAACGTGACCATCAACAACCTGTTGCCCGAGCGCTTCGATACCGAGCGCCAGCAGCAGATGGCACGCCTGGCGATGGGCATGAAGGGCATCACCTACGAACAGGCCCGCGCCGAGATCGAAGCATCGATCGCTGCGCGTCGCATGGGACGCCCGGAGGAATTCGGCGATGCCTGCGCGTATCTATGCAGCGCGCAGGCAGGGTATATCTCCGGCCAGAACCTCCAGCTCGACGGTGGCTCCTACCGGGCGCTCGTATAGTTTCGGTAGTTTCGGTGACAGTGCACTTATCTCCCCCAGACAACTATGATTCCATGGTTCAATCGGTGTAAGGAGATAAGTGCACTGTCACCGAAATTAGCCTCAACTCTCCATGCCGAACGTCAGCCCCGCATGAGCGCGCAGCCGCTCGATCAGGAAGTGTCCCATCGCCGACGCCGGTGTCCACAGCCCGCCACCGGGTGATCCCGGCACAAGCCCATTGAGGCAGATCGCAGCTTCCGCAATCATCTTCGCCGTCGAGCCATAGCCCGGATCCCGATCGCCCGTGACGCGCGCCTTGTAGGTCGTCCCGTCGACACCCGTACCAATGAAGAGCAGATCATAAGATCCCTTCTCGCGCTGTTCCGGCGTTGGCCCTTCGCCGGGCTTCGGCAGCACGAAACGCTTCAGCAGCGCGCGCGTGGGCGGCAAAGCCACGGCCAGCCCGAACGCGCCCATCGCGCCGGTAACGGCCAGAGCCGCAGGCGCCCCCAGGACTGGCCCGCCGGCCATCATCGCTTCCTCATAGGTGAAGTTCCGCCCATACGCATAGCCAAGTAGCGCATTCGAGCGATGCACCACACGCGTATTGATCGCCGCCATGATGAAGGGTGCCGTCCACCCACCCGCATCGCGGTCATAGCCGACGGGCATGCCACCGGGTTGGCGCGCACCCCGCCGTTCACCTGCAGGATTGAGCGCGAAGGGATTGCCCATCGCATCGCGGATCCGCGGGTCGCGCCCCATGTTCTCGACCATGGTCATCATGCTGTCGATCGTGCCACCGCTGATGCCGCCGCGCGCCGAGACGACCCGCATGCGGATCGATGTGCAGGGCCGTCCCGTGATCTTGCGCACCTCTTCGTTGAGGAAGAACACGCCAAGGTCTGACGGGATCGAGTCAAAGCCGCAGCACGGTACGATGCGTGCGCCCGAAGCCTCGGCTTCATGCTGCCACGTGTCGATCATGGCCTGGATCCACGGCGCCTCGCCCGTCAGGTCGACATAGTCGGTGCCCGAGCGCGCGCAGGCCTCGACCAGGGCCGAGCCATACTTCGCATAAGGTCCGACCGTGGTCAGGATCACGCGCCCCTGGTCAACCAGCGCCTCCAGCGCATTCATGTCTGACGTGTCGGCCACCAGCGTGGCGATCTCGGCACCCGCAGCCCCAAGCGCCGCCTTCACCGCATCAAGCTTCTTCTGGCTGCGCCCCGCCATCGCCCAGCGCACCTCGTTGCCGCGATAGCTCGTGGCGAGGTACTCGGCGATCAACTGGCCCACGTACCCGGTCGCCCCGAGGACAATGACGTCATAAGGCTTCTGGTCGCGCGGCGTCGGGGGCATGGCATGGGGTCCTTGAAAAGAGCTATATGGGCAGGTCTAGGCCGACCGGGGCCGGCCGCGCAAGCCTGTCAGGGGCGGGCCGCGAGACGATTGAACCGGCGTACACGGGGCTTCGTATCACTCAAATGGATCATGGCACCACCAGCATCATCATAGGCGCCACCGGCGGCATCGGGCGCAGCATGGCCGAGGCCTTGCGCACAAGCGGCCCGGTCATCGCGTTCTCGCGCCAGTCAGACCCTGCGCTCGACCTCACCGACGAGGCCTCGATCGAGCGTGCGGCCGCCCACGTGGTGGGGCAGGGCCGACCCCTCGGGCTGCTGGTGATCGCGACCGGCTTCCTGCATGACGAGGTCAACCGTCCCGAACGCAGCCTGCGCGATCTTGCGTCCGGCCATTTCGCCAAGGCCTTTGCCATCAACACGATCGGTCCCGCCCTCGTGCTCAAGCACTTCACGCCGCTCCTGCCGCGCGAGGGCCGCTCGGTCGTGGCTGTGCTCTCGGCCAAGGTCGGCAGCATCGGCGACAATCAGCTCGGCGGCTGGCACGCCTACCGAGCGTCGAAGGCTGCCCTGAACCAGATCCTGCGCACGGCCGCCGTGGAACTGAAGCGCACGCGCCCCGGCGCGATTTGCGTTGCGGTGCACCCGGGCACTGTTGATACGAAACTCTCGGCACCGTTCTCGAAATCGGGCCTCAACGTCCGCCCGCCCGAAGAAGCCGCAGCCGACATCCTGCGGGTGATCGAAAACCTGCAGCCCGCACAGACGGGCGGCTTCTTCGACTACACCGGAGCGCCGCTTCCCTGGTGAGTTAATTACGGTGACAGTGCACTTATCTCCCGGAAGAAAGCGCACTAGCGGCCATATTAGTGAGGAGAGATAAGTGCACTGTCACCGTAATTAACTTGCCGCCCGAACCTCCACCGGCACCCCCGACAGCGCCGCATTCCCCGACAGCGGATCGATCGCAGTCTCGTCGGTCAGGTCGTTGAGGCTCACCCCGGCATGCGCCTGCGCGGTCTGCATCGCGATACCCTCAAGCCCATGCCCCCAGCCATGCGGGATGGAAACCGTGCCCGGCATCATGTCGTCGGTGACTTCCACCTTGAGCCGCACAGTGCCCGTGCGCGAGATGACTTCGGCCAGCGACCCATCACCCAGGTTGCGCGCCCGCGCATCCGCCGGGTTGATCATCAACGTGCAGCGCTCCTTGCCCTTGACCAGGCGCGGCGAATTGTGAAGCCACGAATTGTTCGAGCGCACATGCCGCCGTCCGATCAGCCGGAGCCGCGCATCGACGGGCCGCGCCATCTCGCCTGAAAGCCGTGCAAGGTCGGCCACGAAGGTGGCCGGCGCAATGTCGATCGTCTTGTCCTTCGTCTGCAGGCGGTCGGGCAGGCGCCCGCCTTCTGGCGCGCCGAAATCCAGCCCGGACGGGGCCGCCTCAAGCTGCGCGAGGCTGA
Organism: uncultured Flavobacteriaceae bacterium; assembly: GCA_964483585.1. GTDB lineage: Bacteria > Pseudomonadota > Alphaproteobacteria > Micropepsales > Micropepsaceae > SZUA-430. The sequence goes on from CAZABH010000038.1 coordinate 3,250, forward strand.
TCCCGTAGGGCCCCGCCTGCAGCATCTGGTCGAGGATCTCGCGCGGACTTCGGCCTGCCACGCGCTCGCCACTGATCACTTCTGCAAGCCCGCGCAGGATTTCCCAGTCCTGTTTCTCGCCGCCTGCCGGCGCAAGCAGCGGCGGCGAATAGGCCGCGAAATTGCGCACGGCCATCGGCAGCAGGAATAGCCCGTAATGGTCCTTCTCCAGCGGGCCGACCGGCGGCAGGATGTAATGCGCCCGCCGGCTCGTGGCGTTGCGATACATGTCGACCGACACCATGAGCTCGAGTCCGGCAAGCGCCCGGTCAAGGCGCCCGCCATTCGGCGTGGAGAGAACGGGATTGCCCGCCACCACGAAGAGCGCGCGGATCTGGCCTTCACCCGGGGTCTCGATTTCCTCGGACATTGCAGCCGCAGGGAACTCGCCAAGCACTTCCGGATGTCCGGAAACGCGCGAGTGGAAGCGCCCGCTGCCGCCCGGTCCCGTACGCGCGACCATGTCGATGACGGGTGACGGGAACACGAGCCCGCCCGTCCGGTCGAGTTGCCCGCTCACGATATTGACGCACGCGATGAGCCAGGCCACCAGCGTGCCGAAGGCCTGCGTCGTGGCGCCGATGCGCCCGTAGAGCGCGGCCGGTCCGGCAATCAGCCGCTCAGCCAGGAACCCGACATCCGAAGCACTCACGCCCGCACGTTCAAGGCATGCCGCGCTGTCAAAGGGCGCAAGCGCTTGCCACAGCGCATCAAGGTTCCGGATGTGCGGCGACAGGGCAGGGACCCGTGGCTGCAATGCCTTCAGCAGTGCAATGAGCAGGAACGCATCGCTCGCCGGCCGGATGAAGACATGCCGGTCGGCGATGTTCGCCGTCTCCGACCGCCGCGGATCGATGACGATGAGTTGCCCACCGCGCGCCTGCAGCGCCTTCGCCCGGTTGCGGAAGTCAGGAACCGTCCAGACGCTGCCGTTTGACGCCATCGGGTTGCCGCCGACGATGATCATCGTCTCGGTGCGGTCGATGTCCGGGATGGCCCAGAGCCCCGAATGCCCATAGAGGCGCAGGTTCACGACCTGGTGCGGCATCTGGTCGACAGTGCTGGCGGAAAACACGGCACGTGTCTTGAGCGCCCGCTTGAGATCGCCCGTCGTCAGCGTGTTGCCATAGCTGTGTGCATTGGGATTGCCCACATAGAGCGCCGCCGCCTTCGGATCGCGCTCAAGGATCGCGCGCGTCCGCTCGCCGATCTCGGCGAAGGCCTGCTCCCAGCTGATGGTCTCCCAGGTCGACCCTGTGCGCTTCTGCGGTGCACGCAACCGGTCGGGATCATTCTGCAGGTCCTCGAGCGCCGTCGCCTTCGGGCAGATATGCCCCCGCGACAGCGCATTGGCCGGATCCCCCTTGATCGACAGGATCTCGCGCCCCTCGGTCGCAATCACGATCCCGCAATTGGCCTCGCAGATATTGCAGGTACGGTGATGGATCCGGGTCATCGCCCAACCTCAGATGATTTCGGTGACAGTGCACTCATTCCCGCTAAAACCCGGCAGCAGGCGCTCACGGCAGGGCAGGGGAATGAGTGCACTGTCACCGAAATGGCGCGAGCGCCTACTTCGCCATGTTGATGATCTTGAGCTGCGTGAACTCGGCAAGGCCTTCCTCGCCCAGCTCCGCGCCAAGGCCCGACAGCTTCGCCCCGCCGAAGGGAATGTTCGGCGCAAGGTCGGCATGCTTGTTCACCCACACCGTCCCGGCTTCCATCTTGTCGGCCAGCGCATAGGCCTTGTCGGTATCCTTCGCCCATACCGAGCCGCCAAGCCCCCAAGGCGAGGCATTCGCGCGCGCCACTGCATCCTCGGCATCCTTGAACTTGATGACCGGAAGCACCGGACCGAACTGCTCCTCGTCGACAAGCCGCGTGCCATCGGTGATGTCGCGCACGATCGTCGGGCGGATGAAATAGCCGGGCCTGTCCTCGACCGTGCCACCGGCAATCACGCGGCCATTCTTCTTTCCATCCTCGATGAATTCCTTCACCTTCTCGTATTGCATCCGGTTCTGCAGTGGCCCGATCTGCGTGCCCTGCATCAGCCCGTCGCCGATGATGGCCGCATCGGCCAGCTTCGCAAGCTCGCCACACATCTCGTCATAGATCGACTCGTGCACATAGAGCCGCTTCATCGCGATGCACACCTGCCCGTTGTTCTGGAACGCGCTTTGGAAGAGCTTGGGCGCAGCCTCCTTCGGATTCACGTCGTCGAGAACAATGCCCGCATCATTGCCGCCAAGTTCCAGCGTCACGCGCTTCAGCGCCTCGGCTGCACTCGCCATCACCTTCTTGCCGGTGGCCGTCGACCCCGTGAACGAGATCTTGCGGATATCAGGATGCGCGGTCATCGCGCCACCCAGGTCATTGGCGTCCGCAATGATGTTGACGACGCCCGGCGGCACCAGCCCCTGGATAAGCTGGCCCAGCTTCAGCGTGGTCAACGGCGTGGTCGGCGCGGGTTTGATCACGATCGTATTGCCCGCAAGCAGCGCCGGCGGCAGCTTGAAGGCAAGCAGGATCATGGGGAAGTTCCACGGCGTGATCGCGCCGATGACGCCCAGCGGCTTGCGGTGCGCCTCGACGCGCTGGCTCGCGCTGTCGTCGATGACCTTTACCGGCAGGTCCAGCATCGTGAAATACTTGAAGAACGCCGCCGCACCATAGATCTCGCCAGTGGCATCGCCGATCGGCTTGCCCTGTTCCTGCGTCAGCAACCGGGCCAGTTCGCCCGCGTTCTTCTCGATCACGTCCGCAATCGCCAGCAGCACCTTCTTGCGTTCGGCAATCGGCTTGGCGCTCCAGGCGGGGAAGGCCGCCTTCGCAGCTGCAACCGCCTCATCCAGCTGCGCCTTCGACGCACGCGGGCAGGTCGCGAAAGCCTCTTCGGTTGCCGGGTTGATGACGGGCATGGTCTGCGCGCCATCGACAAGTTTTCCGCCAATCAGCAGCTTGTAGTCGCTCATGATGTTTCCTCCTATACATAAATTCGGTGACAGTGCGCTTATCTCCGCGCGCCTGCTTTGAAGTCAAAGCGCAGTTCTGTGAGGGAGATAAGTGCACTGTCACCGTAAATGGCTTCAGGCAAATCCCGTCCCGACCTCGCGCGGCGCAAAGCGCACGAGCCGGCTGGTCAGTACCGCCGCCTGCCGGTGCATCACCGCAAGTTTATACGCGGGATCCGTCACCATGGCCAGGAATGCGCCTGCATTGGGGTAGAAGGCTATGAAAGCCGCGTCCCATGCCTCTGACGACGGCCCTGTCACCATGGCCTCCATCTGCCCGCGCCAGATCGTACGGCCGCCGACCCGCGTGAAGATGGGCTCGCTCGTCCGCCCGTACTCGGCATAGGCTTGAGCGCCCGTGAGGTTCAGGCCCGCATGGCTGTGTCCGTCCGGATAGGCCGCGCTCTCACGGAACCGGATCAGGTTCAGCATGTTGATGGGCGTATCCCGCGGCAGCGCCTTGAACGCATCGAAGTTTTGGCGTGACGGATCAACGAAGAATTCTTCACTCATGCAGGGCCTCGCGCTGTGGGAGGGGCAGGGACCGTCAGGACCCTAGCCCGCACCATGGCGCATCGTAATGTATGAAGAGGCCATGAGATAGACCACCATGATCGCAACCGCGATGTCCCACGTCGTGAGACCGGGCAGCACCCCCATGCGCTCGCCCGCGCCCCACAGGAAGATAGGCACCTGCGTCGCCCAGAAGCTCACCGCACTCGTGTTCGCGATCATCTGCCGGTCGAACTCGTCGCTGCCAAGCCAGAGACGCAGGTTGAGCAGGGACTGAAGGGCAAGAAGGGCAACGACGGCTACCATGACCGTTTCCCCCGGAGCCGCCGGGATGAGGCCAAGCAGCGTTGGGTCGACCGGCATGAACAGCAGCAGTGCCGCGAGCAGCAGCACCGCCCCCTGCATCCGGTACCGGGCAACCTGCGCAGGAGTAGCAATGCGTTGTTCCTCGCCGCTGATGACGGTCCCAAGCGACCGTCGGGCAAAGGAAAGCCCGAGCACCATGACGCCTTGTCCGGCCAGCAGCGCGGCAAGCACCACCGCCAGCGCATCGGACCAGTTGGTCATGCCGCCGCTTTCCACGGCATCCACCAAATAGCTGAACCCGAAAAATCCGATCACGGCGCCAACGATGACACTGAGGAGTGTAAAGACCAGTGTGGACGGGGTTTTCGTTGTCATGACGTAGCTCCATCGGATGAGCTGAGTTTCGGATCAAAGATGTCTTCAAGCCGCGCGCCGAACACCTGCGCGATCCGGAAGGCCAGCAACAGGCTGGGATCGTGCTTGCCAGTCTCGATGGCGTTCACGGCCTGCCGCGATACGCCGATCTGCTCGCCAAGGTCAGCCTGGCTCCAGCCTCTTTCGGCGCGCAGCACCCGCAGGCGGTTTTCCATCTTGCTTGAACTCTAGTTGCCGCTTCCGCCGGTGCCGGCACCCGCGCCCAGCCGCGATCCGCTGAGCCCGATCCCGATCGCCCCGATAAGGCAAACCGCAAGACCCACCACGAACTCGACCGAGCCTTCTTGCCCGAGCGAATGGCCGAGCAGCATGAACCCCGCGCCCAGCATGCCGGCAACCCAGATCCCGGATCCGAACGTGCGCGTGGCCTCCGTGCGGGCACCAAGCATCAGCCAAAGTCCAGCAACGCCAACCAGCGCGGTCAGTCCGGCAGCAATGTGAATAACGTCGAATGTCATGTTTCACCTCCAGATGTCAGGTTTACATGACACCGCCCAGCTAAAATGTCAAGAGGACCTGACATAATGTAAGGTAAAACATTCTTTTCTGCGGTTCTCTTACCCTGCCGAGGGCCAGATTTCCTTGAGTGCCCCCGCCACTGCGGCCAGCGTCCGCGCCTGACCTGACCCGCGCCGCCACACGAGCCCGATGTCCCGATAGGGAGTATCAGCCTCGAGCGTCAGCACCGGCAGCTTCAGCCCGCGCAGGATCCCCGCATCGAGCGCAACCTGCGGCAGCAGCGTGACCCCAAGCCCGTTCGCGACCATCTGCACCAGCGTGTAAAGGCTCGTACCCTTGAAGCCCTCGTTGCGCCGCGCGCTCTCGAGCGAACACGCCGCAAGCGCATGATCGCGCAGGCAGTGCCCGTCTTCCAGCAGCAGCAGCTCCTCGAGTGCAAGCTCGCTCGCCCGGATCCGCATCGCCTGTGCCTTGCGATGATGCGAAGGAAAGACGACGCTGAAGCGATCGCGCGCCACTGTCACCGCATCGAACGCATCGATGGGATAGGGCAGCGCGATCAGCGCCCCATCAAGTTCGCCGTTCCCGAGCTGCGACAGCAGCCGCGCTGTCTGGTCTTCACGCAGGAACAGCTTGAGCTTGGGAAACCGCTTGCGCATGTCGGGCATGGCACGCGGCACGATGAAGGGGCCGATGGTCGGAATGACGCCAAGCCTGAGTGGACCCGAGAAGGGCTCGCGCGCCGCCGCAGCAATGTCAGCGATGTCTTCCGCCCCCTTGAGTAGCTCTCGCCCGCGTTGGGCGATCTCAAGCCCCAGCGGCGTCGGCAGCACCGAGCGTTTCGTGCGCTCAAGCAACTGTGCCCCGAGCAAGTCCTCGAGTTCCTGGATCGCCGCACTCAGCGTCGACTGGCTGACAAGGCAGGCCTCGGCGGCCTGTCCGAAATGGCGCCGGTCGACGACGGCGATGAGATAGCGCAGCTGGCGCAGCGAGGGAGTGAGCTTCATGTTGCCATACTAATCGAAAAAAACGATCAAATAAATAGATATAATTCGTTTCAAACGAATAAATCGTTCGACTAGGGTTCGCTCCTATCGAGGCCTGGCATCCACTGGGCCCGGCATCATTCCGAGGAACCCATTCCATGTCGATCATCAACACCGAAGTGAAGCCCTTCAAGGCAACCGCCTTCCGCTGGGGCAAATTCGTCCCCGTCACCGAAGCCGACCTCAAGGGCAAGTGGTCTGTCGTCTTCTTCTATCCGGCCGACTTCACCTTCGTCTGCCCGACGGAACTCGAGGACCTGGCCAAGAACTATGGCGAATTCCAGAAGCTCGGCGCCGAGATCTACGCCGTCTCGACCGACACGCATTTTGCCCACAAGGCCTGGCACGACACGTCACCGGCCATCAAGCAGATCGAGTTCTTCATGGTCGGCGACCCGACGGGCACGATCACGCGCAATTTCGGCGTGATGATCGAAGAGGCTGGCCTCGCTGACCGCGGCACCTTCGTCATCGACCCGAACGGCCGCATCCAGATTGTCGAGATCAACGCCGGTGGCGTTGGCCGCGACGCGAAGGAGCTGCTGCGCAAGGTCAAGGCCGCAAAGTACGTCCACGAGCACCCGGGCGAAGTCTGCCCCGCGAAGTGGAAGGAAGGCGACAAGACACTGACGCCCTCGCTCGACCTCGTCGGCAAGATCTGACCACCCACTGAAGAACACGAAAACAAGGGAATGACCGCCATGCTCGATGACGCCATCAGGACACAGCTGAAATCCTACCTGGAGCGCCTGATTGCGCCCATCGAGCTTGGCGTATCCCTTGACGGATCCGAAGCCGCCGAACGCATGCGTGGCCTCCTCGACGATGTCGCCGGCCTGTCGGATCTCATTTCTGTCTCGACGAAGGAGGGCGGTAAATTCACGCCCTCCTTCACCATCGGTCCGAAGGGTAGCGAGGCGCGCGTGCGCTTTGCAGGCCTTCCGCTGGGCCACGAATTCAACTCCTTCATCCTCGCGCTGCTCAACGCTGGCGGCGTCCCGGTGAAGCAGCCCCAAAGCCTTCTCGACCAGGTCCGCGCCCTCGAAGGTCCGCTGCACTTCGAGACATTCTACTCGCTCTCCTGCCAGAATTGCCCCGACGTGGTTCAGGCCCTGAACATCATGGCGCTGGTCAACCCTGCGATCACGCACACGGCGATCGACGGCGCCGCCTTCGAGCAGGAAGTCGAGACCCGCGGCATCCTCGCCGTGCCGGCCGTGTTCCTCAACGGCAAGCCCTTCGCCCAGGGCCGCATGACGCTGGAAGAGATCGTGGCGAAGCTTGACCAGGCGACACCTGCGCGCAATCTCGCCGAACTGAACGACAAGGCGCCCTTCGACATGCTGATCGTGGGCGGCGGGCCAGCCGGCGCAGCCGCCTCCATCTACGCGGCCCGCAAGGGCATCCGCACCGGCATCGCCGGCGAGCGCTTCGGCGGACAGCTGCTCGACACGATGGGCATCGAGAACCTGATCTCGGTTCCCCATACCGAAGGTCCGAAGCTGGTGACGAACCTTGCAACCCACGTTGGCGAGTACGGCGTCGAGGTGATGAATAACCTCAAGGCAACCAGACTGATCCCGGCCGCAGCGCCCGGCGCTCTCAACGAGGTCGAGTTCGCCGACGGCGTGCGCCTGAAGGCGCGCACCATCGTTCTGGCGACTGGCGCCCGCTGGCGCCAGCTCGGCGTGCCCGGCGAAGAGGAATACCGCAACCGCGGCGTCGCCTACTGCCCGCATTGTGATGGACCGCTCTTCAAGGGCAAGCGCGTGGCGGTCATCGGCGGCGGCAACTCGGGCGTGGAGGCGGCGATCGACCTCGCAGGCATCGTGGCCCACGTCACGCTGATCGAGTTCGACGAGCGTCTGCGCGCCGATGCCGTCCTCCAGGACAAGCTGCGCTCGCTGCCGAACGTGGCCATCGTCACCTCTGCCCAGACCACCGAAGTCCACGGTGACGGCAAGCGCGTCATCGGCCTGTCGCTGAAGGACCGCAAGGGCGGGGCGGAGCAGCGCATCGACCTCGATGGCGTCTTCGTGCAGATCGGCCTGCTGCCCAACACCGAGTGGCTCAAGGGAACGCTGGCACTAAGCCCCCGTGGCGAGATCGAGGTGGATCGGCGCGGCGCAACGACGCTGCCGGGCATCTATGCCGCCGGCGACGCGACAACGGTCCCTTACAAGCAGATCGTGATCGCGATGGGCGATGGTGCGACGGCAGCCCTGTCGGCCTTCGATCATCTCATCCGGCAGGTGCCGGCCAGCCAATCACAGGCAGCTTGAGCCTGAGGGGGCCGGCAAGCATCAGGCCGCGACGCGTGATCCCGCTTTGGACATGGGCGGCAGCCCGCACGTGATCTGCGTGAACACGGCCTGCATGTCCGCATCGAAGGGCAAGGTGAAGCGCAAGCGCTGCGACCGCGGTGTAAGGCCAACCACTTCGAACGGAAATCTCTGTGCCTTGATGACAAGCTGACCTGTGTCCCCACGCGCCAGATGGCTCGCGCCCTCGATCTGCGCCCCAGTAACCGAGATATTCTCGATTGTGACCGGCATGGCCACGCGCTGCGGCGCCTCGAGCCGAGCCTCAAGCCCCACATCAAAGCGGGGCGCACTGCGCTGGTTGCTGCCCGCGGTAGAGGCGCTGAGAATGCCCTCGATCGCATCGTGAAGGTCATTGATACCTTTGGATAGATCCTGCGAGCTGTCGCGCACTTCAAGTGCGGCCGCCCCCGCAAGCACGGCCTCTTCATTCACTTTCAGCATGGCCGCTGCAGCACTCTCGACGGCGGGGATGGTCTGCTCAACGCAGCTCAGGATTTCGCTGGTCGCCGCGCCCTGTTCCGTCATCGCGTTCCCCATGGCACGCGCACACGCATCGACGTCTCGAATGAGCCTGTCGATCTCTTCATTCGATGTCACGGCCGAACGCGTGGCCAGGACAATCTGGTCGATCCGCGCGCGTATCTCCTCTGTCGACCGGGCCGTTTGCATGGACAATTGCTTGACCTCGTTGGCAACGACCGCAAAGCCCTTTCCGGCCTCGCCCGCACGCGCCGCCTCGATTGTCGCATTCAGCGCCAGCAGGTTCGTCTGGGTTGCAATTTCGCGAATGGCATTTACGACCTCGCCGATACGTGAAACGGCGTTGGAAAGTTCCTCGATCTTGCCTTTTGCGAGCTGGCTGGCGCTGACCGCATTGTCAGTCGACACGCTTGTCCGCGCCAGTCGGTCATTGACGTCATGGATGGTCATCGACAGGCGCTGGGCGGCACCAGCAATCACGCGTGTATTCGCAACCGACTGTTGGCTTGCGGCGCGCACATCCGCGGTCATGCTCTCGGTCCGCCGCACCGCCTCATACATGGTTTGGGCCTGTCGGCTCATCGCGTCTGTCGTGGCCGCGACATCCACGACCTTCTGGCCAAGCTTCTGTTGCACCGCGTTGGCAACCGCCAGCAACTCCGCCTTGTGACGCTCGCCATCCCGGTCCACCGGAGCGCCAGCTTGACGGGTATGGCTACCGGACAAACCCAACCAGGCTGCAAGATGCAGTTTCAATTTTCGCAACAAGACGGCTATCCCCGGGCGCCGCAATCCTCCCTGTCCAGAAAGACAGGTCATGCAGGGCCGCAACCATGAGTTCCAGGATGCTTGAACTCAAGCGGTTAAACCGGCGTAAAGAGCCGCCGCGCCGAGAAACCGTTGACGGGCTCAGGCCTGCACGCCCGCCTGCTCCGTGGGAACCTGTCCCATCTGGATCGCAGGCAGGTACAGCAGCAGGCAAGACGCCACGAACACGGAAGAGAACGTTCCAATGGCAATTCCCCAGAGGATCGTGGCAGCAAACCCAAACAGAACCTCTCCGCCGAACAACAGCAAGGGCAGCACCGACAGTGCAGTTGTACCACTCGTCAGAAAGGTGCGCGTAAGCGTCTGATTCGTTGATCGGTTGATCAGGTCGGTCATCGGCATTTTCTTGAAAAGGCGCCTATTCTCGCGGATGCGGTCGAAAACGACGACGGTATCGTTCACCGAGTAACCGGCAAGCAGCAGCAGGGCCGCAACAGACGTCAGGTTGAAGTCGAACTGAAGCAGCGAATAAAGCCCGACCGCCACGAGAACGTCATGCCCCGTTGCAAGCATCGCGGCTAGACCAAACTGCCACTCGAAGCGGAAGGCAACATAGGCACCGATCACGAGCACACCCAAAGTGGTTGCAAGGATACCGCTTTGCAGCAGCTCACCCGAGACCTTGGGGCCCACGGCCTCGACGCGGTTTATGGTGTACTCGCTTCCCAACGTCCCGCGGATCTTGGCCGCGGCTTCCTGCTCCTTGCCGGAGATGTCAGCGGAAGGCTTGATGCGGATCAGCAGGCTTTTATCGTCTCCGAACTGCTGCACGGTCGGATCCTTGAACCCAAGTGACACGATCTTTTCGCGTACCGCATCGAAATTGATGGACTTGCTGCTGCTGGCCTCGATGACAATACCCCCGGTAAAGTCGATGCCCAAGTTTAGTCCCTGGAACCAGAGAGAAAGCACCGTTGCCACGACAAGCAGGCCATCGAACGCAAACGCCCACAGGCGCTTGCCCGCGAAATCGATATTGGTGTTGTCAGGAATGATCGAAAGTCTTGCCATGGTGTCGGGATCTGATGTCGAAGGGCCAGAATGTCAATGCGAAGGCGCGGGATTAGACCGATATCGTGCTTTCTGTACAACCCTTAAAAAAGGGCAGAATATCGAGCCCAGTCGCATCAGTTAACGCCTGGGAATGGTCCAGGCAGTGGCCCCAACCTGCCGCGCAGGGCGAGGCATAACCGTCCTCAGACACAAAACTTTACAATCCCGACAATCGCACGAAATACGACAACACCAAATGTGCATGGAAGGGCCAAGACCCGGCCCGGTGCAAGCAAATCCCAAGCTACGGAGAATACCGATGACAGATGAGACAAAAGCGCCGGAGCGCGGCGGCAAGCGGTTTGGCTTCCTCGCCATGACCCTGACCCTCGTGCTGGGCATTGTGATTGGCGGCGCCATCATTGCAGGCCTCGCAATGCAGCGCCATCACGCCATGGGATTGGGCCACGGCCCGGGATGGCGCGTTCATCAGTGGATGCAGGACGGGCCTCGCGGCGAGGAATACGCGCTCAGGCGGATCGAGCGGATGGTTGGCTTTGCTGCCCGGCGCCTCGACGCAACCGACGACCAGAAGAAGCGCCTCGCGGACATTGCTTCAGCGGCGGTTCGGGATTTGTTGCCCATGCGCGGCAAGATTCGCGATGCCCGCAAACAGGCGCACCAGATCCTGACGGCGCCGACCATCGACAGGGCCGCACTCGAGGCCCTGCGCGCCGCTCAACTTGCCGAGGCCGATGCGGCAAGCCGCAGGATGACGCAGGCCATCGCCGATGCAGCCGAGGTACTGACCCCGGAACAACGCGCCAAGCTTGCGAAGCGCTTTGACTTTTGATTGCCTTTCAAAGCCGTCCTTGAGGCGCAACAGGAATACAAGGTGGCAGGACAGCGTTGAGCCAGAAGCTGCTGCTCGTTGAAGACGACCTAAGGCTGGCGCAGATGATAGAATCCTATCTGCACCAGTCGGGCTTTGTCGTGTCGATCGCGTCGACAGGAACAGCCGCGCTCGAGGCTGCGCGGTCGGACGCGTTTGCCGCAGTCATCCTCGACCTCATGCTTCCCGACATGGACGGCCTGGATGTCTGCAGGCAACTCCGGGTGCGCCAATCGACACCAGTCTTGATGCTTACCGCGCGTGGCGACGCCATGGACAAGGTTGTCGGGCTTGAAATGGGTGCCGATGACTATCTGTCAAAACCGTTTGAACCCCGTGAGCTGCTGGCTCGTTTGCGGGCAGTGCTTCGACGATCGGCAGCGCCGACCGAGCGTGACGTAATGTCCTTCGGCCGCCTCGAAGTCGACCGAGCCGCGCGCGAAGTGCGCATTGACGGCGTGGCGAGGCCCCTGACGTCGCACCAGTTCGAGATCACGCGCATCCTTGCAGAGCGTGCGGGCAGGGTGCTCTCACGCGAGCAATTGCTCGATCTGCTCAACGGGCAATCACTCGATCCATTCGACCGCTCCATCGATGTCCATGTATCTCGCATTCGCGCCGCGATCGAAGATGACCCGCGCAAGCCACGGCGTCTGCTGACCGTACGTGGGGCGGGGTATGTGTTTTCGAGGGTGCAGGACTGAGGGCGCCGCGGCGCCCGACGCGCAGGCTGAGAAATGGAGGAATGCGATGGACGCGACCAAGTGGGCAGCTCCCATGCGCCTGTTCGACCGACTTTTTGTCAAGGTCTACGCAACCGTTGTCGGCGCACTTCTGTTGGTGCTGCTCGTATCCGTCGCCATCTGGTGGACTGGTCCCGAGCAGTCCATGGCGCGCAAGTCATTTGGCATGGCCTCGGGGCTCGCAACAGCTGCGCTCGGCGATCCGGATGCCCCGCCGGAGGCCCAGAAAGCGGCAATACAAAGGCTGTCTGAACTGCTCGAGTCCGATCTTGCGGTCTATGACAAGGCAGGCCGCTTGGTAGCAGCAGTGGGAGCACCACTGCCGTCTCCTGACACCATCGATGACGAGCGACCCCGGTCCTCGATGCGAAATCCCGTCTGGAGGTTCATATTGCGCGACGGTCGTCAGATCGTCATCAGGCCGCCGTTCCAGCGCCACGTGCGCGGCCCGGGATTTCTTGCCCATCTGGCCGCTGTAGGCCTTGTTCTGGCGATAGGCTCCTTTCCGGTCGTTCGAGGGCTGACCCGTCGTCTGGAGCGCCTCGAGCAAGGCGTCGAGACATTCGGACAGGGCAACCTCGGCTCAAGGGTCCAGGTCAGTGGGCGCGACGAAGTGGCCCGTGTGGCAGACAGCTTCAACAGGGCCGCCGAGCGCATACAGCTGTTGGTCAACGCACACCGCATGCTTCTCGCCAACGCTAGCCACGAACTGCGAACGCCGCTAGCGCGCCTGCGTCTGGGCGTGGAGCGCCTTGGAGGCACCTCCGACGAGGCATTGCGTGCGGGCGTGGCCAGGGATATCGCCGAACTCGATGCTTTGATCGACGAAATTCTTTTGACCAGCCGGCTCGACGCCATGCCCACCCTCGAGGCTGTCGAGGAAGTGGATCTCCTGGCGCTCGCGGCGGAAGAGGCATCCCGCTACGATGATGTGATCGTCTCCGGCAGTCCGCTCGCTGTCCATGGAGACCAGCGCTTGCTGCGCCGCATCATTCGCAACCTTATCGAGAACGCGGGACGACACGGCAAGCCGCCCGTCGACATCAGCGTCGCGTCTGACGGCTCAAAGGCAATCCTCAGGGTTTCCGACGCAGGCGAGGGGATCGCCGCCAAGGATCGCGAGCGCGTGTTTGAACCCTTCTTTCGTAGGTCAACGAACGCAGCAGCGCCCAACAGCACAGGGTTGGGGCTCTCGATTATACGCCAGATCGCGCGCCTCCACGGCGGCGAAGCGCGGTTTGTGTCGGGCAGCACCTTTGAAGTTTCCCTGAACCGGTCGTGAATTTCGTCGCAAAGCGACCAAGTCCACCCGTTGCAGCCAAGTCAGCCGCCCGTTACCCTGACGGCACAAGAAACTGCTGCAGGGATGAAAACCGATAATGGCTTCCGAGAATGCTCGTCTTTGGATGGTTGCTGCCGCCGTTGGCGCAGTCTTGGCAATACCCGTGTTGGGGGCTCGCTTCGGCGGTCCTGCGACAACGGTCACAAACGTAATCACGGGGACGCAGACCCCCGACATCGCCCAGACACAAGCCATGCAAAAGATGCTGGCGCAGGCAGCCGACATTGACGGCTCGAGGATCCAGGCCGCTGATGCCGATCCTGGAAACTGGCTTGCCCATGGTCGCACCTATGGCGAGCAGCGCTTCTCTCCCCTCGACAAGGTCAATGCCGACAACGTCAAGGACCTGGGCCTTGCCTGGAGCTTCGACACCGATTCCATTCGCGGCCTCGAGGCATCGCCCATCGTCAAGGACGGCGTGATGTTCGCAACCGGCTCGTGGAGTGTGGTCTACGCGCTCGACGCCAAGACCGGCAAGCAGTTGTGGGTCTATGATCCGGAAGTCCCGCGCGAGTGGGGTCGCAAACCCTGCTGCGACGTCGTCAATCGCGGCGTTGCTGTCTGGAAGGGTCGGGTCTATGTCGGCACGATCGACGGACGGCTCGTGGCCCTTGATGCAAAAACCGGAAAGCCCGTCTGGGACATCAGCACGATAGATCGCAACAAGCCCTACTCCATTACGGGCGCGCCGCGCATCGTCAAGGACAAGGTGATCATCGGCAATGGCGGCGGCGAGCTTGGCGTCCGCGGCTACATCACGGCCTACGACACCGAAACCGGTCGCCAGCTTTGGCGCTTTTTCACGGTGCCCGGTGACCCGCGCCTGCCGCCGGAGGGCGAGCATCTGAAGGCTGCAATGCCGACATGGAAGGCCGACCCGCAAGGTTGGAAGTATTGGGAAGTCGGCGGCGGCGGCACTGTGTGGGACTCCATGGCCTACGACCCCGACCTCGACCTGCTCTACATCGGCACCGGCAATGGCTCGCCATGGAGCCGCTACCTGCGCTCGCCAGGCGGAGGCGACAACCTCTACGTCTCGTCGATCGTTGCCATCAAGCCCGACACGGGAGAGATGGCCTGGTACTTCCAGCAGACGCCAGGCGACACCTGGGACTTCACGGCAACCCAGCACATCATCCTCGCCGATCTCGAAATCGAGGGGCAGATGCGCAAGGTCCTGCTGCATGCGCCCAAGAACGGATTTTTCTACGTTCTCGATCGCGAAACAGGCAAGTTCATCTCGGGCAAGAACTATGTACCGGTGACATGGGCGAAGGGTCTCGACGCGAACGGTCGCCCCATCGAGGATCCTTCCAGTGCCTATCGCAAGGAACCCAAGATGGTGCAGCCCTCGCCACATGGCGGGCACAATTGGCAGCCCATGGCGTACAATCCGAACACGAAGTTGGTCTACATCCCATCGCAGCTGACCGCGCAGCTCTTCGCCTATGACAAGAGCCAGTCGGTCAAGCCGGGTGTCTGGAACACGGGTGTCGACTTCGGCATGATTGCAACCCTCACGGAAGCCGCGATCAGGGCAGGGCAACCCCTACCATCAGTCGAGGGCAACCTGATCGCCTGGGATCCGATCGCCCAGAAGGAAGTCTGGCGCAACAAGCACCAGGTGTTCTGGAACGGTGGTGTCCTGACAACAGCCGGCAATCTCGTCTTTCAGGGTGGCGGCGACGGCACGTTCCGCGCGTGGAAGGCCGACACCGGCGAGGAAGTCTGGAAGACCGAAACGAAGATCGGCATCATCGCGCCGCCCGTCACTTACGCCATAGACGGCGAGCAATACGTGGCCGTCCTCGCGGGCTGGGGCGGCGTCGGCATCACGCTGGTGCCAGAGCCCGCCAACGCCATCAATCGTTACGCAAACAACGGCAAGATACTGGCCTACAAGATCGGTGGCAACGCGACCCTCGACGTGCAGGAGCAGATGCGAGGACCCATGGCGCAGCCGCCGGCCGAGACCTTCGCAGCGACCCAGATCACCAAGGGCAGTCAGGCCTACCATCGCTACTGCGGCGTTTGCCACGGCTTCTTCGCGATGAGCTCGGGCGTCCTGCCTGACCTGCGCATGTCCGCGCCCGAGGTCTTCGCCCGCTACAAGGAGATCGTGCTCGACGGCGAGCTCGCCGGCAACGGCATGGCCTCATTCGCCGACCATCTGAACGAGGACGATGTCAAGAACATCCGCGCCTATATCGTGACCCTGGCCAATGCCGCCTGGACCGAACAGCAGAAAAAGGCGCCAACCCCTGAACAGCCGGAGTAGCCTGCGGCCGTTAACAAGCGAGAGCAACGTGCACGGTCGGTGAAAGCCGGCCGTGCACGGCGTTTTGGCGCATGCCAAGGCGGATTTGTGCCTTGGTTTCGCATCTCGCCCCATGACATGGTAGGCGCAACCGTCCCCGCACGTGACCAAAGAAGATGTCCAAGGAAAAGTCCGCCAAGCCCTCTGCAGAAAAGCCACGCGGCTTCCGCGACCGCCTCGGCGCAGACCTGATTGCCGAGCGTCGCATGCTCGACACGATCCGCAGCGTCTACGAATCCTATGGCTTCGATCCGCTCGAGACGCCGTCGATCGAGTACACGGATGCGCTGGGAAAATTCCTGCCCGACCTCGATCGCCCGAACGAAGGCGTATTCGCCTTCCGCGATGACGACGAACAATGGCTGTCGCTGCGCTACGACTTGACGGCGCCGCTTGCCCGCTTTGTCGCCGAGAACTACGACGCGCTGCCCAAGCCCTTTCGTCGATATCAGGTAGGGCAGGTCTTCCGCAACGAGAAGCCGGGACCTGGCCGCTACCGTGAATTCACCCAATTCGACGCCGACACCGTCGGTACGGCTGCGCCCGTGGCAGACGCCGAGGGCTACATGATGCTCTGCGACGTGTTCGAAGCGCTGGGCTTGTCCGGCGATTACGTCGTGAAGGTCAACAACCGCAAGATCCTGAACGGCATTCTCGAGGCAATCGGCATTGGCAGCGGCGCCGAACACGAGGCCCAGCGCCTTGGCGTCCTGCGCGCGATCGACAAGCTCGACCGTCTGGGCGTCGAGGGCGTGACCCAGCTTCTTGGTCCCGGGCGCAAGGACGAATCCGGCGACTTCACCAAGGGCGCCGGCCTGTCGCCAAATGCCATCGCGCGCGTGATCGCCTTCACCCGCGCGGGCGGCGCCAGCCGAACCGATGTCTGCGACGAACTTGCCCGCCTCGTGGGTGAAAGCGTGCAGGGCAGGGAAGGCGTCGCCGAGCTGCGCGAGATCGACGCCGTGCTTCAATCCAACGGCTACGACGCAGCGCGCATCGCCTACGACCCCGCGATCGTCCGCGGCCTCGCCTATTACACAGGCCCCGTCGTCGAGGCTGAACTGACCTTCAAGGTCACGAATGACGACGGGCAGATCGTACGATTCGGCGCGGTTGCCTCGGGCGGGCGCTACGATGATCTGGTGACACGGTTCAAGGGCATCCAGGTCCCCGCAACGGGCATCTCGATCGGCGTCAGCCGCCTGCAAGCGGCCCTGAATGCCAGACGGGCCGAGAAAGCGCGTGCACACGGCCCAGTCGTTGTCCTCGTCATGGACCGAGAGGCTGTGCCCCAATACTACGCCATGGTGCGAGAGCTGCGCGCTGCCGGCATCAGGGCCGAGCTCTACACCGGCACCTCCGGCATGAAGGCGCAAATGAAATACGCCGACAAGCGCGCAAGCCCCATCGCCGTCATCGAAGGCAGCGACGAGCGCGCCAAGGGTGTCGTGACATTGAAGGACCTCATCCTCGGGGCAGAGCAAGCGCGCGACATCAAGGACCGCGCCGAATGGTCGAAGGGCGCCGACGCCCAGGTCACCGTCCCCCGCGCAGCCCTCATCGAGGCCGTGCGCAGGGTCCTGGATCGTCACCAGTGAGCACTGCATCCACGCAAGTCCCCGCCGACATTGTCGCGCTCGAGACGCAGGCATCGCTCCTGCTCTCCGCGTTCGCAGCCTTCGGCGCCGAGCGCGTGGATCCTGCCATCGTCCAGCCCGCCAATGCTTTTCTCGACCGCATGGGAGAGGAACTGCGCAGCCAGACCTGCGTCTTCACGGGCCCCGACGGCACCGAGTTCTGTCTGCGCCCTGACCTGACCATCCCGGCGGCGCAGGTTTATCTCTCGCGCATGCCCGACTGCAACCAGGCCCTGAAGCTTTGCTATGCGGGCCCCGTCTTTCGCCTCGACCCGCAGGCACCCGGTCAACCCGTGCAGTCCTTCCAGGCCGGTGTCGAGTGTTTTCGCACGCCGAACACGCCAGCCCAGGATGTCGCGATCCTGATGCTCACGCACAAGTCTTTGCAGGACGCGGGCCTGCGCTCGACAAACCTGACATTGGGTGACGTGAATTTGCTCGGCGCGCTTCTCGAGGGTTTGAAGCTTCCCGCAAGCTGGTCCGCCCGCATTCGGCGCCATGCCTGGAACCCGCGCCGACTGCGCGAGCTGCTGGCCCGCATGGGTGAACCCGTGAAGCCTGACCGCTTCGCCGCCATTCTCTCTGGCCAGGCCCCGGACCGTGCCCGCGAAGTGCTGCGCGATGCAATGGATATCTCCGGCATACGTCTCGTCGGCACCCGCAGCCTCGACGAGATCACCGACCGCCTCATGGCGCGAGCCGCCGACGCCGCCGCCCCGCGCCTGACCCCCGCGGCCGCCGCGACGATCGAAACCTTCCTTGCATTGCGTACCAGCGCGAAAACCTGCATCGCTTCGTTGCGCAAGCTTGCGGACGCCAGCGGCATCACGCTTGAACCCGCGCTCGAGGCCTTCCGCATGCGCCTCGATCATCTCGCCGCAGCCGGTGTCGATCTCGGGCGTGTCGACTACGCCTCGCAGTTCGGCCGTACCATGGAATACTACTCCGGCTTCGTCTTCGAAATGCGCGCTGCCGCTGCTGCATTGCCCGTGGCGGGTGGTGGCCGCTACGACGGACTGCTGACGTCGCTGGGTGCGAAGCAGCCCACGCCAGCCATTGGCCTGGCGATTTTTTGCGACCGTCTTCTGGCCGCCATTGCAGCGCAGGGAGCCCGCCGATGACGGACCTGATCCTCGCCCTGCCATCCAAGGGACGTCTCCAGGAGCAGGCGCTCGACTATCTGGCGCAGGCAGGACTGGCTCTTGTGCGCTCCGGCGGCGCGCGAGACTACACCGCGCGCCTCAAAGGGGCCCCAGGCGTGACCGTCTCGCTGCTGTCTGCCGTCGAGATTGCAGAGGAATTGATCGCAGGGCGCATCCATCTGGGCGTGACAGGAGAAGATCTGCTCGCCGAACTGGACGCCGGCCCCCGCACTGTCGTCATCGAACGCCTGGGCTTCGGTCGCGCGAACGTCGTGGTCGCCGTGCCCAAGGGGTGGATCGATGTCGACACCATGTCCGACCTCGACGACGTTGCCGCTTCCTTCCACGCGCGTCACCGCCGCAAGCTGCGCGTGGCGACAAAATTCGTGGGGCTGGCCCGCCGCTTCTTTGCATCCCACGGGATCGCCGACTATCGCATCATCGAAAGCCTCGGTGCGACCGAGGGCGCACCCGCCGCGGGAACAGCCGAGCTCATCGTCGACATCACCACGACAGGCGCCACTCTGGCTGCCAACGAACTCAAGATCCTCGACGACGGCATCATTCTGGAAAGCCAGGCCCTGCTGGCCGCAAGCACGCGCGCCGCGTGGCCCGCATCCGCACGCGAGGCAGCACAAGCGCTTCTCGATCGCATCGGGGCAAGCGTCCTCGCGCGGGCCTCGCGGATTGTCGATCTGCCCGGGACAGGACCTGATGACGCACGCCTTCTTGCGCTCGAGGCCCGCTTCAAGGCCCGTCGCATGAATGCAGGGCAGGGCACCGGATCAGCCCTGCTTGTGCCCGAGATCCACGTCGAGCATCTCATCGACGCCCTGCGCACCGAGGCGCCCGGTACACTGTTCACGCTGCACAAGCCAACCCAGGTTTTCGCGCCGGGCAATGCTCTGGCCGAACGCCTTGCAGCTGCATTGCCCCAGGGTTTGCAAGCACCCGCGGAATAGGCCACAGTGCGGCGCAAGGCCCCGCAACAACGAACCTGCTTGGCATCTTGACCGCCATCATTCCTTTTTCCTCTTCCGCCATCGCGCGCGTCATGACGCGCGAGCGCGAGCGTTTCACATACGCCAACCCGAAAAGTGCAGCCCTTGCCCGCGATGCCCGCCAGCACCTCTATGGTGGCGTGCCCATGCACTGGATGGCTGACTGGCCGACACCGTTCCCGCTGTTCGTCGAAAGTGCGCAAGGCGCCTGCTTCACCGACGTCGACGGCCATACCTATGCAGACTTCTGCCTCGGCGACACGGGCGCCATGTTCGGTCATGCACCGCCCCCCGTCGCCGACGCCATCCGCGAGCAGGCAACCCGCGGCTACACGACGATGCTGCCGGGCGAGGACGCCGTCTGGATCGCGGCCGAACTCGCGCGCCGCTTCGGCCTTGACCACTGGCAGGTTGCGGCCACGGCAACCGACGCCAATCGCTATGCCCTGCGCTGGGCCCGTGCGATCACCGGCCGGAACAGGATCCTGGTCTTTGACGGTTGCTACCACGGTACCGTTGGCGAGACGATGGTTCGCCTCGTCGAGGGTCGCACCGTACCGCGCCCCGGGCAGCTGGGCAGCATCGACGACGTCGCGCGCACGACGGTCGTGGTGGAATTCAACGACCTCGCCGCCCTCGAGACCGCCTTGCGCACGAACGAGATCGCAGCCGTCATCACCGAGCCCGCGCTCACCAATATCGGCATGGTCCTGCCAGATCCAGGCTTCCACGAGGCCCTGCGTCGCCTGACGCGCGAAACCGGAACGCTGCTCATCATCGACGAGACACACACCATCTCCACCGGTCCCGGTGGCTGGACCCGCAGCTTCGGTCTTGAGCCGGACATCTTCGTTCTGGGCAAGCCCGTTGCCGGCGGCATTCCCTGCGCCGTATTCGGCTTCACGTCCGAGATCGCCGCACGCATGGACCAAGCCCGCGCCTGCACGCCATCCGCAGGCCACGGTCACTCCGGTATGGGCACGACCTTGTCAGCCAACGCATTTGCCATGCACGCCATGCGCGCCAACCTCCAGCATGTGATGACCGAAGTCGCCTATGACGGCATGGTCGCCCGCGCCCAGCGTCTCAAGTCAAGCCTTGACGACCTGTTAAGCCTTAAGGCCCTCGCCTGGTCGGTCACCCAGATCGGCAGCCGCTGCGAGTTCCAGTTCTGCCCTGTCCCCCCGCGCACGGGCCGCCAGGCCGAGGCCGCCTTCCACGACGAACTCGAAAAGTGCCTTCATCTGGGTCTGATGAACCGCGGCGTCATGATTACACCCTTTCACAACATGATGCTGGTATGTCCCCAGACCAGTGATGCCGACATTGACCGCCTGACACATGCCCTTTCAGACATGATCGACGAGTTATCCAATGCTTGATCCCAAGACCATGACGAACCCGCTCAGCGAACTCGACACATTCCTGAAGAAGCACCCGGACATCGAGCTCGTTCACGTCATCCTGACCGACCCCGTGGGCATCCAGCGCGGCAAGGGCCTGCGACCGCACGAACTGAAATCCGTCTACGAGACGGGCAGGGCCTTCCCCTCGTCGATGTTTGCGCTGACCGTCCTCGGCGAGGACGTCGAAGAGTCAGGCCTCCTCTGGGAGATCGGCGACCGCGACTGCTTCGCCACCCCCATTCCGGGGACACTGAAGCGCACCCCCTGGCTCGACCGAACGGGTCAGGTTTATCTGGCCTTCGGTGCCGAAGCAGGGCCCATCGCAGCAGCCGACCCACGCCTGCGCCTGCAACAGGTCAGCGAGCGCATGAAGAAAGATGGCTATCATCCCGTGCTGGCCATCGAGCTCGAATTCTACCTGCTCGACAAGGAAGCTGCGCGCAACGGCAAGATCACGCCCGCACTCGCACCCGGGGGCATCTACAACGACCAGATCCAGGTCTACTCGATCCAGGAGCTGGACGATTTCGATCCGTTCCTGCGCGAACTCTACGCCGCCTGCGACGCGCAAGGCCTGCCCGCCGAAAGCGTGATTTCCGAATACGCGCCCGGCCAGATGGAGATCACGCTCACCCACCGCACGGATGCGCTGCAGGCTGTCGACGAGGCGATCCAGTACAAGCGCCTCGTCAAGGGCGTTGCCGAGAAGCACGGCATGATCGCCTGCTTCATGGCCAAGCCCTTCTCCGACCAGGCGGGCTCGGGCATGCACATTCATCTCTCGCTGAACGACGCCAAGGGCAACAATCTCTTCGCCAGCGACGAGCCCGCCGGCAATGAGCTGCTGCACCACGCTATCGGCGGCATGGCCGCGACCATCAACGACAGCATGGCGATCTTTGCTCCCAACGCGAATTCCTATCGCCGCTTCCGCCGCAACACCTATGCGCCGGTCGCACCCACCTGGGGCGTGAACAACCGCACGGTGTCGTTCCGCATCCCGGCAGGCCCGGCAAAGTCCCGCCACGTCGAGCACCGCATCTCGGGTGCCGACGCCAATCCCTACCTCGCAGCCGCAGCCGTTCTGGCCGGCATGCACCATGGCATCGTCAACCGCATTGACCCGGGCCCTGCCACGACCGGTAACGGCTACGAGACCAAGGCCGAAGGCCTCATGCTCAACTGGTTCGACGCCCTCGACGCCTTCGAGGACTCGAAGTTCATCGCCGACTATTTCGGCCCGTCCTTCGTGAAGATCTTCTCTGCCGTCAAGCGCGCGGAGTGCGAGCGCTTCTTCGCGCAGGTCACCGACTTCGACTACCGCTGGCACCTGCGCACGGCCTGAGCGCGGGGGAGAAGGTGTCGCGCGTCAGCGCGACGGATGGGGGCCCCTTACGCCAACCCCAGAAACCCGCGCGCCAGCGCCGTGATCTCCGAAATCTCGCGCGGTGAGAACGGGTTGAGCCGCGTCATCGCCCGATACTCCTGCTCGAACACGAAGCTCGTGGTCACGATGCCGATCATGCCGTAGTGCAGGCGTCCCGGGTGCCCCGAACGCGCTTCGCCAGTGGCCTGCGCCTCGCGGATCAGGCGCGTGGAAAGCGCATGGAAATCGCGCACATGCGCATCAATCCACCATTGCAGCCGTTCATTGTTGCCACCGCCTTCGAACGTCAGCATGCGATGTAGCTCGGGCCTGCGCGCGGTGAACCTCACGAAGGCTGAAACCAGTTCCGACAGGGCCGCGGCAGCCCCGAGCGCACTGGCCTTGCGCTCGATTTCGGCAAGCCAGGTCTTGTTCTCGGCACAGATGTCGCTGACCACGGCCTTCCACAGCGCAAGCTTGGTGCCAAAATGATAGACGATGAGCTGGTGCTGCACACCGGCGCGATCGGCAACCTCGCGCAGTGTCGTGCCGTCAAAGCCATGCGCAGCGAAGGCCGCGCGTCCGGCCGCAAGGATCCGCCCGCGCGCATCGGCACTCTCCTGCGTCTCGTGTTGCGCCAGGGCGCGCCGCGAAGCCAAGCCCGCCTCCATTGACTTTCCAATTGGAAAAAAGATACTTTGCATTTGGAAAGTCTGCAACGGAGATCTGCGGATGAAGCGCATCGTTATTATCGGTGGCGGCTATGCAGGCACAGCTCTGGCCCGCGCACTCGACACCTCTGCCGAGGTCCTCCTCGTCGAACCCCGCGACCGCTTCGTGCACAACGTGGCGGCACTCAGGGCCATCGCCCAACCCGACCTGCTGGAGCGCGCAGCCATTCCCTATGACCGTCTCCTGAAGCAGGGTCGCGTCATCCGCGGTCGGGCCAGCGCCGTGACGGGCAGGGAAGTGACCCTTTCCAGCGGCGACAGGCTGGAGGCCGATGCGGTGGTAGTCGCGACCGGTTCGCGCTACGCCAACCCCTTCAAGCCGGCAAGCGACACCACAGCTGACATGCGGGCCGCTATCGACCACGCCCACGCCCGCGCAAAGGCTGCAGGATCGATCGCCATCATCGGTGCCGGCGCCGTGGGCGTCGAGCTTGCGGGAGAACTCGCAGCCGGCATGCCCGGCCGACGGATCGTTCTCATCAACGCAGGGCCCTCACTCTTCCCTGGCTACAAGCCTGCCCTTGGTCGCAAGCTCGCCGCCCAGCTCAAGTCACTGGGCGTCACGCTCCTGTCGGGCGTGACGGTTCGAAATCCCGCCGCGACGGCCGAACCCTTTGTCGGCACGCTCGATCTCTCATCGGGCGAGAAGCTCAGCGCCGACCTCATCTTCCCGGTGATGGGCGCCACGCCGGAAAACACGCTGCTCTCATCTGTTCCCGCAACAAGCTTCGACACGACGGGTCGGGCACAGGTCGATCCATGGCTGCGCCCGTCATCTGCCCACCCGACGCTCTTTGCCTTCGGCGATGCGGCAGCAACCGGTGACGCGATGACGATCGTCGCCATCTTGCGTCAGCAACCCTGGCTCGCGAAGACGCTGAAGGCAGTACTCAAGGGCAAGCGCGTGGAAAGCCTGCCGCGCTATGCGCCCTGGCCGCTGGCGCCCATCCTGTTGCCGCTTGGACCGCGCACGGGTGCCAGCATCCTGCCCGTCACAAAGGCCGGTCTTGTCGTGGGCTCGTTCCTGACCTCGACCATCAAGGGCAAGACCCTGTTCATTCCGAAGTACCGCAAGGAATTCGGTTACGCCTGAAGGAGCGATCATGCTGCGCGAAGAACACATGCTGGGCGAGCTTCACGCCTATCGCTACCGCGGCGACAACCCGCAATATGCCCTCGTCATTTCGCACGGCATCGGCGCGCACGGTGGCATCTACGACATCTTCTGCACCCACCATGCAGCCAAGGGTGTTGACATCTGGTCCTACTCGGCACCAGGCCACGGCAAGTCGACCACCACGCGCCCGCGCGGCCAATGGACGTTGAAGGAATGGACCGAGTCGGCCGTCGCCTACGCCGAACACGTCCGCCGTCAGACCGGCCTGCCGGTTTTCGCGTTGGGCTCAAGCCTCGGCGTAGCACCCGCCTTCTCCTCACTTCATAGCGACGCGATCACCGGCGCGATCCTGATGGGGTCGCCGGCCATCCCCTCGGGCGCGACGATGGAGCTGCGCGCAGGCCCGTGGCGCAACCCCGTCACGAAGGAACTTCTCGCCCAGCTCGGCCGCGCCGGGCGTCTCGATGTCGGCATTCTCTTCAACTTCGACGAGGACTACGGCTTCCAGGGCGCCGGCGAGCAGAAGCGCCTCGACCCGTGGAACACCTGGAGCTACGACCTCGCCAGCTGGGCCTCGCTCTTCCAGTACGAGCCCCCGATCAAGGCCGCCGACAATCGCAAGCCCATCCTGGTCGCAGCCGGCGAAAAGGATGCAAGCTTCCCGCCCCATGTCATCACCATGGCCGCGAAATCGGTTGCAGGTCCAGTGGAACTGAAGATCATGGAAGGGGCCAGCCACCAGCTGATGCTCTTCCACACAGCTGCATTCTCGAACCTCGTCCACGACTTCGTCCGCAAGCACATCTGAAGGATCCACGCATGACCCGCGCCAACGGACTGCACCATCTCGCGATCTCGACCGGAAACATGAAGGCGCAGATCGAGTTCTTCTCCGATGTCCTCGGCATGGAGCTGGTCGCGCTCTACTGGATGCACGGCGTCGAGGGAACCTGGCACGGCTTCATGCGCCTGAACGACACCGCCTCGGTCGCCTTCGTCTACAATGACAAGATCAGGGACACAAAGCCCGCGCTGGGCATCAGCCACGCCGGCAACCCCGGCAACCCAACGGCACCCGGCGTGATGCAGCATCTGGCCTTCAACGTCGACAGCGACGAGGAACTGCTCAACATGCGCGACCGTATCCGCTCGCGCGGGGTGAATGTCATTGGCCCGCTCGACCACGGCATGTGCAAGTCGATTTACTTTGCAGGCCCCGAAGGCCTCGCCCTCGAGATCGCCACGTCGGCCAAGCCCATCGATGCGCGCGCCTGGATCGATCCGGAAGTGCAGGCGCTGGCCGGCATCAACGCCGAGGAACTCGCCCGCTTCAAGGCACCTGCCGCCTACAAGGGCGAAGGCGGTAAACTGAAGCAGCCCGCGTTCGACCCGTCAAAGCCTCATCAAGTCTATCCCGAGCCCGTCTACAAGGCGATGCTCGCAATGGCAGATGAAGACGTGACGAAGCGCTTCTCGGTGCCCGAGCCCCCAGTCCGCGTGGAAGCCGCCGAGTGAAGGCACTCGTTATCGGTGGCGGCATCGGCGGGGTGACAGCCGCCCTCTGCCTGCGCGCGCAGGGCCTCGACGTCGAAGTTTTCGAACGCGCCGAAACCCTGTCCGAAGTCGGCGCCGGCATCCAGCTCAGCCCCAATGGCATGAAGGTGCTCGCGCGTCTCGGGCTCGACGCGCGCGCCGAAGCCGTGGCCTTCCGCCCCGAGGCCTTGGAGATGCGTTTGGGCACAAGCGGCACCCAGGTCTTTTCAATTCCCATGGGCGAGGGCGCCCGCGCGCGCTACGGCGCACCCTATCTGCACATTCATCGCGCCGACTTGATGACGGTCCTGGGCGATGCCCTTGCCGCCAGTGCTCCAGGAGCCCTGCACCTCAGTCGGCATCTGACCGGTCTTGAGCAAGACGCCGATCACGTCACGGCACGCTTTGCCGACGGATCGACCGCAACGGGCGACGTGCTGATCGGGGCCGATGGCATCCACTCGCAGGTCAAGGCGGCGCTCTTCGGTGCAAGCCCCGCGCGCTTCACCGGCAATGTCGCCTGGCGGCTGGTTGTTCCCGCCGACGAACGTCTGCGCGCGCTGGTTCCACCCACCGCGACGATCTGGGTCGGCCCCGGCCGCCACGCCGTGACCTACTGGCTGCGTCGGGGTGAGCTTGTGAACTTCGTGGGCATCGTCGAGCAGCAGGGCTGGCAGCAAGAAGGCTGGACCGAACAAGGCGACATCACCGACCTGCGCCGCGATTTCGCAGGCTGGGCCGAACCTGTCACCGAAATCATGGCACGCGCGCAGGCCTGTCACCGCTGGGCGCTTTTAGACCGTGATCCGATGCTGCGCTGGGGCGAGGGCAGGGTAACCCTGCTGGGTGACGCCTGCCATCCGATGCTGCCCTTCCTCGCGCAAGGTGCCGTGATGGCGATCGAGGATGCCTGGGTGCTTGCGCGCAGTCTTGCGTCACAATCCTCTGTCCCCGAAGCGCTGCGCACCTACGCGCAAGCGCGCCAGCCCCGCACCGCGCGCGTCCAGCTGGGGGCCCGTGTACAGATGGGACGCTACCACCAGCGCACGCGGCTGGGTCAGCTGGCGACCTACGGTCCCATGTGGCTTGCCGCTCACCTCGCACCCGGCAAGGTCAAGTCGATGCAGGACTGGCTGTACAAGGTGGATGTGACCGCCTAGAACGCGCCCCTGTTCTCCCGAAGGATCCGCGCGCGCATGCAACCCGCCCACTTTCTGCTGCTTGTCGGGATCTGCGCGGTCTGGGGCTTCAACTTCGTCGCCTCCAAGGTCGGCGTGAACCAGTTCCCGCCGCTCTTCTTCGTGGGCCTGCGCTTCGGCGTGTTGCTGCTGTGCCTGTTGCCTTTCCTGCGCTGGGCCCCGGGCCGCATGCGCGACGTGTTCCTGATCGCGCTCTTCAATGGGGCCTTTCACTTCGGCCTGCTCTTTGTGGGCATCGCACTGACCGAGGCATCGGTCGTCGCCATCGTGGTCCAGCTCAACGCCCCCTTTGCCACCATGCTGTCGATCGTCTGGCTGGGCGAAGTCATCCGTTGGCGCCGCTGGAGCGGCATTGCGCTCACGTTCCTGGGCGTTGCCATCATCAGCGTCGAACCGCATGTGGTCGACGCGCCGGCAGGTGTTCTCTTCTCGGCCGCCGCAGCCCTCTCCGGCGCGGTCGCAGCCATCCTCATGCGCCGCCTCACCAATGTCGGCGCTTTCCAGCTGCAGAGCTGGACGTCCGCCGTCACCGCCCCCGCGCTATTGGCCGCCAGCTTCTTCCTCGAGACCGGACAGATGCAAGCCGTAGCCACTGCCGACCTCTGGGCCTGGGGCGCGCTTCTCTACACCGCCTTCGGCGCCAGTCTCATCGGCCACAATGTCTATTACTGGCTGCTGCAGCGCTACGAAGTCTCGCTGCTCGCGCCACTGACGCTGCTCTCGCCCATCCTCGGCGTCTTCTTCGGCATCACCATCCTCGACGAACCCCTGACCACCCGCATCCTCATCGGCGCCACCATCGCCTTCGCCGGCGTCGCCATCCTCGCCCTGCGCAACAAACTCCCCGTCGAAGCTGAAACCTGAGCGAGCGATCCGAACTGCAGGAAAAATTGTAACAACCCTCCCGTCATCCCGGCCGTTACACGCGCCCGATCGCGGCACGCGATTGGCGAGCGCGTGTTAGAGCCGGGACCCCGCTCCACCCCTCAACGCTGCAATACCGGGGTCCCGGCGCGCTCGCTATCGCTCGCGTCCGGGATGACGGG
>CAZABH010000039.1:0-30538 GCA_964483585.1 uncultured Flavobacteriaceae bacterium
CGCGCGCGCGGACGGCGGCAGCGTCGTTTTCGCGCTGGCGCAGGCGACCGATCTTCCGCAGGGGACCGGCACTAGCCCGGCACCCGCGGCCAACGCGGATGAGAAGCCGCAGGAAGTTCTCATTCGCGCCGACAAGATGTCATACGACACAAATTCCAATGTCGTGACCGCCGAGGGGAATGTCGAGATCACTTACGGATCGCGCACCCTGCTGGCCGAGAAGCTGAGCTATAACCAGCAAACCCGGATCGTTACTGCGGAAGGCAACGCGACGCTTCGCGAAGCCAACGGGACGACGCTTTCGGGAAACCGCATCGAAATCACCGACGACATGCGCGATGGCATCATCGACAGCTTGAACGTCGTCATCGCCAGCCGTGGCCGGCTTGCGGCAGCGAAGGCCACGCGGTCGGACGGAAACGTCATGACGCTGGAGAAGGCCGTCTACACGACCTGCAAGCCCTGCCAGAGCAATCCTGAAAAGGATCCGACTTGGCAGATCAAGGCATTCCGCATCGTTTATAATCAGGAAAAGGCGCGGGTTGAGTATGAAGACGCCTTCTTCGAAGTATTTGGCGTTCCGGTCGTCTACCTTCCGTATTTCTCACACTCGGACCCAGAGGCGCCGCGAGAATCAGGCTTTCTGGTTCCAAGCGTAGGACACTCGTCCGACCTGGGTTACTTCCTCGAGGTCCCCTATTACTTTGCACTCGATCCCAGCTACGACCTGGTGCTCGCGCCGGTCTACACAGAAAACGACGGGCCGCTTCTGAAATCGGAATGGCGGCAACGCACGCAGAGTGGCCTTTACAATCTGGAATTCAGCGCGCGTTACGGACGCCCGCGCGATGACAGCGGGGTCGAGTATGGGGATGACACTCTGCAGGGTCACATTTTCGGCAAGGGCCGGTTCAAGATCGATGACATCTGGCAGTGGGGTTACAATGCACAGCTGACGTCGAATGACACCTATCTCAAGCGCTACGATATTTCTTCGCTCGATCGCCTCGAGAACAACCTGTTCATCGAAGGCATAAGTGGCCGCTCCTACGCAGCCGTCAACAGCTGGTATTTCCAGGGGTTGCGCGAAACTGATGATCCTGGAACCACTCCGCTTGTTCTGCCTTTGGCGGAGGTTGAGTACGTGCCGGACGAGGCTGTCTTTGGCGGTCGCATGGCCCTCAACGCCAGTGCCCTTTATCTGCATCGTACCGAGGGCCGTGACACGGCGCGCCTGTCTGCAACTGGGTCTTGGAAGATGCCCCTCACCACCGATGACGGACATCTGATCACGTTATTCGCAAACCTGCGTGGTGATCTATACCACGTCACGGACCCTGCGCCGGGTGTGGACTCGGATACCGTAGGGCGTGCCCTTGCCTGGGGCGGGTTTGAATGGCGCTATCCACTCGTGCGTACGGATTGGGGCTGGAAGCAGGTCATCGAGCCGATTGTGCAAGTCATTGCGGCACCCAATGGCGGTAATCCGGACGAGATCCCGAATGAGGATAGTGGCGCCTTCGAGTTCGACGAGACCAATCTTTTCTCCTTCAACAAGTTCCCGGGGCTTGACCGTTTCGAGACTGGTTCACGCATCAACGCGGGCTTTCGTGCTGCAGCCTACTTTGATGAAGGGTTTGTCGAGGCGATCGTCGGCGAAAGCTTCCGTTTCAACGAAGACAATTCCTTCACGCAGGAGTCAGGGTTGCGAGACCAGCAGTCTGACTTCGTGGGGCGCTTGATCGTGCAGCCCGATGGCAATCTGCGCATCGTGCATCGCTTCCGCATTGACAGGGATGACTTCAGTTTCGAGCGGAACGAAATTTATGCGGAGGCCTCGGACCCAGGCGACTATCTCCTGCGAGCGGGTTACGTGCTGCTTGAGCCTGACCCGGTGCTGCCAGAGCAGCGGGAAGAGATTAACCTTCTGGGATCAGTCCGCGCGTTCGACAACATATGGCTGCGTGGCTCTGGCCGCCGCGACTTGTCTGGTGATCGCATGATCGAGAGCAAGTTCGGCATTTTCTATGAGGATGATTGCGCCGAGTTCGGCGTTGATTTCCGTAGACGCTTCACGCGCGACCGGGATATTGAACCCGCAAGCTCGTTCCTCTTCACGTTCAGGTTGAAGGGCGTCAATTAGGTACGAGGGCCCTCTTTGCAGCTTGCGCGCTCGCGGAGATTGCCGGCATTGAACGCCGGTCAAAAATCCTTATGGTAAGGCCAAATTCCCCAATGCCCTCTCGAGTCTCGTGTACTCGCTGGGCAAAGCACGGATCTACACACCCATGTCGAGCCAGTTTGTTCGTACGCTCGCTTCGATCATTCGCATTGCTCCGGTAGCCATGACGCTTCTGGCAGGCGTGACGATGCCATTGGCAATGCCCGCATACGCTAAGGAAACAGGAACCCTGCGTGCGGCGGCGGTCGTCAACGACATCGTCATCTCGACCTATGACCTCGATCAGCGCGTGAAATTGTACATGGTCACCTCGGGTGGCGAGCAAAATGCTGAAACCGCCAAGCGGATGCGTCCCCAAATCTTGAGGCAACTGGTCGACGAGTTGCTGCAGCTGCAGGAGGCGCAGGAGAGCAAGGTCCAGGTCACCGGCGAGGACCTGGACAAGAGCCTGAAGCGGATTGCACAGCAGAGCAACATCTCGGTCGAGCAAATTTACAAGACACTCGACGACAACAAGATCGCTCGATCGACCCTGCTGAACCAGATCAAGGCTGACATCGCCTGGCAACGACTGGTCCAGGGACGGCTTGCGCCAAGGGTGACGATTTCCGACGAAGAAGTTGATGCCGCCTATCTTCAGGCGCAGGAGGCTTCGAAACAGCCGCAGTATCTGCTCTCGGAAATATTCCTTGCCGTCGACGTTCCGTCTGCCGAAGAACAGGTCCGGCAGAACATGCAAAGCATCATAAACCAGCTGCGGCAGGGGTCGAATTTCCCCGCGCTTGCCCGACAGTTCAGTCAGTCGGCCACTGCCTCGTCAGGCGGCGACCTTGGATGGCTTGTTTTGGGAGACTTGCCGGATCCGGTCGCCGAAAAAGTGAAGTCCATGGCAACGGGTACCATCACCGAACCCATCCGTGCGCCGGGTGGTTTCTATCTCATGGCGCTCAGGCAGAAGCGCCTTGCGGCCGGCGCCGCGCCTCAAAAGCCGGCAGCGCCGGCGCAGGCTGCACAACCGGAGCAGCGCATGAGACCTGTCGTTACCCTGGGTCGCATTTCCTTGCCTGTCCCCGCCAATGCATCAAAGGCCAAGGAAGAGCAGGTTCGCAACGCTTCCATTGAGATTTTCCGAAGCATCAATGGTTGCGGAGGTGCCGGCCAAGCCGCCCGCGCCCGCGGCGCGACTTTCCAGATGGTGGGCGCAGTAACCGTCAAGGATCTGGCGCCACAGTTCGCAGACATTCTCCGCAAGACACCAAATGGGCGATCGACACCGCCGCTTCGGGGAGCCAATGGCATTGAAATGTACGTCATCTGCGAGGGCGGAATGCGGCCTGCAGTCAACCCGGGCTCGGGCATGGATGACAGCGAAAAGCCGGCGGCCGAGGTAAGCAAGGAAGACATCGAGAACAGGCTCTTCAACCAAGAGCTCTCGATGCTGTCGCGACGCTACCTCCGCGACCTTCGCCGCGACGCCACAATCGAGATCAAGGAATACTGATACTCTGATGGAGCTCCTGCGACAGCCGCTTGCGCTCACCATGGGTGAGCCCTCCGGGATCGCTGGTGAGCTGGTGATCAAGGCTTGGAAACCCGACGATGGCGGGAGCGTTCCGCCCTTCGTCTACCTGGGGGATCCGTCTTGGCTGCGCGCAGAGGCTCATCATTTGCGCTCTCATACCCACATTATCGAAGTTGGCTCGACAACCGAGGCCCTGCAGCGCTTTCATGAGGGGATCCCGGTCCTGCCCGTTCGGCTGGCGCAGCAACCCAAGCATGGCATTCCCTTGGCTGAGAATGCCGGTGCGATCATCGAGTCGATCCGCCTTGCAACCACCCTGGCGCAGGGCGGAGCTTGTGCCGGCGTTGTCACATCGCCAATCCAGAAATCAACCCTGTATGAGGCCGGGTTCGGCTTTCCTGGGCACACCGAGTATCTCGCATCGCTGACTGGCGCGAAAAGCCCCGTGATGATGCTGTCGATCGATGGCCTGCGCGTTGCTCCTGTGACCGTGCACCAGTCCCTGCGGGACGCGATCGCTGCCCTGTCTTCGGACGCCATCGTGGAGACAACACTTGTTCTTGCTGCGGCCCTGCAGCGGGATTTTGGTATTGCCCACCCGCGGATTGCGGTTGCGGCACTCAATCCGCATGGTGGTGAGAATGGAAAAATGGGGCGCGAGGAAATCGATGTGATCCGTCCGGCCATCCTGCGTTTGCAGGCGCACCAGATTTGCGTTTCCGGGCCCCTCCCGGCCGATACGCTGTTTCATGCGGAGGCGCGTGCACGCTTCGATGCCGTCGTCTGCATGTACCATGATCAGGCGCTCATCCCCCTGAAAACACTCGACTTCCACCGTGGTGTAAACACAACGCTTGGACTGCCGATCATACGCACATCGCCCGACCACGGCACTGCCCTCGACATCGCGGGAAGCGGCGTTGCCAACCCCTCAAGCCTTCTTGCAGCCTTGCGACTTGCCGCAAAGATGGCGCATACGCGTGCAGGCGCTGCATCGTGAACCTCGAAGACCTTCCGCCCTTGCGTGATGTCATTGCGTCGCTTGGGCTATCGGCACGAAAATCACTCGGTCAGAACTTCCTCCTGGATCTGAATCTGACGCGGCGTATTGCCCGTGAGGCGGGGCCACTTCGGGGTGAAATTGTACTTGAGATCGGGCCTGGGCCTGGAGGGCTTACGCGAGCCTTGTTGCTCGAAGGAGCCCACCAAGTCATTGTTGTCGAACGGGATGAGCGATGCCTGCCCGCTCTCGAGGACATAGCCCGGGCAAGCGAAGGGCGCCTCGTGATCCACGTCGGCGATGCGTTGTCGGTCGACGAAGCGAGATTGCTTTCCGCGCAAAGGGTCCATGTTGTCGCCAATCTGCCCTACAATGTCGGCACGCCGCTGCTGGTCAAATGGCTTACCCCGCCTTCATGGCCCTCCTGGTACAAGAGCCTCACGCTGATGTTCCAGCGCGAGGTCGCCGAACGAATCGTTGCCCTGCCTGGAAGCAACGCCTATGGCCGTCTGTCCGTCATCAGCCAATGGCGCACGAAACCTCGCATCCTGTTTGATGTTCATCGCAGCGCCTTTACGCCGCCGCCAAGCATCACGTCGTCGGTTGTCAGGTTCGATCTCTTATCGGGGCCACGCGGAGAGGCAGAGGTCGGCGACCTCGAGCGCGTCACGGCTGCAGCCTTCGGGCAGCGGCGCAAGATGTTGCGCTCGAGCCTGCGTGTCCTTGGGCCATTCAGCGATGCACTGCTGTCCGAGGCTGGCATTGCTCCCACGGCACGTGCCGAGGAGGTTGCCATCGAGGGTTTCGCCGCGCTGGCGCGTGCCCTGGGGCGTCATTCCTCGGAAAGCAACGTCCTGACGAAGCCTGAAAGTCCTGTCTGACGGGTGCGTCGGCAGCGTTCGGCTTCGACGACCGTAACAATGCGCCGCTCGGCTGCATCGAGATCGTCATTGACGATGACATAATCGTATTCAGCCCAGTGGCTGATCTCGCTGTTCGCCTGGTTCATGCGACGTGCCACGACCTCGGCGGTGTCCTGCCCTCGCCTTGAAAGCCGACCATGCAATTCTGCACGCGAGGGTGGCAAGATGAAGATGCTGACAACATCCTCACGTGCCTTCTCCCGCAGTTGCTGCGTTCCCTGCCAGTCGATGTCGAACAGCACGTCCCGCCCACTCCGGAGGACATCTTCGACCGGGCCGCGCGGCGTGCCATAGGAATTCCCGAATACGGTCGCGTGCTCCAGCAGCTCATCACGCCGAACACGCTCGTCGAACTCTGCCTGGGTCACGAAGTGATAATCAACCCCATCCACCTCTCCAGGTCTTCGGTTACGTGTTGTAACCGAAATCGACATCGAGATGTCGGCATCCCTCTTCAGCAGGCGGCGCGCCAAGGTGGTTTTGCCTGCCCCGGATGGAGAGGACAGGACCAGCATCATTCCGCGTCGTTCAATCGCTGGCGGCTTGCTCATTCGACGTTCTGAACCTGTTCGCGAAACTGGTCGATGGTGGCCTTCATCTCGAGCCCGATACGCGTCAGCTGGATGTCTGTCGATTTCGAGCAAAGCGTATTGGCCTCGCGGTTCAATTCCTGCGAAAGAAAATCCAGGCGTCGACCCTGCGCGCCCTTGGCGGCGAGCAGCTCTGCTGCCTGGGCCAGGTGTGCCTTCAGACGATCCAGTTCCTCGCGGACATCGGCCTTCACCAGCAGCATGGCCACTTCCTGCGCGATCCGTTCGGCGCTCACACCAGGTTGGCCGGCTTCTACCATCGCAAGCGATGCCTTCAAGCGTGCCTTAAGCTGTTCCGGCTGTGCAAGAATGGCAGTAGCCGCCTGATCGCGGAGGTCCGAAAGGGTGGCAATCTGGGCCGTCAAAAAGGTGCCAAGGCGTTCGCCTTCTTCGCGACGGGCCTGCAGCAGCCCATCGAGGGCGTGCGCAAGGCTTGAAAGCAAGGCGGCGTCTCGAGCCGCAAGCTCGGCTTCGGAGAGTTCCTGCTGCTGAACCTCGAGGACACCCCGCAGTGACAGGATACCGTCCATCCGCGGCGGGTCCGCGCGCACCCTGCCTTCGAGCGCCCCGATCACAGCAAGGACCTGGGTGAGTGTGTCCTCGTTGACGCTCACAATACCGCGGCCGATACCCTCATCGACGGTCAAGGTTGCCGTCATGGATCCTCGCGTAAACCGCTCTGCAGCAAGACCGCGCACGGGTTGCTCGAGGCTTTCAAATCCCTCTGGCATGCGGACGCGCAGGTCCAACCCGCGCGCGTTGACGCTGCGTATCTCCCAGTGCCACCGCCATTGGCCGTGCGCCCCGTGAGCTCGGGCGAAACCTGTCATGCTTGCAAGGGGCATTGTGTTTCCTGCTTCCCGATTCCGGACCCGGTCATCCTAGAGCCCTGCGGCGCCCGGCTCAAACATGCCGGCGGTCAGGGTGTGGTGGCCTTGCCCGCCGCAGCGGCACGTTCACGTTCGACCTGGCGCCACTTTGCGACGTTGGCTTCGTGTTCTGCAAGCGTAGCGGCGAAAACGTGCCCTCCGGTGCCGTCCGCGACGAAGAACAAAGCGTCCGTGACGGCAGGGTTCAACACGGCCGCAATGGAGTCGCGGCCCGGATTTGCAATCGGGGTGGGCGGCAGGCCGTTGATCACATAGGTGTTGTAGGGTGTCGCCCTGTCGATCTCGCTCCTGCGAATACCTCGTCCCAGCGGCACGCCCTTTGTCAGGCCATAGATAATGGTCGGATCCGACTGGAGCTTCATCCCCTTTCGCAGCCTGTTGATGAAGACACCCGCAACAAGCGGGCGCTCGCTGGCAATCCCTGTCTCCTTCTCGACGATCGACGCCAAGATCACGGCCTCTTCTTTGGATGCAATGGGCAAGTTCGGTGCACGCCCCGCCCACAGCTCGTCAATCACGGCCTGATGATCACGTTCCATGCGCTCGATCAGCTGGTCGCGGGGCATGCCCCGGTTGAATATGTATGTTTCGGGCAGCAGGGCGCCCTCGGCTGGCGATCGTGTTATGGATCCCTCGAGTGACGGATGACGCGCGACAAGATCAAGGATCATGGCCGTGGTCAGGCCTTCGGCCAAGGTCAGCTTGTAGACGATCGCCTTGCCTTCGATCAGGATGTCCATGATCTGACGAGGCGAAGCACCGGACGGGATCGCGTACTCGCCAGCCTTCAGCTGGGCTGCTTTGCCGTGATAGATCACGCCGGCCCGGAAGATGAAGCTGTTGTCGATGACCCCCTGGCTTTCCAGCGTGTCCGCAATGCGGTTCAGCCCGGTCCCGCGCGGCAGCGCGATCACCGTTTCCATCGTTCCGAAGGCTGCCGGTGGACCTGGGGCCTCAAATCTGGTCCAGACATGCCATGCCCCATAGGCGGCACCGGCGATCGAGAGAACTAGAAGAAGCAAAAAGGCGCGAAAAAAGAACCTCACCGGGTTCGCTCCCACGGAGAATGGACCGACCGCAATTCTTAACTAATGCGGCGCTTTCGTCAAAATCAGAGTTGCGTTGGTGCCGCCAAAGCCGAACGAGTTCGAGAGGGCGGCGCGGATCTCGCGCTTCTTCGCCTTGTGCGGGACAAGATCGATCTTCGTTTCAACCGACGGGTTGTCGAGGTTGAGGGTGGGCGGGCACACCTGGTCACGTAGTGCGAGGATACTGAAGATTGCTTCCACGGCACCGGCTGCACCTAAAAGATGCCCGATCGAAGATTTTGTCGAAGACATTGAGACGCGCTCGGCTGCGTTGCCGAACAACCTTTCGACGGCTCTCAGCTCGATTTCGTCGCCCAATGGGGTCGATGTGCCGTGCGCATTCACGTAGTCGATGTCGGATGGCATCAGGCCAGCCCGCTTGAGCGCCATCTGCATTGATCGAAACCCACCATTCCCATCTTCCGCCGGGGCGGTGATGTGGTGTGCGTCGCCCGACATGCCATACCCTTTGATCTCGGCATAGATCTTTGCACCGCGACTGCGGGCGTGCTCGAGTTCTTCGAGGATGACCATGCCGGCTCCCTCGCCCATCACGAAACCGTCTCGGTCCTTGTCGTAAGGGCGGGAGGCGCGATGCGGCTCGTCGTTGAAGCCGGTAGATAGAGCCCGGCATGCCGCAAATCCGGCCATGCCAATGCGGGAAATTGCAGCCTCGGCGCCGCCGGCGACCATGATGTCCGCATCGTCGAGCGCCACCATGCGGGCGGCATCGCCGATCGCATGTGCACCGCTGGAGCAAGCCGTCACCACAGCGTGGTTGGGGCCCTTGAGGCCATGCTTGATCGATACGTAGCCGGACGCGAGATTGATCAGACGTCCTGGAATAAAGAAGGGGCTGATCTTGCGCGGGCCTTTCTCGTGAAGGATCACGGATGATTCGGCGATGCCGGGAAGGCCGCCGATGCCTGAGCCGATCATGACCCCCGCCCTTGCCTTCTGGTCTTCGGTTTCCAGACGGAAACCTGCATCGGCAATGGCTTGCGTGGCGGCAGCCATCGCGAAGATGATGAAATCATCCACGCGACGGTTTTCCTTTGGATCCATCCATTTGTCGGCGTCGAAGGTTCCATCGGAACCATCGCCGCGCCGAACGTTTGCCGCGATGCGGGCCGGGAGGTCAGATGTCTCGAATGTCGAGATCTTCCTGGCACCCGACTCGCCCTTGAGCAGACGAGACCAAGTTTCCTCTACGCCACAGGCGAGAGGCGACACCATTCCCAACCCGGTTACAACTACGCGGCGCATGATTTATCCAGCTGACGGCAGGAGAAGCAGGCGCGGCGGCTTCAGGCTGCCGCCTTCTCCTTGATGAACTTCACAGCATCGCCGACCGTTACGATCGACTCGGCTGCATCGTCGGGAATTTCGACGTTGAACTCTTCCTCGAAGGCCATAACGAGTTCGACAGTATCCAAGCTGTCCGCGCCGAGATCGTCGATGAAGCTGGCATTCTCGGTGACCTTGTCGGCATCCACGTTGAGATGCTCGATGACAATCTTCTTCACGCGGTCGGCGATATCGCTCATTTCAGTGTCCTTACAAGAAATCGGTATCCCGGAATGGGTACCCCCATAGTCCTGCGGAGAATAGAGACTCTCCCGGAGAATTTGCGGCTTGGTAACATACCTTCCTTCGGCTTGCCAACAGGCAGACCAACAAGGTTAAACCCTTCAAATCATGGCCATTCCGCCATTCACGTGGAGGGTCTGGCCCGTGATGTAGGCGGCCTCGTCGCTGGCAAGGTAGGCAACAGCGGCCCCGATATCCCTGCCCGAACCCAGCCGCCCGGCAGGGATCCTGCCCATGATGGCCTCGCGCTGCTGGTCGTTCAGCACGTCGGTCATCGGTGACTTGATGAAGCCGGGCGCCACGCAGTTGACCGTGATGTTGCGAGAGGCAACTTCCTGGGCAAGCGACTTCGACATGCCGATGAGGCCTGCCTTGGTTGCAGCATAGTTGCCCTGCCCTGGATTGCCTGTGGTACCGACGACGGAGGTGATGGAGATGATGCGGCCCCAACGCTTCTTCATCATGGGCTTCAGCACCGCGCGCGCCAGATGAAACGTGGCCGTCAAGTTGACCCGGATCACCTGATCCCACTCGTCATCTTTCATGCGCATGAACAAGTTGTCCCGCGTGATTCCAGCGTTCGAGACCAGGATGTCGAGGCCGCCCATCAACCCTTCGGCCGTCTTGGGCAGTTCGTCCACCTGTGCCATCTCGGACAGGTTGCAGACGGCGATGTGGGCGCGGGAGCCCAGCTCGGCCTTCAGGGTCTCGAGCGCCTCCGCACGTGTACCGCTGAGGGTAACAGTCGCGCCTCGCGCGTGAAGGGTGCGAGCGATGTCGCTGCCGATCCCGCCACTTGCGCCCGTCACGAGCGCCGTCTTTCCGGTCAGATCAAACATGAGGGGCGTCCTTTGCGCGTATCAGAGGGACTTCAGGAAGGCTTCGATGTCCTGCGGCGTCTCGATGGACTGAGCTGGCAGGTCCTTGTCGATGCGCTTGGCCATGGTGGTCAGAACCTTGCCGGCGCCCACTTCGACGACCGATGTGATGCCGCGCTCGCGAAGCCCCGCGATGGTCTCGCGCCACCGTACCCGTCCGGTCACTTGCTCGATCAAAAGGCGCCTGATGGCTGCTGGATCGCTCTGTGGTGTCACCGAAATATTCGAGATGACAGGGACCCGTGGCGGCCGCATGGTGACCTTCTCGAGTGCTGCCTCCATCTCGCGTGCCGCTGGCGCCATCAAGGGCGAATGGAATGGTGCACTGACGGGAAGCATCATGGCCCTCTTGATGCCTTTTGCCTTCGCGATCTCGGCGGCGCGCTCGATCGCAGCTTTGTGACCGGAGATGACAACCTGACCGGGCGCATTATCGTTCGCGACCACACAGACCTCTTCACCTTGCGTTGCTTCACGCGAGACGGCTTCAGCCTGGTCGAGTTCGGCACCAAGGAGGGCCGCCATGGCCCCCTGCCCGACCGGGACGGCGCGCTGCATGGCCAAGCCCCGCGCCTTGAGAAGGCGGGCAGCGTCTGCGATTGAGAATGTGCCTGCGGCAGCAAGGGCCGAGTATTCGCCGAGGGAGTGTCCGGCCGCGAGTGTCACGTGGCGGCCCCACTCGAGATTTCCTTCGCGCTCGAGCACCCGCATCACGGCGAGGCTCACGGCCATGAGCGCAGGCTGCGCGTTCTCGGTCAGTGTAAGATCCGCCTCGGGGCCCTGCCACATGAGGCGCGACAGGGGTTGTTTCAAGGCGTCATCGATCTCCTCGAAAACCT
Source organism: uncultured Flavobacteriaceae bacterium (assembly GCA_964483585.1). Classification (GTDB taxonomy): domain Bacteria; phylum Pseudomonadota; class Alphaproteobacteria; order Micropepsales; family Micropepsaceae; genus SZUA-430. The sequence continues at coordinate 11,503 of CAZABH010000039.1, forward strand.
CGCTCGCTGCTGCAAATGATTGAGCCAAGACCTCGCCCATGCCGACGGCCTGGCTGCCCTGCCCTGGAAACGTGAATGCACGGCTCATGACCACCTCTGCTGGTGTCGGAATTGGCGGGGACTGAAAGCGCCTTGCCCCGGTGGTGTCAAGCTCAGCGCACCATGTCCATGTTGGTCCGCCATGATTGAGCCGCGCCAATCCCCAGAAGTACGGCCAGTGTCGCCGCAATCGCCGGAATTTGGAGGCCAAAGCCTGTTACGGCCAGAGTTGCGGCGCACATGCATGCCGCAAGCGCAATCGCAGGGAAGGCGCGATCGCGCCTGCGGACTGTCGCGCCGGACAAGCACAGGCCGGCAAGGAGTACCGGGCCTGCCAGCCAGGCGAGACCTGCCGGCAGGCCAAGATCCGCCAGTGCCTCTAGGACGCTGTTGCCGGCGGTATCGACTTTTCTTGCCGCGGGCACATGCGCATGCGCTGGATAGTATGCCTCGAATGCGCCGAGCCCATGGCCACGCCAAGGCGCGGCTTCTATGGCGTCAATGGTCGAAAGCGCGATGGACTGTCTGTAGGAGGATGAGACCTCCCTTGGACCGAAATTGTCCTTCAGCGCCGTCGCGCTCGCCATGGCAGCGATGCCCATCACGGCCACGAGAATGGCGGTCACAACCCGCTGGCCACGGGCCTCGCTTTCATCAGCGACCGGACCTTGCGCAAGGGCAAGCGCGAGCATCAGCAGGCCAGCTGCAAAGGCTGCTATGGCGGTGCCCGATTGGGTCAGCACCATTGTTGCCAGCAGGCTTGATGCTGCAATCAGCCACACGCCGTCATTGCCAAAAAGGCTTGTCGCCGAGGACCTGAATGCGGCGACGGCGCCCTTGTCCCAGATACCGGCGGCACGAAAGCGCTCGGCGAACACAGCGAACGCTGCCAAGGCCGCGAAAGCCAAGTAACCGGCGAGATGGTCCGGGTGCGCAAAGGGACCGGCTGTCGCCTGTGGCGCCACCGGAGCCTCGGAAAGGATCCAGGCGTGCATGTCAAAGCGGAAAAGATGTTCTACCGCGGACAGCATGGCGAAGGCGACGGCGATGGCCACGAGACCGACCACCAGCATGTTCGCCCTCTGTCGGTCGCGGCAGAGATTGAAGGCCAGCAGAAACGCGAGGATCGGCAACGAAGCGCTGAGGAGAGCTTGCCTGGACCGGTCGGGCGCAACGGAGATATAAGCCGATGCAACGGAACCCAACGCATCTTCAGCCAGAAACCACGTGGGGTGGGCCCATGGCCGCAAGCTGAGGCCTGTTGCCTGCTCGAGCACCACGAGGTCGACTGTCTGAAACGCGCCCCACGCAAAAGCCGCTCCCATGCACAAGGCCGGCCACCCAAGGGCCCTGATATGGGGCGTCTGCTGGGTAATGCCACTCATCACGAGGCCGGACCATGCAAGCAGCAATCCGCCCAAAACTGCCGACGAGATCAGTTCAGCCCAGGTTCGGTCGGAGCCATAGGGGAATGGCATCCACGCCATCAGGCCGAGAAGAACGAGAGCTAGGGCGTTCCCGGGCGCGAGCCACTGCGCCCATCGTGCAGGCTCGCTCATCGTGGCCCTGCTGTGGACCGCTTGACAGAGCTCGTCAGCCCTCGGCCAATGCCGGTGAAGCAAGGGTGTTGCCGCGCATGAGCGAACGCATTGCAGTTATGGGCCTCGGCTATGTCGGCCTTCCGGTGGCGCTGGCGTTTGCGGCCCGGTTTGCGGGTACAATCGGCTTCGACATCGATGCTGATCGGGTGCTGGCGCTGCAGAACGCCCATGACTGGACGGGCGAGATCCCGACGGAAAGACTGGCCAGTGCTCAACTCGAACTCACGCATGATCCTGCCGCCCTAAAAAAAGCCAATGTTATTGTCATCTGCGTTCCCACGCCGGTCGATGCGCAGAAAAGGCCCCAACTTGAACCTCTGCGCCACGCCTCCGTGCTTGCGGGGCGCTCTCTCGGCCAGGGATCAATCGTGGTCTACGAATCGACCGTCTATCCTGGACTGACAGAGGATTTTTGCTTACCGATCCTCGAAAGGGAATCCGGCCTTCGGTGCGGAGCCGACTTTTTTGTTGGTTATGCACCGGAGAGAATGAATCCTGGCGACCAGGCCCATGGCTTGGCGCAGATCACGAAGGTTGTGGCAGGGTGCAATGATGCCACAGCTGCAACCCTTGCGCGGCTATATGGAGCGATTATCGAGGCCGGCGTGCACGTGGCGCCTTCCATACGCGTTGCAGAGACCGCAAAGGTCATCGAGAATACGCAGCGTGACCTGAACATCGCCCTCATGAACGAGCTTGCGATGATCTGTGATCGGCTGGGTATCCACACGGCGGATGTGCTTGCAGCAGCGGGTACCAAGTGGAACTTCCTGCCATTCACGCCTGGACTGGTCGGTGGCCACTGTATCGGGGTAGATCCCTATTACCTGACGACCAAGGCGGAAGCTCTGGGATACAAGCCCGATGTCATCCTTGCGGGACGGCGGATCAACGACGGCGTTGGCAGCTTCGTCGCCGGCAAGGTGCTGCGGCTGCTCGCACAGAGGGGCGTCGGTGTCGAAGGCGCGCGGGTTGCGGTCCTTGGTCTTGCGTTCAAGGAGAACGTCCGCGATATCCGCAACAGCCGCGTCCCGGATATCCTTCACGTACTTTCGGACAAGGGTGTCATCGTCAGCGTATGCGATCCCCTTGCTGATGCGGCACACTCACAGCGCCTATACAATGTCACCCTGTCGTCGATGCCAGCGCCCGAGAGCGTCGATGCGTTGATCCTGGCAGTCCCGCATTCGGTGCTGCTGGACCGCATGGACGAGATCGTCGCAGCGCTGAAGCCAAATGGCATCCTGGTTGACATCAAGTCCGTGGCCCGACACCGGCCCCTGCCGGCAGGCTGCACATACTGGAGCCTCTAGGCGAAGCGGGCAGGTGTTTACGTGCCCATCCGCTTGAGCTAGAGCCTAGCTCGTGCCAATCGCGATGGGGTGTTTTCAATGCAGGTTCTGCTGACCGGTGTGGCCGGGTTCATCGGCTATCACGTCGCCCAGGCCCTGCTTGCGCGCGGCGATCGGGTGGTCGGCATTGACAACCTGAACGCCTATTACGCAGTCCAGCTGAAGCGTGACAGGCTTGCCGCGCTTGCGGACAGGCCCGGGTTCGAATTTGTCGAGGCAGATGTTTCGGATCGCTCGGTGATGGAGTGCGTCGTTCGGCAAAATCCATTGCTAACGCATGTCGTGCATCTGGCGGCGCAGGCCGGCGTTCGCTACTCCCTGATCGATCCCTACACCTATATCACTTCGAATGTGATGGGACAGGTCGTGATGCTTGAGGCGGCCAGACAGCTGCCGCGGCTCGAGCACTTCGTTTATGCCAGTTCGTCTTCGGTCTACGGAGGCAACGCCAAGCTTCCATTCGCGGTGGGAGACGAGACCGAGCGCCCAAACTCGCTCTATGCGGCGACGAAGAAGGCCGATGAACTGATCGGCCATACCTATGCGCATCTCTATGCCCTGCCCTCGACCGGGCTTCGCTTCTTCACCGTCTACGGTCCATGGGGGCGACCGGACATGGCTGCGTTCCTTTTTACCGATGCCATCATGAAGGGCGAGCCGATCCGCGTGTTCAACGACGGCAATATGTGGCGTGATTTCACCTATATCGATGACATTGTTGCAGGGGTTCTCGCGGCCTTGGCGCGACAGCCGACGGCACAGCCGCCCCATGCGGTCTACAATCTCGGCAACCACCGCTCGGAAAAGCTGACTGACTTCATCGCCGAGATCGAGCGCGCGCTGAACCGCAAGGCCAGTTATCGTTTCGAACCCATGCAGCCTGGCGATGTCGAGCGCACCTATGCCGATATCGAATCCTCGCGCCGCGACCTCGGATTTGATCCGACTGTTCCCATCAGCGAAGGCATCCCTCGCTTCGTGAACTGGTATCGCCGTTATTACGGGATTTGATTACGCCTTCTGCGCACCAGCCTTGCCTTCCTCGATCACGAAAGAAGCCAGCGTACGACCGCCCGAGACCGGTGCGCGCACGGTGTCTACCACGCGTAGGTTGACGGCCATGCCCTTTGCATCGGCACGGCAAAGCACATAGCCACGGTGGCGGCTTTCAAAGAATTTCACATGCGGGTTGGCGGGCAGCATGCTTGAAAACTGTTCGTAGGAAACACCTGCCGACGAGATCGATGTGCCAACAAGTTCGGTGGCCACGACGCGACTGTCTTCTCGCGCGAAGTCCTCTCGCACGTCATTCACCCAGAACGAATGGATGTCACCGGTGACAAATACGACGTTTGAAGCCCTGCCGCGGGCGAGTGTCGAGATGAGGCGCTGGCGCGCCGACGGGTAGCCGTTCCAGTCGTCGGTCCAGTGCCCTTCGTCGCCGTTCGGCGCCTTCTGCTTGATGCGTGAGAACATTTCTCCGTTGCCAATGATGTTCCATCGCGCCGACGAGCGAGACAGGGCGCTGTTCAACCAGCGCTCCTGGTCACGGCCCAACATGGTTCGGCCATCCTCGAAGAGTTCGGGGCATTGCTTGACGGAGACCACCTGCCCGCCGCCATCCTCGGGGACACGGCAGGCGGCCGGCGAGCGATATTGCCGGTTGTCGATCATCGCGACCTGCATCAGGTCGCCAAATTGCGATCGCTGATAGAGCTGCATGCCGCTCTCATTCGGCAGCGCCACGCGCCGCAAAGGCATGTTTTCATAGTAGGCCTGGTAGGCTGCCGCCCGGCGCTTCACGAAATCCTCGGGCTTCTGGTAGTCCTCGCTCTCGAGGGCCTGGTAATCGTTGTCGACCTCGTGATCGTCCCACGTCACAAGCCACGGCGTGCGGGCATGCGCGCGCTGAAGGGCTGCGTCCGACTTGTAGATGGCATGGCGGTTCCGATAGTCGTCGAGCGTAATCGGTTCCCGCCCCTCATGCCGTCGTACCGTATCCCCCCAAGAAGACTCATAGATGTAGTCGCCGAGATGGATCACGAGGTCGGGTTCATCTCCGGCCATCAGATCGTAGGGCGTGAAGTAGCCCTGCTCGTAATGCTGGCAGGAGGCAAAGGCGAAGCTGAAGCGGTCGAGGGGCGAGCCGAATACTGGCGCAGACCATGTCTGACCCGTCGGGCTGGCGTCGCCGCGCGGCAGGCGGAAGCGATACCAATAGGGCCTGCCCGCCGGCAGCCCCCGCAGTTCAACGTGAACCGAGTTTCCAAGGGCCGGCAGGGACTGCGCAACCCCTGACTGGACGATGTTGCGCATGGCCGCGTCGGTTGCCACCTCCCAGATCACGTCCACAGCTTCGTGGGGCTGCTCGGTCACCAGGCCGTTCAGGGTCGTGCGCGTCCAGATGACAAAGCCATCCGAGACCGGATCGCCGCTGGCAACGCCCAGGCCGAATGGGTTGGCCGTGATCCGACGCCTCGAGGGCGCGGCGCTCACAGCGCCTGTCATCCAGGCAGCCGTTACGGTTGCGCCGGCTGCGATCAGCGCCCTCGCCATCAGTTGACGGCGCGTGTGATAATTTTTCCCCATTAGCTTGTGTCCCCTCGAACGACTTCGCTCCACCAGCGATTTCGGACATTACTGTCGGCTAATTTCCATCGTACGAGAAGCATCTGCGCAAAATTTCAGCAAAGCTTCACAAAGTGTGTCGCCGATGTAACCCATCCGGAACGTTCTGTTGTGAAGAAGTTCTTTTTTGACGGAAATCAAGGCTGCAACGGCCAATGGTCACACGGCTGTCATGTTGTCTTCACACTCGAATGTTGTTCTCCTGTCGGTGAGCAAAGGGTGCGGATCGCACCGTTTGTTTTGGGGGAGCTTCAGTTTCGCTGGTTCGCGTCTTCGCGTTCCTGGAGACCCCTTTTGTTTGGGGTTTCGCGACCGGTCTGGCGCCGGCGTATTTAAAACTGAGGGGTCAATTCATGAAACTGTCACGCTTGATGTGCGGCGTCGCCGCCTCTGCGCTTCTGGCCGGTCTTTCAGGGCCAGCCTTCGCGCAGTCGACGGGTACGCAAGAAATCGAAAAGATCACGGTCACCGGTGAACGTACTGGCAAGGATGGCGTGATCGTCAAGGAACGACGCCCGAAAACGCGCTCGACAGTCACTGGTGAGTACCTCGACACGCAGGGCGCGGGTCAGACGGCATTCCAGAGCATCAACCTGCTGCCCGGCGTCAGTTTCACCAATACTGACGGTTATGGCTCGAGCGGTGGAAACATTCGCCTTCGCGGCTTTGACGGCGCGCGCGTCTCGCTGACGGTGGATGGTATCCCGCTGAACGATACGGGCAACTACGCGATCTACACAAACCAGCAGGTGGACCCTGAGTATCTGTCACGCGTGACGGTGAATACCGGTACGACCGACGTCGACAGCCCCACGGCGTCAGCGACGGGCGGCACGGTCAATATCGTGACCCGCAAACCTTACAAGGACCTCACGCTGTCTGTGAACGCTGCAACTGGTTCTTTCGACTACAATCGCTTCAATGCGATTATCGATACTGGTGAGTACCGCGGCGTCAGCGCCTTCGCCGGCTTCTCGATGCAGGAATATGAGAAGTTCAAGGGTCCGGGTACGCTTGAGAAGATGCAGGGCAACGCCCGTATCTATCAGGAGGTGGGTGAAGCCAGCTTCATCTCTCTGATTGGTCACTACAACGAGAACCGCAACAACTTCTATCGCAACCTCTCGCTTGCGGATATCGCGACGCGTGGTTACGGCTATGACAATTTCTCGTCGTGTACCTTTGATGCGCCGAACGGCGTTGCCGGCGTGGACGGGGTGGTCGACAATGTCCAGAATGATGGCCTCACAACACTTGCAGGCGGTACTGAGAACATTTTGAACCCCGGCAGCTGCACGAATTTCTTCGGCTTGCGCATCAATCCGTCGAACACAGGCAACCTTCGCGGGCAGGCCAACCTGCAGCTCTCGGACACCCTTCGGCTCACGATCGACCCGTCCTGGCAGTATGTGAAGGCCACGGGTGGCGGTACAACGGTCCTCCGTGAGACCGACCGGCGCCTCGGTGCGGCCGGTCTGGACCTGAACAGCGACGGCGACACGCTTGACCAGATCCGGCTGTACACCCCCAGCCTGACGAACACGAGCCGCTACGCCGTGACCGCCTCTTTGATCTGGGAGCCCACTGGGCAAGGCACCTTCCGAATCGCCTACACGGGTGACCATGGCCGCCATCGCCAGACGGGTACGTGGAGCAAGCTTGATGCGAACGGCAACCCACAGAACGTGTTCAGCGCGCTCGACCAGGGCTCGCTGCTGATTGCGGGAACCGACGGCAACATCCTGCGTGGTCGCGATCGCCTGTCGCACGCCATCCTGAACCAGGTTTCGGCGAGCTACACGCACCGCTTCCTCGATGAAAAATTGCTGGTTGACGTGGGTGTGCGTGCGCCGTTCTTCACGCGTGACCTGAACCAGTACTGCTACTCGCAGGTCGGCAGCTCGAGCGTGATCTGTTCGCAAGAGACATTCACGGACGCCGATGGTGACGGTATCGGCACCCTGGCCGGCCGTGGCGGCACCAACTACATCGCGCCTCTTTCGCGCAAATTCGAGTTCGATGACTTGCTGCCGAATGTCGGCATCAGCTATGAGGTCGCGCCTTCGAACATCGTGTTTGCCAGCTACGCGGAAGGCTTCTCGGCACCGCGCACAGACCAGCTTTACACCTGGGGTATCAGCACGGGTTCGGGGACGGAATCTGCTGGCATCGATACGGTTGTTCCGCTTGAGGTCCAGCCGGAGACGACCAAGTCGTATGATATCGGCTATCGCTACCAAGGCGACGATGTCACGGCCTCGGTCTCGCTGTGGTATAACGAGTTCCAGAACCGGATCGTCAGCGCGTTCGATCCGGACCTTGGATTCTCTGTTGACCGCAACATCGGTTCGGTGACGCTGCAGGGCGTCGACGCGGAGATCGGCTGGAGGGCAAGCGAGGCACTGTTCCTTTATGCCTCGACCTCGTACAACTCGTCGGAAGTCAACGCGGACATTCCGCTGGGTCTGACCTCGCGCCTGCCGACGTCCGGCAAGACGCTGGTCGAGACACCTGACTGGACTGCGGCGCTTCGCGGTGTCTACACCGTGAACGACATGGTTCGCGTCGGCATGCAAGGCAAGTATGTGGGTGAGCGCTTCTCTACCGACGTCAATGACGAGAAGACGAAGTCCTACATGACAGTCGATGCTGACATTCAGGTGGCACTTGACTCGCTCGGGTTGGGCAACATGACACTGCAGCTGAACGCGATGAACCTGCTTGACGAAGAGTATGTCGGCAGTATCAGCTCGACGACAAACGCGCTGGCGATCACGGATATCGATCCAGTCACGCCGGGCAACCAGGGCCGCAGTGGTAGCACGGTTCGTTACTCGGTTGGCGCACCGCAGACATTCCAGGTCCAGCTGAAGACGAAGTTCTAAGGCTGCTCTTTTTCAGGGACATGATGATTGTGATGGGCGGCAGCAATGCCGCCCATTTTTCGTTTTGTGATCATCGCGAACGCGCGTTTCATAAACAATTCATTTGAGTCGCAACGCTGCGCTCATTAACCTACTTGAGTTCACTCTTCGAGTGGGCAAACTCCCTACTAACCTCTGCCCTTGGAAAAAGCGGATGCCCATCCGCTTTTTCCTTTTTTGCTCTCGCCCACGCGCAAAAAAGCCGGGGCGCGAGGCCCCGGCTTTCATCATGTCCCTGCCGCAGCTACCAGCAGAATCTCCAGTGGTATCCTGCCCACTGCCTGGGCCAGCTTGTGTCGCGCCAGCGATGGCGGCCGTAGCTGTGGTGCCACCGGGGGCTGCCGCTGCGCCAGCAGAAGCCGCGCTGATCCCAGAACCACCACGCGTCGTCGTAGTGCCACCAATAGCGGTCATCGTGGAACCGAAGCGTGATGTACCAACGCCAGCTGTCGTCATATCCTCCATAGTACCAATGCGGGTACCAGTGGCGGCCGTCGTAATAGTGGCTCGAACGCCAGCGCGAATGACGGGGCGCGTCGCGCCATCGGTCACGGTGTCGCCATCGATCACGATCACGCCAGTTGTCGTCTCCGCGCCAGCGGCGGTCGGGTGAGGTGCCGGGTCCGCCACGCGGGCCGGGTGGGTTCTCCCAGTTGGTGCCAGGGCCGCCGCGGGGGCCAGGTGGATTGTTGTCGCGGTCGCGCCAGCGGCGGTCGGGTGAGGTGCCGGGTCCGCCACGCGGGCCGGGTGGGTTCTCCCAGTTGGTGCCAGGGCCGCCGCGGGGGCCAGGTGGATTGTTGTCGCGGTCGCGCCAGCGGCGGTCGGGTGAGGTGCCGGGTCCGCCACGCGGGCCGGGCGGGTTCTCCCAGTTCGTACCGGGGCCACCGCGGGGTCCGGGTGGATTGTCGTCGCGGTCGCGCCAGCGGCGGCGCTCGCCGCTCCTGTCGCCGCCTCTCGGCTCATCGGCGCCGATTTCTATGCGTCGGCCCGGACCGCTGCGCGGCGCACCGGGGCTGGCGTCCAAATCCGTTGGTGCGTCCTGCGCTGCGGCAGGCTGGAAAGCAAGGAGAAGGCCGGCAAGTGCGATGGCTGCCGTCGCCGTGGTTCTCTTCTTCATGGTGAACCCTCCGTTCAAGTGGTCACGACCCTTTTCTGCGCCTACCGGGCTGAATGGAGCATGAACAGCGTATTCACCTTGCCAGACCCTTGTTCCTGCCACTAAACGGGCGCAGCAGAGCAAAAGGACGGTCACGCATGCGCATCTTGCTGGTTGGTGGAGCAGGTTACATCGGCTCGTCGATTGCGTATCACCTCGTGGATCGGGGTCACACGCCGGGCGTCCTCGATGACTTCTCCACTGGCAGCCGCGAGGCGGTGCCGGCCGGCGCGTTCGTTCAGGTGGGCGATTGCGGCGACCAGGGCGCAGTCGAAAGCGCCATCCGCGCGTTCAAGCCCGACGCCGTGATCCAGCTGGCGGCGTCGATCCGGGTCGATGAGTCGATGACAAACCCGTGGAAGTACTATTTCAACAACACGACCAAGTCGCTCAACCTGTTCCAGACATGCGCGCAGATGGGCATACGTGACATCGTTTTTTCGTCGACGGCGGCTGTTTATGGCGAGCCCGACCGCGCGCTCATCGACGAGACGGTGGTGACGGCGCCGGTGAACCCCTATGGACATTCGAAGCTTGCCTGCGAATTCATGCTGAAGGATATCGCGCGCGTGTCAGGCATGCGGGCGACAATCCTGCGCTACTTCAATGTCGCGGGCGCCGACCCCTTGCTGCGAACAGGACAGCGCACGCCAGAGGCCACGCACCTGATCAAGGTCGCGTCGGAAGTGGCCGCCGGCAAACGGCCTGCACTGAGCATTTTCGGCACCGACTATCCGACGCGCGATGGCACCTGCATTCGGGACTATATCCATGTGATGGACCTGGCCCTTGCCCACGAGCTTGCCTTGCTCAAATCGGGCGAGACGGGGGCTACGCGCGTCTTCAACTGCGGCTATGGCACCGGTCACTCCGTGCGCGAAGTTGTTGCTGCGTTCACGCCAGTGCTCGGCCGTCCGCTGCCGGTCAAGGACATGCCGCGACGTGCAGGCGACCCCCCTGCCCTGGCCTGCGATTCCAGCCGATTGAAGCTTGATCTTGGCTGGGCACCGCAACACGCGTCGATCGAGGCAATCGTGAAGAGCGCGCTCGACTGGGAGCGCAAGCTCGGCGCCGGTTAAAGCAACGCGCGGGCAAAAAAAAAGCCCGACCCTTTCGGGCCGGGCATCAACCACCTTGGCTCAGTCGCGTGTTTGATGAACGTTGTTTAACCTCGACACGTGTGCCGGTGGCAATCGGCGATGCTGCACTATTCACAACCTTGATCGTCAGTACGCGGAGCACGTGCAGGCATGCACCTGATCAATCAGTGGTTCGCTTGCTGGCCCAGCTTCCTGCGCACAACGCCGACGGCATTGCTGCGGCCGAGGGACTTCAGTGATGGCTGCGCGTCGATCCATTTCAGGCGCTTTGCCAAGCCCTGCTTCGTATCGAACTGCAGATTGTCCCAGAGGACGACTGCCAGATCGAGTTGCAGGGCTGTCAACGCAGGGTCCGGTCCTGAGTTTGCGAGGCTGAGGGCCAGCGCGCGTTCAGCTGCCTCAGGCTCGTCCATCAGGAAGCGCGCAATCGCGAGCTTCATCCAGCCGTAACCGTTGGCAGGCCGCGTGGCCAACGCCAATTCGAGGTCTTTTCTTGCAGCGATGACGCGCTGGAGCCCACGCAGCGTGTCAACGCCCAGTCGCTGAGCCCAGAGCAACTCGATCAGCGCCGCGCGCATCCTGTCATCGGGATCACCCGTGGCGCGCAGCCCGACAGCCAGCGACAGAAGTTCGATGTCAACGGGCAGGCTGCCCCCGACAATGCGGTCGTACGCCTGGCGCAGGGCTTGCGTGTTGCGGGCGGCTTCCGGTGACCACTGGGCAGGTACGGCGGGAACCATCACCAGCAGCATGCCCAGCGCCACACACGCCATCGGCAGCCCGAAGAGAACGCCGTCGGCCGGGGTTGAATCGCGCGGGGGCTCGGTCATGCCGATCGCGTTTGCTGCATCAGGCGACGGCCGCTTGTGGTCGGCGTCCGCAGTGATTGAGCGCTGTGCCGGCGATGCGCACACCAGCCTCGCGCAGTATTCCCACGCTGGCCACAAGGGATGGACGCTGGGTCAGGTCCCAGTTCACCACCAGTAGCGCGGTGTCGGCAAGCTGAGCGAACGCGCGCGTCTCGGGGTGGGTTTGAAGGCACGGTGTGTTGATGATCACGAGGCTGTAGTGCTCGCGCAGGGCCTGCATCAGGCGGTGCATGGAGCGGGTCGCCGCAAGTTCGGCCGGGTTTGCAGACGTCGCTGCTATGGGCAGGTAGTGCAGCGGCGAATGCCGGTCGCGCCTAATGGCATGGCAGAGGTCGGCCTCTCCCGACAGGACCTCGACCAAACCATCCTCTGGCGGTGCAGCCCCGAAAGATGCGGGTGCCGCAAATTGTGATGCCAAGTCCGCGCGGCGGAAATCGGCATCCACGACGAGAACATGCTGGCCTTGGTTCTCGCGGGCGGCGATGCGGCCGAGTGCTACGGCGATGGATGTTGTCCCGGCGCCAGCGTCTGTCGCGGTGATGGCGATGACACGCTGCCCCGCGTCGGCCATGGACTGCGAGAGGCTTGCATAAAGCGCGCTGAGTGCCGTGCTGACGGCGCTGTGGGGATCCTGCAGCAGGCTGTCGCTGAGGCGCGTGGGGGCCGATGCCTCCGGTATCTGGCCGAGATTGGGCAACTTCACAACACGCTCGATATCAGCCCCCCGGCGCATACCGGTCCTGACAGGTCCTTTCATCAGCGCAATAAAGAATGCCAGCATCGTTGAACCGACCAGCGATGCGCCGAGTGTCATCTGGTGATCGGGAAATACCGGCGCTTCGGGCGCCTTTGCGGCTTGGTCGATGCGCATGCCGCCTGTGGACTGCGGCCCCGGTGTAGCTGGCGCGAGCGTGCGCGCGAGGAGGGTCTCGTAGCGTGCCCGCGCTTCGCGCACGGCTGCCTCTAGCTCGGAGAACTGCTGTGCGGACACCTGCTCGACCTCGAGGGTGGCGGGCCGTGCCTCGCCCTTCGCCTTGAGATCGCCAAGCGTGCGGCGCGCAGCCGCGATCTCCCTGCCAATGCCCTGCCTCGACGTATTGATGATCTGGACGATGCGGCCATTCAGTATGCGCTGCTCGTCCTGAAGCGCGATCGTTTCGGGATGACCCGCACCGAACATCGCTGCCAGCTCTTCTGCCTTGCGGGCAAGGCTGGTCTGCTGCTGATGCAAGGTGTCGATTTCGTGCGAATCGAGAAGGGCTGCGACAGCCTCCATACCTGCGCCTGTGCGCAGCAGGTCGCCGAGCTTGCGATCGCGTGCCTCGAGGGCCTCGAGGCGGCGCGTTGCGACAGCAGCCTGGGCATCGAGCTCGGGTGAGCGGGCCGGAGGTTGCACGACTGGCGTTTTGACACCTGCGCGCGCCTGCTCCAGCTCATCCTGTGCCCGCCGCAGCTGGGCCGCCACTTGAGCCAGCTGCGTCGAGAGCCCCTCGTTGCTTTCCGTTGTGCTCCCGTCCGTCAGGCCTACGCTGCCATGCAATGTTGGCTGTTCCAGGCGCAGCTGCGCGACGAGTGCATTTGCAATCCTGGCAGCTTTGGCCGGATCCTCGCTCGACCAAGTGATGCGCACAGATTTGCCGTCCACCGCAGACACATCCAGCCGCTTGGCAAGCTCGGCGATCAGCGTTGGCTTCAGGGCCAATGCGCCGGTTCCCGGCGGAATGGTGACAGTTTGATCGCCCTTGGGCTGCTCGAACCACGTCGAGACCCGGTAGAAGGTGCGGCGGGTGAGTGCTGTATTGATTTCCGGATCGCGCGTCAGGTTCAGTTTCAGAATGACTTTCTCGGCAAGTTCCCATGAACGCAGGCGCTGCACAGACTGGCGCACGCGTTCGCCGACAGACGGCCCCGCAGGATCAGGCTCGAATGTGATGATGGCGGATGCCTTGTAGACAGGCGTGAACTGCAGCAGCCCCAGAAAGGTTGCCACCATCGCGAACGCGACGACGCCGAGCATGGTCTTCCACCGTGCCTGCAGCACCTGAACCACACCGTCCCCGCTTGCGGGTGGTGCCAAGGGGGCGATGGGGGTTGGCGGCAACCTCTGCGGTTGTGGGAGCGGCTGCCTTGCTGTGGGTACCTGCCCGCCCAACACTGGAGGCGCAGTGCCGGTGCCTTGTCTCGACGGCTGTGGTTCCGGAATCCGGAACGCGCGCATGTCCTGCTTGATCATGGCGCACAGACCCTGCGCAGCCGCTGCGATGCAGCGGACAGGGTTGCGTCGTGACTGGCGGCTGCGGCATCACGCATGCGTCGCTCGTCTGTTCCCACACCTACACCCTCGCCCACTCCCCAGCTCTGCCGTCCGGTAGATCAGGCTTCTGCTTGTTCAATCACGGCGAACACAAGCGCGATGCGCTCGCGCCTGCGCACTTCAATGCGGCACGACGGGATACTGCGGTCCCGCAAGGCCCAGAAAAGATCCTTCAAACTTGCCGCGTCGGGCGCTTGACAGCCCTCGCGGCGGATGCGCGAGCAATCGCGCCCGCGAAAACGCCTTTTCCAGCGCGCCAGCGTCAGGCCTGCCTTCAATGAATGCAGCAAATGCATCTGACACGGCCTGACGCTCCTGACAGAAACCACGCTCGGCAAGATAATCACTGATGCCGAAAACATCGGCGATCTGCCGGGGCTGAAGGCGTCCTTCTTCTTCCGCGGCGGCTGCCAGCGTGGTCATGGCAGCGACGTTCCCAGCGGCGCAGATCTCGATCGTCAGACGCCGTATGTCTTCCTCGGCCGCTGAGGCTGGGCCTGGAAGAACAGCAAGGGCAATGGCCAACGCCAGGACACGCAAGGGACAATTCTCTCGTCAGATTGATTCGGCATCGATTGTACCCCGCCCTGAGCTGGCGCCCCTACCGAGAGCAGGTTGTAGAGGCTGATCATCAATATCTTGTGTGGATAGCGGCCGCGACGGCGTTACTGACCCGTCGTGAGAAACCGCCGCGTCCGGCCCTCGAGGATCAGTGCCGAGAGGTTCCCCGAGAAGTAAGCGCCCGTGTCGATCCCGATGCGGTTGGCGCGCTCGACAGGAGCATTCGTCGGCGTGTGGCCATGGACGACGACACGACCAAAGCTGGCGTCAGACTCAAGAAAAGCTTCGCGGATCCAGAGAAGATCGCTCTCGGTTTGATCCTCGAGGGCAACGTGGGGTCTCACGCCGGCGTGGACAAAGAGATAGTCGCCTATGACGTGATGGAGCCTCAGGTTCTTGAAGAATGAAAGATGCGCTTCGGGCAAGGTCATTGCAAAGGACGCCCTGGTTTCAAGCCAGTTCGAACCCGGCACGTGAGCGACGCCGTAGCTTTGCAGGGTTGGTACGCCGCCAAACGTTTCCCACATGGGACCGACTTTCGGATCGGCGAGGAATTGCAGCATCGCCTCTTCGTGATTGCCCTTGAGACATATCGTCTCGAAGCCCTCGAAGCCCGCGATGAGGCGGGAGACAACGCGTGCGCTGTCGGGACCTCGATCGACGTAATCACCAAGAAAAACAAGGGTTCTGTGACGGCAGTCTGACTTCTGTGCCTGCGCCTTGATTTGCAGCCAGAGCGATTCAAGAAGATCAACGCGCCCGTGGATGTCACCGATCGCTGCGACGAACATGTCGGGTGGCACGCCTGCGCGGGACTGCGCTGTCTCTGGCACCGTGATCTTGCCGGACAGCCTGTCAAGCCATGCCCTGAACCGTCCATACACTGGCCGAATCCCCCCCGCGCCTATGCCTAAAGCTTGCGCCTCGGGCGCCCGGAACTCCAGAGCCACAAAACCCACGTTTTTGGGGGGGGAGCAGTATCCCCAGACTATCCACAAGGCCCGAGTACGGGGTCGACTCATCAACAGGCGCTGCAACCAAAAGATGCAGGCGTTCACCCAATGAGCCTGAGACGGTTACCGGGGCGACGGTGTTCGCGCGTGAGGCAACAAACCCACAATCCGATACGCTTGACAGGGGTGCCGCGCGACCTTTTTTTGTCTGTTTTCCGGGATATTTCGGACACCGAAGCCACTGTATCATGGCTCTGATTTTACATGATGTTTTTGAGACACACAGCAACCCAAATGAGACGTTTGGCGTTTGGAACTTATTGCTACGTGCTTCTTCCAGTCTGTAGGCTTGCTCGTGGATGCGAGAGGGTCCGGTGCGTACCGTGATTTCTCAAGCATATTGTGTTTGCGGGCCCGTACAAGTGCGAGAGTCGGACTGAAGGGGTTGGCAAGTGGGCAACGTTAAAGGGGGTTCCATCGTGTTGCATCATGTTGTGAAGAAGACGTTTAAGTCCGCACTCCTGGCGGGTACAGCTGCGGCTGCCGCCATGGCTGTGACGGCCGTCCCTGCAATCGCGCAGGACGGTGAGAAGGTTGAGAAGGTGACCGTCACTGGATCGCGCATCAAGCAGCGCGACTTCAAGTCGATCAGCCCGATCGCAACCGTTGGTGCGAAGGAAATCGCGCTCACGGGTACCGTGAACACGGAAGAGCTGCTGAACACGCTGCCGCAGGTCATCCCGGGCGTCACGATCACGTCGAACAACCCGTCGCTGAACGGCTTCGCCACAGCCGACCTTCGTGGTCTTGGCGCCGGCCGCACGCTGGTCCTGATCAATGGTCGCCGTGCGAACCCGTCGTCCGCTGGCGGCGCAGTCGACTTGAACACGATCCCTGCTTCGCTGATTGAGCGTATCGAAGTGATCTCGGGTGGTGCATCTGCCGTGTACGGTGCTGACGCCGTCGCTGGTGCGATCAACTTCATCCTGAAGGACGACTTCGAAGGGTTCGAAATCGGCGGTGGCTACGGCCAGGCTGAAGACGGCCTTGCCCCTTACTGGGTCGCCGACGCTTTGGTTGGTGGTCAGTTCGATGGCGACCGCGGTTCGATCGCCCTCGGCCTGCAGTACTATAACCGTACGCCAGCTCTGGCGACGGAGCGTTCCTGGTCGCGCTACGCCGGTCCGGTTCTTTACAATGGAACGGACACTCTGGTCTCGTTCTCGACTGCTGACCTCAACGCGGGTTACTTCAACATCTTCTCCGGTGGTTCTGCTACCGCTCCGTGGGCATCGATCGGTGGTTTCTCGACTGCCAATGTAAACTCGGTGTGGTTGTCGCAGCCCGGTGCAGTTGCACTTGATAATGACTGTAACTCCGCGAACGGCACGCAGGCGACGGGTGGTACGATCCGCTTCCGCGCCGGTGGTGGTATTGCTCCCTTCCAGAGCTGCGCCCACCCCAACTTCACGGGCGGCAATGTTGACAGCGACGGTGATCGCTACAACTTCGCGCCGGATAACTACCTGATCCTCGGCAACGAGCGCGTGAATGCTTCGGCCTTCGCGAAGTATGACATCCTGCCGAACGGCGAGATGGAAGCTTTCATCGATGCCATGTTCACGAACACCCGCTCGGAGCAGCAGCTCGCCGCCACGCCGGCGACCGGCCTGCAGGTGAAGTGGGATATCGATCCGGCTGTTGGCAACGTTGTGGTCAACCCGTACATCGCTGCGCAGCCGTCGCTGCTGTCGCTCGGCCAGCTTCAGTTCGGTGGTGTGGTTGGTGACAGCTCCGGCCTCGACAACCGCTTGTTCACGATGAACATTCGTACGACCCAGGTGGGCAACCGCGTCGGTCGCTATGAAACGAACGCCTTCGGCACGACGCAGGGTCTGCGCGGTACGATGCCGTCGATCGATTGGGATTGGGAACTCTTCCACTCCTATGCTCGCAACTCGACCACAGTCGAGAACGACAACAATATCGGTCGCACCGCGTTCACGCAGCTGCTGAACGCCTGTAATACGACCTCGACCGCTTCGCAGGCGGCTCCGCTGGGTTCGGTTCCAGGTTGCGTGTTCCCTTACAACAGCGCTGCAGGCACGGCCTTCACGCCGACAGCCACTGCGAACAACCCTCTCGGGTTCTTTGCGCTGTCGCCGGCGATGGTTGAGTTCATCCGCATCAACTCCACGGATATCATCACCTACGAGCGTACGATGGTTTCCGGTAACGCGACTGGTGACGTTGCGGACCTTTGGGGTGAGGGTATGATCACGGCGGCCGTCGGTTTTGAATACCGCGCGGAAGAGCTGAACAACCGTACCGACCCGGCGAAGGGCTCGGGTGACATCATCGGCTTCAACGCCGCTGAGAGCATCTCGGGAAGCTTCGACGTGTACGAGTTCTACGGCGAAGTTCAGGTGCCGCTGATCACCGGCGAAACCCTGTTCGAGAACCTTTCGGTGACTGGCGGCTACCGCAAGTCCGACTACTCGACGGGTGCGGGCATCACCGAGACCTGGAAGTACGGCGCTGAGTGGTCGCCGTTCAGCTGGCTCTCGTTCCGCGCGGTCGAGAACCACGCGGTTCGCGCGCCTTCGGCTTTCGAACTGTTCCGCAATGGTGACCAGAACTTCCCGTCCTACGCCGATCCTTGCGACAAGGACGTCCCGGGTGGCCCGAATGTGGCCGCTTGTACGGCTTGGTTTGCTCAGGCCGGCGTTGTGTATCCGGGAGCGTTTGACCAGCCCAACGCCCAGGTCCAGGCATTCCTGTTCGGTAACCCGAACCTGACGCCGGAAGTTGCTGACACGCTGACCTATGGCGTGGTCTTCAACCCTGACTGGTGGCCGGTTGGTACGCTGGGTCTGTCGGTCGATCGCTACGAGATCGAACTTGACAACCAGATCGGCCAGCGCTCGATCTCGCAGGTCCTGAACGGCTGTCGCGATGCGATCATTGCCAATGGCAATGTTTATCCCGTCGGAAACGAGTTCTGCGACGCGGTTAGCCGCGATCCGCTCGCAACGGCCGCTGGTGCGGTTGGTGCGATCGACCTGTCTCTCGCCAACTTCCAGGGTGTCTCGCTCTACTCGGGTATTGACGCCAACTTGAAGTGGTCGTGGGCTTGGGAGGAAGATCTGGGTCTGCCTGGTACCTTCGGCATCTCGTCCCTCTACACCTGGGTGGACGAAGCTGGCGGCGCTCAGGGGCTGTACGTTGGCAGCGTCGGTGGAATCACCTCGGAGCACAAGGCTGCGACGAGCTTCACTTACGATGTTGATGACTGGAGCTTCCTGGTTCGCTGGAACTACTTCAGCTCCACGCAGGACGACGTGTTCGGTGTTACCACCATCCCGGCGTTCAACTATTACGACTTCGGTGCACGCTGGAGCGTCACGAGCGACATCGACTTCTCGTTCGGTATCGACAACGTGACCGACGAACAGCCCTTCGTCTGGGACGGCGCGAACGCAAGTGGCCAGTTCAACACGGACGGCTCGACGTTTGACCAGCTCGGTCGTTCGTACCGC
>CAZABH010000040.1:0-26611 GCA_964483585.1 uncultured Flavobacteriaceae bacterium
GCGCCGCAAGCTCGGCCTGCAGAACGAGGAAGAGGGCGACCTCGCCCTCGCGCAGGCGCTGATGCAGTGGATGCAGGACACCGGCGCCGACCACACGCGTACCTTCCGCGATCTCACGGAAGGAACCGCCGCCGATGGCCACGACGAGGCCTTCCGCAACTGGCACGCCGCCTGGATGGCGCGCCGCGCCCGCCAGCCCGGCCCGCCCGAGGCCGCCACCCGCCTGATGCGCGCGGCCAACCCCGTCGTCATACCGCGCAACCACAAGGTCGAAGAGGCCTTGGCCGCCGCAGCCGCGGGCGACATGCAGCCCTTCCACGCGCTGCTCGAGGCCGTGCGCAACCCGTTTGCGGTGACACCATCAAACGCGCCGTTCCGCGACCCGCCGGCGACCCCCGACGCCTGCTACCGAACCTTCTGCGGGACGTAAGCCAGCGGTATCAACGGGTGCTGCGACATGCCAATAGTGGCGGTGGTGCCGTGCTCCTCATCGTCGATGACTGACACATATGTCAGGGGTGCGCGAACATTCCACCGTAATCAGTAAGCGAACGAGTAATTTTGCAGACCTGTCTTTGACTTCAAAACTCCGCACGCTGAGCATTCCCAGAGTTGATTCGCAGGGAGTTTTTGGTCGTGACAACCAAGGTCAGGTGGGAGTTGTCGGCGCGCCACGACTGGCCCATGTATGCGCGGACCTATGCAAGGTTCCGTCGAATGCACATCCCCAACATCCTGACGAATAGAGATGCGGAAGACGCCTGGCTGGCACTCAAGAACATGCGAAGCTGGAGCACCGTCGTCAACCTTGGAGCCACAGTGGTCGACCTGTCGGACAGTATCAAGGAGCAGCTGTCGGAGCAGCAGTCGGAACTCCTTGAGCGCAGCATCCACGTCGCTGCTGCTCGCAGCTACCAGTTCCGTTTCGACAACCATAGGCTGAGCGAGCGGGGCGAGCCGTGTTCAGACCCGGATCATCCGCTTGCCCCTTTCGTCGATTTCGTGAACAGCCCCCGTTTCCTTGCCGCCATGCGACAGCTAACCGGAAGGCCTGATATCGCCTTCGCCGACGCCCAGGCCACGCGGTACGGGCCGGGCCAGTTCCTTCATGTCCATGACGATATTGACGGCCCGAAGAAGCGCATCGCAGCCTATGTGCTGAACCTGACCCACGATTGGTCCGCCGAGTGGGGTGGCATCCTGAATTTTCTCGATGAAGACGGCCACGTGGCAGAAGGCTATGTCCCGCGCTTCAACGCCCTGAACATCTTCGACGTCGGCGTGCCACATTTCGTGAGCTATGTTGCGCCCTACGCGCAGTCACCACGGCTCAGCATCACGGGTTGGCTCCGCGGCCGATGACGGGCCAAGAGGTAACTTTCACGCTGGATTAAGCGCCGTGTGCTCTGATCGAGGTCATGCGCGAATTTCTCTTGCGACATCAACTCAAGTCCCTGAACGAGGGCTGGCGCATCCGATTCATCTCGCATGAGCCGGACGATCGACCCATGACGTTTGGTTACGGCGACAACTGGCCAGGAAGGCTTGCCGGACTTTCCGGGGGTGTGTCGTTGCTCGCGGCCGTCGCAGCCCTCGCGCTGGGCATATACGCGAACGCGGGAGAGGAGGAGGCTTGGGCAGAGGACATGTTCAGGCTAGCAGTCTTCATCTTTCTCGCTGCTCTCGTCATGGCCGTCGCCAGCATGCTGCTCGCACGTCTGCTCTTCTCGGCATCTCTGGCCCGCACCCTCGCCACCTGTATCGACCGCGAGTTCCGCACTACACCGCATCCCGAATACAACCGCGACAGTTGGGCTGTCCGTATCGTCTGCCGCTATGCGTTCGAAGGCGTCCAGCAAACAGGTACACCACACCTTGCCATAGGCGCAGAACAGGGCATGGATTTCGCATCGCGAGAGGCAGCCGAGCAATTCCTTGCTGACCGCATATCCCCCGACGGCACATGCTGGCTGCGCGTGGACCCACGAAAGCCGCTGCGCGCGTACCTGGTCTGAACCTCTGGTGACAACGTCCGCAGCCCATCACACATGGCGCAGATAGCCGAGCAGCGCCTTCATCACGCGCGCCACGAGCTGCCGCTGCAGTGTCTCGCCAGCAAAGCTCGCTCCATCGATCATGCCCTTCGCGATGGACAGCACATCAAGCGCTGTCGTTGCGGTCGCAGGTCGTACGATCATGTCCCTGTGTTCGCGCAGTAGTCGTACGATGAGATTGAGGATGCGCTCATCTGCTGCCTGCATCTTCGCATCAGCTGGCAAGGTCGCCTCCAGATAGTCGAGAAGCCTTGCAAGCTGCGGCCGTGCCATCTGCTGCGCGACGCTGGCGTTCACAAGAAGATCGAGTCGTTCTTCCAGCGTCTGTCCGCTGGTAGACGAGACAAGCGCCTCCAACATGTCCCCAAGCTCCGTCTCCGAGACGATGATGAGCTCGGCAAAGATCGCCGCCTTGTCCGGGAAGTACTGGTAGAGCGAGCCCACGCTCACACCTGCGCGTTCGGCGATGGCGTTTGTGTTGGCAGCCTCCAGTCCCTCGGTCTCCAGAATGCGAGCAGTCGCCTCCAGGATCGCCGCATAGGTCTCGCGTGAACGCGCCTGCAGCGGCTGTTTTCTTGGCTTTGCTGGGCGTTTGCGTGTCATGGCCGAATGCGAATTGTAAATGCAAGCAATAGCTCACATTATGATGTCATCGCCGCCCTGGCAAGGAGAAACACGATGAACAGCCTCGAAGACCCCCGCATCGCCGCCGCCCTCGACAACCTGCACCGTCGCGCCGCACGCGACTGGATCGTGTTCGCCCGCGCCCTGCCGGGCGTCATCTCCAACATGCTGGGCGGCAAGAGCCTGATGGAGGCGGCGAAGCCCTACCTGAAGGACGCCTATATCCCCATCGACCGCGAGCAGGGCCGCGCGCTCTACCAGTTCGCCCGAGCACGCGGCGCCCGCCACATCGTGGAGTTCGGCGCCTCGTTCGGCATCTCGACGATCTATCTCGCCGCCGCCGTGCGCGACAATGGCGGCGGTACCGTGATCACGACCGAGATGGAGCCCGGCAAAATCGCCCGTGCCCGAGCCAATTGGTCCCACGCGGGCGTCTACAAGGAAATCGAACTGCGCGAGGGAGACGCCCTCGAGACCCTGCGTGGCATCGAGCGCCCGATCGACATGCTTTTCCTCGATGGCTGGAAGGATGCCTGCCTGCCAGTGCTGCAACTGCTCGAACCAGCACTTCCCTCGGGCGCATGCATCTTCTGCGATGACGTGAAAGGCTTCCGCAAGACGCTCAAGCCCTATGTGAGCCACGTCCGCTCGAACCCCGAGCGCTATCTCTCCGTTGAGCTGCCGCTGGGCGACGGGCTTGAATTCTCGGTGGTCGTATAGCGGGCAGGGAGGAACAAGCCATGACGCAACATGCAGACGCAGCCACCTTGCACACCAGCGCCTCGGGCCTGAGACGCTGGACCGACATCATGCTCGCGATCTCGCTCGCGGTGATGGTGATCTCGGGCCTCGGCCTCTTCGCCTGGCATGATGTACCGCAGGCCGAGGCCGCCACCGGCGCGTTCCTCGGCATTGACTACGAGGTATGGAGCCACGCGCATATCATCTCGTCGATCCTTTTCACCGGTGCCGCTGTCTCGCATCTGCGTCTGAACTGGAGGTCGCTCCTGCGCCACTTCTCGCGCCGCCCCGACTGAGCGCACACTGGCTGATCCCCGCGCTCGCCTGCTTTGACGTCATCGCCGCGACGGCCACGCGGTTCGGGCCGGGCCAGTTCCTTCATGTCCATGACGATATTGATGGCCCGAAGAGGCGCATTGCAGCCTATGTGCTGAACCGGACCCGCGATTGGTCCGCCGAGTAGGGTGGTATTGCGAAATTTCTCGATGAAGACGACAACGTGGCCGAAGGCTATCTCCCGCGCTTCAACGCGCTGACCATCTTCGACGTCGGCGTGTCACATTTCGTGAGATATGTTGCGCCTTACGCGCAGTCACCGCGGCTCAGCATCACGGGTTGGCTCCGCGGCCGTCGCAGCCTTTACGTTGGGCATATACGCGAACGCGGGCGAGGAGGAGGTCAGGGTAGAGGACATGTTCAGGATGGCGGTCTTCATCTTTCTCGCGGCTCTCGTTATCGCCGTCGCCAGCATGCTGCTCGCGCGTCTGCTCTTCACGGCATCTCTGGCCCGCACCCTCGCCACCTGTATAGACTGCGAGTTCCGCAGTACGCCGCATCCCGAATACAACCGCGACAGTTGGGCTGTCCGTATCGTCTGCCGCTATGCGTTCGAAGGCGTCCAGCAAACAGGTACACCACACCTTGCCATAGGCGCAGAACAGGGCATGGATTTCGCATCGCGAGAGGCAGCCGAGCAATTCCTTGCTGACCGCATATCCCCCGACGGCACATGCTGGCTGCGCGTGGACCCACGAAAGCCGCTGCGCGCCTACCTCATGTGATCTGCAGGCGCCGTCGCCATCGCCCTGCTTAGCGCCACGGACCCAGCATGATCTCCGCCGTCGCCCGGTTGGTCGCAAGCGGCACGTTCATCAGTTCGCAGACCCGCACCAAGGCGTGCACATCCGCGCCATGCGGCTGAGCCCACAGCGGATCGCGGAAAAAGAAAACGGCATCCACGAGCCCGCGCGAGACGAGGGCACCGATCTCCTGGTCGCCCCCCAGAGGGCCGGATCGCACGCGCCTTACGATCTCCAGGCCAAGTTCGTCCGATAGCCGCCGGGCTGTATTCGCTGTCGCGATGAGGCTGCGCGATGCAAAGTGATCGCGATGCGCCCGCACAAGATCGATCAGCTCGTCCTTCTTGCCGTCATGCGCAACAAGTGCGGTGTAGCGCGCATGATAGGCTCCGGACAATCGCGCCACGGCCAGACGTGCCAGGCTGCGATAAAACATGCGTGCCAGCTCCACATCGGTCAGCATGGCTTCGACCTGCGCGCGCGAGATCATCGCGTACGTGACCTCACCCACCGCATGAACATGGGCCGTTGTCGGCTGCGCACTCAGGAAACTGATCTCGCCGATAATGGCGGGAGCATGCATCAGGATCGTCTCGCCCGTGAGCGAATCGATCCGCACCCGTCCGCTGAGCAGTAGGCACAACGCATCCAGTGGCTCGCCGGCGACGATCAACGCCGCTCCATCAGCCGCCACCTGTTTGTCGTGGGTGACTTTCGACAGCAGCGTCAATACGTGCTGGAAGTCATCCCTCTGGGTGCTCATGTCTGGCAAGGCGTTTGTCTCGTATCTCTCGATTACAGAGACAGTTTAGTCTTGTCTTGTGACAATTCAACGGCCCGAAACACGAGCGTCTCTAGGTGGGGGGAAGGGGCTGCCAGACTTCCGGCAGCCCAACACCATCAGATGACCTTGCGCAGCTCGGTGAGGAACGTATCGATTTCCTCGACAAGGCGCGACGATTCCCGCTCGAGTACGCCAACCGACTGCGTCAGGCTCGAGGCCGTATAGTCCACGCTGCGAGCGATCTCGTTCGTCGCAGCCGTCTGTTCTTCCATCGCCGCCGCAATCGCCGTCGACGACGTCTCGATCTGCGTGACCGTCAAGCGCGTCTCGCTCAGCGAGGCTGCAACAAGGTTCACCGCCGACTGGATCTCGTTGATCTGCGCCGATATCTCGTCAGTGGCATTCGCCGTCTGGTTGGAGAGGTTCTTCACCTCCGATGCAACCACGGCAAAACCCTTGCCGACCTCTCCCGCACGCGCCGCCTCGATCGTGGCATTCAGCGCCAGCAGGTTGGTCTGTGCCGCCACCGCCCGGATCAGGTTGACGACGTCTGCGACCTTCGTCGCAGCCGAGATGAGCTTGCTCACCTCTTTGTCGGTTTCGGTCGCCTTGGCAACAGCCATGCGGGCTTCCTCCAGGCTCTTGTGCACCTGGTGATTGATCTCGCGGATCGAAGCCGTGAGCTCTTCGGATGCTGCCGCAACTGTCTGCAGGCTGTTGGTCGAGGCCTGTGCCGAGTGCGTCGCCGGACCAGCACCACCAAGCTGACCCTGCAAATCAGCAGCTGCCGACTTCAGGCTGACCGAAACCTGGCCACCAGCTTCCTTGAAGGTGTCAGTCACTGTGGAGAAAGAGGCCACCTTGTCCTGGAAGGATTGCGTCGCGCGATTGATCGAGCGAGCACCATGCAGGAACGATCCATGCATGCCCGCCTCGATCACGCGACGGTAATAGATGCCGGAACTGACCGAGTTGAGCGAGGCGCCTGCTTCGCGCACGAACGCATCCGCACTGTCAGCAAAATCGTTGATCGACCAGAGCAGTTCGCCCAGGCTCCCGGTCTCCGGCAGAGGCATGATGCGTCGCTCCATTTGCCCGTGCTGCATGGCTTTCAGCGTGCGGGACGCATCAGCCAGCCTGCGATCGAGAAGGTGCGCGCCCAGACTGGTCGCAGCCGTCGGGATCAGCGCAAACAGCAAGCCCGCACCCACAACAGGCAGTCCAGCAAGCACGAAGCAGTAAATGCTTGCCACTGCGACCAATCCGGACGCAACCAGGCCAAGCCGGAACAAGTTAGAGGGAGAAGATAAAGCGGTCATAGTCCAGCCCCCTGGTCTTGAGTTTGTCGTGAAGCGTGTCATAGGCCCCTTGCAGTCCGTCCTTGCGCCCGTTGCCACGCTGCTCGATCGCGCACAACTCGTCGTAGAGCGGCCGGATCGTGTCGCTGATGATGCGACGGTCCGGGACCCGCCGATTCGAGTGATAGCCATTGACCTGGCCCGTTTCCGAGAATGAAGGCGTCACATGCGCGAACACCCAGTAATGGTCCCCGTTCATGGCGCGGTTCACGACATAGGCAAAGATCTCCTTGCCCGCTTCGATGCGTTCCCACAACAGTTTGAAGATCGTGCGCGGCATCCCCGGATGCCGAATCAGGCTGTGCGGTTGCTCAAGCGTGCCGTTGAGCTCGAGCTGCGAGATGTTCAGGAAAACGCGGTTCGCATAGGTGATGCGTCCCTTCAGGTCAGTCTTGGTCACGATCACATCGCCCGGATCAAAGGTCCGCTCGTGTCCCGTGAGGGTAGGTGGATTGCGCATGGTTCAGGTCCTGCCATTGTTCGACTTTGCCTTCGCTTCAGAAGAAAACTGTCCCCCGAATCGAAGCAAACGCGAGATCAAACACATGTATGAAATGTGGGGCTTCAACCTTAACCAAACGCTAAGTTCGGCTGCACTTGAGGAACAAATTTGAGATGGTTTCAGGACGGCGCGGATGAGAAGGGGCGCGCCTTGCATCGCAAATTGCGACGTCCTCGCAGACCTCTCAGCCGGAGTGTGAGTGACAGGCTCGCCATGCCCGCCCGCGATCCCAAGTAAGGACGAGAGCGCCCTTGCAGCGGTCCGGTGCACGACCTCGGACAGTGCCGCCAGGCAGGGTAGGGGCGAGCCTGCGACCATGCTGAATGACAAGCGGGCGCGCAGGTGTCTTCTCTGCAGCAGACATCCGCGACGTTTGCTGAAGAACGCGAACCTGAACCACGTGTTTCACAACACGCACGCGATGATAGCGGGGACGCAAGGGATATGTGTCGTGCAAGTCGCTGCGCCACTGGTGCTTGGACCACTTCATGGGTTCGTCACCGCTCCCACGAGCAGGCAAGGCAAGCACCATATTCGCAACGACGCAAGCTATCGCGCACGCAAAGGCAAGTTGAAGGCGTCCCATCGCCAATCCCCATCACGTGACCTGAATTCCCGGTTCAGGCCATCCCCAATGGGCGAAGACTATCACGGGTCTGCCCATCGTGAGAGATGGAATCAGGCTTAAGGGGCTTGGTTAAGCGGCGTGGCTCACTCCGCGGCGCCCTTGGCAGGAAGATAAATCTCGCCACCAGATTGTACGAATTTCTCGCGCATGTCGGCGAGCCCCTTCTCGCGCTGCGCCAGCTTCGCCGCGTGGTCGCGCACATCCTGCGTAATCTTCATCGAGCAGAATTTTGGTCCGCACATCGAGCAGAAATGGGCTGTCTTGTGCGCATCCTTGGGCAAGGTCTCGTCGTGATAGGACCGCGCCGTCTCGGGATCGAGCGCCAGGTTGAACTGGTCTTCCCAGCGGAACTCGAACCGCGCACGTGACAGGGCATCATCCCACAGCCGCGCCGCCGGATGTCCCTTCGCAAGGTCCGCCGCATGCGCCGCGATCTTGTAGGCAATGACACCCTGCTTGACGTCGTCCCGGTCGGGCAGGCCCAGATGCTCCTTCGGCGTCACATAGCAGAGCATCGCCGTTCCGAACCAGCCGATCATCGCAGCGCCGATTGCACTCGTGATGTGGTCATAGCCTGGCGCCACATCGGTCGTCAGTGGCCCCAGCGTATAGAAGGGGGCCTCGCCGCACGCCTTGAGCTGCTTGTCCATGTTGGCCTTGATCTTGTGCATCGGCACATGGCCGGGGCCCTCGATCATGACCTGCACGCCGTGCCGCCACGCAAGCTGCGTCAGCTCACCCAGCGTCTCCAGCTCGGCAAACTGCGCTGCATCATTCGCATCCGCAATCGAGCCTGGTCGCAATCCGTCGCCCAGCGAGAAGCTCACATCATAGGCCGCCAGGATCTCGCAGATGTCCTCGAAATGGGTATAGAGGAAACTTTCCTTGTGATGCGCCAGGCACCACTTCGCCATGATCGATCCCCCGCGCGAGACGATGCCCGTCGTGCGGTTCGCCGTCAGGTGGATGAAGGGCAGGCGCACGCCCGCGTGCACCGTGAAATAGTCGACCCCCTGTTCGCACTGCTCGATCAGCGTGTCGCGATAGACCTCCCACGTCAGGTCCTCGGCGACGCCACCCACCTTCTCAAGCGCCTGGTAGATCGGCACCGTCCCGATTGGCACCGGTGAATTGCGCACGATCCAGTCGCGGATATTGTGAATGTTGCGACCCGTCGACAGGTCCATCACCGTGTCAGCACCCCAGCGGATCGACCACACCAGCTTCTCGACTTCTTCTTCGACCGAGGACGTCACGGCCGAGTTGCCGATATTCGCGTTGATCTTGACCAGGAAGTTGCGCCCGATCGCCATCGGCTCGAGCTCGCCATGATTGATGTTCGCTGGAATGATGGCGCGCCCGCGGGCCACCTCGTCGCGTACGAACTCTGGCGTGACCTCATCAGGAATCTCCGCCCCGAAGCTCTCGCCGTCGCGCGCCAGCGCCGCCCGACCCAGGTTCTCCCGGATGGCGACATATTCCATCTCCGCCGTGACGATCCCCGCGCGCGCATAGTCGAGCTGCGTGATCCGCCGTCCGGGTTTCGCGCGACGCGGTGGCACTGTCCCCGAGAAAGCAGGCACCAGGCGCTCACCCGTGGCCCCGCCGTTGTCCTCAGGTTTTACAGCGCGCCCGGGATAGGCCTCGGTATCGCCGCGCGCCACAACCCAAGCATCGCGCCCACGTGGCAGCCCCTTATGAATGTCGACCTCGGCGTCAGCATTCGTATAGGGACCCGATGGATCGTAGAGGCGAACCGGTGGTTCATTCGCGGAAGGATGCAGCGCCACCTCGCGGAACGGAACCCTCAGCTCCGGATAACGAACGCCGGCGACATGGATCTTGCGCGATCCCGGGATCGATCCCGTCGTGATGCGAAACGGGGTCTTGTTCTGGATGTTCATGGCGCCTGTACCCTGCAAAGCCGGTGGAGACACTGCGCCGGACACCAGGGCAGGGGACGAAAGGGCGCAACGCGCATGCGCGCATCAATCCGTATCCCTACGCCGGCACAACCCGGATCAGGTTCAAAGGGTGGTCGCGCCCAACGCGCAGATCTCAGCCGGAATGGCCCCCCTTCGGACGGGGGCAATCTCTACCCTCGCGCGTGCCGCGTCAACGCCACAGGAAGTGGGGTCTTAGAGACCGCGTCACACAGCTTCGTTCTGGGAATTGCGGGCTCGCAGCTCGGCCAGCGCCTTCATGGTCTGTCCCAACCGCCCATCCAGCTCCGCAAGCTTTGCGCGCAGGACGGCGGCCTCGTCCCGCGACTTGGCTGCCTCATGCAGCATGGCCTCGAGCTGTTGCACACGATGGCGCAGCGTACCGGTTTCCGCAACCGCCTGGCTTTGGGACAGGAGCCGCGCCTCGACATCCGCAAGACGCGACTTCAACGTATCGGTTTCGCTATCTGGCGCAGCGGGTCGAGCCTGCGCGGCCTCGGCAAGCCGAGCCTCGAGCGCCGCAACCTCGCCCCGCAGCACCTCGGCTGCGGCCGCCTCACGTGTCATGCGCTCGAGCGCGCTCTCAAGCTCCCGCACCCGCGCGACAAGTTCAGGAGATTGCTGGGTGACCGGTTCAACCGGCCTGTCCACCACGCGCTCCAAGGCCGTTTCAAGTTCACGGATGCGTGCCTTGAGGCTAACGACCTCGGTCGGATCGGCAAGCGGCGTGTTCAAGGTCAGGGGCATATCCATAAGGCGCTTGTTCAGCGCCTCGACCTCCGCAGCCAGCGCGTCAGCGCGCATTGCGCGCGCTTCGGCCGCTTCAAGCTTGGCCCGTAGCTCCACATTGTCGGCGCTTTGCAGGACCGCAATCGTATCCCCTTGCGTATTTGTCGCCGCCGAATGTGCCAGCCGGTTCTCCAGTTCCACGATCCGTGCGCGCAGCGGGTCCGTCTCCTGCCGCAGCCGCTCAAGCGACTTGCTGAGCGCAACATCCGCCGCCGACAGCTTGTCCTGCAGGTCGAGGATCCGGCTGCGCAGCGCGTCCGTCTCGCGCGCCGCAGCAAAGCCAGACGCCAGGCGCGCCTCGAGTTCGCCAACCCGCGCCTTCGAAAGGTTCAGCGCCGTCACCGACGCCTCGCGCTCCTTTTGCACCGCGGCGGCACGCGCCTCGGCATCAGCGACGCGTTCGGACAGGATCGAGATGTCGTTGAGCGCAGCGTCTCGCGCATGCAGGGCCGCCGCAAGTCTCGCATCCACCGGGCCGGTATCCGCGGGGGGAGGTATCGCCTCAAGTTCACGGATCCTGCCCAGCATCTGCAGCACCTGCTGCGCCTGCGCATCGCGTTCGCCGGTCGCCTGTGCGAGCTGCCCCTCAAGTTCGGACAGGCGCACTTGCATCGACCTGATGATCTCCTGCGCACGCGGGTCAGGCGCGGACTCCCCGCCAGCCGCCGCTCGCTCCAGTTCTCGCACACGGGCCATGTGGGCGCGTGCCTGCTCGCCGATGCGATCCTTCTCCCGGGAGACCTCGGCGAGGGCGCCTTCGAGTTCCAGAAGCCGCTTGCGCATGGCATCGTCCGGCATGATTCTCGCACTGCCAAGATCGAGCGGCGCTGCAGCCTGCGCAAGCGCCTCTGCCCGCGCCTTGTACTCATCCCACTTCGCGCGTGCCTCAAGGTAACGTGTGCGGAAAGTCTCGCTCTCGTCTTTAAGGCGTACACATTCGTCCGCAGCTCTCTTCTCGTTTGCCTGCAAGCTTGCCAGGTCACGCTCGAGCGTGCTGATCCGTTGCGCCATTTCCTCGCGCGAGGCGATGCGCGAAGCGCGTGCAGAAGCAGGTAGTCCCTCAAGCTCGACCAGTCGGCCGCGATACTCGTCCAGCTCCTTCTCCGTCGCGATCGCGCGATTGCGGGCCTCCAGGGCTTCGGTCTCCAGCTGCGCCTGCCGCTCCGACTTCTGGTTGCGCAGCAGAAAATAACTCATCAGCATGCCAATGAGGCAGGCGATAGCAAGGAACAGCCATGTTTGCGCAATGAGATAGATCATGGGATCACCGAGATCTCGACGCGGCTACTGGCGCTGTCCCGCCCGCCGGGGGCATCATCAGCTGACTGCATCGCGACTTCACCAACAGCCACAAGGCGCGCGGGTGCGACACCGGCCTGGCGCAGCAACTGGGTAACTGCAAAGGCACGCTTGCGGCTGAGCGATGCAGCAGCAACATCGGTGGGCGAGTCATCGCCATGGCCCGCGACCTTCATCCTGACTTCAGGGCAGCGGCGCGCAAGGTTCGACATCACGCTGATGACCTCAAGCCCTTTGGCATCGACATCGCTCGAACCCGCCGCAAACACGATCACATTGGTCCTCATTGCCTCAGCGATCAGTCTCTCGCAGTCAGCAGACAGTGCAGGTGGAACCTCTTCCTCGGCATCAGAGGCAACCGGCGGCGGAAGGTTGGCAAGATCTGCAGTGGTCAGTTGTGCCGAGCCCGACAGCGGCCGGCGTACCTTGTCCATCGCTGTCTTGATCTCCGACCGCACACCATCATCGGCAACCTGGCCCACAAGCACCAGTACGCCATCGTTGAACTGCAGTTCGCCGGCATCAAGCCGTTTCAGTTGTCTAAGGCCAATGAGCACGCTGCCCTTCCAGTCCCCGGTCGGATAGCCGCTGGCGACCCGCGTCTCATCGGCAACCCCCTGCGGAAAGATCTTGCGAGCCTCCTCGGCAATTTCCCGCTTCAGCCGCTGGCTGGGTACCGCGCCAGAGAACCTGACGCTCAAGCCCTGTCCACGCTGGGCGGTCCATTGATAGGGCTTGCGCGGCGATTGCACCGCAATGGCAGCACCATCGACGGATGTCACGGGCCCCCAGAGCGCCCCACCTCTGCCGCCAGCCCGCCTCGCGGTCTCGATCGCATCCAGCCTGTCAAGCTCGCTGGGCGCTTCACCCGACAATATGGCGCGCTGCCCATCCATGCGGACAACAACCCAGTCAAGCCCGCGATCAGAAAGCGCAGCAGTGACCGAAGGCAAAAGCCTGTCTGGGACATCCTGCACGCTGCGCAGAAGGCCTTCGCCCCGCGTATCATGCGCTGCAAAATACCCGGTCACGAGCATGGCCGTGACCCCGGCAAACACGATCCATCGCGACATGGCCGTCCCAAATCATCGGCAAGAGGCGTGCCCTGTCGGCACACAAGCCGTTCCCCAAGATACAGCTTCTATCACCGCATCGAATGGCCTTGAACCGCAAGCGCGAACTGAGGTGAACGCGGCGCATAAGCGCGCGATCCCCCTCTGCCACGAACGCCGGTTACCATAACGGTGGCTCGAACAGGGACTGGCAGTGCAGGTCAGACGCGGGCTCGGTTAAGCGTGGCAAGGAGCAACGCTGGCACCGCAGGGGGGGGGGGCTAGGGCGTCGCGGGCTTGGCTGTTGCAGCAGCAGGTTTGGTGGTCGCCTTGGGTGCGGGCTTTGAGTCCGAGGGTTTTATCCCATTGGCTTCATTGTAGTCATCGACCAGGTTGTTGAAGTCGATTGCCAGCGCGTCGCGTTCGTCAAGCGCCCGGTTTATCTGCTTGATGATGTAGTCGCCATCCTGCTCGGACATTTTGCCATCCAGCGTCTTGCCCAGCGTGATCATGCATGTCTCGTAATTTGAGACCTGCTTGAGGAAGATCTGAACACTGTCACGCGTATTCTTCATCTCCTCGATTGTTGCGGTCGCGGCATCCATGACGATCGTCGGTGCGTAAGGAAAGCTCCCGCACTTCTCGAGGATCTCCTCCTTGATGTTGATCTTCTTGTCACCAAAGCCGCCGCTGGTTCGGTTTCCCGTGTTCGCATCGGCTGAAAGCGGAAAAAGAAGAACAGCAAGCGCAAGATAACGCATGAAAACCTCTTGTCATTGAGCGGAACAGCACGCCCGGGAACCCCAAACCAGAACAGACAATTAGCGCATCGGCCGAACTGAATCCACCCTCAGCGCCTGCCTATGGTTTCCGTTGCAACCAGATCGGGTGTCACATGGCACGCAGCGCCGCAGCCCAGCTGCGGACGGGCACCCCGGCTTCATGCCGGCAGGCGCACTCGACAAGGCTGCAAACATCGAAACCTGTCTGATGGGCAAGCCGTCTTAAATAGGCCTCGCTATGCCGGTAACGCCGCTTGGGTCCGAGTTCCAGCTCGGTCGTTTCGCCCAGTTCCGTTGTGAACAGCCAAAGCCCGTCGGGCGCAAGGCGTCGGCGAACCTGGGTGAACAGCGTGTCAAGCGCACCCAGATAGACAAGCACATCCGCCGCCATCACAAGCCCGAATGGCCCCTCGAGCCCGGCAGGCAGGCGCTCGACGTCGGCCTCAAGAAGCAGGGCATACGCACCCGTTGCACGCGCCCGTTCCAGCATGCGGGGCGAAAGATCGACCCCGGTGATGCTGCGCGCCAGATCCCGGAAAGCAAGCCCGGCAAGCCCTGTTCCGCAGCCAAGATCAAGCACGTCGTACCGTTGGCCATCATCAGTCAGGTATCCAGCCAGCTGACGCAGGATATCAGGTGCAGTGTATCCCAGCCGAGTTGTCATGCGCTGGTCATAGTCTGCGGCAAACTGGTTGAAGAGGTGGCGCACATAGCCGGCATCGGCGCGAAGCTGTCCCTGAATCTCTCTCGCGCGGCCCCGGATCGCCTCAGCCCGCGCTGGGTCAACCCCACCCGTCATCTCGGCGCTTTCGAGCGCGCCAATCGCCTTCTCGGCTTCGCCGGCCTCAAGCCAGAGTTGCGCGATAGCAAGCTGCGGTCGAACATCCTCGGGCGCAAGTCGGGCGGCGCGCTGCAGCTCTCCGATGGCGGCTGGCAAGGCCCCCGTAGCCGCCAGCGCCTCGCCAAAGGCAAGCAGGATCTCGGCCGTGTTGGGTGAAAGTTGCGAAGCCTCGCGCAGGGCTTCGATCGCATCCTGCGCACGCCCGAGGGAAAGCAGCACACGCCCATGGGCCGCGCGGGTCAGGGCACTCCCGCGCCCCTGAGCGATCAGCCGCTCGCAGCGTGCGAGCGCCTCCAGCGCTCGTCCCTCCGCGACCAGCGCCGCCGTCTCTGCGACAGGATCAAGAAAACCATCCACGCCAGAACCCATGGCGTGCATCAGCCGTTCAAGATGCACTTGCCATTGTTGAGGACCACGACATCTCGCTCCTTGACCTTCGAGCGGAACGAAACAACGTTGCCGTCCTTCCACATCTCGGTGACAATGGTCTCACCCGGGAACACCGGGGACGAGAACCGCACGTCGAACCCGGCAATCATGGTGTGGTCATACTTGCAAATGGTGGAAAGCACCGCGCGGCAGGCCGTCCCATAGCTGCATAGCCCGTGCAGGATGGGGCGGGGGAACCCCGCCATCTTCGCGACATTCGGGTCCGAGTGCAGCGGATTGCGGTCGCCCGAGAGCCGGTAAAGCAGGGCCTGGTCGGGGCGCGTATCGCTTTCGCAGGTGACATCCGGCTTCCGGTCGGGAATGGCATGTGGCTCGGGCCCACCAGCGGACGGGCCCCCAAATCCGCCATCGCCACGCGCGAAAATGGTGCCCCCCGTTGTGCAGAGCAGTTCGTTGGTGTCCTTGAGGCGGATGACCTTTTCCGTATAGATCAGGGCGCCCTTGCCGGGACCCTTGTCGACGGCGGCCGTGACCCGCTCGTCCGAGATGATGGTGGCGGCTGCGGGCAGCGGCCGATGCATCGTCAGGCGCTGCTCGCCATGAACCACCAGAAGATAATTGATCCCTGCCATGCCGATCGTGCGCTGGCCCCAGGCAATGACGCTTGCCATGGTGGGCACCGTCTTGAGGCCGTTCTCGTAGACGTAAGGTAATTCGTCCAAGTTCAGCGGATCGCGCCCCATGCCCACGCCGAGCGCGTAAAGCATGGTCTCTCGGTCCGAATAGGTAAATTCGTCGCCCAGCGACTTCAGCGCCATGAGGCTCTCATAGGTAACGGCCATCGCAGTCATGCTCCCTCAATGAGGAATGGTTAGGATGGGTCCTGCAGAAAGTAAATCTCGTCCTTTCTCAGGGCAGGCCTACCGGCTGGAAAAGCCCCCTGAATCATTGTAGGTTCTGTCAGTGATGGATATTCAGGCAGATAACGTCTCAAGGACGGAAACCGCGGTCGCGACGTACGACCGCATCCTTGATGTCGCCGAAGGGCTGTTCGCCAGCCACGGCATCCAAGGCACTTCGATACGCCAGATCACCGACCATGCGGGCGTGAACGTCGCCGCCGTCAATTACCATTTTGGCACTAAGGACAAACTGGTCGCATCGGTCATCGAGCGCCGCTTCCAGAGCCTTGAAGACGATAGATCGATCGCTCTCGACCGCATAGAGGCGAGGTACAGCAGCGAGGGAAAGGTGCCTTCACTCGACGAACTCGCGGCCGTCCTCGTGTCCCCAGCCTTCCGTCACCTGCGTTCGGGTCAGGCCGGCTGGCTGAACTTCATCCGCATCCTCGCACGGCTGACGTGGGAGCCAGGTGCAGAGAAATTCGCACCGCCACCCTCATCACTCGGCATTTTCGAGCGCTTCGACGCTCTGCTGAAGATTGCTGTGCCCGCGCTCGCGACCGACGACCCACGTCGCAGTTGGCGGCTTGCCTTCCTGCGTGGCGCCTCGCAGCAGGCGATGCTGACCGTAGCTTTGCTGCGCGAAGGCAAGATCCCAAATGCAATTGCATTTGCCGGCGCTCTCAACCAGCTGCCCGAGGACGACGTCGAGAAAGAGCTCATTCGCTTCGTGGCGGCTGGCCTCGCAAGCTGACCTAACTCAGCACATTGCCCTCGATCGGGACCGGCTCACCTGCAAGCCACGCCTCAAGCATCGCGTTGACCTTCTCTGGAGCCTCCTGTTGCACCCAGTGCGAAACGCCCGGCAGATAGCGTAGCGTAAGATCCGTGACGAATTCTTCGGTGCCATGCGTCGTGGCCTTGTCGAGCGCGCTATCTTCTTCGCCCCAGATCATCAGCGTCCGGGTGTCGACGATCCCGGGAACAGGATTCATCACCTTGCGATCCGTCCGCATCGCCGCCCTGTAATAGTTGACCATGGCGCTGATCGCACCCGGCTCCCGCGCGTTGCGACGATATTGATCGACAACCTCGGCGGGAAAGCGGCTCTTGTCGACGGCCATGTCCGTGAAGGCTCTCCCGATCGCCTCTGCCCCGCGCGCAGCAAGGACCCGCTCAGGCAGCCATGGCAGCTGGAAGAACAGGACATACCAGCTTTTCTTGAGCTGTGACCAAGTCCTGAGCGCACGTACGAAGCACGCTGGATGCGGAACATTCATGATGACAAGCCCCTTCAGGGGCCGCACCTTCCGGATCGCACAGTGCCAGGCGATGATCGCACCCCAGTCATGGGCAACCAGCAGCGTCTCCTTCGCGCCGGCCGCATCGATCAGACCGGCAACATCTCGAACGAGGTGATCGATGTGATAGTCGCTGACAGACTTCGGGCGTGATGTCTTTCCATAGCCGCGCAAGTTCGGCGCCCAGACACGATAGCCCAGCCGCGCAAGCAGGGGCATCTGGAAGCGCCAGGAAAACTTGGACTCCGGAAATCCGTGCAGCAGCAGTGCAAACTTCTCACCCGTTCCGCATTGATCCACCTCGAAGGTGATCCCGTTCGCAGTCACGAACTGTGTCGTTACTGGCGTGTCGCGCATCTCCGCCTCACTCTCGATTGAGGATCCTGTCGACCAGGATATTGGCCCACCATTTCGATTTTGTCTGGAACTCGGCCTTCAACGCGTCCGGATCATAATGCTTCTCGGCCCACTCAATCAGCGACAGCCCTGAAATGCGGGCATGCGCAAGGTAGCGCTCGAAGAAATGATCAAGCACGCCCGTCTTGCCCTGCTTCACGTGTCCATAACGCAGGCTCAGCATCCTAATGGCAGTCTCGATAGGCTCGCCCTTGCGAAAGTGCAGGTACAGGACGCTGGCAATCCCCGCCCTGTCCGCACCCGACTTGCAATGCAGCAGGGCGGGATAGGTGACCGAACGGAACAGAGCCTCTGCTTCGCGCAATGTCTCGACCGTGGGCGTGGACCGCGAGGTAAGCGTGAAGTCGACATGCGCGATGCCAGCCTTGGCGCAAGCATCGCGCTCCAGCTGCAGGAACGCCTCGGGCTCTCCCCACTTTCCCGGTCCGCGCAAGTTGATGATGGTCTTGATCCCCCGCCGACCCCAGGCGCGGATCTGGAAAGGCCATGGCTGGTTGGTCCGGACCATCTCATCCGAGATCCAGGCTTCGTTTGTCCACCACAGGCGCAGGAACGCATGGTCGCGCCACGTCATGTCGAAGTGGGCCGCCAGACGCCCCCAAGGGCTGGAAAGGTCGAATTTGCGGGGTTTTGCCATCAGGCCGCGGTCAATACAGTTTGCCCGGGCAAAACGCAAAGCATCCGACGAACATCTTGCAAAGACGGGGTCCGGGCCTTAGGTTCCGCGCCTGCGAAAAAGCGGCTTTTGCCGCCCGCGCATGCCGTTAACGGGCAGTTGTAGCTCAGTTGGTTAGAGCGCCGGATTGTGGATCCGGAGGTCGGTGGTTCGAGCCCACCCAACTGTACCACACGCCCCAGCCCTGCTCCCGCAAAGCCGTTCCGCGGTTCGATTTTCCGCTGACGCGATCCTTGAGAAGGGGACTAGTCTGCGCGCGATTGCAGATAGTTTTGAACCCCAAGAGACTCGACCAGCGCCAGCTCTGTTTCAAGAAAATCGATGTGCTCTTCGGTGTCGACCAGGATGCTGCGCAGCAAGTCCCGCGAAACGTAGTCCTTCGCCTTTTCACACGCCGCAACCGCGTCGACGAGGTCGCCGCGCGCCCGGCGCTCCAGCTTCAAATCGCACTGCAGCGCCTCCGGCACTGTCTCGCCAAGCGACAACTTGTGCAGGTCCTGAAGGTTGGGGAGCCCCTCCAGGAACAGGATCCGCTTCACCAAAGCATCGGCATGTTTCATCTCGCCGATCGACTCTTCGTAGACTTTCCGGCCCAGCTTTGTGATGCCCCAGTTCTCGTGCATGCGGGCGTGCAGGAAGTACTGGTTCACGGCCGTCAGCTCGTTGGTCAGGATCGTGTTGAGCCGCTCAATGATTTCCTTTTGCCCTTTCATGGTGCTCTCATGTCCTGTTCTTGCGGATGACGGACCCCGACGGGCCCATTTGAGAATTCGCTCCCGCATTATGGATGTGGCGTCGCACGTCGTCGAGGCACTGACCGCATTTGGGGCGACAGCCCAGAGCCTTGAACATGTCCACCGGGCGTGCGCACGCGGGCGCTAACTCGCGGACGGCTGCCTCCCGGATACCGTTGCAATTGCAAACATACATGATCTCAACCCCTTCGCCGGCAACGAGAATAACGAGACTGAGAATAAGTCGCAAAAACAGAAATATCAACAGGAAATGCTGCCGATCGGCCAGGGGGCCAGGCGATCTGAATCTCCCCAGTGTGGCCTGACAGCCGGATCTAAAGAGGTACCTATTTCGAGCATCACGCAGCCAAAAGAGGAATGTGGCCCATCTGCGCCAAGCCCGAAGCAAATTCAGGGACAGGGCGGAATAGAATCCAATTTCGA
Source organism: uncultured Flavobacteriaceae bacterium (assembly GCA_964483585.1). Taxonomy (GTDB): domain Bacteria; phylum Pseudomonadota; class Alphaproteobacteria; order Micropepsales; family Micropepsaceae; genus SZUA-430. The sequence goes on from CAZABH010000040.1 coordinate 19,341, forward strand.
GACGCGGCGAACTATCAAGCGCCCCGTCCCGCATTTCCCCTCAGGAGCACAAGCAACATGGCTATGGAACTCACCGGCGGCACCAATAAGGTCAACGCCGCATCGCAACTCGCCACGTCTCTCGCGTCCACGGCAGCACAGCTGAACGTGGCGGCAATCGCGGTAACCGTCGCCAACGGCAGCGCGGGCGCCGACGTTATCGTTGGTGGAGACGGCCGCGACATTGTGAACGCAGGTGCTGGCGATGACATCGTCGATGGCGGCGGTGGCAACGACGTCCTGAACGGCGGCGCTGGTGCGGACTGGCTGTTTGGTGGAGCGGGCAACGATGTCCTGAATGGCGGCGAGGGCAATGACATCCTCGACGGCGGTCAGGGCGATGACACGCTCTTCGGCGGCAGCGGCACCGACTTGCTCAACGGCGGCGCCGGGAACGACAAGCTCTACGGCGGGGAAGGGACCGACATCCTCCTCGGTGGCGCCGGCAACGACATTCTCGATGGTGGCAATGGCGACGATTTGATCATGACCGGCGCCTCGCTCAAGGGCGACATCATGGCCAACGGGGTCCTGAACAACTCGATCGTGAGCGATGTGAACGCTCTGTTCGCGCTCCTCGCCGATGGCGTCACGGACGAGGACATCGATGCCGCCCTCGCGTTCCTCACCGACAGCGGCGACGTGAACGAGCGCAACTGGGCCTATGGCGGCAACGGCAACGACCGCATGCTGGGCAGCGCCGGCACCGACTACATGTACGGCCAGTCTGGCAACGACACCCTGGTCGGCGGGGGTGGCAACGACTACCTTGATGGCGGGATCGGCGACGACAACCTTCGTGGTGACGCAGGCCACGACACGCTGGTCGGCGGCGCAGGTAACGATCGCCTCGATGGCGGAGAGGGCAATGATCGGCTTCACGGCCAAGCCGGAAACGATATCCTGATCGGTGGCTCGGGCAACGATTATCTCAATGGTGGCGCTGACAATGACGCCCTCGACGGCGGTGATGGCAATGACACGCTGATCGGCGATGGCGGCGACGACGAGATCATCGCCGGTGCTGGCAACGACCACCTCGACGGCGGCAACGGCCATGACGGGCTTTACGGCGGGCTGGGCGATGATCGAATCTTCGCAGGCGCCGGCAACGACTACATCGACGGCGGCGACGGCAACGACTACATCGACGGCGGCGATGGCAACGACCAGATCTTCGCCGGAGCCGGCAATGACAGCGTCTTCGCTGGCAATGGCAGGGATGTCATCGATGGCGGCGACGGCAATGACTCGTTGAACGCGGGCGCTGGCAATGACACCGTGTTCGGCGGAGCCGGCAATGACAACATCACGGGCGGCGCCGGCTACGACCTTGTTGACGGTGGTGACGGCAATGACATCGTCGCGCACATTCATATGACGGCGGACGAGTTCGCGGCCGAAACTCCGCTCGAGGGCGAAGAACTCGCCAATTCCGGCGGGTCCAGCCGCGACACCGCCCGAGGCGGTGCAGGAACAGACACGCTGCGCATCTACCTATCCAGCGCCGACTTCAACGACGCCGCCATCCGCGCGCAGATCCAGCACTACGCGAGCAACCTTGCCGCCTACAATGACACCAACGGCGCGCTCTACGATCTCTCGGAGCTGGCCCTGCGCGCCGGTGGCTTCGAGCGCGTGGAATTCTTCGTCGACTATGCGCAGACTACCATCGGTGGCACGGGCGGCGGCGGTGCAGGCTTCAACCTGTTCACGGCACAAGCCGACTGGGTCGACTTCGACATCGTGACGGCAGGCAGCTACATCGCTGGCAGCCAGTACGACGCGCTCGCCGGCAATGACAGCGTCTTCCTCGCGTCCAGCGCAGCAGAGGCAGCAGAGGCAGGCTTTGTTGTCGGTACCGAGTTCAAGGCCGGTGACGGCGACGACCGCGTCTATGGTCGCGACCTCAACGACGTCATCAGCGGCGGCAATGGCATTGACCGGCTCTATGGTCAGGGCGGGAACGACGTCCTGAAGGGCGACGCCGGCCATGACATCCTTGATGGCGGCGAGGGCGCTGACATGATGTTCGGCGGCGATGGTAACGACGTCATGTACGCCTCGGGAAGCGACGACATCTTTGACGGCGGCGCCGGCTACGACAAGGTCGTGGCGACGGACTCCTCGGATGACTTGTCCTTTGGCGCTGCATCGATCATCTCTGTCGAGCAGATCGATCTCCTTGGCGGCAACGACGACCTGACGATCGACGCAGGCGTAACGCAAGCCCTCGTGATCGCTGCCGGCGCTGGCGACGACGAGGTTCGCTCCGGTAGCGGTAATGACCGCATCTGGAGCGGCGTCGGCGATGACACCATCTTCGGCAACGCCGGCAATGACACGATCTGGGGCGAAGGTGGCCATGACACACTGCACGGCGGTGAAGGCGACGACACCCTGAACGGCGACGGTGGCAATGACACGCTCTATGGCGGCGCTGGCGCCGACGTTCTGTCGGGCGGTGAAGGTGCCGACATGCTCAGTGGCGGCGAAGGTAACGACCAGCTCGTCGGCGGCAACGGCGCCGATGAGTTGCATGGCGATGACGGCGACGACGTGCTTCTGGGCCAGGATGCCAACGACAAGCTGTTCGGTGGTCTGGGCGTAGACGTCCTCGACGGCGGCGCAGGCAACGACCAGCTCAATGGCGGTGATGGGGCCGACACGCTGCAGGGCGCACTCGGCGACGACACCGCCAACGGCGACGCTGGCGATGACGTTCTGTTCGGTGGTGACGGCAACGACACGCTGAATGGCGGCGCCGACAACGACGTTCTCTTCGGTGAGGCCGGCAACGACGCGCTGAACGGCGGCGATGGCATCGACATCCTGTCGGGTGGTACCGGTGTCGACACGCTCAACGGCGGGGCAGGCGATGACATCCTGCTGTTCGAGGCGGAGCGGACCTTCTCGCAGATCAATGGCAACGACGTCTTCGCATTCAACCGCGATGGTGACTTTACCTCCGGGACTGGTATCAAGTTGAATCAGAGCGGCAGCCTGTTCTTCGGCAGCTTCGACACCTACCAGGGCGGCGCAGGCACCGACACCCTGCTGGGCACTGGCGGTCATGACGTTGTGTTCCGCTACGCGCTGAACAACGACGGCACACGCACGGGCGAGCTTGTCTCCGGCATCGAGATCTTCGAGATGGGCGCCGGCGACGATATCGTCGACCTCACAAGCAAGCTCCTCGGCGCAAGCGCTGTCGATGAAAGCGTCACCATCTTTGGTGAGGCCGGACGTGACGCGCTCTGGACCGGTGCTGGCGCCGACACGCTCGTCGGCGGCAATGATGGCGACTGGCTGTCGGGCGGTGCTGGCGACGACACCCTCTATGGCGGTAACCTGCCGGCAGATGGGGCCGACACCAACGCGGTCGGCTCCGGCTGGACTATCAATGGCCTTACGCGGACCTTCAATGACGTGCTCGATGGCGGCGCTGGCGATGACACGATCATCGGCGGCTCCGGCAATGACTTGATCGCAGGCGGGACCGGCGACGACACGCTCACCGGTGGCGATGGAGCGGACAGCTTCCTCTTCCGCTTCAACTCGACACCGGCAGGCTGGGGCAGCGACACGATCCTCGACTTCAATTACGCCGAAGGCGATCGCCTCATCGCGCTGGATTGGGATCCGACAGCCATCACGGTTACCGAAGTTGGCGGCAGCCTCGTGATCAATCACCTCGGCGTCGGCGAGATCACCCTCGAGGGCATCGTCATGGCCGACCTCACCGCGGCGGGTGCAACCAGCATTCAGGACATCTTCGGCGGACCTTAAGGCTGCAATAGACCTTCTATCAGGGGCCCGGCCGCAAGGTCGGGCCCTTTTCCTGTCAAGCTTGCCATGGGCCACGAAACCCGACATCGTGCCCGCATGACCGAGCCACAGAACCAGCCCGCGCTGCAGGTCCGCATCGTGCCCGTCACGCCGCTGCAGCAGAACTGCTCCCTGATCTGGGACACCGAGACGAAGCATGCCGCCCTCGTCGATCCGGGTGGCGATATCGACCGCCTCCTCGGCGCCCTCGCGCATTTCGGCCTGACGCTGAAGCATATCTGGCTGACCCACGGCCACCTCGACCACGCAGGCGCCGCCGCCGAGTTGCGCGAGCGGACGGGCGTCGCCGTCGAGGGACCGCACCGCGATGACCAGTTCTGGCTCGACCAGATCGAAGACAGCGCCCGCCGTTACGGCCTGGCCGGCGCGCGCAACGTTACGCCCGATCGCTATCTCGATGATGGTGACGTGCTCGAACTCGAGGGCACCCGCTTCGAGGTGCTCCATACGCCCGGCCATACGCCGGGTCATGTCGTCATCTTCAACCGCGATCTCCGTGTGGCCTTCGTGGGCGATGTGCTGTTCGCCGGCTCCATCGGCCGCACCGATTTCCCGCGCGGCAACCACCAGCAACTGATCGATTCGATCACCGGCAAGCTCTGGCCACTCGGCGACGACATCACCTTCGTGCCGGGCCACGGCCCGACGTCGACCTTCGGAAACGAGCGCCGCTCAAATCCTTTCGTGGCCGACAGCCTCACCGGCTATGCGGGCACCGCAAAAGTGGCGCCCAATATCACCGACCAGAAAACCTCGAAGCGCTATACGTGAAATCCTGAATTCGTTCTGGCGTCTCCTTGAAGGAACTGCAGGCTGGCCTGGAGTTGGTTGGACAGGGGAGTAGGCGTTGGAAATGGAACCAAGCTCCTCGGGCCAGCCTGCAGACGGTTTGCAGGCATCGCCCGTCTGAGGGGCAAACATTCCTGCATCCCGATCCCTTTGATTCTGCGGTATCGCAAGGCCTCTACGAAGCCCGCCGGAACCATGACCGGAGCACGAAGAACAGATAGCGAACAAAAACTGCTGCTGCAATCCCCTGCGTCGTTTTGGAGCATGATTCCCGGGGAGGCGGATCTACAGCACCAGTCGCTCGAGCCGTCGCCACGCAGCGCGCCGGGCGCGAACCGGCGCAACGCCCAGCATGCGAAGTTGCAACTCGGCCGCTTTCGAGCCGGCATCCTCGCCGGCCGAGCCGCTGAGGCGCGAGAACAATGCTGTCATGACCATCGACGCGAACATCTCGACCGTGAAAGCATCGATCTCGACCTTGAACACGCCCTGTCGCCGTCCCCTCAGGAGATCGGCTCTCGCATAGGCGATGACCTGTTCACGCAGCGTCGGCAAGGCCCACGCGGCCCGGAACAGGGCCCAGCCCCATGCAGGATCGCTTGTGGCCAGATTCAGGAACTGGCGCGTCCCGAAGCTGACACGTTCCACCGCATCGTCCATGTCTGCCATTGCGGCGTCGAGCCGCGCCGCCACATCGGCGGCGATACGGAAGGCAACGGTCCCCGCGATTTCATCCTTGTCGCGGAAATGAAGGTAGAATGTCCCATTCGCGACCTCGGCCGCCGCAGCAATTTCGTTGACCGAGGCAGCCTCGAACCCGTCACGCGCAAAGATGCGCACGGCCGCATCCATGAGCCGGGCCCGTGTGCGCTCGGACTTGCGCAGGTCGCGCGCCGCTGCCGCGAACGCGCCACGGTTGCCAAGAGGCTGCACCGTCATGCGCCGCCCGACAGCAGGAGCAGCACGACCACCGTGACGTTGATCCCCATGAGGACCGTTGCGCCAAGAAGGTTGGTGTCCACCGCGCGGACATTCCCGCCAATACTGAACCGGAAGGGCGGAATGCCGTTCACGTCGGCAAGCGCGCCGCCATAGACCGGCATGCTCGCCAGCGTCATGAAGAATGTGATCACCCAATTGAAATTCATGATCGCCGCCAGCCAGACATGACCCTCGAACGTCGCACCCCACAGCACATAGAGGATCACGAGCGATACCCCTGCCTGCGCCAGCACCTGCCACACGACATGGAACCGCGCATGGGGCGTCCACAGCGGATTGGTCGCGTGGGTCTTGTTGAAGTCGGCAAACATCGGCGCGATCGCTGTCACGACCGCCACCAGGCTGATCAGCACCATGGCCACAGATGTCATCGTCCGCTCCTGTCCTGAAATTGACGAAACTCCCAGAAATGGGATATATCCCATTTATCGGTCAGGCCACAAGCGCGACCGGACGGGCGGGGAGGGGCCGATGGTGGATCTGGACGCGCAGGTTTTGGTGGTTGGTGCAGGGCCGGTGGGGCTACTGGCAGCGCGCCTCCTCGCAAACCGTGGTATCCGGACGATCATTGCTGAAAAACACCCATCCCGCCTCGAGGCCCCCAAGGCCCATGCGCTGAACCCGCGGTCGCTTGAGATTTGCGCGGCTGCCGGACTGCCCATGGACACGATCCATGCCGCAGCCACCACGCGCCACGAAGGCGCCATGGTCCGCATGGTGGCAACCCTCGCCACGCAGGAAATCGGCGCGCTTCCCTACGAGCGCCAGGATGACGCCGTGCTCGATCTGACGCCCTTTCCCCTGATCAACATCGAGCAACCGCGCTTCGAGGCGATCCTCGAGGCGGCGCTGGCCGGTGAGCCGCACGTCGACATCCGCCGCGGCCTCGAATGGCTGGAGTGCACTGAGGAGGCGGGAACGGTGATTTCCACCTTGCGCGATCGCAGCACCGGCAACCCCGTCACGCTGCGCGCACGCCACGTCATCGCGGCGGACGGCGCGAACAGCAGTGTGCGTCGAAAGCTCGCCATTGCCATGGACGGACCAGAAGTCATTCAGCACCATGTGATGATCCATATCGAAGCGGATCTGCGCGCCATCGTGGCCGGTCGCCCGGCAATCCTTTACTTCCTGTTTGGGCCTGCAGCAGGCGTTTTCATCGCCTACGACATTGCCCGCACGTGGGTCCTCATGCACCCGCACGATCCCGCAACATCGCCGCTCGACAGCTTCACGCCGGAGCGCTGCCGGACCATCGTCGAAGAGGCCGTGGGAGCTCCCGTGCCGGGCCTTGTCATAAAGGGCGTACGCAGCTGGGCCATGTCGGCCCAGGTCGCAGAGCGCTACCGCAGCGGCAGCGTGTTCCTCGCCGGCGACGCGGCGCATCGCTTCCCGCCAACTGGCGGCCTCGGTCTCAATACCGGTCTCGCCGACGTCGACAACCTCGCCTGGAAGATCGCAGCAGTCGAGCAGGGTTGGGCAGGCCATGGCCTTCTCGACAGCTACGAAAGCGAAAGGCGAGCGGTGGCCCAGGTGAACATGAACCAGAGCCTCACAAACGCCATGCGCATGTTCACGCTCTTCCAGGCCCT
>CAZABH010000041.1:0-17317 GCA_964483585.1 uncultured Flavobacteriaceae bacterium
AGGCCCACGACGCCGAAATTGAGGCCCATGACGAACAGCGCCTTCAGCGCCAGGTTCACGCCGATCGCAATCCCCGTCGCAACGACAGGCGTGCGCGTGTCACCGCGCGCATGGAACAGCGGCGTGACCGTGCGCAGCATCACAAAGGCGGGCAGCCCTGCCGCATAGGCCAGCAGCACCGCCGCCGCCGCATGGGCCGCCTCGACGCTGAAGGCACCGCGCGCGAACAGGCCCGTCATGATGATGTCCGGGATCACGAAAAAGGCCGCCGTGCAGGGCAGCGTCAGCAGCAGCCCCGTCTCGGTCGCACGCCGGAAGGCCCGGTGGGTAGCCCCCAGATCGCCCAGCTTGACCGACTTCGACACCTGCGGCAGCAGCACGGTCCCCAGCGCAATCGCAATCACGCCCATCGGCAGCTGGTTGATGCGGTCGGCAAAGTAGAGCGAGGTATAGGCCCCCGCGCCCAGGAAGCTTGCGAAGATCGTGTCGGCAAACATGGCCAACTGCACGCCCGCCGCACCCACCGTCGCCGGCACGAAGCGACCGAAGAACGTCCGCACATCCTCCGTCAGGCGCGGCACGCCGGGCAGGATGGAGGCCCCCAGCCGCCGCGCCGAGAACAGCAGCAGCAGCAGCTCCGCGACACCGCCAGCCAGCACGCCCCACGCGGCTGCATGCGCCGCAGTCGGAAAAAAGACGACGAGGACCAGCGCCACCGACATGCAGATGTTGAGGAGCACGGGTGCTGCCGCCGCCGCCCAGAAGCTGTCCCTGGAATTTGCTACCCCACCCAGGTGCGTGACCACCGTGATGCAGAGCAGATAGGCAAAGGTAATCCGCGTCAGCTCGGCGGCCAGCGCCACCTGCGCCGGATCATCGGCAAAGCCCGGCGCCAGCAGCGTGACGACCCAGGGCATGGCGACAAGGGCAACCGCCAGCAGCACCGCCTGGATCAGCACCTGCCAGCCCAGCATGGTCCGCGAAAACGCCTCGGCCTTGGCAGGGTCGGTTGCCCGCAGTCCGGAATACATCGGCACGAAGGCGGCGTTGTAGGCCCCCTCGGCGAAGATCGCCCGGAAATGGTTCGGCAGCCGGAACGCCACGAAGAAGGCGTCGGACAGCAAGCCCGGCGCCAGCACCGCGGCCATGATCATGTCCCGGATGAAGCCGGTGATGCGGCTGAGCAGCGTGAAGCCGCTGGTCGACAGAAGGGCGCGATACATGGCGGAGAGGCCGAATCCCGTTTCAACGGGCGCACCATGGCATGAAACGGTTGGGATTTCCTGCTTCAGGCGGGTGGCTGGCTGCGCCCGATTGGCAGGAACCGCCGATAGGTCAGGCAGCGCCAGATCCACTCCAGCGGCCCCATGCTGAACACCGACAGCCAGAGCGGCGACCAGACAAGCTGCAGCGCCCACACCCCGATGACGACCACGGCAAGCTCGGTCAGGTCCAGCTGCCCGAACAAGCCAAGGCCACGCCCGCCATAGAAGATGGCCGTCATGATCAGCGACTGTGTCAGGTAGTTCGTGAACGCCATGCGCCCCGTCGCAGCCAGGGCCCACAGGCCGCTGGTGCCGACCGCCGCATGCAGCAGCATCAGGGCCGAGGCATATCCGAGGGTTGCAAACAGGGCGCCGCACGCCAGCGCCAGCCGCCATGGTCCCAGCGACTCGATCATCGGAAAGCCGGCCGCCATGGCCTGCGTCGCCCCCTGGTTCATGAGCGCCAGCATGCAGGCCCCCACGATGACCAGGATCGCATGCACCCAGGCCGGCGCCTGCCCGCGCAGGTAGCCCACCTTGTAGAGGCCAAGCCCGATCATCATGAGCCCGTAGGTCTTCGGCCAGAACAATAGCCAGACGACCTCAAGCCAGACATTGAAGTTTGCTCTCAGGCTCTGGTCGAACGTGCCACCGAATGCGGCAATCGTCTCCTGGATCTCAGCCGGCGTAAGCCGCCAGCCGATGTCCTCGCTCATCCGCGCAAGTTCTTGGGGCGGCAGGGGCACCACCGTGAACAGCGCGTAGGCGCCGGATTCAATCGCTGCCCCCGCAAGGTACAAGATGACGCCGCACACAAGCAGGCGCCCCGCGCTCCACGACCGGGCAAACGAGACAACGAACCCTGCGACGGCATAGGCCAACAGGATGTCCCCGTACCAGATGACCGTGCCATGGCCGATCCCGATCAGTGCCAACCAGAACAGGCGCCAGCGCAACAGGGTCGACCGCTCGGCATCGTCACGCTCGCCACCAACAAGAAACAGGGACACCCCGAACAGCATCGAGAACAGCGTGATGAACTTCTGCTCGAAGAAGACATGGACGACCCGCCAGACCTCGGCCGAGAGGCCCTCGAAGGGGAATGGCGAGTTGAGCGGGTTGAAATAGGCCTCGACCGGATAGGCGAAGGAAGCCGCGTTAACCGCAAGAATGCCCAGCACCCCGAGGCCCCGCAGCACGTCGAGTATGTCAATGCGGTCAGCGTCCCGCGTTGGCGCTGGCTGTGACATGACATTTCCCCCTCTTGCTCCCCAAGGGGGACATATTGCCCTTCGACCTCACCGACTCAAGGGGTCCCACGAAAACGTGAAGCCCACCCGCGGGACTCAGGGCGCTGTGGTGCAGTCCAGGAACTTCCGGTCGAACACGGCACCCACCAGAAGACGCCCCGGAACCGATGCGCCGACACTGGCGGCCGAGATATCAGCCCCATCGCTGTAGTGAATGGTCTCCGGCAAGAAGCTCCCTCGGCCATCCGCCTTGAGCCGCATGAGATGACTCGGGGACAGCTTGGTCTCGTCACCGACATGACCAAGGAACGCCAGAACCTTTGTATGTACGCCCAGCAGCAGATCGCCATTGGCCTCGACATCGATATTGTCGGCATAGCCAGGTACGTCCACGATCGCCCGGGGCGCTACCGCATGGGTCACAGGATCCCGGTCGAGCACGCGCACCGCCCGCTCGCTCATCGCCGCCACATACAACGAACGCCCGTCCGCACTCAGGTTGATGCCATTGGCACCGCCCACACCTTCCATCACTGTCGTCCAGGATGTGCCATCGAAATGCAGCACGGTTGATACCCGGAGCCGCGCGAAGTCCTCAACCGTGCGCATGAAACCGGGAGGATACCCATGGTCGTTGGTCACATAGAACGCGTTGGGACCTGTGCCAACAACATCATTCGGGGACACCATGTCATCACCCTCGATGGTCATCCGGTGCGCGAGGCCCGCACCCTCGACGTCGAAGATCTCGACCGTATGTCGCCCGCCGAAGTGATTGATCACGAACAGGACCTTCTTGCCGTCCGGCCCGCGATAAAGGCTGATGCCATGCGGATGGAATCCAACAGGCAGCGCCGACCCGGTCACATCTACGGGAACCGCATCGGGATCATCCAGCGCATAGGTCCAGATGGCGCCCCGCGCGCCCTCGCCCCGCATCACCGCCCACCGGTCGTATCCTGACAGGTATGCGACCCGCATCTCTGGATCGATCGCAAGATCCTCGATCCCCGCAACGCCGCCCCCTGAGACCGCGCGGCAGGCACCGGCGCTCTTGGCCGGGATGTCCACGAAAACACCAGCAGCCGTCAGGAACGACCACGTCCAGGCCCCGGCCGCTACCAGCACACCGATCCCGGCAAAAACCCAAATGCGCCGCATCTCTCACCCCTCCGTTCGTCTGCGCCATCATAGCGCAGGATCGCCGGCGAGGGACAGATCGTTGATGGGCTCTAGCCGCCGGAGGCAGGCGCTGACCCCGGCCCGCGGAACATGTCATCTGTACGCCGGTTGTAGCGCCAGCGCGTAACGATCCCCTCGAGGTCCTTGAGGTCACCGCTCTCCTGCTGCCACAGCTCGGCAAACGAGTGCCCCGAACCAGCTGGAAGCTGGTGGGGTTCGAGCCGCCGCATGCGGATCCGCATTGGCATGCTGACACCCTGACCGATGGCAATGGCCTCGCCATCCCCCAACGAAGAGAGGAAGTCCAGAAGCCCGGCCGCGCAATCCGCCGAGCGCGAACGAACCGCCTGCTGGTCGGCATCGCTGGACAGCCGAAAGGCAAAGATGGTGCTGCACTGGGACAGCAGCGTGGGGTCGATCTCGGCGGGACGCTGGGTCACCACACCCAGCGAAATACCATACTTGCGCCCTTCCTTGGCAATGCGAGTCACCGCCTGACGGGTCGGCTCGAACCCAAGCGACTTGTCGAGCGGCACGTAACGATGCGCCTCTTCGCAGATAAGGGTCATCGGATACTGCCCCTTGCTCCACACACCCAGGTCAAAGGCAAGCCGACAGATTACCGAGATGACCACATTCAGGATCTCCGCCGGCACCGCGGACAGGTCAAGGATCGTCACAGGCCGCCCGTTCGTCGGGATGCGGAACAATCGACCGATGATCTCGGTCAACCTGTCCTGCACGACCAGCCCACCGAACATGAAGGCATAGCGCGGATCGGACATCAGTGTCTCGATGCGCGCACGGATCCGTCGCAGCGCAATCGTGCTGCGCGTCCGCTCAAGCTTGCCCAGTTGCGCCTCGATGTAGTTCGAGATGTCGGCCAGGCGAAAAGGCGTTGGTGAGTCAATCGTGGTCCCGGACGCGTCAGTGCTCCGTCGGCTGGGCGCACCCTGCTGTGACCCACGATGCTCGCCTGAACGCCGCTTGGAGTGCATGACCGCGTCATGAAGGATCTCCATATCCTCCGTATCCGGATTATCCGATGTCATGAACACGCTTGCCAGCTCGTCAAAGCTGAGAAGCCAAAAGGGCAGATAGAGGTTACTCGGATTGATCACCTCCGCGAGACCCTTGAAGGCAGTCGAATACTCGTTGTGGATATCCAGTACGATCACACGCGAGCCGGGGTACTTGCCGATCAATCCGTGCAGGATGGCTGCGATCCCGCAGCTTTTCCCGGCCCCAGTAGAGCCCACGACAGCGAAATGCTTCGACAAAAGGTCATCGACCAGCACACATGCAGGAACGCTCGAGTCCTGGCTCAGCGTGCCGATCTCAACCGCAGGCTTCGTGCGGGATGAATACACAACGGCAAGGCTCTCGACACTCGCCAGACCAACAGGATCTCCAAGCGTTGGAAGCGTAGTCACGCCACGATGGAAACGCATGAAGCCTGTATTACGGTCGGTCAACACCTCGCCGACAAGATCCACTTCGAACAGGCGCAGCACGGGCTGCTCGCCATCCAGTTCAGCGGTGGGCACCGAGAGGCCTGTCACGATCCCGATCACATCCGCCTGCGGCGTCTGGATCGAAACCGATGCACCGATGACGATGCGCTCATCCATGTTTCCGCCCAGCTTCGCCCGCGCATCAAAGGCCGCTATGGCCTGCCCGCCCTCGACCGACACGATGTGGGCAAAAACAGCATCCGCCACCATCATGTCCCCACCCGACATCTTCGCAGAAGCCGAAACCAGTTGCGGGGTGATCTTCTTGGCCTGCATCATTCGGCGACTTGCTCCTGCACGGGAGGTGAATTGAGAACCAGTTGACGCGGAACGATGACAAAGGCCACCGTTCCACGTCCCGGCTGGCTACGCATGCGAAACTGCAACCCCTGTACTGCACACAGGTTCTTGACGATGGTCAGGCCAAGCCCGCTACCCTCCTCCTGGCGCGTCAGCGCATTACGCACGCGACCGAACTTGGACAGCGCAATCGCTAGCTCATCGGGACCCATGCCAATTCCGCTGTCGGCAACCCGAATCGAAAGATCCCCTCCCGAAGGGGCATCGACCATGATCTCGATCCGTCCGCCTTCAGGCGTGAACTTGATCGAGTTTGACACCAGGTTGATCATGACCTGCTTCATCTTGAGCGTATCTGCGTGGAAACAGGGGACAGCATCAGGCAGAATGACCGAAAGAAGCTGCCGCTTCTTCAACGCTTGCGGCCCCGCCATCAGTTCAGTTGAATAGAGCACATCCCTGATATCGCAGGCTCCAATCTCGAGTTCGCACTGCCCGCTTTCAAGCTTCGCGAGATCCAAAATCGCATTGATGATCTTCAGCAGGTGCTGGCCCGCATGATGGATATCGGCGGCATACTCTCGAGCCCGCTCAGGATTGTCGAGCACCAGCGAGGTGCTGCTCAGCACATCGGAGAACCCGATGATTGCATTCAGGGGTGTGCGCAGATCGTGACTCATGTGAGCCACGAACTCGCCTTTCACGCGGTTCGACAGCTCCGCCTCCCGTCGCGCAGCATCGAGAAGAAGCTCCGAACGCCGCCGCGACGTCGCAGCCCCCGCGAACTCTGCATAGGTTCGCAGGAAACTGATGGACCTCGGCATGTCTCCGGAACCAGGTCGGTAAGCCTTCATGAACCCCTCACAGAAGGGCTCACCCTAGACCGAGCGGGTTAAGCCGCTCTTCCCGATAGCCCGACACGTAGAGTGACCGACGATCGAATGCGCAAGATGCCTAACGTCGTGTAAACAGAGCCGGTACAATCGTCGCGACTGCGGGGAAACACGGCAACCGTCAACGCCGGCTTCGCCCGCCACGACCAAGATCCAGATGCCGCAACCCCTGCTTCAACTGTTCCGTCATGTCCCGCGCTGCTGCCGCATTCGGAACGATGCGGGGACGCAGGAAGATGAGCAACTCGGTACGCGCACCCTGGTTGCTGGTGCTCGAGAACAGGTTGCCGACAATCGGCACATCCTTCAGAAACGGCACGCCGCTATTGCTCCGCGTGTCGCTCTGCCGGATCATGCCCCCCAGCGCAATCGAGTCCCCATCCTGGACCGCGACCGTGCTCGAGATGCGCCTCTGCTGGATCGTGGGCGAGTCGATCCCCGACGTCGTTGTCTGTATCGCAGAGCTGACCTCCTGGTTCACGTCCACGAAGACCGTTCCGCCCTTGCTGATGCGTGGCGTCACCCGCAGCACGATACCCGTGTCGCGAAACTGCACCGAATTGACAATCGTGGGATCGGCTGCATCGCGCACGCCCGTTGCCGTCTGCGTGATCACCGGCACCTGGTCACCAAACTGAAGGAACGCCGGCCTGTTGTTGAGCGTCAGCAGCTTCGGCGCTGACACCACCTGTACATCCGTGATCGATCCAAGCGCACTCAGCGCCACCTCGACGTCTGGGATCGTATAGGTGAAGTTGAAGCCAGGTACGGTCGCTGCTGGCTTTAAAGCCCTGCCAAGCGAATAGACCTGGTCATCCGTATTCTTGAAGTACCACTCGACGCCATACTTGAGCGTGTCGTTCAGCGTGACCTCCGCGATCGTCACCTCGATCAGCACCTGGTCCGGCGCCACGTCGACCTCCTTGAGGAAACGCTCCAGCCCGGCGTACTCGTTCCCACGCGCCCGAATGACCAGCGCGTTGTTCGCCTGGTCCACGGCAATCTGGAAGGATGCGGACGACCCACTCGCGGCCGGAACCGGCGGCGAGAGCGGGGGCGGCGCGCCCGCTTGCTCCAGCACACTGTCCCCATCTGGTGTCGCATCGTCGGCACCCAGCTGCACCACGCTTCCATAGACAGCGGCCAGCGAGCGGGCAACGTCCGAAGCCTTGGCATGCTGCAGTCGATAGTAATAGACACCGCGACCGGGACCGCGTGGCGGCACATCAAGGCGATCAACCCACTTCTCGACAGCGCGCAACTGCGCCGCCCGGGGCGCAACCACCAGCAACGTATTGATCCGCGACAACGGCACAAACCGCAGCAGGCTGGCCGACGACGCGCCGGTTCCCTGGAAAACGCGCGTCAACTCCTGCGCAAGGGCCTGCGCCTCGACATGGTCCGGACGAACCAGCGCATAGGACATGCCCTTCAGATAATCGACATCGAACAGCCGGACCGTATCCACCATCGCGGCCCGCTCCTGGCTGGTACCGGCAAGGAACAGAAGATTGCGCTGTGCATCGATGGAGGCAACACCGCCAGCCGGTGCGATTGGCTCGAGCAGCTTCTGCATCTCGGCTGCAGCAATATGATTCAAGGGAACGATCTCGATGCCGAAGCCAGGTCCCCGCCCGCGCCCGGCGCCCGGCATATCGAAACCATCCAGACGCTTCTGGGCCTCGGCCGCTGGAACAACGTTATAGACATTGTCCGCCAGGACGATCACGGCACCATTGGCTTTCAGGGCTGTCTCGAGCGACGCGACAACATCGCCCTTGCGCAAAGGGGTAGTCGTCCTGAGCGTGACCTTGCCTTGCACCTGTGGGTCCACCGCATAGGGAACCTTCAATATGTCCCCGAGAACGGTCCGAACAACATCCCGGAGCTCGGCATCGGCAAAATCAAGAACGACCTCGCCCCCCTTGTAACCGGTTGCACCACGCCGCCCTGCATTGACGACCTGGCCATCGCCCTCCACCACCTCGGTCTTGGGCTGGCCCGCCTCCCGTGCCGTTGCCTCTCCAAGCACGACCGGTCCTCCGCCTTGCGGCACCGAGCCCTCGGCACGCGCAACAGACTGCGTCGCACCCAAGAGACCTTCGTCGACAGGAAGCGCCGCGCACGAACCCAACAGCACAAGCCCAAGGGCAACAGCCACTGCACGGCCGGCCACCGACAACGCCATTGCACCTTTGCAAGCACGCCTCATCGAACAGAACCTTTAACCAGGAGACAGGACACGCACGAAAGAGCCACTTTCACCACGCGGTCAAGCCTGTTCGTTGCACCACCGCCACGAACAGCGACCCGCCCCGTCGTCTTTTCCCTCTCAGGGTGTCCCTGCACCATTTGTTGCCCTTGGAATTGCAAGAATCTCTCGACGCCCACCACCACTGATTGAGACACCCCGCCCATCGATGGCACCGACAAGCCATCCATCCAACATGTCCCCTTTTTTAACCGTCACCACCTCACCATCAGCCTTCCGAACCAATGCCACACGGGTACGCGCATCACCGGCTATCCCGACCAGCGTGTACTGCGCAACATCACCTGCAGCACCTGCCCCGACAGCGGCCACGGCAGCTGTCGCCGCCGGCCGCGGGTCCGGTACCCGACCGGGATTGAACAACGGGCGCTGCGTCAAGGCGGCGTACGTCTCGAGCGGTTCAAGTGCCGCAAGCCTGGGCGCCGCAACGGGCTTCAAGATTGCCACCCGGTCAGGCCCGAGCCGGGTCAGAAAACCTAGCGGCGAAGGCAGCCACGCCAGCAGCCCGCACACAATCCCAAGCACTGCAATCCAAGCCATAACCCGGCTGAAGCCATCTCCATAGATAGGAGTGTCCTGAAGGCCGCTCATGGTGCACGCATATGGGCAGCGACGACCATCTCGACCTGCAAACGGTTGGCAAGGACCATCTCGGGCTTCATCGCAAAGACACCATCCGGGTCTCGCACCGAGACTCGCTCGATGACCAACAGGGGCCGCGCACCACCAATGGCATGCAGCACCTTCACCAGCCCTTGCATCTCTGTCTCTGCCACCATCTGAAGCCGGATACGGGTAAGAGGCCCGACCTTCTCCTCGGGCAACAGCTGCGCGCTCGAGACGCTCGCAGCAGCATCTGTCAGGATTGAGGTCAGCTGCCCCTGCAGTTGCGCCCCGCCGATCGCCGAACCCTCGGTCACGAGCGTGAGGGTTTGCAGCACCTTGTCGGCCTCCAGCGCCGCAACGCCCTGCTCAAGGGCAGGACGCGCCGCAATCAACGCCTCCATCGCATGCACCTGGCTGCGCAACATCGCGACACGTTCACCATGAAGGCGGCTGGCCTCGAGGAACGGTAGCAGGAAAAACTGAAACACCACCAGGACACACGTCGCAAGCAAACCCAGCGCCAGCAGCCTCTGCAGTTTCGGCGACAGGATAAATTTCATCGCCCAGCCTCCTCGAGAACGGCACCGATCTCGAACCGGTCTGCATCCGTCTCGGCCACTCGCATCACCTGCGACAGGAACTTGACGTCCCGCAGACGCGTCGACGCCTCAAGCCGGGGGATCAGCCCGGCAGCATCCGTTGCCACGCCGGCGATGCGCAACCTCTGCCCCTCGTGGTCCAACTCTGTCAGGCGCGCCGTATCAGGCAGCACGCGCGTCAGCTCGTCCAGAACGGATAACACCGCATCGCCCCGATGCTGTTGGGCCAGCGCTGCGGGCGCCGCAAGCCCATCAATCCGGGTGCGCAGGGCAATGCTGCGCGCTGCCTGCGGTCGCAGAGCGTCTATGCGCGCCTGCAACGCGTCGACCTCATGAGCCCGCGCACGCTCCTGCATGACACCTGCCAGCCACCACGAGCCAATCGCCAGCGCCACCATCGCAAGCTTGCCGCGGCTCACACCCCGCTTCAGCGGCGCGGATCCCGGCTCGATCATGTTGAAACCGAGCGGAACACCATCCTCGCCCGCGATGTCATGCCGTTCGACCGCAAGACCCAAGCCTGCAAGCCGCTGGGTAACGGCCTGCGCAAAAGCCACGGGCACGAACACACAATCCGCAGTAAGCTTTCCCTCAACCGCATCGCGTGCAACAAGCCGCGCCCCGACAAGAACGCTGCCAGCCTTGAACGGCGTCAGCCGATCAACTTGCAGGCCCACTGCAGACACGATCTGGCGCTCCTGAAGAAGCGGTAACTCCACCATACGACGCAAGGCCCGCTGGGCCGGCAGGACCACGACCAACCGCCCGATGCTGAAACCCGACGACGCAGCAAGGATCTGTGCAGCAAGGTCCTTGTCCTCGACCTGCGGATCGATCTCGAACGACGGCCCCTGCGAGGAGACAAACCGCCACCCACCATCCTCGACATGCAGATATGTAACGGGCGCCGCCGGTGGAACCGCCTCACGAACACGCAGAGGCAACAGGGCTTGCAGCTCCTGAACCCACCATCGCCACACGGCGTGCGCGACCGCCGGCATATCCGACAGATACACCGGCGCATTCAGGTCGATCTCGATCGGACGTTCAGTCACGGCACCCGGCACCCCTGCAGTCACGCCGCCCCCCTCAAGCCTCGCGTGCCCCCGCATATGCTGCCGTTTTCGGCGAACAAGTAAAGCGGGACCGACAGGGACTGGCGCTTAGGCCGCGCCCATGCCGGTTAACCCTACCTTCACTGGCCGGTCATCAGTCAGCGATCGTAACCCAGCGTCGCCCGTTCTTCAGCCACTCGATCAAGAGCCGATCCGAGTATTTTCGCCGTGTACCGACAATCACACCCTTCTGGAAAATCGGCTCCTCAATCCCGTCGAAGATGCGCCGCATGGCCTCTTCCCTCGCCGTGTCCAGCGAGATGCGAAGGGCCTGCATCCATCGCTGGGCAAAGTCGCGATCCTGGAAACGCCAGCGATAGACGATGGTGCGGCTGTACCGGGCAGCCTCGGCCGCATCGCTGACGGGATAACCCTGCGAGAGCCACTCGAAAAAGACGTCGTCGGCCTCTGCGCTGCGCGGCACCGAGCGCTGGCGCGACACGCTGTTTACCATCGAAGTGTCTGATTTCGCTGCAGGCGTTGTGACACGAGAGACACTTTCGTCAGGCACGTCATGTGTTTGGTTCATTCTGAACTTGATCCTTCTCTTGCTGGAAGTACGGGCAGACGTTCGCCCATCGTTCTTTTACAGGACGTAGCGCACCACAAGCAAGAACAAAACAAGAAACATTTCGCCACACCCCTTTCGAGGTATAGGGGACAGGTTGAGTAAAAACCAGCCAGCAAACCGTAATTTGTCTCAGTCCGGCACACTGTCACCGGAACAATGGCGCACCCGCCGCCGCCCAAGCAACGCCTCGAGGCTGGCCTCGCTCTGCACGAGCGCCTCTGCTGACAACTCGCCGCGAAACACCTCATGCCGCAACCAGACGCGATAAGTAATCACGACATCGCTTTCGCAATAGGCCGCGACTTCGGCAATCCGGCCAGCACGCACATGTGCCGCCACCTGCGAACCCTCCATCCCGTCTGGCTTGCCCGGGATGCCCAACGTGCGCGCCAGCTCGTCCAGCTTCACCTTCGTGCTGGCCCCATAGGACGACAGCACATCGCACAGATCGACCGAACTGTCCCCGAAACGATAGAAATAGTTCCGCCGCATCAAGCCCGGGGCAGCAACCCCGTGCAGCATGGCCCGGTAGCGCAGCACCGGCAGGTCAAAGCCGCTGCCGTTGAAGCTGACCAGCGTGGGCGCATCCTTGTTGATCATGCCGATGAAGCCGGCAATGAGCTCGCCCTCGCTGCGCTGGCCGATATGCGGCGCCCCCAGCGATGTCACCTGCCAATGCCCATCGACCCAAGCGGCATTCAGCGCCCCGATGCAGGCAATCGAATGCAGCATGGGCTTGGGAAACCCATCCCCCAGCGCCGCCAGCACCTCCGCCTCCGGTCGCCCCTCCAGCCCATGGATCCGCGCGACCGCGGCAAGGTCAGGCACGGTTTCCAAATCATAGACGGTGACGGGTGTCTTGCGCATGGGGGTCTCGTGAAGCTGCATCACGCTTCAAGCATCGCACATCATCAGGCCCGAACGAAGCCACTCCGTCCCGTCAAAAAAGTCCGTCATGGCCGGGTGGTCTGCAGCACAAACCGCGCCCACGTTCCCTGGGTGGCCGGGTCACGCTACCGCGCGCCCGGCCATGACAGGCCTTGTTTGGGGGGGAAGCATAATTGTCTTGGTATGCATGGCGATGAACTCTGCAACGACCACGCCCCCTCCCACACTCAATCACCAAAAAATCCGTCAATGACGGTGCGCCCGCTTACCGCGCGAACAAGAACCGATACGCCAGAATCACCATCCCGCTCACCGTCATCGCCAGGGCAATCGCCGCCGAGATCACGACGAGCCAGTTATTGAAATCCTCGCGATCGCGATAATCCATGATGTGCAGCGACCACAGGAAGTCATAGACCCGCCAGGTCGACGAACGACGCGCCACCACGCGGCCGCTGGCCGGCGACACGTACACGTTCGTGCTTCCGTTATCGTCGAACGACAGCTGCCACACCGGCAGGTCGCCCCGGAACTCGATCGGCGGATCGGCATCGATCAGGCGCGCGGCCACGATGCGTCCCTCACCGGCAAAATCCGCCTCGGCGATCCGCCGTGCCGCCTCTTCACCCAGCGGCGAGATGATCTGCCCGCTGGCATCATCGATCAACGCTGCCGGTTTGCCGCCAACATCAGCCCGCCACGACAGGCGCCCGTCGACATCGACAAGCTCGAGCCGCGTCACCGGTCCGCCCAGTGACTTGACGGCATCAACGGGAAGCCCCTTGACCGGCGCCTCACGCAGATCCCGAGGCTCGGCCTTCCGGATGTTGTGCTCGCCGCGAACGGTGTCGATCGGAACGAACGTCATGTAGAGCCCGGACACAATCCAGGCCAGCACCTGCAGGCCGACAATCAGGGCCGTCCACTTGTGCAACTGGAACCAGAAGCGACGCATCGCAAATCTCCTCGAGACGCATACCGCATCATTGGCCGAATTGCCCATTCCGTCGAGGCACAGCAGGTCACAAAGAACCGCGACCAATCGCGCAACGCCCCTCGCAACCCCGCGCATTTCCGGATAGACCTCGAAGGCAAGGACGAAACACCATGCACGTCGCCATCATCGGAGCAGGCCTCGCCGGACTGACTACCGCCTACGCCCTCGAGCGGCGGGGCGTGCGGGTGACGGTCGTGGACAGGCGCGAGGGCCCAGGCCTCGAGACCAGCTTTGGCAACGCGGCGCTGATGCATCCAAGCCTGGTTGGTCCGTGGAACGAGCCCGGCGTGGCAATCGACCTGTTGCGCTGGCTGGGCCGCGATGATGCGCCGATGCTCCTGCACCTGCGTCAACTACCGGCACTTGCCTTCTGGGGCCTGCGCTTCCTCGCTGAGTCATCCCCGTCGCGCCACAAAGTCAACACGCTGAAGAACCTGCGATTGGCCCTGCTCGCCCGCAGCGAGATGGACGCGCTGCGCGCCGACCTCGACATCGCGTTCTGCTGGAAGAAGACAGGCGTCCTTTCGGTCAGCCGCACACCCAAGGCCTTTGCCCTCTCAAAGGAGGCGGCCCAACACGTGGAGCCATTCGGCGTTTCCTTCCACGTTCTCGACCGCGACGAAACCCTCGCCCGCGAGCCCGCCTTGACGCCCGTAGCCGGCGCCATCGAGGGCAGCGTGCATTTCACCGATGACGAGCGTGGCGATGCCCACGCCTTCTGCAACGCCCTCGTCGACAGGCTGTCGAGCCGGGGTGTCCGTTTCGCCTTCAACACGGACATCGCCGCAATCGCGAGCGCGCCCGGCCGCATCACCGGGATTGAAACCCGCGAGGGCCTGATCGAGGCGGATGCCTATGTCCTGGCCGCCGGAAGCTACAGCGCGCCACTCGGCGACGCGATCGGCCTGCGGGTCCCGGTGCGCCCCGCCAAGGGATACTCTCTGACGCTCCACTGTCCGGGCAATCCGCACGCACCCGCCATGCCCCTGTCCGACAACAGCGTCCATGCTGCCGTAACGCCCATCGACGGGAAGCGCGTGCGCATCGCGGGCACAGCCGAATTCGCGGGCCTCGAAACCACGATCCGCCAGCCGCGCATCGACTACCTGATGGCACTGCTGGCCCGCATCTACCCGCGTCTCGTCGAGACCGTTTCCCCGGCAAACATCACACCCTGGACAGGCCTGCGGCCCATGAGCGCCGACGGCGTGCCGACGGCAAGCCCCACCATGTACCGCAACCTGTGGCTCAACACGGGCCACGGCCACATCGGCTGGACCACCTGCATGGGCACCGCGCGCCTTGTCGCCGACATGATCGCGGGCGGCGGGCCGCCAGCCCTGCCCCTCGCCGACTACAGCCTCGACCGTTTCTAGTTAATTTCGGTGACAGTGCACTCAATTCTTTCTCGGAGGCGGAATATTTGCACAACCTCAATGGAATTGAGTGCACTGTCACCGAAATTAATCAGGCCGGAACGCAAACAGGCTGCCCGACAGCGGAGCGGCCCTGAGCGCCGCCTCATCAAGCCCGACGGCAGCGGTCGTGATGTAGAGCGTATCCAGCCCCGCACCACCGAAAGCGCAACTCGCCACCTGCGGCACCGGCAGCCTGACCACCCGATCAACCTCACCCCGCGGCGTGAAGCGCGTGACACGCGCCCCGCCCCAGTGCGCCAGCCAGACACAGCCCGCCGCATCCACGCACATGCCGTCGGCAAAGCCATCCGATGCCGGGATCTCTACGAAAACCCGCGGCGGGCCGGCCTCCCCGCTGGCGACGTCATAGTCATGCGCCCAGATCACGCGCTGCATCGTCTCGACGAAATACATCGTACGGCCATCGGGGCTCCACCCCAGACCGTTCGAGAGATTGACGTTGTCCTTCACCCGCACCGGCGCCTCCAGCGTGTCGAAGCGGTAAAGCCGCCCCGAAGCCTCACGCTCGTCATCATCCATGGTGCCGCCCCAGAGCCGCCCCGCCGGATCGCGCTTGGCATCGTTGAAGCGGTTGCCTGGCCTGTCGCTGTCGGGCGCAGAGACCTTCGTGAACTGGTCGAAGGGCAGGCGCGAGCGCCAGACGCCCGTCTTGCCGAGAAGAACGAACCTGCCCGCGCCATCCGGGATCGCCGCCCCGATCCGCTCCGGCATCGCCCAGCTGCGCGCCGCCCCAGAGGACGGATCGTATCGGAAGAGCCTCTGCCCCTTGATGTCGAGCCACCAGAGCGCGCGCTCATCCGGGACCCAGACAGGCCCCTCGCCGACCAGCGCCTGCTCGCGCTGAACCAGTTCCGGGGTCACCCGCCCACCGCTGCACGCGAGCCGTCGGCGACCTTCGCCTGCGACACCAGCCGCATCGTGGACGTCGCCTTCGCAATGACGCTGCCAGCCTGATCCTTGAGCTGCGCCTCGGCAAAGCAGGTCGACTTGCCCTGCCGCTCGATCCAGCCTTCGGCCATCACAAGGCCGGGCCGGGCGGGCGCGAAGAAACTGACCTTGATCTCGAGCGACATGGGAACAATGCCCGGCTGCCCGAGGCTGAAGAACGCATGCGCCATGGCGGCATCAAGCCAGCCGGTGACAAAGCCACCCTGCACCACGCCACCCGAATGGCACATGTGCATGCCCGCCTCGAAAGCCAGCGTGCAGCGCCCATCGCCAAAGTGAACCCGCCGCCGAAGCCCCAGCGTCGCGAGCATCTCCTCAGGCGCCTTCGCAACCTCGTCCATGATCACCCCTCAAGGGTTAATTTCGGTGACAGTGCACTTAACTCCTTGATGGTCAGTGCCAGGCTTACGCCGAACCCAACGGGAGTTAAGTGCACTGTCACCGAAATTAATCTACATGCGATGCAGCGCGCAGAGCTTGTTGCCGTCGGGATCACGCAGATAGGCAAGATAGAGCTTGCCGAAGCCCCCCTCACGCACGCCCGGCGGATCTTCGCAGGTCGTCCCGCCATTGGCGACGCCTGCCGCATGCCACGCATCAGCCTGCGCCGGCGACGAGGCTGCAAACCCGATCGTGCCGCCATTGGCGTAGGTCGCGGGCTTGCCGTCGATCGGCTTCGACACCGAGAACATGCCCTGGGGCGAGATGTAGAAAATGCGATGACCGTCAACGATCGCCGGCTTGATGCCCAGCGTGCCCAGCACCGCGTCATAGAATTTCTTCGACTTGTCGAGATCATTCGTCCCGATCATGACATGCGAAAACATGGAAGCTCTCCTGTTATGGATGGACGCACAACACCTTGCCGGCACCCCGCCCGTCAAGGGGCAGCGCAAGCACCATCACCAGAATCCTCATGCACAGGACCCAGCCTCAGAGCTCTTGTAGAACCACAAGCATGATACCGACAAAGCCCAGAACCAGCATGATGAAATAAATCAGCAGCAATCCAGCAAACTTCAGAGTCGTCAGCACCCAGCCCCGCCCATAGACCCGCTTCATGGCAAGCAAGGCGAAGACCAGGAACATCGGGCCCAGCACCCAGCCGATCCCGCGCCCACCCGTAAACGCCGCCTCGACCGTGGCCGCCGTCAACGCCATGAACATCGTCGTGTGCAGGTGCAACGAGAACACCAGATGCTCGATCAGGAAGACCCGCGGCTTCCAGTGCACCACCGCCAGCATGAGCGCCAGAACCGGCACGAGCACCAGCATCAGACGCGGCAGCCAGACGCCCAGTGGCCCATTGATGCGGCGCGGGTCCTCCATGATCTTCTCGACGCCGGCCCACAATTGCGAGACATACGCGACGGCCTCCTCCTTCGCGGCGCCTTCCTCGCCCACCACCACCTCGCCCGAGGCAATGTTACGTCGCACGTCCTCCATGGCCTTGCGCTGTTCAGCGGTGATCGGCACCG
>CAZABH010000041.1:17417-25134 GCA_964483585.1 uncultured Flavobacteriaceae bacterium
TGCCCGCACTGAGAACAGAATGGCCCCGTCCGCACGGCCCCGCAATTGGCACATTTCCCGCTGTCCGTCATCGTCTCACCCGCTCAAGACGCAGTCTCGGTGACAGTGCACCCAAATCCACGGAGCCGCAACTGTCCCGGCGGGGCGCGGGACCGGAATGCTTTCTCACAGTTACCGCGGATGCGCGGCAAAGAATTTCCAGATTTCGGCCGTCGCATCAAAGGCATCCGAGCCCGGACCCGACACAAGGCGAAGCACCACGCGGCCACCCGGCCACTGATGACCCAGCCCCTCGATGCCAACCAGCACCGCCGTGCTGCCACCCGCACAGCCCTCAAACGCCTGCCGTGTCACCCGCGGGATCGAACGGTCGACCACGGGTGCCACCGGACAGCCCAGCAACCGCGCCCATTGCCGCCAGGATTGTTCGGCCGACGGTCGAAGCACAAGCCCTCCATTGCGCTCGACCTTGCCGCCAGCAATGGGATTGAGCGGATCAGCCTGGCCCCAGACAAGCATCAGCGAGACCGGTCGCCTCAAGGTCTCGACGGGTACAAGCAGGCCATTGGCCACAGGCGCAATCGACGCGACCACATCCGGCAGTTCCGCCCCGACCCGGAAAGCCATTCCCGCGCCATTCGAGAATCCGGTGACATGGATCCGTCGCGCATCGACACGATGAAGGCGCTGGACATCCCTGATGACCGCCGCGATGAAGCCGACATCATCGATGCCACGGGCTTGCGCAGGCGACCCCGTCGCCGGACCGGAATTCCAGCTGCGCTTGTTGCCGAAGAAGCGCGCCGGCCGTGCGGGATCTTCGGGGACACCCTCCGGCGCCACGACAATGAAACCCTCCGCATTCGCCTTCTCGACCCAGCGCCCCTGCTGCAGGACATTTGCCCCGTCGCCGCCCAGCCCGTGCAGCACCACGACCAGCGGAGCCTCCCGCCCCGCCGCACGTGCCGGCACATGGACGACATAGCTGCGCGAAAACCCGCCAAACGCGAGGGTTCGCTGAACCGGCTCAGCCGCAGCCGGCCAAGCCACGACACACGACACCCACAACATCAGAAGCATCCGCATCATGTGTCTCTTTACTCACCTCACGGCGACAGTAGGCCTTCATCACCGAGGGATCACCAGACCTTCCACCAGCGCCACCTGGCATCGCCATTTAAACCCATCGATCGTCTGAATCGCAGCAAGGGGATGGTCTCCGCATGGACCATTGTCGCATCAGAGAGCCCCTCCATATAATATCCAAACAACGCGCGGAGGGCGGCATCCCCGAGTTCCAAGGGGTGGAAGACAAACGGATAATCTGTGGGCTCCTCTCCGGGGCCGATCAGGGGATGCTTGCCTTCCCAGTAGGGCAATTCAAAGGCAAGCCGCGCACCAATATCCTCCAGAATCCCCTTGTCGGGTGAGAGGCTCAGGGACCTCTTCAGACGTCCGTTCTCCCACACCCCAAAGGCAAACCAGTCGACGACACTGTGCATCGCATGGAGATAGACTGTGCGGCCATCTGCTGCCTCGATGAACTTCTCCGGCACTCTGGACGGATAGTCTAACGCGAATTCCTTCGCCGCCACGACATCGAACCCAGGAAAGCTGCCGATAACAAGCTCCCCATCAGGAGGATTGGTCCACCCCAGCGACCCATCTTCCACTGGCTCGAGCGTCTCGCCGGGGAACAGTCTATGCGCGAGAGCGACCGTGGCCGCACGATCCGGCGTAGAGGTCTGCACCAACCGCCCACGCATGAGACCCTCGGCATAGACCAGCATCCAAGTCTTCGCACCCATGGCCCAGCCTCCTGCCGACGTAGATATAAATACTGCTTTGGACCCACGGCAGCAATCGGCACACGTCACGCAAAAAGCCACGCAGCCCCGCGCACGCCCGACGAGTCGCCATGCCGGTTGCGCACCACCCGCACCGACACGGCATCGCTGAACACATGGCCCGGCAGTGCTGCCTCCACATCTTCAGGCAGGCTTTCGATATTGGAGAGACCTCCACCCAACACGATCACCTCCGGATCGATGACGTTCACGACACATGCAAGCCCCCGCGCGATGCGGCCCACAAGCCGCCGATACGCGCCAAGCGCCCCGGCATCACCCGCCTCGCACGCGGCGATGATCGCCTCGGGCGGCAGCGCAGCGCCCGTCGCGCGGGCATGGTCGCGCGCAAACCCCGGACCACTGATCCACGTCTCAAGACACCCCGTCTTGCCGCACCAGCACGAAGGCCCGGGATGTTCGTCATCGGATGGCCACGGCAGCGGCGTATGCCCCCACTCCCCGGCGATGCCACTCGCCCCCGCCCACAGGCGCCCGTCGATCACGATCCCGCCGCCGCATCCCGTCCCCAGGATGACGCCGAACACGGCACGCGCACCGGCACCCGCACCATCGATCGCCTCCGACAGCGCAAAGCAGTTCGCATCATTGGCAAGAAGCGTGGGGCGCGCGAGGACACGGGCGAGATCCTCCCCGAAGGGCCGCCCGTTCAGCCAGGTTGAATTCGCATTGCGGATGAGCCCCGTCACCGGTGAGGGCGAACCCGGAATGCCAACACCGACGCTTGATATGGCAGCACCCGCAAGACGCTCGATCTCGGCCACGACATCATGGACCACCGCCAGGCTCTCTTCATAGCTCCGCCCGCTGGCCTGCCGCACCCGCGCCCGCACGACACCACGCGCATCCATGGCAATCGCCTCGGTCTTCGTCCCGCCCAGGTCAACACCCGCCCGCATCATGCCTCCCTGCACGCAACCCCGGGTGACAGCGGACTGAATCCAACTCAGTCCTCCACCCCCGCCTTCACGAAGATTTCCGTCGTCGCATCCGTACGCACGAACAGGCCCACGGCTTCGGCGGCTTCGCGGAATGTATCATAGGGGCCCATGAACTCGACATCGTCGAGCGCAAAGAACTTGCCGGCATAGCGATAGACGACAAGCGAGCCTGCCCCGGCGCCGGGTCCGTCGCTGTCCCACTCCTGCTCGCCCACCTTCTCGCCATTGTCGATGACCTCTTGCTGGGCATCGACGAAGTCATCCTCATCCTGGGGCACAAGATGCGGCATGAGGGCAAGGGCAGCTTCCTCGTCAAAAAAACGCTCGGCCATGCACGACCGTCCTTTCTGTTTGGATGATGCAGACAGCAGTATCAGGCCACCGCAATGAGCCGGCCCGCCACGTGATTGAGCGGCGCCAGGACATCCAGCACGCTCACCCAGTCGACAGGCATGCGGGCGACACCCTCGCGCGCGCCCCAGATCTGCCCGGCGATCGAGCCCGTGCTGTCGCTGTCACCGTCATGATTGACGGCAATCATCAGCACCTCCTTCAGGCTGCGCCCGCGCAGCGCCGCATGCACACCCATGGCAAGCGCTTCCTCGCCGACCCAGCCCTCACCGAGTTCGTCGATGGTCTTGATGCCAGGATCGAGCGCCTTGCGCAGGGCCGCAACAGTCTCGCCGCTGCGCGCCCGCCCCTCAAGCAGCCCCACCGTCTCGCGCACGGCAGCTTCAGTGTCTATCCCCTCACAGAGAAAACGCACGATCGCGGCCATTGCCCCAGCAGTCCAGTACCCGCAAGGATGCCCATGCGTGATCGCCGCCGCACGCGCTCCAAGTTCCAGGCATTGCGCAGGCGACAGCGCGCGCACAAGCCCGATCGGCGCCGTTCGCATCACCCCTCCGCATCCCTTGCTGTTGTTGACAGGCCGTTCGAGCGTACCACGGCCCCCAGCCGCCAGCGCCGTGAGGCAGGTATGCCCGGGATCGCGTTGCGCCCAGAGGGCCCGAAACGAGACAAGCCGATCACCCGGCACAGCCGGATCAAAACGCTGCGTCTGGGTCGCCAGCCAGCGTCCATATGCCTCGCGCACCATGGCCACAGGATCAACGCCCCCGACCAGCCCGTCGACAAGCCCCTCGACCGTGAACAGGGTCATTTGCGTATCGTCGCTGACTTCCCAGAGATCGTGGTCATTCAACACGGGCCCCGCGATCCCGCCGACACCGTAGGTCTTGCGAATCCGTGAAAGGCTCAGGAACTCGACCGGATAACCAAAGGCGTCCCCGACAGCACCGCCAAAAAGACATCCCAGAACCCGCTCAACATGAGCTGCACCAGTCAATGGCTGCCGCTCGCGCACATGCGCCTCCTGCGCCAGCGTCTCGATCGCGCCGGGTCGCGCGGCACGCACAGCGGCGATGGCGGCATCAGGATCGCCTCCCAGTTCAACCAGCAGACGCGCAGCCATCATGCCCGACCGCCCAAGTCCTGCCTGGCAATGGAGAAGCACGCGCTTACCGTCAAGCAAACGCTGCCGCAGGACATGCCCATGATAGATCCACTCACGTTCGAACACCGCATCAGGCACTTGCATGTCAGCGATGGGCAGGTGGTGCCAATCGACTGGCAGCCGCCCCAGCGCCTTCGAAAAATGAGCAACACTTGCAAGATCGAATTCCGCAGCTCCGACCAGGCTCACCACCGTCGCCGCTCCCCAGTCAGAGATGACGGCAAGATCGTCCTGCAGATCGCGCCCTCCACTCCCGGGAAGGACCGCGATACCGATGATCCCTGCCCCGGCAGGAACCTCGGCGATGACAAAAGGCCGGATCTGAGCGGCAGCAGCCTTCATGGTCCCTCTCTACAATAAAACAGGCACCCCGACGGATATCGGGGGTGCTGTTCGGATACGATATGGGATTGTTAGTGTCTTGGAGACACTATATAGGCAATGACTTCGTGTTGTAAAGGCCCTAAGTGAAAAATGCCCAAAAAGCCGGACGTTTATCGCTACGACTACCCCCGCCCCGGCGTGGCCACTGACCTGACCCTGTTCAAGGTCAAGCGGGGAGAGATCCACGTGCTGCTAATCGAAAGGGGACAGGACCCGCACAAGGGAATGCTGGCCCTGCCAGGGGGCTTCCTGCGCCAGGACGAAGACCTGGACACATGCGTAATCCGTGAGCTGGCCGAGGAAACCGGCGTCACGAACGTCAAACCCCATCACTTCGCAAACTTCAGCACGCCGGGCCGCGATGAACGCTGGGTCGTATCAGCAGCCTATTTCGCCCTGCTTCCACATGACGCCGAACCCCTCATCCAGCATGGCAGCGACGCAGCCGCAGCTGGCTGGTACAGCCTGAAAGAGGCCCGCAGCCGAACGCTCGCCTTCGACCACGCGGACATTCTCGAAGCCGCGATCCGTGCCGTCGGGCTGCGCCTCGACGACGGGTCGATCGCCCGCGAAATCCTCGAGATGATGCCCCCCATCTTCACCCTCGGCGACGTGCAGCGCACCCACGAGCAATTCCGGGGCGAGCACCTCGACCGGGGCAACTTCCGCCGCAAACTCAAACTCATGCGCCTCATGGACATGATCGAGCGCACCGGCGAGACACAACGCGCTGCCGAGACCGGAAAGGGCCCGCGACACAGGCCCGCGGAATACTATCGCCTGCGGGACGCGCGACACGGCGAAGGAACGACACTGGAGCCGCCCCCGCGCATGCGCTAGACTTTGCGCTCTTTCAATCTTCCTGGAGCCACCAGACATGTTCCGTCGCACTTTTCTCGCAGCTACCCTCTTCGCCGTTGCCGGATCTGCCCTTGCCCAATCGGCCAGCAACCTGAGCGGCGCATGGCGGGGCGGATACGTCAGCAGCGATCGCAACGACGTCAACGAGTTCACTTTGAACCTTGTGCAATCGGGATCGCGGCTGTCGGGAAGCATGGTGGAGGTGAACCTCATCGGCAATTTTGACAGGAGCATGTTCCTCACATCGAACCTGGAAGGTACCGTGAGCGGCCGCGATGTGGTTCTGGTCAAGACCTACGACGGCAGCGGTGGCGTCAGCCACTCCGTTCGCTATAGCGGCACCGTCAGCGCGAACGGCCGCACGATCAAGGGCACCTACGATGCCAGCGGCGCAACAGGAAAATTCGAATTCGCACGCTGAACCAATTTCGGTGACAGCGCACTCAATTCGGCATCTTCTTGCGACAGCCACCCCATTATAAGCGAATTGAGTGCACTCCAGCACTGTCACCGAAATTTCACGGGGCAATGCAATGGAAACACCGGAACGTTGCACAGCGATGCTTCGCGAGATTGGTCAATTCTCCTTGCGGTTTCGACCGGAGACCAACGAAGAGATCAACATATTCAGCAAGGCCATGGAATTGGTGCTTGCGCTTGATGCGCCGCAAATTTCCAGCCTGCGAAAGATTGTGGGGCAGAACCTGGCCTTCAAGCTGATGTATCTCAGCGTTCTCTCGGCAGAGCGGGCCATGAAAGTACACGACCCGGTCTGGATTCGTGCGGCACTGACGGCGCATATCGTCGAAGGCTTCAGGATCGACCCGCGCGAGAACTATCTGCGCCTATACGCCATCGAATATGCCGCTCATCGCGCAAGCATCGACCACATGGAAATCCTGCGCGGGCTCGATCCGCTTCTGGACACCTTCACGCGCAGGAATTTCGCCGCCGTGTTTTCGGCACGCAACGGTGAAACTGCGCTGAGACTGGCCGATTTGACCCTCGAAACCCTGCCCGACGGTGAAGTCAGATTTGCCCGGGCGACACAGAGAAAATTTCGGTGACAGTGCACATCTTTCAGAGCGGGTCTCAACCCACGAATGGTATTCATGCACAACGCTCACCCCAGCCCCGTCACCGAAATTTCGGGTGCGCAGCAACTGCGCCCAGTGCCGCCGGACATGGGTTTCAGCGGATCATCACCGCCCACGCCCGCACACACGACACAAACACCATCAGAACCAGCCGCATCGTCAGCCCATTTAATCAATTCACGCTGACGATAGGGCATCATCGCCGGAGGATCACCAGATCTTCCACCAGCGACGCTGGGCATTCACCTGCAACGTCCGCGATCTTCTGAAGCGCATCAACGGGATCGTCTCGGCATCGACCATACTCGCGTCAATGAGCCCCTCGAGGTGATACCCAAAAAGTGCGCCAAGGGCAGCCTCCCCGAGCTCCAGCGGGTGGAAGACAAAGGGATAGTCGGCCGGGTCTTCTCCAGGCTCGAGCACGGGATGTTCGCCTTCCCAGTAAGGACCCTCGAAGGCAAACCTTGCACCAAGATCTTCCAGGATTCCCGAGTCAGGAGAAAGGCTCAAAGACCTCTTGAGGCGCCCGTTCTCCCACACACCGAAGGCAAACCAGTCGACGACACTATGCATCGCATGGAGATAGACAGCACGACCATCTGCGGCATCAATGAACCTCTGCGGCAGTTTTGAAGGATAGTCCATCGCGAATTCCTTAGCTGCAACGACAGCAAACCCCGGAAAGCAGCCGACAAGAATCTCTTCATCAGAAGGAGCGGTCCACCCCAGCGAACCATCCTCGAGAGGCTCGAGCGTCTCGCCGGGAAACAGTCTATGCGCGAGAGCAAGGGTGGCCGCACGATCCGGCGTTGAGGTCTGCAAGAGCCGCCCGCTCATGAGACCATCCGCATAAACAAGCATCCAGGTCTTTGCCCCCATGCTCTCGCCTCCTTCATGAAAATCTCGGTGACAGTGCACTTGATTCAGCGTCTTCGCGCAACAACACGCCCCATATTACGGGAGTGAAGTGGACTGTCACCGACATGTGGCGCCGAAAAAAAATGGTCGGAGCGGCGGGATTTGAACCCACGACCCCCAGTCCCCCAGACT
>CAZABH010000042.1:0-7007 GCA_964483585.1 uncultured Flavobacteriaceae bacterium
GATGTTCAGCGAGCGGGTCCGGACCGTACCAAGG
Source organism: uncultured Flavobacteriaceae bacterium (assembly GCA_964483585.1). GTDB lineage: Bacteria > Pseudomonadota > Alphaproteobacteria > Micropepsales > Micropepsaceae > SZUA-430. Next base: position 35 of record CAZABH010000042.1, read on the forward strand.
TTGGGGAGGTTGAGAGCGTATACCTCATATCCCACTACCTTGGTCCTGTGGGCGCGCGAGACCATGGGCAAAATGACGATCGGATAGTCACGGACCCATTCCTCATCGGGGATGTTTGGCTTCCGTCCGCGCGTGGACTTGACCTTGCGGTTAAGGCTCTTCGTTGATTTCTTAGGCATTGCTCTTGAGCCTCTGCATTGATTTTCTTTATGCGCTGGCCGCCGCGTGGAGCGGAACCACATTGTCAGCTGGCCGCGGCTCGCACCACTCGGCCCATGTCTTCATCAAGGCGGCGCGCTTTGCGATGAAGTCGCCGCGCACGTACGCTCTTTCAGCCGCATTCTCGATTGTGTGAGCCAGGCACGCCTCGACGATATCGCGCGGCGCGTTGCTGACTTCCCCGGCCCAAGTGCGGAAAGAGGCCCGGAACCCGTGCGCCGTCACTTTCTCCCCCATGGCCCGAAGCACCTTCAGCATCGTCATGTTTGAGAGCGGCTTGCGGCCATTGAACGAGAAGACGTAGGGCCCAGTCTTGTTCCGATTGAGCTCAGCCAGCAAGGCGACGGCCTGAGGACTGAGCGGCACCTTGTGCAAGCGGCCAGCCTTCATGCGGTGCGCCGGGATCGTCCAAGTAGCGGCCGCCAAATCAATCTCGATCCACTCCGCCTGGATGACTTCAGATGTGCGGCAAGCCGTCAGGATGGTAAGCTCGAGCGCGCGCGCGCCAATCCCTCGTTGAGCCCTCAGGCGCTCCATGAAGGCTGGCAAGCCCCGGTAATCCATCGCCGCGAAATGCCCGCGCGTGTGCTTCGTTCTGGCCGGCAAGATGCTTTTGAGGTGGCCGCGCCACCGGGCTGGGTTGGGACCCTCGCGCAGGCCCTGGGCTGTTGCGCTGTCGAGCACGAGCTCGATCCGATTGCGGGTGCGGGCGGCCGTCTCAGGCGTTTTCGTCCAGATCGGCTCCAGCACGTCAAGCACGTCGCGGGTGGCGATGGCATCCACCGGCTTTTCCCAAAGCGACTTGGCATGAGTGCGCAGTGTCATCTGCCATTGCGCGCCATGTTTAGGGTTCTTCCAGGCGCTCGCGCGCATCCGCATGAAGGCCTCGGCCACTGTCCCGAATGTGTGGATGGCCTTCGGTGCGGCCTCAGAGGCCCTAGCGTCGCGCTTTTCGCTAAGGGGGCAACGCCCCTCGACAACGGCCGCCCGGATCCTTGCTGCCTCCTCTCGGGCCGCGCCGAGGGTAATTGCCTTGGGGCCGGCAGCCGCGCCCAAACCCATCTCCCGGCGCCTGCCGGCGGTGAAGTACACCACCACCCAAGACTTGCGCCCGTCGGGGGTGATCCGCACGTAGAGCCCGGCGCCGTCGGAGTGCCAGCCAGGGGCCACCAAGGCCGCCACGCCGCGGGCTGTCATTTTGTTGGCTTGTCGCTTGCCCATGGCTTCCAGTTCTCCAGCGCGTCCTAATTCGCGTCCTAATTCATGCAGCGACTTGTCGCGAATTGCAACGAATAATGGCGAATGAACTTGTGGAGAAGGTTCCAATGATTTCAGATGTGTACGGCTCTATATTGAAAGTGCGCGAATAACGGCGAATATAGTTCAAACAGACTCCGGCTCCGCCATTTCCACCCAATCGAAAACTCTCCGCGCGCCGGACAGCTGCAAAAAAGCGGCACAGCCCCGGCCGGGATTGTGCGCCGGAAAGGGCTCTGCTAGCTCTTTCGCGATCGTCAGGGAGAGCACGATGAACATGTTGGCACGCGGCGCAGTGGCGCTGGCTCTGGCTCTGGGAGGCGCGGCACCGCTGCACGCGCAGACGGGGGATTTCGGGGATTTTCTCGCCGGTCGCTGGGGCGATGCCAAGGCCGACTGGAAGGACCAGGCGGCGGACTGGATCTACGCGCCGTGCAACATTCGCCACCCGCGCGCGACGGCGGCTTATGAATTCTCGGGCAAAGCCAGCGAACTCACCGTCCGCACGACAGGGCATCAGGGCCAGTCGACGCGCCTCACCCCGGTTGTCTCCCCGGTAAAGCTGGCCGGACCCTATGATCCGTCCCAATCGCCCGAGTTCAAGGAGGCGCGGATGGCGGTGGGGATCGCCTTCGAGCGGGTCGGGTATATCGTCCCGAAGGAGAAAGTCGGCGGGATGCTGATCATCATCGATGATGATCGGATGGTGCTGCTCGAAGCGAGCGCAGCGTCGCCCGAGACGGGCAACCGGCAATATCTGGTGCGCTGCAAGAACCGCTAGGCGGCGTAGCCTGGACCTGACGCCGCGCGGTCGCTGACGACGAAGCGCGCCGCGCTCACGTTGAGTGCGTTCTGGCTGATCGTGCGGCCAGACAGGGAATATGGATCAGGTCTGGTTAAAGTGTAGGGTGTCGCGGATGCTTTGAAAGGGCTATCGGGCAGAGCTAAAATGGTGTCCGACCCCGTTTCTTTCCTCGGTCAAAGGGCTAGCAAGAACGTCGCCTTCTGGGTCGATTACTGAAAGGCAGGAGTTTTCCAGCAGGGGGCAAAGCTGCCGTGCTCCTTTCGGGATCACACATCGATCCCGCCCATGACCGCCAGTGGGTGGTTAGCTGTCTGGCAGCTGATTACCGATTACCAGTCTATATCCCGCATCATATTCACGCTGATCGCGAAGATGTCCTTGCTTGCTGTCCCACTGTCCGGTTTCCAGATGATGCGACAATCGCGCAAGGCCGTGCTCCAGCCCTTGAATCGACCAGAACGAAGAGCTTCCCGACCTGATCCGCTCGTCCAGATATGCCTCCGGTCGGGACCAATATGCGTACAGGAATCCATCTGTGCAGTCATGCGGGACCAACACAGGCTCAATCGTCACCGAGCCGAGCCATTCGCCATATTGGGACATCGTGGGCATTTGACGTGCGTCCAACGACACAAGTTCGGGCATGTAGTCGGTCAACCAAGGCCGGTGTGACGGGTCGAAGGTCAGCAGCACGATCGGCCCGCGCGTCACTCTCCTCATTTCGCGCAAGCCAACAGCCTTATCGTGCCAATGGTGGATAGTCAGAATTGCCATCGCGGCATCGAAGGACTGATCGTCAAATGGCAGGTGCTCGGCGCTTGCCTGAATGACGCGAGCGGACGATGATTTTCGCTTGCGGATCATCTCAATTGACGGCTCGACAGCCGTGACTTGTCTGTCGGTTGGTTCATATGACCCGGTTCCGGCTCCGACGTTCAGTACGGTCGAAGCCGTTCCCAAAGCATGATGGATCTGCCTGGCGATCCGGGGATCCGGCAATCGCAGCTGGTCATAGTTGATCCCGATCGTGTCGTAGCGCGCCGTCATCGGTCAGGGTTAGACCCATATGAGATACCTCTTCAATAGTACGGGGAACGCCTCAGAAGCATGACCAGAAAGTGGTTGCTTCCTGGCTGGCAGGAATTTTTCAAAAGCGAGGGAAAAGCAGTAAAGCTGCTTTGAAGACCGGGCGCCGGCTTCGTTGTTGGCCGGTCGTGGGTGGGTTCCGCAATGGCGGTTTCAAGCTGTGCACCAGAATGACGTGTCCGATGCTCAAACCACGGATATTGGCTCAATCCGACCGTTGGAAAGTCTCCAGATAACGTCCTGAGGCACTGGCAGGCTCAATGCTTCTGTTTTGGGCAGCCCGCTATATGCACCTCTGATGAGCCGGCTTATCAGCCCGTGAGACACTGCGACTGTCACACCCTGTCGTTCGCGCAACCAGCATTCGGCTCTCTGGAAAACGGCGTCGTAGCTCTCCCCGTCAGGCGACCTGAAGAACCAGTCGAACTGCGTGGAGCCATCGAGCAACCCGGGCCACTGCGCGTCGATATCGATGTCGGTCAAACCATCCCATGAACCTAAAGACACCTCGGCAAGACGATCATCCCACTGAACGGCAGGAAGACGCGCCAATCCTGCAATGATTGCCGCTGTCTGACGTGTTCTGCCGAGGGGGCTAGTAATGAACGCGTCAAATGAAAGGTCCAACCCAGCGAGGCGTCTACCGATCGCCTCGGCTTGCTTGACGCCAGTGTTGGTAAGGACGGAATCTAGCCTTCCCTGGAAACGGCCCTGAACGTTCCACTCCGTTTCACCGTGGCGGATTAGATAAATGTCATTCATTTACAGCTTCAGTACGCCAAGTGAAAGAGTGTGCGCAATCCATATCTAATGTCCAACAATGGGGACGGCGCGAAAGGTTAGCGTCCTCACTCTGTCGTCAGCAAATCATCGTCACCGGAATAGCTCCTCCGTCGCTGGCGATTTCGAGACAGGCACAGAATGAACGATGCCAGAATTAGAAATTTCATCACACTTTAGGAAAACCGAGGGTTCTGATTTGAGAGAACGTTGGATCAGGGTTTTGCATCCCCCGCCATTTCCACCCAATCGAAATTTCTCCACGCGCCGGACAGCTGCAAAAAAGCGGCACGGCCTTGGCCGGGATTGTGCGCCGGAAAGGGCTCTGATAGCTCTTTCGCGGGCGGCAGGGAGAGCACGATGAACATGTTGGCACGCGGCGCAGTGGCGCTGGCTCTGGCTCTGGGAGGCGCGGCACCGCTGCACGCGCAGACGGGGGATTTCGGGGATTTTCTCGCCGGTCGCTGGGGCGATGCCAAGGCCGACTGGAAGGACCAGGCGGCGGACTGGATCTACGCGCCGTGCAACATTCGCCACCCGCGCGCGACGGCGGCTTATGAATTCTCGGGCAAAGCCAGCGAACTCACCGTCCGCACGACAGGGCATCAGGGCCAGTCGACGCGCCTCACCCCGGTTGTCTCCCCGGTAAAGCTGGCCGGACCCTATGATCCGTCCCAATCGCCCGAGTTCAAGGAGGCGCGGATGGCGGTGGGGATCGCCTTCGAGCGGGTCGGGTATATCGTCCCGAAGGAGAAAGTCGGCGGGATGCTGATCATCATCGATGATGATCGGATGGTGCTGCTCGAAGCGAGCGCAGCGTCGCCCGAGACGGGCAACCGGCAATATCTGGTGCGCTGCAAGAACCGCTAGGCGGCGGCGCAGGGACCTGAAGCCGCGCGGTCGCTGACGACGAAGCGCGCCGCGCTCACGTTCAGTGCGCGTCCAGTGGGGGTCGAACACCATTTCTCCGTATGGGGTTCGCGCCCCACAAGCGGCGCAAACAGAACTCCCGCTCCCGAGCAGCATCGCTGGCTCAGGTCGTGGTCAAGCATTCAAAACAGCGGCGTCGCTCTTCCACCAATTGCTGAGTGATGGCCACCGGAATTGTGCGTGCCCTGCAAGGACCAACAGGCCGCTCATGATCGCGAGGTTCTTCACGAAATTCTGCGTCTCAGCTTCAATGATCCAAAAAGGATGGATCAATACGTTCACCAGGAGCACGTAAATCACAAAGCCGTAAGCGGCGAGTTTGACGTAACGCCCTGACATGAGGGCCGCCGCACCCAGCAAGCTGGACACGCCCGCAAACATCAGCAGCGGATAGGCATCTGGGATACCCCGTGCCTCCATCAGCTGAAGTTGAGACCCATTAGCGAAAATCTTGGCGATCCCAGGCACAAGGAAATAGAGACCCAATAAAAACCGGCCAATGATGATACTGGGTCCAGATGCGCCACGAGATGCCATGTGATGATGTTCCTTCGCGATTGCTGGCCGCACCACACGTCTTCAGCGGGTGGCCAGGTCATGAAACTAGCGCGGACACGCCTGAATGCAAGGCGAACATGCCAGCGCGCGCTGGCTGCTTTGCAGGCCCACCAGATCGGAATTCCTGCACTGCGACACGCGAGGGATGCCGCGGGTGGATGCGCGCGCTCGTCATGGAATGAAAGGCGGACCCTTTGATGCCCCGTGACGGCAAGCCCAACGCATTTCTTCCGTTCAGGTCGTGGCGGGCGGGGCCTGGCCGGTGAGATTGCCGTCGACCACCTCTATCTTTCGCTCGCAGAAGGCGGCCACGTGCGGGTCGTGCGTCGAGATCAGGAAGGTCGTGCGTTCGGTGCGGTTCATTTCGCGCAGCAGGGCGAGGACTTGGTCAGCGCTTGCACGGTCGAGGTTGCCGGTGGGTTCGTCGGCCAGCACCAGTTCAGGGTGGTTCATCAGGGCCCGTGCGATGGCCACGCGCTGTTTCTGACCGCCCGAGAGCTTTGGCGTGCGGAAGTCGCGCCGGTCGGCCATGCCGACACGGTCGAGCAATTCCTTCGCGCGCTGGCGCATCTTTGCCGTTTCGCGGCCGGCGCTGGCTGCGGCAGGGAAGAGCACGTTCTCAAGCGCGGTGAAGTCGGGCAGCAGGTGATGGAACTGGAACACGAAGCCGATGTGCTCGTTGCGGAACTCGGTGAGCTTTGCCTCTGTCAGGTGCGTCAATCTCTGGCCGAGCAGCTCGAGCTCGCCGCTGGTGGGCTCGAGCAGGGTGCCGAGGATGGAGAGTAGGGTGCTCTTGCCTGATCCGCTTGGGCCCTGGAGCGCCACGAACTCGCCTTCGTTCAGGTCGAAGGTCAGTCCCTTGAGCACGCGCGTGCGAAGCTCTCCGGTGCCGAAATCTTTCACAAGGTTGCGGATCGTGTAGAGGGGCTTTCGGGTCACTGGTTGAGCACCTCGACCGGGTCGACGCGTGAGGCTGCTCGTGCGGGCAGGATGGCCGCGAGTACACTTCCCAACGTGGTCAGCAGGATCACTGCCAGATAGCCGCCCTGTGCCGGGTCGATCGGGAAGGCCGTTCCGTCGGTTCGGCGCGATACGTCCAGCAGGAATGAGCAGAAGGCGTAACCTGCCCCGGCGCCAATGCCGGCACCAAGCAGGCCGATGAAGAGGCCCTGCAGGATGAAGATCATGACCACGAAGACGCGCGAGATGCCCATCGAGCGCATGATCGCTATTTCGCCCCTGCGCCGATAGGTCGTGAGGAGCAGCGCGCTGGAGACCCCGATGACGATGGTGATCAGGCTGAAGATCTGGATGAGATTTCCGGTCTGGGCCTGGCTG
>CAZABH010000042.1:7107-23531 GCA_964483585.1 uncultured Flavobacteriaceae bacterium
CGCAGCCCCAGATTGGTTGCGAGCTTGCTGCCGATCAGCACGCCGTCCATGTCGAGCCGTGCGGTGCCGGCGATGATCTTTGGCGAGATGGCCGAGATCGCGTCGAGGCGATCGGGGCGCAGGCCATTCATCAGGACTGGTGACGTCGCCTGTCCCTTGATCAGGAAGGCATTGCCGTTGATCTGCGGAGAGACGATCCTCACGCCTTGTGTCCTCTCGACAACTCGCAGCAGTGATTGCCAGGCAAAGATCTGCTGGCGCTTGGTGGTGGAGGCGACCCGGGCGACGAGACGGGTTGCCCCGGAGGGGCCTGGCATGTCGCGGGCGATACGCTCGGGTGGTTCCAGCGTGATGTGCGCAATGTTTCCGGTTGTCTGAATGATCAGAAACACGCGCAGACCGCCAATCAGCGCAGTGATGAACACGAAGACGAGGACGCCGATCGCGACGCCGCCGAGCAGCAACGCGGTCTGCGTGCGGTTGCTGGACAGGTATCGCCAGGCGACCTTGATCGCATACATCATGCTGACACCGACACCTTCATCTGGCGTCCGCGCTTTCGACGGGGTCAACGGGCTTGCCGGCGGGGACTGTCGCTGGGGTGAGGGCAATCCTGTCTCCTGCAGCGATGCCGGAGGTGATGATCACGCGCTCGGCGGGCCAGTCGATGAAGGTGACAGGCTTGCGAACGGCCTGCTGGCCCTGAATGACCACAACATACGGGGCTGTGTCGGGGTCTGCGATGGCGGCGCGCGGAATGGCGAGGGCATCGGGCGTCGTGTCGACGGAAATGTTGATGTCCACCGACAGGCCAGGCGGCAAATCTTTCGGCGCGGTACTGAACGCGAGGCGGATCGTGCGGCCGCCGGTCGTAGGTTCGATCCGGTCGGCTACGTACTTCACCTTGCCCTCGTAGGTCCTGCCGTTCGTGCCGGCGGGTGAGAGGCGCGCCGTCATGCCCACGCGCAAGGCGCCAGCAACGGTCTCGTCGATCTCTGTTTCGACTTCCGGCTCGGTCCTTGAGACAAGCTGGAAGATCTGTGTGCGCAGATCGACCACCTGTCCGGGATCAATCGGGCGCAGGACGATCTGGCCTGATATGGGCGCGCGAATGACGAAGTCCTCGAGGCGGCTTCTCGCTTCCTGAACGGCCGCCGAGACCCGTGCAAGCTCCTCCCGGTCGCGGTCCAAGACAAGCTGGGCTGCTTCTCGTGTGGCCCTTGTGGCGAAGCCGCGGTCGGCAAGTGCCTGCACGCGTGCGAGGTCGCGCGTTGACTGTGCCAGCTTGCGCTCTTGACTTGCGACGGAGGCAAGGGCCTGGTTCAACGCCGCGCGGGACTGGCTTGCATCGATCTCGCCCAGGATGTCGCCCGCCTTGACGGTGTCGCCTTCTTCCTTCCTGAGGTTCGTGACGAGGCCTGCCACCCGCGCGTAGATGGACAGGCTCTGGTCGGCGCGTATGCGCCCGACGGCGGCGAGAACCCGCTCGACAGTCTGCGCCTTGACCGTGGTGACCGCGACCTCGGTATTGCGGGTCATCGCCCTGTAGGCCAGGCCCGTGACCGCGAGCAGCACCATGCCGACAAGGACGGGGAATAACTTGGAACGCATCGCTGTTGAAACTCGCAGCTGGACTTCGCGGGGGGAGGAAACCCCATCGTCCAGCGTACACGATTGTACGTTGTTCCGCGCCGGTACTTTGATCGAAAGCGTCGCAAAATGAGGGGTTCTGGGCGCCTCGATCAACCTGGTTAAGCATGATTGGCCCGGGGCTTGCCCGCGCCTGCGAATGGGTGTGGCGGACGGCGCTAAGCGTGCGGGATATGTCGTCGGCCGTGGTGCGCCAGTTGCAGACGCTGATACGCATGGCGCGTCTGGAGTTCCCGTGCCTGACGGCGTGGACGGGCACAGCATCGCGGAGTGCAGCGCGCAGCTCTAAAGCGTCCTCAAGGAGAGCACGACCTGCTGCGCGAGCAGGATGTCCTCAACGCGAGGCCGATTGCCGCTAATAGTTGCTGGTCCGTATACCGACGTTGATAGTGTCATGGCTTATCAGGTTGAGGTTCCGGTTTTGCTGCCGGTTCCGTCACCGGCTCAAGGTAGGGCTCAACTGACTTGATGGTGCAGTGTGTCTCCTCGGCAAAGGTGTCGTCTGGATTGCGCGGTCCGCGACCGAAGATGATGACGTCGCCGCGCGACAGGCAGAACGCGGTTCCGGTCGGTCGCGTGTTGACGCGAGCGAATACGCTCCATTTCATGTGGGCACAGTGCGCCATGAACGTGACCTTGTAGCGCTTGTCGGGCGCGGTCGAGACGATGATCTCTGCCCGGCCGGTCGGTTTCCAATTGTCGATCGAGCGCGTGTTGACACACAGACGCACGGGCTTCGTATCATCCTCGGCCTGCAGGGCGGGCGCTGCGAGAAAGATGCCGGCGATTGCAACAGCGAAGCGCAGAGTTTGCATGCGGAACATGGCGTTCGGGCTCCCCGGTTCTTTCATCCGGACATTCTGCCAACTGCCGATACAATCATTGACTGCCGTCAAGCAGTGGCATCGTCCCTCATTTCATTCTTGCGCTGCCGGGGCTTGGGTGGCGATTGGTGGGAGGACGCGTAAGCATGGCGGTTGTGAGCAACGCCCCGATCCTGTCCTCGCCGGTGTTTTTGGATGACGCGCCTATGTCCGATAGGTATTCCTGCGATGGTGCCAATGTATCGCCGCCCCTCGCGTGGACGGGTGTGCCGGCTATGGAGGCCCGTGCCCGCCGCTAGCGAACCGGGCATGCACCTCCTCGCAAGCGAGGAGGAATGCAGGGCGGGCAGGATGCCCGCGGTACCAAGGATATTTTTGTCGCTTTGGCTCTACTTGCCGTCGCGTGAGCTTGCGGCCGCGTCCCTTCGAGGATGACTATTTCCGCGCTGCTGCCGCCAGCGCGCCCAACCCCAGGCGTTTGCGTTCGGCGTTGATGCTCTCGCGTGAGCGGGTGAGCAGGGCCTCGTAGCCGGGTTTGCCAGTGAGGCTTGCGTACATGCTGTCGCGCGGGTCCGGGGCGCCGTAGAGGGGGATGGTGGGGGTGCGGTCAGCCAGCGCTAGGGCTTCATCGTGGCGGCCGCGGATGGCCAGATAAGCGAGCTGCCGTGCGGCCAGCATGGGTTCCATCCCGAGCTGTCGGGCGCTGGCGTCGGGTGAGGCGGCAAAGAGCGTCTTCTCGAGAGGGTCGAGCCACGTGGCTGCGGCCGCGTCATTACCCTGCAGGCGATGGGCCCATCCGAGGACAAGCGCTGCCGGCATGCCGCCATAGCCGCGAGCGGCCGTATCAGCCTTCAGTTCGGCCTCGAGAAGCGGGATGGCGGCATTCGCCTCGCCCGCCTCAACCATCATCTGAGCGCGGCCTACGCGCGAGATCATGTCGGCTGGCCGCGCGGCCACGGCCTGCTCCATGAACGCGACGGCACCGCGTGCATCGCCGCGCGCACGTGCAAGATAGGCGAGCTCCCCGTTGCCCCAGGCCTCGTAGATGCCGCCCTTGTCGAGGGCGATGAGGTCACGGAACAGCGCTTCGGCGCGCGCGGTCTCGCCGATGAAGGCCAGCAGCCAGCCGAAGCGGAACAGGGCGCGGGGATTGCGCGGCCCCTCGCGTTGGTAGCGGTCGCCCAGCGCATAGGCCTCCTCGACCTGGCCCGCCTGGTGAAGTGTCGTGATGAGCAGTCCCGCAGCGCCGTTTGCCGGGTCAGCGGAGACGGCGGCCCGCAGCGCCTCGATGGCCTTCGGGCGATCACCCTCCTTGAGCGCCTGTGCCGCCGCGGCTGCCCATTCGTCGGCTGTGCGGGGTGCGGGCGGCGCGTCGCGCGCGAGCCCGGGCGTGACGAGGATTGCTGCGAGGAATAGTGAGAGCAGAGAGGTTCGGAGGGAGATCGGTGCCATGATTGGGGAGGTTAGGTGGCGTGGGGGTTCTTGTCAAAACAGCAGGGTGCCTGTCGGCGACGAACTCCTCCGTCTGCCCGGCGCTGGCGCCCGTCATCCACATCCTCGCAAGCGAGGAGGAGAGTGGGCGTCTCTCCCTTGCTTCGCGAGGGCGTACGCTTACGGCGCCGTCAGTCGCTACAAAGGGGTGGGAGGTTGGTTGGGAAGGGCACGGTCATGTTTGTGTCGTGGTATCTTGGTGTGAGGTGAGCCTTGATTTTGCATTACAAGCGGGGTGGCGTGTAACGGCCGGGATGACCAGCGCAGGGTCGGGTATGCGGGCATGCACGTGCCTGCGCAGTGGTGTAGCTACGTATAAAAACTATGAAGTTACATAATAATATCGTCATCCCGGACGCGCGCGCAGCGCGCGATCCGGGACCTAGCTTGTGTGCGATACCTGCAGGGCAGCGGGGTCCCGGGCTCTAACACTCGCTCTCCAATCGCTTGCCGCGATTGGGCTCGTGTAACGGCCGGGATGACGGGTGGTGGAGTGAAGGAAAATCTACTCCTCCGTCTGCCCGGCGCTGGCGCCCGTCATCCACATCCTGGCAAGCGAGGAGGAAAGAGGTGTGGTGTGTGACCGGGATGACGGGGGTTGCGCGACGAAATGCAACGGCGCAGAGTACGTTAGATCTCGTGCTCATAAGGATATTGCTTTCCTGTCCCCCGATCCGATGAAACAGCTGCGTTCCGTCTTTCCCATTCTCTCATGGGCGCCGGGTTATACGCGCCAGGAGGCACAGAGCGATCTTGTGGCGGCGCTGATCGTGACGATCATGCTGGTGCCGCAGAGCCTCGCCTATGCGATGCTTGCCGGGCTGCCGCCGCAGGTGGGGCTTTATGCATCGATCCTCCCGCTGGTGGCCTATGCGCTGTTCGGGACCAGCCGCGCACTCGCTGTCGGGCCGGTTGCAGTCGTATCGTTGATGACGGCGGCGGCGGTGGGGCAGGTCGCGGCACCGGGGACGCCTGACTATCTGGCGGCGGCGATCACGCTTGCGTTCCTTTCGGGGCTGATCCTGGTGGTGATGTCTTTGCTGCGGCTGGGGTTCCTTGCCAATTTCCTGAGCCATCCGGTGATCTCCGGGTTCATCTCGGCTTCGGGCATCCTGATTGCACTGAGCCAGCTCAAGCATATCCTCGGGATCAAGGCTGAAGGGGATACGCTGCCACATCTTCTGATGGGGCTTTACGAGGGGCTTGGCGCCGTCAATCCCATCACAGTAGCGATCGGGGTTTTGACCACCGGTTTCCTGTTCTGGGCGCGAACGCACCTGAAGAGCGTGATGATGGCGATGGGGCTTGCTGCGCGGCCTGCCGACATGGTCGCCAAGGCGGGGCCGGTTGCCGCCATTGTGCTGTCGATCCTGGCCGTGGTGGGATTTGGTCTTGTCGAGCGGGGCGTCAAGATCGTCGGCGAGATCCCGGCAGGTCTGCCCCCATTCTCGATGCCGTCGCTGGACCCGTCGATCCTGCAGGCACTTCTGGTGCCAGCGCTGCTGATCAGCCTCGTAGGCTTTGTCGAGTCTGTGTCGGTTGCGCAGACCCTTGCGGCAAAGCGGCGACAGCGCATTGTGCCGAACCAGGAGCTGACGGCGCTGGGCGCATCGAACATCGCGTCTGCTGTCTCGGGCGGGTTTCCGGTGACAGGCGGGTTTGCGCGCTCGGTGGTGAACTTTGATGCGGGGGCCGCAACGCCACTGGCCGGCGCGTTCACTGCAATCGGCATCCTGGGTGCGACGATCTTCCTGACGCCGCTGTTCCGGTATCTGCCGCAGGCGGTGCTGGCGGCCACGATCATCGTCGCCGTGTTGTCGCTGGTTGATCTAGCGGCGATCCGGCGGACCTTTGCCTATTCGAAGTCCGATTTCGCGGCGATGGCAACGACGATCCTGGTTGTGCTTCTGGTGGGTGTCGAGGCGGGGATCACGGCAGGTGTAGGCCTGTCGCTGTTGCTATTCCTGTGGCGCACGTCGCGCCCGCACATGGCGATCGTGGGGCTTGTGCCGGGAAGCGAGCATTTCCGGAATGTCTTGCGGCACAAGGTGATCATCGATCCGGCTCTGCTCTCGATCCGGGTGGACGAGAGCCTCTATTTCGCAAACGCGCGCGCGCTTGAAGATGCCATCTATGCCCGCGTCGCCGAGCAGCCTGCCTTGAAGCATGTGATCCTGATGTGTCCGGCTGTGAATGCGATCGATGCAAGCGCCCTCGAAAGCCTCGAGGCGATCGCGCACAGGCTTGAGGCCGCGGGGGTGGGGTTCCACCTGTCGGAGGTGAAGGGCCCTGTCATGGATGCGCTGAAGCGGTCGGATTTTCTCTCGCACTTCAAGGGTCGGATCTTCTTGTCGCAGTTCGAGGCGTTCGCAGCACTTTCGGCGGAAGGGCAGCGACAGGTGGTGGGCCCGGGTTAGACTTGCGACATGCTGCCTCTTGTTTTCCGGTTGTTTGTTCGCTAAATGTTTCCATATGTGCAAGGGCGGTTTTCCCCTCAGGCGCGCATGTTGAAACAGGAGGTGGCGAAACGCGAAACATCTGACGAAAGTGTCTCTCGTGTCACAAATCTCCTCTGGCATGTAAAGGCTGCTGCTCTTGGGCGAACCGGAATAATCGTTATTTCCGATCAATTCGGCTTCAAATACTCGTTTCAATCCTGATCCAGGCCATCCTAGGTTTGGGTGGTGGCTGCCAGGGTCGGTCGGTTTCGAGGCAGTTTTTCGAGGTGGCGCGGGTGTGTCGTCTGGCGGCTGCTGGCATCACTGAACAGGAGGTTTTCATGAGCAAGGCTGTGTCCCCCACATCCGGGCCCGCTTTGGGCGGTTGTCCCGTCATGCATGGGGCCAATTCCAGTACCAGCCAGTCGCCGGTTGCGTGGTGGCCGGAGACGCTGAACCTGGACATCCTGCATCAGCACGACGCGAAGACCAATCCGTTACCCGGTTTCAGCTATCGCGAGGCGCTGAAGACGCTGGATGTGGCGGCGCTGAAGAAAGACCTGACGGATCTGATGACCACCAGCCAGCCGTGGTGGCCGGCGGATTGGGGGCACTATGGCGGGCTCATGATCCGGATGGCTTGGCATGCGGCCGGGACGTATCGCGTGGCGGACGGGCGTGGCGGTGCGGGGACCGGAAACCAGCGCTTTGCGCCTCTGAACTCGTGGCCGGACAATGCGAACCTTGACAAGGCGCGTCGGCTCCTGTGGCCGATCAAGAAGAAGTATGGCAACCGCATCAGCTGGGCTGACCTCATCATCCTGGCGGGTAACGTGGCCTACGAGTCGATGGGGCTGAAGACCTTCGGGTTTGCTTTTGGCCGCGAAGACATCTGGCACCCGGAGAAAGATATCTACTGGGGTTCAGAGAAGGAGTGGCTCGCGCCGACAGGCAGCAAGGGCAGTCGCTACAGCGGCGAGCGTGACCTCGAGAACCCGCTGGCTGCGGTCATGATGGGGCTGATCTATGTGAACCCGGAGGGTGTGGATGGCAAGCCGGACCCGCTGAAAACGGCACACGATGTTCGGGTGACCTTTGCCCGCATGGCGATGAACGACGAAGAGACGGTGGCGCTGACGGCTGGTGGTCACACGGTGGGCAAGGCGCATGGCAACGGCAATGCGGCCAATCTGGGCCCGGTGCCCGAGGCAGCCGACCTGCACGAGCAGGGGCTGGGCTGGAACAATCACACGACCCGCGGCATCGGCCGAGACACGGTGACCAGCGGTATCGAAGGGGCATGGACCACGCATCCCACGACATGGGATAACGGCTACTTCAAACTGCTGCTCGGCTATGACTGGGAGCTGCGCAAGAGCCCGGCCGGCGCGTGGCAATGGGAGCCCATCGGCATCCGTGAAGAGGACATGCCGGTCGACGTCGAGGATCCGTCGATCCGCCGTAAGCCCATCATGACCGATGCGGACATGGCGATGAAGCTGGATCCGGCTTATCGGAAGATTTCGGAGCGGTTCGCGGCCGACCAGGCCTATTTCTCGCAGGTCTTCGCGCGCGCGTGGTTCAAGCTGACCCATCGCGACATGGGGCCCAAGGCCCGCTACTTCGGACCGGAGGTGCCGGGCGAGGATTTGATTTGGCAGGATCCCGTGCCAGCTGGCAAGGCGACTTACGATGTCGCGGCGGTGAAGGCGAAGATCGCTGCTGCAGGGTTGTCGATCGCCGAGCTCGTATCGACGGCGTGGGATAGCGCGCGGACCTATCGCGGATCGGATCATCGTGGTGGCGCCAATGGTGCCCGGATCCGGCTTGCGCCGCAGAAGGATTGGGAAGGCAATGAGCCTGCCCGTCTGGCAAAGGTTCTTGCGGTTCTTGAAAAGATCGCCTCCGAGACCGGGGCCAGCGTTGCCGATGTCATCGTGCTGGGCGGCAATCTTGGGATCGAGCAGGCGGCCAAGGCTGCCGGGTTCACGGTGCAGGTGCCGTTTGCTCCTGGTCGCGGCGATGCCACGCAGGCGCAGACTGATGTGGCTTCGTTCGAGGTGCTTGAGCCGCTGGCTGATGGTTTTCGCAACTGGCAGAAGACGCATTATGTGGTCAAGCCCGAGGCGTTGCTTCTGGACCGCGCGCAGCTGATGGGTCTGACCGCTGCCGAGATGACGGTTCTGGTCGGTGGCTTGCGTGTCCTTGGGGCCAACCATGGAGGCTCTCGCCATGGCGTCTTCACGGATCGCGTGGGTGTCTTGACGAATGACTTCTTTGTCAGGCTGACCGACATGGCCTATGCTTGGAAGCCGACGGGACGCAACAGCTACTCCATCGTCGGGCGTGCGAGCGGTGCCGAGACGTGGACTGCAACCCGCGTGGATCTGGTCTTTGGATCCAATTCGATCCTGCGGGCTTATGCCGAGTTCTACGCGCAGGACGACAACCGCGAGACGTTTGTGCGGGATTTCGTGCGTGCGTGGACAAAGGTCATGAATGCCGACCGGTTCGACCTCGCTGCAGGGTGAGGCGTTCCTCACGGGACCCTTTCCCTGCCCGAGAGGCAGGGAGGCGGGTCGACTGGGTTCGATTCTCCTGCAGGGGGAACGCTGTGTGCATGGTCTCGACCTGTCGAAAGTGTCGTGAAACTGTGTGAACATGGCTCTGACAGCGCTTGCCGAGCGGGCGCTGCCTTGTCATGGTCGCGCCGTTTCTGCCGCACGTTCGTTCAGGGTCCCCGCATTGGACAGCCTCATCTTCAACAATGTCGTGAAAAGCTTCGGCGCCAAGCGGGCGCTCGATGGGGTGAGCCTGACCATCAATCCTGGCGAGTTTGTCTGCATCATTGGGCGGTCGGGGGCCGGCAAGTCGACCCTGCTCAGGGCGGTCAACCGGCTGGTGACGGTGGATGAGGGGGCCATCAGCTTCGGCCAGACCAACATCAGGCGCCTGCGCGGAGCTGCGCTCAGGGCGTGGCGTGCCAAGGCTGCGATGGTCTTCCAGCAGTTCAACCTGGTGCCGCGTCTCGACGTGATCACCAACGTTCTTCTCGGGCGGCTTGCCCATCGCGGCGTGCTGGCGTCGCTGTTCAAGAGCTTCACGCCCGCAGAACGGGCCATGGCTGTGCAGGCACTGGAGCGGCTGGGGCTTCTCGAGGCCGCGTTCCAGCGGGCCGAGACCTTGTCCGGCGGGCAGCAGCAGCGTGTCGCCATTGCGCGCGCCTTGCTGCAGGAGCCCAGGTTGATCCTTGCCGACGAACCTGTGGCCTCACTCGACCCGGCCAACAGTACGGCGGTCATGGACACGCTGAAGGCCATCTGCCGCGACGATGGGATCCCCGTGCTCTGCAACCTTCATGACCTTGACATCGCGATGACCTATGGTGATCGCATCGTGGCGATGCGGGCGGGGAAGATCGTGTTCGACGGAAAGCCCGCGCAACTGACCGAGGCCACGATCAATTCGGTGTATGAAGCCCCGCCAGCCACTTGAGGCGATGGCAGGGGCGTCAACACGACAGTTACAGACGGGAGCTCTTCATGAAAAAGGCCTTGGGATTGGCGGCGGTGCTCTGGTTGGCTTTGGCTGGCACGGCGCAGGCTGACTGCACGGGTGGGGCGAAGAAGCCCGCATGGGCGGCGCAGGCGCCCGTGGTGCGCTTCGGCTTCACGACCCCCGAGACATCGAGCGCAGCGCGCACCGGGTTCTCGCAGTTCACCGACTACATGTGCAAGAAGCTGGGCGTGCCGGCCAAGGTCTTCAACGCGTCGGACTACAACGGCGTCGCGCAGGCCATGTTCGCCAACCAGATCGACGTGGCGCTGGTCGGCCCCTCGAACTACGCGATGATGTGGGTACAGACGAAAGGGGCAGTGGAGCCCATCGTCACCAATCTCGAGATCGATGGCTCGAAGGGTTATTACTCGGTGTTGTATGTGAAGGCCGCAAGCCCGTTCCGCAAGCTTGCCGACCTCAAGGGCAAGACCATCGCCTATGCCGACGTGAACTCGACCTCAGGTTATCTCTTCCCGCGTCACGCGATGCGCGCCGAGGGCGTGAACCCGGACACCTTCTTCGGCAAGCCCCTGTTTGCCGGCGGCCATGACCAGGGCGTGATTGCCGTCGCCAAGGGGCAGGCGGATGCTGGCGTGACCTGGGCCTCGGGCGTCGGCGATCCGGCCGAGGGCTATAGCCGTGGCATCCTGCGTCGCATGGCCGAGCAGAAGCTTGTCGACATGAAGGACATCCGCATCATCTGGAAGGCTGGCCCGATCGTGAACGGGCCCGTGGTGGTCAGAAAGGTACTGCCGCAGGGCCTCAAGGATGCGCTCGTGAAGGCACTCAGCGATCTGCCAAAGGAAAACCCGGTGGCCTTCAAGGCGCTGGCTTCGGGCGACAGCCCCGGTTTCACGCCCGTGTCACACGCCGACTACCAGGTGATCGTGGACATGCGCAAGGCCGAGGAAGCGGCCCGCCGCGGGCGGCGCTGAGCATGCAGGCGGCCGCAAGCACACTGGCTTTCGAGCGGGACTTCGCGCGCCACCGCGCGCGGGCCCGACTTGTCCAGCTGGTCAGCGTGCTGCTGTTCTGCGGCCTGATGGGTGGCTCGGCGCTGGTGGCGCAGGTGGACCTGCCGCGCCTAATCGAGGGCTGGCCGAACATCTCCGGGTTCTTCGTCCAGTTCCTGCCAGACTTGCAGGCGCAGCGCCTCATGGAAGATGTCCGCACCGAGGGCTCTGTGGCCTACTGGTTCTATGACGCCGAGACATGGGGCCTGAGCATCCTGACCTCGATCCACATGGCAGTTCTGGGGACAGTTCTGGCAGTCGCATCGGGCCTGTCGCTCGGGCTGCTGTCGGCGCGGAACCTCGGGGTTCCCGCCGTCGTGAGTTTTCCAGTGCGCCGCTTCCTCGAGCTGCTGCGCACCATGCCCGACCTGGTGCTCGCCCTCATCTTCGTCTTTGCCTTTGGCGTCGGGCCGCTGGCCGGCCTGCTTGCGATCTGGCTGCACGCGACCGGTGCCCTGGGCAAGCTCTACGCCGAGGTCATCGAGAACATCTCGGAGGCACCGCTCGAAGGCATGCGCGGGACAGGGGCCAGCTGGCTGCAGACGGTCCGCTTTGGCGTGATCCCGCAGATCCTGCCCAATGTCGCGTCCTATGGCTTGCTGCGCTTCGAGATTAATGTGGGTGCTGCCGCGGCCATCGGCTTCGTCGGCGGCGGGGGGATTGGGCACGAGTTCATCTCGGCCATGCAGTTCGGCGCCTATCGTGACGCGAGCGCGATCCTTGCCATGATCATCCTCGTGATCTTCGTCGTGGACCTTGTCTCGGGACGCGTACGGCGGCGGCTGATCTTTGGTGAGGGCGCCTGATGGCACGCAGCGCGAACGCCGTTTCGGCCTCTGACATCGCGGCAGCGAAGGCGCGTTTGCCACGCCTGTTCTCTGTTCCCTTCACGACATCGCTCAGCCGAGCCCTGGTGGCAGCAGCTATCGTTCTCTATACGCTGTGGGCCGGCATGCAGCTTGGCATCACGCCGCAGCGCCTGGTCGATGGCCTGGGGCAGCTGGGCAATATCCTGCGGCTCATGGTGCCGCCGACGGACAACGGTCAGCTCCAGGCCTATATCCAGGCAATGGGCGAAACTCTGGGCATGGCGTTCTTCGGCACCGCCATCGCCGCGCTTCTCGCCCTGCCGCTGGGGTTCCTTGGCGCCTCGACGGTCGTATCGAACCCGGTGTTTCATTTTGCGATCCGGCGCTTTTTCGATGTCTTCCGCGCGACCCCCTCGCTGATCTGGGCGCTGATCTTCATCGGCGTCGTGGGCTTGGGGCCGATGGCCGGCGTGATGGCGCTGATCCTGGGTGACTTTGCGGCGCTCTCGAAGCTTTACGCTGAGGCGATCGAGAACGCAGACCGCAAGCCCGTGGAAGGTCTCGAGGCGTCGGGTGCTGCCCGCGTGCTGGTGTTGCGCTTTGGAGTTTTGCCGCAGGTTCTGCCAGTGATGCTGAGCCAGGCGCTCTATTTCTTCGAGTCCAATGTGCGCAGCGCCACTGTGTTCGGCATCGTGGGTGCCGGCGGCATCGGGTTCTTCCTCAACGAGCGCATCAAGCTGGCCCTGTGGGATCAGGCTGCGTTCGTCATCCTGCTGTTCCTTGTCACGGTGGCTGTCATCGACATGATCAGCTATCGGATCCGGAATTTCCTGACCAAGGGTTAGGGCAGCGCGGCGCATTTCGTCTGAAGGGGAAGAACACCCTGGCGGCTGATCAATCGACAGTGTGGATGCGATAGCGCACGGCGTTGGGCTCGACGGATCCTTCAGCGACGCAGACGAGATCGTTGAGCCAGACATAGCGCGGGTCGCCGGTCTCGAAGACGGGGGATGTGCGGAAGTAGAGTTGGCTGCGGTCGGCGTCCTTGCTGCGCAGGGACGAAAGAGGTCGCAGGATGCCGCGATAGGACACGAAGATCTTGGCGCCGTCCTGGGTTTCCCATGTCACGCGGGCGTCGAGGCGCAGGACATCGCTTGCGTCGTCGATCAGCGCCCAGTCGCCGCCACCGGGCAACACCCGGCCTGACAGGCGTTCGCCCTTGAAGTCGCCACCGGTTACGACGGCGATGAGGCGCCGGCCGAAGGGGCCTTTGCCGGTATCATGCTGGACGGGCTCGAGCGTGGCGCGGTAATCGCACAGGAATGAGGTCTTCATGACAGGTCCTTGGCAGTGTGTTCAGGGCAGGCGCGTGATGGATTGAGTGACATGTTGCGGCCAGGTCTTGAAGTTCCGGCGCGGGTCGGCAGCGGCGGCGCGCGGATGCGTAGTGTGGGCTTGCAACGCCTTGATCCACGCAGGGCCGTCATTCGGGTCGACGAAAGTGGTGTCTGGGCCTGCCACCTCGCGGTGGGCCGGGATGTCGGAGACGATCAGCGGGGTGCCGAGGGCGGATGCCTCGATGAGCGGCAGGCCGAAGCCTTCGACGTAGGAAGGTGAGACGAGGCCGGCGGCGCCACGCAACAGGGTGATCAGGCCGTGGTCGGTGAGCCCTGATACCTCGATCACATGGGGGGCAAGGCGCGCAGAGCGTTCGAGCAGGTCGACCACGCTTTCATTCTCCCAGCCGCGACGGCCGACCAGCAGCAGGCGTGGCGTGGCTTCACCCAACTGCTCGGCCAGCTGTCGCCAGACGGCGAGAAGGAAGGCAAGGTTCTTTCGCGGCTCGATGGTGCCTACATAAACGAAATAGGGGCGCTCGACGGTGGGCAGCGGGTCCTCGCGGGCTTGCAGGAATGTGTCCTCGACACCAAGCGGAACAACGTCGATGCGGGGCTCGCGCCAGCCCAGGCGTTGGAGCCAATGCCGGGTGCGGTCGGCCGTGTACTGAGAGTTTACGAGGATGAGATCGGCCAGCTCCGATACGGTCTTCAGGCGGCCGAGATGGCGGGGGGCTGCACCCGGTGAGCAATATTCGGGATAATCGATGGGGATCACGTCATGGAGGAAGAAGACGGGCTTGACCTTGCCAGAGGTCCAGCGGAAGCGCTGCGTGTGTTCAAGCTGGGTGTGAGATGTGTGGATGTAGGCGGCGGGCTTGCCGTCCAGGCCTGCGAGTTCTGACTTGAGCCGCGCGGGCGCCGAGGCAAGGGCGCCGATGGGAAACATGACGCCCTGCCGCACGACCTGTGCCGGCGGCCGGCCCTGGATGCGTGCGGCCTGCGTGCGCGTTGGGTCGGGCGGCGACTGCAGCAGGGGCAGGAGGCGCTCATAGGCGATATCGTCGGCCAGTGTTGCCGGCGCTTGCCAAGAGCGTTCAACCTGAGAGAGCACCTTGCGTGCGAGACCAGCAGTGATTGCGCCCGAGAACCACGGCGTTGTCAGGACCGGCGTGGTCTCTATGTCGGGACGGTTGAAGAGGATTTCCCGCGCGTAGGCAAACTCGGTCCTGTCGATGCCCGTGGGCGTGGCCCTGATGATTCGCGTGGCGATCCGCGTGATGTCGAGGAATAAACGCATTGGTAGGCGGTTCTTTCCGGGCCTATACGTCCACGTAAAGGTTGTGCTGCCGGTCTGATTCACCAAGCAGGACAATGCTTGTCGTGCGCGTCCAGCTTGCAGGTGTGTGACGTCATGGCCCGGAAGTATGGTTGCTTTTTCAAGCATGAGTTTGGAGAATGCAAGCTGCTTCGCGGCGGGCGCATTCTTGCCTCGCGCGCGACGATGCAGTCGGGTCCAATCAAGGTGGGTGTGGGGATGTTCAAGGTTCGCAGTGTTGCCTCTGGTGCGATGGCGCGCCGGCGGTTGCGTTCCGTTGCTCTGGCCGGTGTTTGCCTTGGCGTGCTTGCTGGATGTGCGTCGATCCTCCCAGGGTCGGGGCCGACGTCAGATGAGATCGTCACTGCAAGTTCAATTTCCAATTCGACGTGGTTCGAGCTGTTTGATGTCGATACGGCAACGCTTGCGCACCTCAAGGGGCGTTCGCCCGCGCGCCTTTCCAGGTTCGCTGATGGACAGGGCCCGCAGGAGCCGCTGATCGGCGTCGGCGACGTCATCAAGGTGACGATCTGGGAAGCCGCTCCTGGCGGCCTGTTTACCTCGCAGGTGAACCTGAGCATGGGTGCGGGCTCGCAGAGTGTCACGATCCCCGACCAGGTGGTGACGCAGGAAGGCACGATCTCGGTGCCGTTCGTGGGCGCGCCGAAAGTGTTGGGTCAGTCCGTACGTGCGGTGGAGCGGATCCTGCGTCAGCGTCTGACGGGCAAGGCGGTGGATCCGCAGGTGCTGGTGACGGTGGTACGCAGCAGCTCGAGCGCGGTGACCGTAACGGGTGACGCGATCACGGGCGCGCAGTTGCCATTGGGGCCGAACGGATTTCGCATTCTGGACGCCGTGGCCGCCGTGGGCGGCATCAAGAGCCCGCTGAACGAGACATTCGTAGGGTTGACACGTCAGGGCAAGGCCGAAGAGGTTCCGTTCGCGGTGCTGCTTGCCGAGCCGGATGAAAACGTGTTTCTGCGGCCGCGCGACGTGTTGTCGGTCACGCGCAAGCCTGTGACCTTCACTGTTCTGGGTGCAACGGGCCGCAATGCCGACATCGGTTTTGAGGGGCCCAGCCTGACCCTTGCGCAGGCGCTGGGCAAGGCTGGCGGGTTCATCGACTTCCGCGCGGATGCCTCGGGCGTGTTCATCTTCCGCCGCGAAGAGGCGAAAGACGTGATCGCGATGGGCCGCAATTCAAAGCTGACTGCGCTTGGTGGCGAGGTGCCGGTGGTCTATCGCGTCAACCTGAGCGGCGCGGATGGCTTGGTCACCGCGCAGGCGTTCCGCATGCAGCCTGGAGACCTGGTCTACGTGTCGAACGCGCCGGCAACAGAGTTCGAGAAGTTCCTGAGGCTGGTGGCGGCGACAAGGGCGGCGGTGGAGTAGGGGGCGTCGCCTTCCCTTTTGAGGCTTTCGCCGCAGTTTTGGGAAGAGATGCTCGTCTCCAGCAGGTGGGGCGTCTAGCTGTGTGTTGCACGTGCAGTAGTTGAAGTGCCAATCAGGAATCTGTCGGAATGTTGCTGACGATGTTCGGGGTGCCTACGGCGCTGACGGCGCGTGGTGTGCAGATCATAAGAGCTCTCGCCAGCGTGACATTGGGCAATGCGGACTTTATCGCGGCCGGTTCGGTTGAGGAATTACGCGCTGCGTGGGGTAAGCTCAGTACACGGAATGTTATCTTCTATCACGAGTCCCCAACCGGCGAAATCACATCGTTCTTCAGAAAATCTGCGGCGCCGATGTTGATCTTCGTTGATGATCCGGTTGAAGTTGCTTTTGCTCTCGTTCGCGAGCGCGGAACCGGGATCTTGGATGCGATGCGTGCTACATCCCTGTGTTTTTCCGCGCTTGAGGAAGTTGCGGTGTCAAAGCAGTCGCTGGTGCTCGACGCGTGCTCGGATCTTGATCTTTCGTTCCGGGCCTTGCTGCAAATTGTTTGTAGGCATTATGATCTGCCGTTCTCGGATTTGCTCGTTATGG
>CAZABH010000043.1:0-22053 GCA_964483585.1 uncultured Flavobacteriaceae bacterium
GAGAAATACTCCTCGGCCTCCAGCACCTCGGTGCGCTGCATGTGTCGGATCTCCGTGGCGACGTGCTCGATTGACGACGCGACGACCGCCAGGGCCGCAAAGAAGGCCGCATGGCGGTCGCGCGGGATGACCTGTGTCGACACCGGTTCGGGCTTGAGCCCCAGTGCCTTCGCTACATGTTCCTCGACGCGCGGATCGACCTGCGCAAACGAGCCGACCGCCCCCGAGATGGCGCATGTCGCGATTTCCTCGCGCGCCACCACAAGCCGGGCGCGGGCGCGCTGGAAGGCGGCATGGAACCCGGCCAGCTTGATCCCGAATGTCGTGGGCTCGGCATGGATGCCGTGGCTGCGGCCGATCGTGGGCGTGTGCTTGTGCTCGAAGGCGCGCACCTTCAGGGCCGCAAGAACCCGGTCCGTATCGGCAATCAGAAGATCCGCCGCCCGCTTCAATTGTACCGCAAGGCAGGTATCCAGGACGTCCGACGACGTCATGCCCTGATGCACGAACCGCGCATCATCACCGACGAATTCGGCCAGATGCGTGAGGAACGCGATCACGTCATGCTTGACCTCGCGCTCGATCGCATCGATGCGGGCGACGTCGAATTGCGCCTTGCCGCCGCGCTCCCAGATCGTCTTGGCGGCTGACGCGGGGATAACCCCAAGCTCGGCCAGCGCGTCGGCGGCGTGCGCCTCGATCTCGAACCAGATGCGAAACTTCGTCTCCGGTGACCAGATGGCCACCATCTCGGGGCGTGAGTAGCGGGGGATCATGCGATCGCTTTCAGTGAATCTTCCAGGATGCCAAGGGCCTCGTCCAGAACGTGGTCCTCGATGGTGATGGGTACAAGGATGCGCACGCCATTGCCATAGAGACCGCACGTCAGGAGGATCAGCCCGCGCTTCAGCGCCTCGGCCAGAAGCTTCTTCGTGCGGTCCGCATCCGGCTCTTGCGTACCACGGGTCTTGACGATGTCGAAGGCAACCATTGCCCCCAGCCCGCGGATATCGTCGATCGGCGGCAGGTCATTGCGCAGCGCCATCTGCTTCAGCCGCGAGGTCAGCTTTTCGCCCAGAACAACGCTCCGCTCGAGGATCTGCTCGTCCCGGATCACATCCATCACGGCAAGCCCCGCCGCGCATGCCAGCGGATTGCCCGCATAGGTGCCGCCAAGGCCACCCGGATCGGGCGCATCCATGATGGCAGCCCGCCCGATCACGCCCGACAGCGGCATGCCGCCGGCCAGGCTCTTGGCCGTGGTGATGAGGTCGGGCTTCACGCCCGAATGCTCGATGGCAAAAAGCTTGCCCGTCCGCGCAAAGCCCGCCTGGATCTCGTCATCGATCAAAAGGATCCCGTGCTTGTCGCAGATCGCCCGCAACGCCCGCAGGAATTCGAAAGGCGCTACATAGAAGCCGCCTTCGCCCTGCACCGGTTCGATGATGATCGCAGCCACGCGCGAGGGCTCGACATCCGTCTTGAACAGCATCTCGAGCGCCTCGAGCGACTGCGCCGCTGTGTGCCCGTGGCTCTCGATAGGGAAGGGCAGGCGATGGATGCCACCTGGCATGTCCCCGAAACCAGCCTTGTAGGGTACGACCTTGCCGGTCATGGCCATCGTGTAGAGCGTGCGTCCGTGGAACGCGCCCGAGAAGGCGATCACCGCCGAGCGCTTCGTCGCATAGCGTGCGATTTTCGTCGCGTTCTCCACCGCCTCGGCGCCGGTCGAGAAGAAGATCGTCTTGGCCGGCCCCTCGATCGGCGCAGCCGCATTCAGCCGTTCTGCCAGCGCGATATAGCTTTCATAGGCGCTGACCTGGAACGCCGTATGGATCGTCCCCTGCAGCGCCGCCTCGATCGCCTTGACCACCTTCGGATGCCGGTGCCCGGTATTCTGCACGCCGATGCCGCCGACAAAGTCGATGTAGCGCTTGCCCTCGACATCCCAGATCTCGGCATTCGACGCGCGCACCGCAAACACCGGATGCGCCGTGTTGACCCCGCGCGGCACGGCAGCCTGGCGTCGGGCAAGCAGCTCAGCATTCGTCGTCATCACATCACCTCACTTAGCACTGTCATGGTCCGCGAAGGCGGACCACCCACGATCCAATCAACACCCGCGAAGGCGGACCACCCACGATCCAAACAACGTCCGCGAAGGCGGACCACCCACGACCCAAACAACATCCGCGAAGGCGGACCCGCTACGTCCCGATCCCGCCCATCGCGAGGTACTTCACCTCAAGGAAATCCTCGATCCCGTATTTCGAGCCTTCACGCCCGATCCCGCTTTCCTTCATCCCGCCGAACGGCGCAACTTCGGTCGAGATGATGCCTTCGTTGATGCCCACGATGCCGTATTCCAGCGCCTCGGCGATACGCCACACCCTGCCGATGTCGCGCGCATAGAAATAGGCCGCAAGCCCGTATTCGGTGTCGTTGGCAAGCCGGATGGCATCGGCCTCGGTGCTGAAGCGGAACAGCGTGGCCACGGGCCCGAAGATTTCCTCCTGCGCGATCGGCATCGCGGCGGTAACCCCTGACAGCACCGTCGGCTCGAAGAACGTATGCCCCAACTCGTGGCGCTTGCCACCCGTCATGAGCGTAGCACCCTTGGCCACCGCATCGCCCACAAGGCGCTCGACCTTCTCGACGGCCTCCATGTTGATAAGCGGTCCCTGCGTGACGCCCTCGGCAAGCCCGTCGCCCACCTTCATCGCCGCGGCAGCCGCCGCAAGCTTGGCTGCAAACGCGTCATGCACCTTGTCCTGCACGAAGATGCGGTTCGCGCACACGCAGGTCTGGCCCATGTTGCGGAACTTCGACAGCATCGCGCCCTGAACCGCCGCATCGAGGTCAGCGTCGTCGAACACGATGAAGGGCGCATTGCCACCCAGTTCAAGGGACACCTTCTTGACGGTCGAGGCGCACTGGCGCATGAGCAGCTTGCCGATCTCGGTCGATCCCGTGAACGAGAACTTGCGCACCAGCGAATTCGCCGTCATCTCCTGCCCGACGCGCGAGGAATGCGCGGTGGTGACGATGTTGAAGATCCCCTTCGGGATGCCCGCGCGCTCGGCCAGCACCGCCAGCGCCAGCGCCGAGAGCGGCGTCTCGGCAGGTGGCTTGATGACGATGGGGCAGCCCGCGGCCAATGCCGGCCCGCATTTGCGCGTGATCATCGCATTGGGGAAGTTCCACGGCGTGATCGCGGCAACCACGCCAATCGGCTGCTTCAGCACCACGATGCGCCGGCCCGGCTGCGTCTGCGGGATCACGTCCCCATAGATGCGCTTGCCCTCTTCGGCGAACCACTCGATGAACGACGCGCCATAGGCAACCTCGCCCCGCGCCTCGGCCAGCGGCTTGCCCTGTTCGCTCGTCATGATGATGGCGAGGTCTTCCTGCGCCCCCATTATCAGCTCGTACCATTTGCGCAAGACGAGGGCGCGCTCCTTGGCCGTCTTGGCAGCCCACGCCGGCCACGCCGCCGCCGCCGCCTCGATGGCCCGGCGCGTTTCACCCTCCAGCATGTCCGGCAACCGCGCCAGCACAGCCCCCGTGGCCGGGTTCGTCACCTCGAACGTCGCCTCCGAATCAGCCACGCACCAGGCGCCATCGATATAGGCAGCCTCCCGCAAAAGTTGTGGATCCTTCAGCCGCATCACGCTCTCCATAATCCCGTTGACGCAACTTGTAGCCCTTGGCTTGGCGGAAGGGAATTGGGGGTATGCACTGGGTGGCCGGGTCACCCCCGGCATTGACGGTTTTTTGTTCGTCATGGCCGGGCTTGACCCGGCCACCCAGAAGCGGCGCCTTGCGCGTCCCCGTGCCGTCCTTGCCATCCAGATAAGGCAAGTGCCGGCGTGACAAGCCTTTGCAATTTATGCAAGGTGCCTCGCCGTCAGAGCGGCTCCGCGCCCTCGACCCCGGGAAACGTCAATGCACCTCGTAAGACTGGCCCTGTTGACCGTCGCCCTCTTGGCCTTGCCGGCCTGCAGCAGTGTGGGTGGGTTGATGCCGTTCGGCCAGTCTTCGGGCACCACCCCGCAGACAGTGACGATTACGACGCCGGGCCTCGCCGTCGATCGCAAACCGGGCTTTCCGCCCTATGCCCAGATGAAGGGCACGATGCTCATTGCCCCGCACGGGGCCAAGCGCACAGACTATTTTTACTGGCTCAGCGAGAAGAACACCGAGAAGGTTGTCCGCTATCTCGAGGAGGAGAACCGCTATGCGGGCGAAGCCATGGCGCACACGGCCGCTTTGCAAGCCACGCTGCGAACCGAGATCACCGCCCGCCTGGGCGCGCGCCCAGGCACGCCACCGTTCCGCGATGGCAACGACTGGTATCTCGAGCGATTTGCTCCGGGTGCGGACTATCCGGTGATCGCCCGCCGCCGCGGGTCGATGGCAGCACCAGAGGAAATCCTGCTCGACGGTGAAAGCGAAGGTCAGAAGTACAACCAGCTCGTGCTGGGGCATTACACGACCACTGGCGACGGCGCGATCTTTGCCTGGACCGCCGACCACGAGGGCGACGGCTGGTACACGCTGACGATGAAGGACACTCGCACCGGCGGCAGCAAGTCGATCAAGTATGTTGCGCCCGGGTTCGCCTTTGCGGCGGATAACCGGACCATCTTCTATGTGAAGCTCGAGCCTGGAACCGCACGTCCTTTCCGCCTGATGCGCCACGTCATAGCAACCGATCCCGCAACGGATCGTGTCGTCCAGGAGGAAAAAGACGCCCGGTTTGCCCTCGCCCTCAAGCGCTCGAAGGGTGGTCGCCTGATCTTCCTGACAAGCGGCAACACGGCGACCGCAGAAACCTCGTTCATCGAGGCGGCCAATCCTGACATGCGCTGGGTGCCGGTAAGACCGCGCACCGAGGGCGTCACCTATGACGTCGAGGAGGCTGGCGGCAAGCTCTGGATCAGGACAAACCTCGATGCCCCCGACGGCCGCATCATGACCGCATCAACGGCCCAGCCGGCAAACTGGTCCGAGGTCGTGCCCGCATCGCGCGGCACCTTCATCGAGGACTTCGACGTTGTCGGCAAGGTGGTGGCCTTGCAGCTTTGGTCGGACGGAACCTCTCGCCTGCGTCTGGTTGATACCAGCAGCGGAACGGCACGCGACGTGCCACCTGATGCGCCGGGCGGGTTATTCGATCTTTCAGGTCGTGCTGGCATCAAGGGTGTTCGCAACACTGACCCTGCGGCCAGGGTGCTGCGCTATGGGTATTCGGCACCCGCAACGCCCGACGCGATCATCGACATCGACGTGGCCTCGGGCGAGAAGAAGCTTGTCCAGCGCTACGTGGTCCCCGCGTTCGACGTCGCCGCCTATCAAGTGGATGTTCAGCGCGCAACCGCGCCAGACGGACGCCAGATACCGCTGACTGTGGCGTGGCGTCGGGACAGACTCGTGCGGGGCAAGGCACCAACTCTCGTTATCGGCTATGGCGCCTTTGGGCAGTCCAACCGTCCGCAATTCGATCCCGTGCTGGCAAGCTTGATGGATCGCGGCTTCGTCATCGCATGGGCACACACGCGCGGCGGAAGCGAGCAAGGAGCTGCCTGGCATCTCGAAGGGCGCCTGCGCGCAAAGTCCAACACCTTCAACGATTTCATTGCTGCTGCCAGTCACCTGACCTCATCGGGGCTTTCAGATCCCTCAAGGCTGTTTGCGATGGGGCACGGGGCAGGGGGGCTGCTGGTAGGCGCCGTCGCGAATACGCGCCCGGACCTCTTCAAGGCGATCGTGGCACGCAAGCCCGGCGCCGACATCCTCTCGCGCATGCTCGACGACCAGCAGCCCGGCACCACGCTGCAATATGACGAGTGGGGCAACCCGGCTGATCCCGGCGACTATGCCTTCATCCGCGGCTACTCGCCCTACGACCAGGTCGAAGCCCGCGCCTATCCCGCCATGCTTGTCACAGCCGCCTATAACGATGGATCCGTGGGCTATGCCGGTCCGGCGAAATGGGTTGCCCGTCTTCGCCGCTTGAAGACCGATCAGAATCGCCTTCTCTTCCGCGTCAACATGACCGCCGGCCACGCCGGCGACACCGGCCGCATTGCCGCCTCCGGCGAAGCCGTCTTCATCGCCGCCTTCCTCCTAGACCAGGCCGGAATTCGGTGACAGTGCTGGAGTGCACTTAATTCGCTGAGAGTGAACTCTCATTCCCCCAGTTCTGGTCATCCCGGACGCGAGCAAAGCGAGCGATCCGGGACCCCGCTAAAGTTGCGCCGAGGAACTCCTCCGTCTGCAGCAGCTGACGCTGCTGCATCCACCTACTCACTATGTGAGGAGGAAACGCACGTCTCTCCCTCGCTTGCGAGGGAGTACCGACGCGGCACGCGTCGGGGAGGGAGTTCCTCTCCGCCACTCCACCACCGTCATCCCGGACGCGGGCGCAAGCGAGCGATCCGCGAAACGGATGACGCTCTGTTATTGCTGAAACGACGTGGGTGGTGCGCCTTCGCGCACCATGACGGACTTTGTTTTGAAAATGAAAAACGCGGTCATGGTCTGCGCAGGCAGACCACCCACGTCTTTGCAGCGGTGATGCAGCAGAGCGACGACCCGGATCGATCACAATCCCTCAGTGCTTCGGCGGCGCCATCTCCCCCGCGCGCAGGGCAACAGGGATCTTCTCCACCGCCACCGGGCAGTTATAGTGCGGCGAGCGCGCGCAATTGGGGTTATAGGCGCGGTTGAAGTCGATGGTCAGCGTCTCGGGGACACCGTTGACATCGACATCGAGATACCGCCCCACGCCATAGGTTTCCCCGCCGCTGAGCTCGTCATGGAAGAAGGCCGACAGGCGCTTGACCTTCTTCGGGTCCGTGTCGTCGCTGTAGAGGCCAAGCTTCACGGGCTTGCCATGGAGTGTGAACGAGGCCGTGGCGACGCGATTGATGCGCTTCAGCCACCCGCGCGAGGTCTGGAAGTCGACGGCCTCGGCGCTTGGTGCCAGCTCTACCTTCGCCTCGACCACCGCACGGGCATCATAGGCAAAATGGCTGAGCCCTGTGAACGCCTTCGCCTCAGGATGCGCCTGATTGTAGGCCATGACGCGCAGCCCGTTTACGCCCGGCGCCACCTGCGTGAGCCCGAATCGGATGTCGACGCCTTCGGCGACGTTCACGCGCTGCATGGCATCGAGGCTGAATGTTTCGCGCTTCTTTCCCTTCACGACGACAGCCTTGCCGCCTTCATGCCGGATCGACAGCACCGCGCCACGCGGCTTGCCGCCCATCTCCCACCGGTAAGACTTCCGCGCATCAGCCCGCGTCTTCAGCACCGCACCCTGTCCCTCGTTCAGGTAGACGGCATCGTCGATCTTCAGGATGGCGAATTCCCTCGTCGACCACGCGGCATTCTCGTCAGCCTTCCACTGCTCCCACGCCTTGAGCGCAGCCGCATCCTGTGCGGCGGCAAGCGGAGCCGAACCGGAAGGCGCACCAGCATCATCGGCAACGCAGGCCGACAGGGAAAGCAGGGCAAGGGCACAGAAGGTGAGGCGACGCATCAGCATGATCCTTGGGTGACAAGCGGAATGAAGCGCCAAGCCCATCACGCAGTCAAGGCCGCGAGAACCCGCTATGTAACTCCGCAAGACGAAGCAGACAGCCTAAGCCCCCGCTTCCTTCAGGATCAACCTGATCGCATCCTCGCCTTCGGGGCTGTGCATCCAGGACAAGGCCGCGGCTTCGCTGTCGAACAGGCGTGGCACCCGGGTGGGCTTCACGCGGTTGGGAACAGGGACCTGGACTTCGAACGTGCCCTCATGGCGCATGTCCTTCGTCGCTTCCACATAAGGTGGAGGCAGGCCCTTCTTGTTCTTCTTCATGGTAGGTCGTTCTTTCGTTGAAGTCGTTGCCTAGTGGATCCAGAGACGTTTGTCTCGGTTGATCGCACCGGCGTGTTGACGCGGCGCCGAGGCCCGACCGCCCCCCGAATTGAAACCGCCCCGCGCTCCTGCTAAACCAGCAATGCTGCACTGCGGCATGAACGAGCGAGGGTCGGCGCATGCGTGACAAGCCTTGGATTTTCCGGACCTACGCCGGCCACTCGACCGCCAGCGCCTCCAACGCCCTCTACCGCCAGAACCTCGCCCGCGGCCAGACGGGCCTGTCGGTGGCCTTCGACCTGCCCACGCAGACGGGCTACGATTCCGACGACCCGCGCGCCAGGGGCGAGGTCGGCAAGGTCGGTGTCCCCGTATCGCACCTGGGCGACATGCGCACGCTCTTCGAGGCGATCCCGCTCGGTACCATGAACACCTCGATGACGATCAACGCGACAGCCCCCTGGCTGCTCGCGCTCTACATCGCCGTCGCCGACGAGCAGGGTGTCCCCCGCAAGGACCTCCAGGGCACGACCCAGAACGACATCATCAAGGAATATCTCTCGCGCGGCACCTACATCTATCCGCCCAAGCCCTCGCTGCGCCTGACCGCCGACACGATCGCGTTTACCTGCCGCGAGATGCCCAAGTGGAACCCGGTGAACGTCTGCTCCTACCACCTGCAGGAAGCTGGCGCGACGCCGGTGCAGGAATTGGCCTATGCACTGGCCACCGCCACCGCCATCCTCGACACCGTCAAGGCAAGCGGGCAGGTGGCCCCGGCCGAGTTCGGGCGCATCTTCGGGCGCATCTCCTTCTTCGTGAACGCGGGCATCCGCTTCGTGACCGAAGTCTGCAAGATGCGCGCCTTCACCGAGCTGTGGGAAGACCTCGGCCGCACCCGCTATGGCGTGACGGGCGAGAAGGATCTTCTCTTCCGCTATGGCGTGCAGGTGAACTCGCTCGGCCTCACCGAGCAGCAGCCGGAAAACAACGTCTACCGCATCCTGATCGAGATGCTGGCCGTGACACTTTCGAAGAACGCACGCGCCCGCTCGGTGCAGTTGCCCGCCTGGAACGAGGCCCTGGGCCTGCCGCGCCCCTGGGACCAGCAATGGTCGCTGCGCGCCCAGCAGATCCTCGCCCTCGAGACCGACCTCCTCGAATATGGCGACCTCTTCGACGGCTCGCCGGTCATCCGCGCCAAGGTCGACGAGCTCAAGCGCGAAGCCCTGGCCGAACTGGAACGGATTGCCGGCATGGGTGGCGCGATCGCCGCCGTCGAGACCGGCTACATCAAGGAGCGCCTCGTTGAATCGAACGCCGCGCGCGTCTCGGCCATCGAAACCGGCGAGCAGACCGTGGTCGGCGTGAATGCTTACCAGGAAGGCGCCGCGCCCGCGCTCTCGGGCGGCTCGTCAGCGGTTGTAACGGTCGATGCGTCGGCCGAGCGTGACCAGGTCGAGCGTCTCCACGCCTGGCGTGCAACCCGCGACGCCAGCGCCGTCACGACAGCACTCGACGCCCTGCGCGCCGCCGCAGCCGATGGTCGCAACATCATGGAACCCTCGATCGCCTGTGCCAAGGCCG
The DNA here is from genome assembly GCA_964483585.1 of uncultured Flavobacteriaceae bacterium. Classification (GTDB taxonomy): domain Bacteria; phylum Pseudomonadota; class Alphaproteobacteria; order Micropepsales; family Micropepsaceae; genus SZUA-430. Next base: position 9,455 of record CAZABH010000043.1, read on the forward strand.
GCGTGACCACGGGCGAGTGGGCCGGTGCGCTGCGCGAGGCCTTCGGCGAGTTCCGCGCCCCGACCGGCGTCGCCGCCACCCCGCGCCTGTCGAACGACGAACAGATCGGCGCCCTTCGCGAACGCGCCAAGGCTGTGTCCGCAAGGCTGGGCCGTCCGCCCGCACTCCTGGTCGCCAAGCCCGGCCTCGACGGCCATTCGAACGGTGCCGAGCAGATCGCCTTCCGCGCCCGCGACTGCGGCTTTGCCGTCGCTTATGACGGCATCCGCCTGACCCCGGCCGAGATCGCCGCCGCCGCGAAGACGAAGAACCCGCACGTGATCGGCCTCTCAATCCTCTCCGGCAGCCACAAGGAGCTCGTCGCCGAGGTGATGCGCGAACTGAAGGCCGCAGGCCTGTCGAAGACACCTGTCATCGTCGGCGGCATCGTACCACCCGAGGACGAGGCCGACCTCAAGGCCCTCGGCGTCACGCGCATCTACACGCCCAAGGACTTTGACCTCAACGCGATCATGGGTGATATGCTCGACATCGCCGAACGGGCATGACATCCATCTGCCGGCGGCGAGGGGAGCTCCCATGGCCGTCGACGTTCACAAGCCTGTCCGCAGTTTCGAGAACAATCCCGACAGCGTCGTCACCGCCGCCAACGGCGCTCGCGGCCACAGGCTTCATGTCGAGCACCGTGCGCGGCTCGAGCGCAGGCTTTATGCGCCCCGGCCCGGCGTCTGGTGTCTCGTCGGCAATGGCCTGTCGAACCAGACCTTCATCGAGGGCCCCGAGGGGCTGATCGCCATCGACACGGGCGAGTGCGTCGAGGAAATGCGCGCTGCACTCAAGGAACTGCGCGCCGTCACGCAGAAGCCCGTCGTCGCCGTCATGTACACCCACTTCCACTATGTCGCCGGCACGCGCGCCATCTTCGAGGAGGCAGGCCGAAAGCTCCCCGTCTTCGCCCACGATGGCATCGTCGCGAACCGCGCCCGCGTCGCCGACGAGATCGGCCCCTTCTATGGCCGCGGACTGGTCGAGCAATTCGGCATGAACCTGCCCGCCGACGGGCCAGACGCGCTCGTGAATGTCGGCCTGGGGCTCGCCTTCCGTTTCCCCGAGCACGCACCCTTTTCGCCAGGCTTCGAGCCCCCCACGGTCACGACCGCAGTAGCCACACGCTGGCAGGTCGCCGGCCTCGAGGTGCACGTGACGCCGGCCCCCTCGGATGCGACGGACTCCGTGACCTTCTGGTTCCCCGCACTCGGCGTGGCCGTGCAGAATATCCTTTGGCCCGCGCTCTTCAATGTGTTCGCGATCCGGGGTGAGGAATACCGCGACCCGCGCATCCTGCTCGCAGGCCTCGACCACCTCGCCAGCCTCGGCGCTGATCATCTGCTCTGTGCGCACGGCCCGCCGCTGGAAGGCCGCGAGGCCATCGCCACGCGCGCGCGCCGCTACCGCGATTCGATCCAGTTCCTCTGGGACCAGACCGTGCGCGGCATGAACAAGGGCTGGACGGCTGACGAGATCGCCGCGCGGGTGAAACTTCCCGCGCTCTATGACGAGGACTGGCTCACGACCGAACGATACGGCGTGGCCGAACATCACGTGCGCCAGATCCACAACGGCCTCAAGGGTTGGTTCGACGGCGACCCGGCGAAGCTCTTCCCGCTGCCGCCTCTCGAGCGCGCCCGCCGCCTGATCAAGGGCTTCGGCGGCCATGCGAATGTTCGCCGGCAGCTGGAAGAAGCGCTGGCCGAAGGCGACCTGCGCTGGGCAACGGAACTCGGCACCTGGCTGGTCCGCGACCCCGATCCCGACGCCACCACCGCGCGCGCCGACCGAAACCGCCTTGCAGACAGCCTGCGCCGCATCGGCCAGGGCTCGCCCGCGGCCAACATCCGCTGCTGGGCACTGACGCAGGCGCGCGACCTCGAGGGCTCGGGCCCCATGGACCGCTTCCGAGGCCACCGTTTCCGCCGCCCGGCCGTCATCGCCAACCCCTGCGCAGCGGTGCATACGCTGCGTGTTCTCCTCGACCCTGTCCGCGCCGACGGCGTCGACCACCATGTGCGCTTTGACTTCACGAACGCCGGCGCGACCGGCCTTCACGTTCGCAACGCCGTCGCCTGTCCAACCGACGGCAGCGGCGCCACCGCGACGATCAGCATGTCGCCAGAGGATTGGGCCGACATTCTCACAGGCAAGCGCGACCTGGCCTCGGCGCTCGAGGCCGGAGCGGCGCACATCGAGGGGAACACGGCTGCCGTGCTGGTCTTCTGGAACAGCTTCGACCTCGCGCAGGTCGGTTGAGATATTCTAGGGCGCAGCTCCCTGCGGCACATAGAAATTCTCGACCCCCGGCCCGAAGGGCAGGCCGAGCAGGAACCAGCCGATGAAGAACGTCACGGCCGCGAGGAAATAGCCAACTGTATAGGGCAGCATCAGCGCCACCATCGAGCCGATCCCGTAGTCTGGCATGTACTTTCGCGCCATGACGAGGATCAGAGGGAAATAGCTCATGAAGGGCGTGATCATGTTCGTCGTTGAATCGCCCACGCGATAGGCTGCCTGTGTCGCCTCCGGCGCAATCCCGAGCAGCATGAACATCGGCACAAGAATAGGGGACAGGATAGCCCATTTGGCCGATGCGCTGCCGATCAGCATGTCACACGCCATGGCAAGCAGGACGACACCAACCAACAGCAGGACCGGCGCCTCATGCAGCCCGAGGCCCTTCAGCGTCTCAGCGCCCGAGATAGCAAGCAGTGTTCCCATGTTCGACCAGGAAAACAGCGCCACGAAGATGGCGGCAAAGAACACCAGCACCAGATAGGCACTGATCTCGCCGACGCCCTTGGCAGCCATCCCGACTGCATCCTTGTCCGACTTGATGACGCCAGCGCCCACGCCATAGCCGATGCCGCAGGCAAGGAACACGAGCAGCATGATCGCGACCATCGACTTGAACAGCGGATCAAACGCCCCGTCATCCCCACGCAACGGCGATCCCGGCCCCCAGGCCAGCGCGACCACCAGCGCGACCACCAGCGCAAAGCCGATCCCGGCAAAGCGCAGGCCCCGTCGCTCGCGCGCCTCTGCATCTTTGTCCGTCGGTGGCTCGACCACCCGCGTCCAAGGTACGCCCGCATTCAGTCGGGGTTCGACGATACGCTCACAAACAAGCGTTCCGATAATGACATAAACCGGTACAAGCGCCGACAGGAAGTACCAGTTCGCCGTGATCTGGACCTTGTAGTCCTTGTCGATCAGCGCCGCTGCCGCCTGGGTCATACCCGAAAGGATCCCGTCTCCCGGCGTGATGGCAAAATTAGCTGCAAACCCGCCCGCTACACCCGCGAACGCAGCCGACAGACCCGCCACCGGGTGCCGTCCCATCGAGGCAAACACCACAGCTGCGAGAGGGATCAGAACGACATAGCCAGCATCCGACGCGATATTGGCTTGTACGCCGGCGAAGACGACGGTCAATGTCATGAGGGGACGTGGGACAGCCCGTACCAGGCCCTTCAGCGCCGCCGCAAAGAATCCCGACCGCTCAGCCAGCCCTGACCCGATGATGACGACCAGCACCACGCCGAGCGGCGGGAAAGAGGTCAGGATCTGCGGCAGTTCGACCAGAAGCCGCCGGATCTGGGCCGAATCAAGCAGGTTGACGGCTTTGACAAGCTCGCCATTCGCCGGATTGATGCCGCTGGCACCCACCGCCGCCAGGAACGCCGACAGCACCATCACGATGATGATGGACAGAATGAACAGGCTGACCGGATCCGGCAGCTTGTTACCGACGCGCTCGACCGTGTTCAGCGCGCGCAGGAGGCGGGTTGGGGCTTCTGGGGTCAAGGGGAGGGGTTCCATCTCGAAAGGCGCTGATGCCGAAATCTAGAGTGGTTCGCGCGCCAAGAACACCCTTCAAGAAGTGAGGCTTCGGGGTCGCTCTTGACAAGCAGAGACACTGCCACGATTTGGTGTATCGGCAGGACGTCCTATCCGTCATCGCGCGGCAACACCCACAGCCGAATGCATCGCCGTCCCCGCCCGCCACAATTTCGCCGTAACCCGATCCCAATCCCGCCCCACTCTGGGAGTGATCATTTACCGTGAGGCAAGTCGCCTCGCGCCAACACAACTTGCGACGAAGAACGCGTCGCTAGAGGGGACAAGAACAATGGCCCGCAATCGAACCGCCGCCGTCGCAAATCAGGTTGCTTATGATCTGGGGTACAGGGGGGTGCAGGTTTCCCAAGCCCTGCTTCGCAGCCAGGTTCAAGACACTGACGACACTGAATTCCGCAAGCGGCGCGAGGTCCTTGTTGATCGGGTCAGAAGGTCGAATTTCCATCACTGGACCCTGGTCATCGTCGGCTTCGCTGTCTTCGGCCTCGCGCTCTATGTCGATTATGCCATCATTCACGAATTCTGGTCCCGCCTTCTGTCGAACGAGTTCGGCGAGGTTCCGCCGTCGATGGCCAATTCGGTCGCCGCAAAGTCGGCCCAGGTCCTCTTTGCAACTCTCGCCATCCATTATGTCATCTCGCTGAAGCCCTTCTCCGCGACTGTCGCCAAGTATGGGCGCTGGGCTTATTCGACCATTGTCTTTGTTGTGGCCTTCGCGATGCTGATGGGTATCGGTATCATCTGGGCGAACAACAGCATGCCGGATGGCTCCAAGGTCTTCGCGGCAGAGTCAACGGAATCGTCGCGAGCCTTGGAGCAGTTCTCTCGAAGCATGGGCGTCGAGCCGGCTGCAAAGCCAGAGGTCTCAGAGGATGTCGCCGTCCTGCGCGAGCACGAGACAGCCATCCGACTGGTCTCACTCAGTGTCATCTTCATCATCGTCGCCTCGATTGGCGCAATCTCGCTTGACGGCGCACTCCGCGCCTACTCGGCGTGGTCTGGTGGCGCCATCTATGACCACCACGAAGAGGCCGAGTTGGGCCGTCGACTGAACGCCGAATACGCATCCTTTGCTGCGGAAGACCCATCGATAAGGCAGGGCCGCGCGTCGGCAAGCACCTCGCGTGGTGGCGGCCGCTCCGAGCGTTCAACCGAAGCAAAGGTGAACGAGTTCCTGACCTCCTACACGGCAGGGGTTGTGGACAGCAGGCTGGACGCCACCAGAACCGAGAGACTACTGTCCCACATCATGACGGAAGCGGCGAAGGTCGGGGGCGGAGATACGTCCCATGGCGACGCGCCGACGTCACGTCTCCGGTCTGTCTCGTGACAAGCCGCGGAGACCGTGTGGGGATTGAACCGCAAAGGGGAGCGAAAGTCGATCATGGGTAGATTGCGTTTTTTCTGGGAACTCTCCTGGCACATTATCTCAGCCTTCATCCTGATGAGCGTGTGGGTGATTGCGGGCTGGGCCAACGCCCAGGCACAGGGGATAAACTGGAGCCCCTACCAACAAGCGCCCCAGCTTCTGGCCAAGGCGGGCCCGCGCACATTGCTGATCGGCGTTGACTTGTCCCAGTCCAATCCGCTGGTGCGCGATGACGACTTTGCCAGGCGCGTGGCCGAGCGCATCCGCCCGCTGGTTGCCGAGCTCAGCCCGCGTTCTCGCGTGCTGCTCAGGTCCTTTGGCAGCTACAACGGCGAGGCCAATACCTCGATCACTCTCGACGTAGTGATAGCACCAAAGACGGCCAGGGCGCAGGACATTGCTGGCCTTGTGTCTCAGGTCATAGCGACAATCCCGGCTCGCATCCGCGCCGGCAAGCTCCAGGCGCAACCCTACACCAACATCGTCCCCTTCCTTCAGAACATGTCGCGCGTCCTCAGTTGCGCAAAGGAAGAGACCTACGTGATCCTTGCAACCGACGGCGTCGAGGACTCGCAGGTGACCAATCTCAGGAATTGGAACGCGACCCTGCCACCACCCGTGAACGCGCCATTCGTCGGCTGTCAGGAAATGCAGATCTTGGGCATCGGCCGCGGGCTGAATTCCCCGCGCGACACCGAGCGCCTCATCGTGTTGTGGCGCGAGTGGGCGTCCCGTGCGGGCTTCATCAGGTTCAGCGCCCTCAACGACTGGTAAGCCCCAGCCGCGCGCGGATCCCCTCTGGCGTCTCTCCCAGCGCCCGCAGCACCTTGAGGCTCGTCGCGTCGTCCCGCTTGGCGAGCCGCTTGCCCTGCGCATCAAGGATCAGCCGGTGATGCCGGTAGCGTGGCACAGGCAGCCCGAGCAGCGCCTGCAGCAGGCGGTGCACATGCGCAGACGCAAAGAGGTCGTGGCCTCGCGTAACCAGCGTGACCCCTTGGTCCGCATCATCCACCACCACGGCCAGATGATACGAGATCACGCCGTCCTTGCGCGCCAGCACGACGTCGCCATAGGTCAGCCCATCCACAGCGATCACGCCGCGCTCGCCCTGCGGCCCGGCTCCCGTTTCCTCGAATGAAAGCGCCCCCGCGAGGCTCGCCGCACGCGCCGCGTCGAGCCGCCAGGCAAAGGGCGCGCCCGTCTCCACCCGCGCCCGCCGCTCGGCATCATGAAGCCCCCGGCACGTTCCCGCATAGAGCGGCCCGTCCGGCCCCTGCGGAGCGCCCATGGCCTGCGCGACCTCCGACTCGATGTCCTTTCGGCTGCAGAAACACGGATAGACGAGCCCCAGCCCCTTGAGCCGCTCCAGTGCCACAAGATACGCCGCCGTCCGCTCTGACTGCCGCCAGACGGGTTCCTCCCACGAAAGCCCCAGCCAGCGCAGGTCGTCGAGGATCTCTGCCTCAAACGCCGGCTTCGAGCGCACGCGATCCAGATCCTCCATGCGCACCAGGAAGCGCCCGCCGCTTTCCCGCGCGATATCGGCCGCAAACAGCGCGGCATAGGCATGGCCAAGGTGCAAAAAGCCCGTGGGCGAGGGGGCAAAGCGTGTGGTCTCGGGAGCCATGCAGTCACTCTAGCCGATCGGCGCGCCAATGCCTAAGTTCACGCAGACAGCGATGAGGAGCCTCCATGACACCGCAGCTCACAGGACCACGCCTACCCGCCGCCAGCGGCAAGGCTGATCGCCTCGTCGTCTTCTGCCATGGCTACGGCGCCGACGGGAACGACCTGATCGGCCTTGGCCAGCACTGGCAGCGCCTGCTGCCAACGGCCGCCTTCGTCTCGCCCCACGCGCCCGAGCGCTGCGACATGTCGCCAATGGGCTATCAGTGGTTCGGCATCACGCGCCTCGACCCGGCCGAGATGGCCCGCGGCGTTGCGAAGGCCGCTCCCGTGCTTGAAGCCTTCATCGACGCCGAGCTCGCACGCCTCGACCTCGACCCCTCGCGGCTCGCCCTCGTCGGCTTCAGCCAGGGCACCATGATGTCATTGCATGTAGGTCTCAGGCGCAAGGTGTCCCCGGCAGCCATTGTTGGATATTCGGGTGTGCTCGCCGGTGCCGACCGCCTGGCGGAACAGATTACGGCGCGCCCGCCAGTACTGCTTGTTCACGGCGATGCCGACGATGTCATCCCGGTCGACGCGCTTTTCGCTTCGGCGCAAGGCCTCGGCGCCGCCGGCGTGCACGCCGCCTGGCACGTCTCGCGCGGGGTAGGCCACGGCATTGCCCCGGATGGCCTGGACCTCGCAGGGAAATTCCTCGCCGACGCGTACGCCGGAAAACTGGGAAAATCGCAGGATTCAGCGCCGGTTGCGCTCAAGGTTTAAGACAGAATCATGACCCTTGCATGCGCGCCACTGCCTTCGCTAGGCTTGTAGGACGCCAACCGCGTTTGATCGAAAGGAAGCAGGCCTTCAATCATCTCGCCCGGACGGAGTGTGTATCGTGATCGTCGCATCGGAGCGCGCGCCCGATGCCTTCCCGGCGTTGGTTCTGAACGCGGACTTCAGACCGTTGTCGTACTTCCCGCTGTCCCTCTGGTCGTGGCAGGACACGATCAAGGCGGTCTTCATGGACCGCGTGAACATCGCCGAGGAATATGATCGCGTGGTCCACTCGCCGAACATCGAGATGCGCCTGCCTTCGGTTGTATCGCTCAAATCCTATGTAAAGCCCTCGCGCCACCCCGCCTTCACGCGCTTCAACGTGTTCCTGCGTGACCGCTTTCAGTGCCAGTACTGCGGTCGCTCGCATACAGCCAACGAACTCACCTTCGACCACGTGGTCCCGCGCTCGCGCGGTGGGCGCACGACATGGGAGAACGTCGTCACGGCCTGTTCGCCCTGCAATCTCTTCAAGGGCGGGAAGATGCCCCATCAGGCGGGTATGTTCCCCCACCAGCGCCCGCACAAGCCCACGGTGTCGCTGCTGCACGCCAACGGGCGCTTGTTTCCACCGAACTACCTTCACGATTCCTGGGCTGACTATCTCTACTGGGACAGCGAACTCGAGCCCTGAGGCCGGAGCCGGCTACTTCGCCGCCCGCCACATTCCCCAGATCGGTGGACCGTCCGAGCGCGGACGAAACTCGCTCGTCACCTCGAAACCGTGCCGCCGATACAGGGGAACGTTCTTGGGGCTTGATGATTCAAGATAGGCGGGCAGGCGCTGCGCATCGACATGCGCCAGCGTAGCGCCAAGAAGCGACGACCCAAGACCCTGTCCCTGGAATTGCGGGTCGACACCCAGCGTCATCAGGTAGAAATGCGGTTGGTCTTTCGGGTGATACTTGTCGGCCACCTGCCGGAACGCGCTTGCCCGCCACAGCCCGCCAAGCCCCGTGAAGCGGATCATGGTACGCAGCAGCCGCAACTCGTCGCGGATGGGAATCCTGAGGTCGGCGCGTGCCGGCGGCACCCACAGCGCAACGGCGCTGTAATCATCTGCCAGCCACAACTCGTTTCCAGCCAACCCCAGCGCCTCGACCAGGTGCCCGAACAAGGCGCGCCGCCCCTCGTCGCGCCGCTTGTCCTTGCGCCCGAGCCATGATGTCACTGGATCATCGCGAAACGCGGCCGCAAGCGTATCCGCAGCGCGCTCCAGATCCGCGGCCGTCGCCCGCCGCGGATGGGATGCAGCCTGTCGGCGCAGGAAAGCCTCATCGCTCGAAGCCATGCTCAGAATCGCTCCGAAAGCCTGATGGCAAGCCTGCACCCAGCCTTGATGGCACCCGACAATAGGCTGTACCCAGGCGTCTCCTCCGCCCCATGGGAAAGTGCTGTATCCCGATGGGCAATCTCGTCGGCGCGGAACGACTGCAGCGTCTCTTTCAGCGCCTGCGACGGCGCACCGTCTGCCTCCAGCGCCACAATCTGTTGTGCATAGTGCTCGTCGATCACGTCCTCGACCGCCGCCGTACACGCCATCGCGGCCTTCTCGCCCAGAAGCGCCGTGGCAGCGCCCAGCGCAAAACCTGCGACATGCCACACCGGCGAAAAGATCGTCGGCCTCACCCTGTGCTCCACGATCAGCCGGTCGAACGTCTCCAGATGCGCCTGCTCCTGCGCCTCCATGTGCCGGATCGTCGAGGCCGACGCCGTGCGCCCCAGCACGGCCAGCTGTCCCCGATAGATCTGGACAGCGCCATGCTCGCCTGCATGATCCACGCGCAGCATCCGTGCCAGGTTCTTTGCGGCGGCGTCGGGTCCCATGTGCCGGGGTGATGCCTTGGGCAATGTGCTCATGCCGATCAACCTTTCAAGACGCGCCACAGGCCGAGGCCCGAAAGCCCCGCACCCAGAAGCGAAAACAGGAAATTGAAGCCCGCCAGAGAAATGCCGAACAGCGACCACGGAACCTCGTCGCACATCGGCACGATTGTATTGCGAAGCTGGTTAAGGTCCAGATTGGGCGCGACGACGCCACCACCTGTGCAGGTCTCGGGCCCCTTCCACCACTTGTACTCAACACCCGCATGAAACAGCCCGCCATAAGCAGCCCAAAGCGCAAGCCCAAGCGCAACAGCAAACAGCACGGCCAGCACACGCTGCGACCATCCATTGACCACACCATAGGTCAGCGCCGACCCCACGAAAATGAGCAGGTACCAAGGAACCCGCTGCTCGAGGCAAAGCGGGCAGGGCGCAAGCCCGCCCAGGACCTGGAATGTCCAGGCCCCGATGATGATGAAATTCGCAAGCGCCAGCAGCGCCACCGCAAAAAATGCGCGCGCACCGACGATCGCATCGAGGCCCGGAGGAAGCAGGGAACGGCTCATGCGTCCAATATAGGGTCGATCCCACGCCCCCGACAAACCCCGCCTGCCCGAAAAAAAGCCCAAAAACCCGTGTTGACGAAAGGCCGCGGCGCCCTAATATGCGCCCCCTTGCGCGAGGGGCTTGGTTACCCGATCCCGCCTACCAGCCGCGCAACCTCGAATGGGCCCCTGTGGCGGAACTGGTAGACGCGGCAGACTCAAAATCTGTTGCCGGCAACGGCGTGCTGGTTCGATTCCGGCCAGGGGCACCAAAGGTATGGTCCACGATGGTGGACCACCCACGAATTCGATGCCCTCGCAGGCGGCAAGTCAGCCGCGCCATCAAAATGCCGACGAGCCATTCCATTGCGCCCCGTGGTACGTCACACTCAACGTCGTAAGGGGGCATCATGAACCGGACAGGAGTGACAAGGCGCAATCTCGTGCTGGCGGGTGCTGCCTCGATGGCGGCGGCCAGCGTCGCGCAGGCCGCCATGCAATGCATGCCGGTGGCCATGGGCGTGAACCAGTGTCAGGTCGGCTTGCCGTCGATCGCGGTTCAGGGCGCAGAAAGCCAGGAATGCCAGCAATGGTGCTGGGCGGCCTGCCTCTCGAGCATATTCGCCTATTACGGTGTCAGGGTTTCCCAGCAGCGCATCGTGGCAAAAATCTTCGGTGGCAACATCTGTGCACCGGCATTCGGCCCGCAGATAATTGCAGCGGCACGTGGCGCATGGACAGCCGATAATGGACAGCAATTCCTTGCCGACGCGCAGCCATTGGTAGACCTTCAGTTCGGTGTCTACGCACCGAACGCCGCAGCGCAGGCGGCCAAATCGCTTGCCAGCGGCATTCCCCTCATCAACGGTGCGCTTGGGCATGCAACCGTCATGACAGCAATGACCTACCTCGCCGACGCCTATGGGCGCAGCCAGATCACCGCCATCACCGTGCGCGATCCCTGGAACCCCGGCGGCAGCTCGGCGATCCGGCGCGACCTTACCGCCGGTGAAGCCGCGAGCACGCAGTTCCTTGCCCAGGTCATCGTCCGCTGAACACGACGGCCCACGCAAGGTCAGCAACCAACCCCACCCACGTGACCTCCATCGCAAACGCCCAACCCGAGACCGCCAGCCCATGACAACGCCAGCACACGGCACAGGCTGGAACCTCCACCACACCTACGCGACGCTGCCCGGCCACTTGTTCGCGCGCATCAATCCCACCCCCGTGCAGAGCCCCCGCCTCGTGATCCTGAACACGAGCCTCGCGCGCGAGCTGGGCCTCGACCTCGACGGTGCAGACGAAGGCGACCTCGCGGCACTCTTCACCGGCAACACGCTGCCGCCCGGCGCAGACCCGATCGCGCAGGCTTATGCCGGCCACCAGTTCGGCAACCTCGCAATGCTGGGCGATGGCCGCGCCATTCTTCTGGGCGAGCAGACGGCCCCCGGCGGCACGCGCCATGACATCCACCTCAAGGGCGCCGGCCGCACGCCCTTCTCGCGCCGCGGTGACGGCCGCGCGGCCTTGGGTCCCATGCTGCGCGAATACATCATCAGCGAGGCGATGCACGCCCTGGGTATCCCGACAACCCGCAGTCTCGCCGTCGCAGCCACCGGTGAGCCCGTTCACCGCGAGACATCCTTGCAAGGCGCAATCCTCACGCGCGTCGCCGCAAGTCACCTGCGCGTCGGCACCTTCGAATACGCAGCCGGAAGCAAAGGCGGGGAAGGGCTCAGGGCGCTGGCCGACTATGCGATCGAACGCCACGACCCGCATCTCGGCACGCACGAGACCCCGTATCTAGCCTTCCTTCAGGCGGTGATCGCGCGCCAGGCCAGCCTCGTCGCCCAATGGATGGGCGTGGGCTTCGTGCACGGCGTGATGAACACCGACAACATGACCATCAGTGGCGAGACGATCGACTACGGCCCCTGCGCCTTCATGGACCGCTTCGCCCTCGACACGGTCTTCTCCTCGATCGACACGCAGGGCCGCTATGCCTATGGCAACCAGCCCCGCATCGCACAATGGAACCTGACCCGCCTCGCCGAAGCCCTGCTGCCGCTGCTCGACACCGACGAGACCGCCGCCATCGCAAAGGCCGAGGCTGCAATCGGCACATTCGGTCCCGCGCTCAACGAGGCCTGGCTCTCCATCATGCGCCGCAAGCTCGGCCTGCAGAACGAGGAAGAGGGCGACCTCGCCCTCGCGCAGACGCTGATGCAGTGGATGCAGGACACCGGCGCCGACCACACGCGCACCTTCCGCGATCTCACGGAAGGAAAAAACGCCATCGACGATGACGCCTTCCGAGACTGGCAGGCCACCTGGACCGCCCGCCGCACGCGCCAGCCCGGCCCGCCCGAGGCCGCCACCCGGCTGATGCGCGAGGCCAACCCCGTCGTCATCCCGCGCAACCACAAGGTCGAAGAGGCGCTGGCCGCCGCAGCCGCGGGCGACATGCAGCCCTTCCACGCGCTGCTCGAGGCCGT
>CAZABH010000044.1:0-21216 GCA_964483585.1 uncultured Flavobacteriaceae bacterium
TCGACGGGTCAGATCAAGGCCCCCAGCGCCTGCGCGGCGCAGAGATCCCCGCCTGCGCGGGCCAAGGATCCCCGCCTGCGCGGGGATGAGGCTTTTCGGCGATTGCAGGGCAACCGCTCGAAAGCGCCTCAATTGCCATCCATTTTGAGGGCGGCGATGAAGGCTTCTTGCGGGATCTCGACGCTGCCGAACTCGCGCATCTTCTTCTTGCCTTCCTTCTGCTTGTCCAGAAGCTTGCGCTTGCGCGAGATGTCGCCGCCATAGCACTTCGCGGTTACGTCTTTGCGCAGAGCGCGGATCGTTTCGCGTGCGATGACCTTGCCGCCGATCGCAGCCTGGATCGGAATCTGGAACAGGTGCTGCGGGATCAGGTCCTTCAGTTTCTCGCACATCGCCCGGCCGCGCATTTCCGCACGTTGCCGGTTCACGATCATCGAGAGGGCGTCCACCGGCTCTGCATTGACCAGGATTGACATCTTCACGAGGTCGCCCTCCTGATACCCTTCGATATGATAATCAAAGCTGGCATAGCCGCGGCTAACCGACTTGAGCCGGTCATAGAAGTCGAACACGACCTCGTTCAGCGGCAGGTCATACTTTACCATTGCACGGTTGCCCGCGTAGGTCAGGTCCACCTGTCGGCCACGTCGGTCTTCGCAGAGCTTCAGGACGGCACCCAGATACTCGTCAGGCACCAGGATAGTCGCGCGGATCCAGGGTTCCTCGATATGATCGATATGCACGACATCAGGCATGTCTGCCGGATTATGCAGTTCGATCATCTGTCCATTCGTCATGAAAATCTTGTAGACGACCGACGGGGCCGTCGTGATGAGCGTAAGGTTGAACTCACGCTCGAGCCGCTCCCGAATGATGTCGAGGTGGAGCAGTCCCAGGAACCCGCAGCGGAAGCCAAACCCAAGTGCGGCCGACGTTTCGGTCTCGTACGAGAAGCTGGCATCGTTTAACGCCAGCTTCTGGATGGCCTCACGCAGTTCCTCGAATTCAGCTGCATCGACCGGGAACAGACCGCAGAAGACCACCTGCTGAGCAGGCTTGAAGCCGGGCAGGGGAGCATCGGTTGGCTTTCGCTCGTCGGTCAGCGTGTCACCGATTTTGGTGTCGGCAACCTGCTTGATGGCAGCCGTTAGGAAGCCGACCTCGCCAGGACCGAGTTTCTCAACCGCAACGCGCTTGGGGGTGAAAACGCCCAGACGCTCAATCTCATAGACAGCGTTGGTTGCCATCATGCGGAAGCGCTGTCCCTTCTTGACCTCGCCGTCGACGACACGAAACAGCACCACGACACCCAGATAGGGGTCGTACCAGCTATCGATCAACAGCGCCTTCAGCGGCTTGGTCGCATCGCCCTTTGGTGGCGGCAGGCGCGTAACAATCGCCTCCAGCACATCCGGAATGCCAATGCCTGTCTTCGCAGAAATAAGGACGGCGTCCGAGGCATCGATCCCGATAACATCCTCGATCTGCTGTCGGATGCGATCAGGCTCGGCTGCAGGCAAATCGATCTTGTTGAGAATAGGAACGATTTCGAGCCCCGCGTCGAACGCCTGGTAGACATTCGCAAGTGTCTGCGCCTCTACACCCTGGCTGGCGTCGACGACCAACAGAGCACCTTCACACGCCGCAAGGCACCTCGATACCTCATAACCGAAGTCCACATGGCCCGGTGTATCCATCAGGTTCAGCACATAGGTCTTGCCGTCCTTCGCGCGATAATTCAACCGGACAGTCTGGGCCTTGATCGTTATCCCGCGTTCCCGTTCGATGTCCATCGAGTCGAGGATCTGAGACTTCATCTCGCGGGCTTCCAGCGCGCCGCAATGTTCGATCAACCGATCAGCAAGCGTGGACTTGCCGTGGTCGATATGGGCCACGATGGAAAAATTGCGAATGAGCGAAAGGTCTGTCATGGAACGCGAGGAAATAGCGGCTTGCGCCCGCGCTGTCGAGCGGCAAAATGCCTTGGTTTCTGCAGGAAACCGCGCTTTGTAGGCCGTAATCGCTTTTGCCGCGCGCCCCCGGCGTTGGTTGCCGTAGCAGAAGCCGCCTTATACCCTGAGCGCCCATGAGACAGCCACCCATGCAGAAGAAGCAGCCCCCCAAATCCAGCCCCTCGAGAGCCACCAGCGAGGGTGGGGACTTGGCGGACCTCTGGCGAGGACAGTCAGTGGAGTTGCTGAAGGCGCTTCATATCCTGACGCGCGACGGGAAACTGAACGCCGACTCCAGGCGCAAGCTGAAGCAGGTGCAGCATCTGGTCCAGCTGATCCGTCAGCCACTCGACCGCCTGATTGCAGATCAGGAAAGCACCCGCCTCGCCGATCTCGGCGCGGGCAAGTCCTATCTGGGCTTCATCCTCTACGATCTTCTATTTAGGGAAGTCCCGTCCGCATCCATCCTGTCTGTAGAGGCTCGCGACGAGCTGACAACGCGGGCGCGGGATCTGTCGGTCACCACAAACTTTGAGCGCATGGAGTTCCTTACGGCCGACATCTCGACTGCAAGTGTTTCGGGGCGCATCGACATGGTCACCGCGCTACATGCTTGCGATACCGCAACCGATGATGCCATAGCCTTTGCCTTGCGCCATGAGGCCAAGGTCATCGCACTCGTCCCATGCTGCCAGGCCGAGATCGCCCGTCAGTTGGAGGGTCAGTCGAGGCACGCGCTCCATCAGCTTTGGCGCCACCCAACCCAGCGCCGGGAATTCGCAAGCAACCTGACAAACGTGATCCGGGGTCTCTTTCTCGAAGCGCATGGATACAAAGTGCGGGTCACCGAGCTGGTGGGCTGGGAACACGCCATGAAGAACGAGGTGATCCTCGCTGAGCGACACCAGCTTTCCAATGCTCAGGCAAAAGCGGAGCTCATGGGACTTCTCGACCGCATACCCGCACGACCCCGCCTGTTGGAAGGCTTCGCGGATTAACCCGCCTGTAACCATGGGCGAGGCGGAAGTGTGGGAATTTTTACCCTTCGGGCTCTAAGCTTCAGGGCCGTTTGGCTTTGCCGAGTGCCACGGCCCCGCGTAAGCTGTTGGCTGTAAGAGACGTGATGACCGCAGAACCCGAGAAGAAGCAGCCTGTGCCCCAGGCCAATCCGCGCAAGCGACGTTCGCCGCCGCTGTCCGCTCCTGCACGCCCGGGTTCGGTTGAGGAGATCCTTCAGGGGCCTTCGGGCAAGTCGATTGGCGCCGTGTTCGATTTCGACGGCACGCTGATCGCCGGCTACTCGGCCATCGATGTCGCGCAAGCACGCATCCTGCGCGGACAGGTCAGTTTCGCAGAACTCACCGGCATGGTCGGCCTGGCCCTGCAGGGTTTGGCAGGGCGCGCGGACTTCAAGGACCTGATCGCTTTTCTCGGGCGCCAGTGGAAGGGCCGGCAGGAGCGTGACCTGATGAATGAGGGCGAAAGCCTGTTTCATGCGCGTATCCACGATCGCCTGTTTCCCGAAATGAAGCGCCGCATCGAGGCGCACCGCTCCAAGGGCCACACGCTGGTTCTCGCCTCGTCAGCGACGGCCTTCCAGGTCGAACCAGCAGCACGCCACCTGGGCTTCGACCACGTCCTGTGCACGCGCTTCGAGGCGCGCGACGGCCGCCTGACCGGCAAGCCCGCGGGCGCTTCGATGTGGGGTGAAGGCAAGGCGACCGCCGTTAGGGTGCTGGCCACCAAGTTGAAACTCGATCTGCGCCGATCATGGGCCTACGCCGACGGGAACGAGGAAGTTCCTCTTATGAAGAGCGTGGGCAATCCGAGGCCAACCAATCCCCAGTCGGGACTCGCCACGGTGGCCAAGGCACATAATTGGCCCATACTGAAGTTTGAGAGCAGGGGCGCTCCTCGGCCTGAAGTCGTCGTGCGCACAATGACCGCGCTCTCCGCATTGGGGCCTTTGAGTATGCTCGCTGCGGCAACGGGCTTGATGAACAATGATGTCCGTGCCGCAGTCAACTTCATGACCCCTGCCTGGATGGACATCATTCACTCCCTCGCGGGCGTAGAGCTGAAAGTCGATGGTGAGGAGAACCTGTGGTCGCACAGGCCGGCTGTCTTCATCTTCAACCACACGACCAATTTCGACGCCCTCATCATGGGCAAGCTACTGCGGACGGACTTCACCGGTGTCGCGAAGAAAGAGCTCGAGCGTCATCCCATCATGGGACCTGCCGGTCGCCTGATGAAGGTCGCCTTCATCGACCGCGCGGATGGCAAGAAGGCGGTCGAGACCATGAAGCCGATCATGCAGCTGGCGAAAGAGGGGATCTCGATCGCTATCGCGCCTGAGGGCACCCGCGCCCGGACCCGCGAGCTCCTGCCATTCAAGAAGGGCGCCTTCCGTATCGCCATGGCAGCCGGCATCCCCATCGTACCCATCGTGATTCGCAACGCCGAGGATATCGGCTCCCGCGATGCCTTCTTCATGCGACCCGGCACCGTGGAGGTGACCGTATTGCCGCCCATATCGGTTGCGGACTGGACTTTGGACGATCTCGATGAGCGCATTGAGGCCGTACGCGATCTTTTCGTGGAAACCCTCGCGGACTGGCCGGACGGTGGCCGCAAGCTGCTAGGATTGAAGAAGCGAAGAAACTGAGGCCGACGTATCGGATGGCCGGTTTCGCATCCAGGCCTGCAATTCGATTGTGTCGATGCGGTGCACCACATCGCGCAGCCCTGCGGCAAACGCTGCGCGCCGATCTCGCAGGTCGTCGCTTGGTTCCAGAAGCTTCTGGTTTTTCGCCAGTTGCAGGCCGGTCTGGAAAAGGTGCTTCGAAACGGACTCCGCACTCTGGATCCTGCGCTGTAGCAAGTATTGCCGCCCAACATCGCTGCACGCCGCAAGGAACCGCTTCTCGTCGAACGGTGTACTCGGATCAGACGCCTCAAGCGTGTCTGCGACTACGACATAGGCTTCGAAAAACGAGCGCAACACGCCCGGTGACGATATGGGCCTGAGGTTGCGGATCAATGCGTGAATCTGTTCCTTGCCGGCAGCGAGGGATTGTGTCCAGTCCGGCGCCTGCAGCGCGAGCTCCCGCAAGATGCTGGCGCTGAACTCTCCCTTCTCCTTGAAGAAGAACTCGAATTTCAGCAAGTCGCGCAGCCGCAGCGCTTCTTCGTGGAGCGCTGTCTCGCGCTCCGTCGGCTGCGTCACGGCCTTCAGCAGCGCCAACTCGATGATCGCATCATTCACGAAGAAGTGAATGATCGTGTTTCGGTAGAATGCTGCAGCCAGATACTGGTCTGGCCCAATACTGTAAACCGTCTTAAGGCCGCCGCGATGGATGGCAACGACATTATGCCCGGCAAGGGCGTCAAGGATACGACGCACAGCATCAGGATCACCAAGCCTTGCGCTAGGTGCGATCGGGAGGCGACGCACGATGGCAAGCGAGAGATACTCATCAAGCTCGCGGTGGATTTCCTCCAGCGTCAGCGCCCGACCCCGATGGGACAGAAGCACCAGCGCCGCCAGGGACGTGCCAGTGATCGGCGTCACCTCGTTGATGCGCGTGGAAACCTCGAAGGCCACCTTCTGGACGGGCAGCGTCTCTTCGTCACCCTCTGACCTGCCACCATCCGGGGGGCCCAGCATCTCACGCAGCGAAACCGGTTCCGCGATCCGGAAATAGATGCGGCCGAAGGGCTCACGCTGTGCGCGGAAGAAACGGACAAACCAAGCCAGGTTCTCGGCTTTCTTGGCGCCGCCTTTCGCCTCTGCTGCAAACTCACTGACTTCGTGAAGCTGGTCATAGGCAATCGAGATGGGCATGAGCACCAGGTCTTCGACCCGGCCCTCGCGGTAGGCCGACACAAGATATGTCAGAAGCCCCAGCTTCGGTGGCAGCAGCTTACCCGTGCGTGAACGGCCACCCTCGATGTACCACTCGAGGCTGAAGCGCTTTTCCGCAAGATAACCAAGATACTCGCGCAGGACGAATTTGTAGACCGGGTTGCTCTTGGTGTCGCGGCGTATGAATACGCGCCCCGCCTTTCGGGCGATCGACCCCATGGGCCAGAAGGCAAGGTTGATGCCGCCGAAAGTCGTCGGAACTGCGAGCCTGTTATCTGCAAAGGCCACCGACGTGACGGCCGAGTCCAGATTCGACTTGTGGCTGGGAAGAATGATGCCGGGCGCGCTCTCCAGTGCCTCACGCGTGCGTTCGATCTGCGCCTGGTCATAGTCGATTTGCGCGCCATAGCCGCGCGAGAAAAGTCCGCGCGCCAGTTGCATCATGACGTCGATGGCAAAAGGGCTGTGGGCTGTCCGAAGTTCCTGAAGATACCCCAGCGCCTCTTTGTGCAGGGAGCTCTCGCTCCGGTTCATGCGCGCGGCAAGCTCGCGGACCCCATCCCTGAACCGCTTTGACGCCGCGATCTGCTCGCGCACCAGCTTGGGCATCTTGTAGCGACGCCCAATCAGTCGGTACTCCGCACGCTCGAGGGCAAGCTGAGCCTGCCGGTGCACAAACCCTGCAAACCCCTCGAGGTCGTTGAGATCGGCGTCCCCGGCCGCCTTCGCGCGCGCGTTGAGGCTGGCAACTGAGGCCGACTGTGCAGCCACGATCCGGCAGCGTTCGGGCTCTGTCTGAAGGATTCGCTGTTGCTGTTTTTCTCTCGGCTTGCGGGGATCGCGCCACAGCAACAGGTCTGAAACGCGCGCAATGCGTTCACCCTTCAGCTCCCGAGGCAACCATGCAAGGCGAACGGGGGAGAGCACGCAAGTCTCGTCAGAGAGAAACGTCAGCAGCTGGGCTGAAAATGCCTTGGTGTCATCGCCGCGGGGCAGGGTTACGAGCGACACCTGCGTCACGGATGTCAGTGAAGGGCGGGTCTGTTCAACCCAGCGCTCGATGAATTGCCGCTCGGTCAGCGTTCGGCTGTCGACCAGAAAAACCACTCGCGCGCCAGGTTCGGCCGGCCAAGAAGGCCAAGGCACACCGGTAACATCTGGGGTGACGGTCTGGTTCATCCTGGATCCGCCTCCGAACCTGCTGCACGCTTCAACAAGCCGCGAAAGGCCTCCTGCGCGGTTCGCCCTTCATTGATGACGCCGTTCACTTCCGACGCGATGGGCATTTCGACTCCATGCGCCTCGCCAAGCTGCAAAACCGTCCGCGCAGACTTGACGCCCTCGGCCACCTGCCGCATGCCGGCGAGGACATCCGCGATCTTTCTTCCCCTGCCCAGCTCGAACCCTACGGTCCTGTTTCGGCTCTGGGGGCTCGTGCACGTTGCGATCAGGTCGCCGATACCAGCAAGACCAGCAAATGTTTCGGGTCGTCCCCCCATTGCGACGCCCAGCCGCGTGATCTCGTTCAGCGCCCGAGAGATAACTGCCGATCGAGTATTCTCGCCAGCCCCGGCACCGTCACCCATACCTGCAGCAATCGCCATGACATTCTTCAAAGCCCCACCAAGTTCGCACCCGACAACATCCGTATTGGTATAGACCCGAAAAAGCCCCGTCTTGAAGATCGTCTGCAATTCCTGGACGATGACGTCGTCCTCCATCGCAATCACGCTGGCCGCTGCGTAGCCGGCCATGACTTCGCGGGCAAGATTGGGTCCGGAGAGAACCCCTGCCGGATGCCCCGGCAACTCCTGCTCGATGACCTGCGTCATCCGCAGGCAGGATCCCGGCTCAAGCCCCTTGGACAGGCTGATCAGCGGCACCCAGGCCCGGATGTGACGGCCAACCTCACGAGCCGTATCACGCATGGCTTGCGACGGTACGCCCATGATGACCACATCAGCATCGCGAACGGCCTCCTCGATCGAGGTGGTTGCTCTCAGACTTTGTGTGAGGCGGGCGCCGGGCAGATAGCGCTCATTACTGTGCTTGGCGTTTACTTCATCAACGGTTTCACCTGCTCGAGCCCAAAGCATGGCTGGCACATTGCGCGCCACCAGCGAGGCCACGGTCGTACCCCACGAACCGCCACCCAGTATTGCAGCCTTGATCCTCATGCGCAGCAGTATGGGCACTGACACCGGCTGACCGCAAGGGTCGCATTCCGTTTTCCAGCCTCGAACGGCATCTGGCTTACGCCAGCGCCTTGGCCAGCAGCGGCAAGCTCACATCCATGCGATAGTCAATGGATGAATGGTTGTCGGGAAACTCCTCATAGGTGTGACCAATCCCCTGACGCGTCAGCAGACGATGCAACCTGCGCGCCCCGTAGACCAGATTGTACTGGTCGACGTCGCCGCAATCGATGAATAGCGCCTTCATGCTTGCAAGCCCGGGTCCCAGATATTCCGCCATGACGACGGGATCGTGGGCCATGAAGTTCGCCCAGCGAGCTGGAATGACCTCGCAGGTCTCCGAGTCCACAGGCAACCGCACGCCCATATAGGCAGACGGGTCGGGGTCATAGGTTGCACACATCGCTAGCATCATCAGGACATGCACGTCCGCATCCGCCGTCTTCTTCTTTGCACGGAAGGCCTCGAGCCAGGCCTGAATGTCATTCTTGAAGGGTGCAAGGGCACGCAGGACACGGGGAAATTCTGGCAAATAGACATGCTCGAAGCCCATGTCCCCGGAATGGCAAGCAGCGGCGCTCCAGAAGTCTGGGTAAAGCATGGCGTGCGCGATCGCACCATAGCCCCCTGAACTCTTTCCGAAGATGCCCCGTCGCCCGGGACCACCGCAGCCGATCTGGCGCTCCACCTCCGGCACAGCCTCCTGCAGCAGGAAATCAGCCCAGCGGCCCATGGCCGAGGAGTTGATGTACTGGTTGCCGCCAAGCGCCGTGAAGCAGTCAGGAAATGCAACGACAACAGGCGGCATGACGCCGCTTGCGATCAGGCGGTCGAGTCGCTCGGGCACATTCTCGCCAAAGTTCTTCCAGTTGGTGTGCGCAAGCCCGCCTGCCGTAAAGCCAACCACGTCGACAAGCAGCGGAAGTCCTCTGCCGGTGTGTCCAGGCGGAACGTAAACATCCATTGCGCGCCGCGTCGGGTCGCCGAGCAGGTTCCCCTCGAGCACGAGGCTATCGACGGTCAGCCGCGTGATCTGTCCCGGGGCATGCGCATGACGTGTTCTCATGGTGTATTCCTTCTCGACATGTCGCGATACAGCCACGCCAGCTTGCTGACATAAAGCGCAATCAGCGCCGCCACAGCCATCAGCCCCGATCGTTAACGGGACGTAAACTGCATGCATGGCACCAGAGCCCATGACCAGAGAAAAGCGCGCATTTGCGCGCTGGAAAGCCTTGATCGCCGAATGCCTTGTCCTGCTGTCCGGCGGGCTGGCAGCGTGCCCGTTGGCGTCGGCGGCGCAGGCCACCATCGCCGCATCCCCAGTTCAGAAAGAACAAGGGTACACGACCATCATCGAAGGCGCGGATGACGAGGTCGGAATCCGGAGCGCCGTCGCCGCAGCATCGCTGCTTGTCTCCCTTGAACAGGAACCCGTCGACGACCCGGCCACGCTGTTGCGTCGTGCGCGCGAGGATGAGCCGCGCATCACGCGCGCGCTGCACGCGCTGGGCTACTTTTCCGCCCAGGTGCAAACCAGCGTAAACGGCGTTTCGCCCCACGATGCGGACGCATGGGACGCGATGCCGGTCAGTCCCCAAGAGGAGCCGCTGACAGTGCTCATCCGGATTAACCCGGGGCGCCTCTTCGTACTCGGGGACATCCGGATCCAGGCGGGAAACATCGACGCAGCATCCCCTCACGAGCTCCTCACCCCAGAGGCCATCGGACTGACGCCTGGCGATCCGGCTATCTCCGCAAACATCGTGGCAGCAAACGGGCGAGCTATCGGGATCCTGCGCGAAGACGGATTTCCCTTCGCAAGGCTCGCAAGCCGACAGGCGACCGCTGACCATTCGACCGCGAGGCTGCATCTGGAACTTCTGTTCGATGCAGGACCACGGGCTCTCATGGGGTCGGTCAAAATCGAGGGTACTGAGAGAATGAACCCTGCGTTCGTCGCGGGGCTTGCGCCGTTCACGTCAGGAGACCCGTTCAAGGCCTCCAGTCTGAGGGAATACAAGGATACAATAGAGCGTCTGAATGTCTTCGATTCTGTCTCGATCAACGAAGCGGAAGCGCTGGACGAAAGCCTCCGGTTGCCGCTGAGCGTGTCGGTGCATGAAAGACCGCGCAGGGCTGTTGGTGTGGCTGCGAGCTGGTCGACACGCGACGGCGCAGCATTGTCAAGCTTCTGGGAGCATCGAAACCTTTTTGGCGAAGCCGAGCACCTGCGCATCGAAGCCTCTTCGTCCCGGCTGTTTCTCAACGCAGTCGAAGACTATGAGTATGGTTTGCGCACATCGTTGATACTACCCGCCTGGCCCGATCGGCGTGATGACGTACGCATAAGCGTCGGAGTAAAGCGCGAGCGGCCCGACGCCTTCGCACGCAACGCGTTGGAACTGAGTCTGGGTTGGACGCGGCGACTTGACAAGACAATGAGCCTCGAAGGTGGATTGGCGCTTTCGCTCGCACGCGAGGAGGACGTCTTTGGGGCGCGCGACCTGACCACGCTAAGCCTGCCGATGGCATTCCTTTACGACACGCGTAACGACCCACTGGAGCCGATCGAAGGCTTGAGGGCAAGTGCCGAGTTGCGCCCTCTGCTGGATCTGCAAAGGGCGGAGACGGCCGCCGTGCGCCTCCTGTTGCAGAGCGCGGCTTACGCCAAGCTGGACCCCGATGCGCGCACGATTTTAGCAGGACGCGCTTCGGCAGGTTTCTCCTTGGGCGCGGACGTCAGCGACCTGCCGGCAGATCTGCGCTTCTTCTCGGGCGGCGGTGGCTCGGTGCGCGGCTATGCCTTTCAGGGCCTCGGCCCACGAGATCCTCAGGATCGTATCATCGGTGGAGCAAGTCTGGCAGAGGCCTCGGTGGAACTGCGTCACTGGGTGTGGGACGACATCGGCGCGGCCGTGTTTATCGACACGGGGGCTGCGTTCACGTCACAAGTTCCTGATTTCAGCGACCTCGGCACCGCAGCCGGGATTGGTGTACGCTACAAGACACCCATCGGGCCCCTCAGGCTCGATGTGGCTGTTCCCCTTGATCCGCGCGCTTCGGATCCCGATTTCTCGGTTTACATTGGACTGGGCCAGGCTTTCTAGACCATGAAGACCCGCAGGCTGCTTCGGATCACGGCATGGGCTGCAGCAATTGCGGCCACGCTCGTTGCATGCGTGTGGCTGCTGCTGCAGACATCAATGGCAAGGGGCTTCATTGCTGACGCCATCTCAAGTGCGGCGTCTTCCCGGGGCGCGCGCGTTCAGATCCAGGGTCTTGACGGTTGGCTCCCGGGCTCACCGCGCGTCGGAAAGATCACCCTGTCAGATGAACAAGGCAAATGGCTGATCCTGAGCGAGGTATCGCTTGATTGGAAACCCCTGGCGCTGATCTGGGGTAGCATCGATATCGACGAGATTTCGGTGTCTCAGGCGACGTTGCTCCGAAATCCTTCTGGGGAAGGCGAGGGTGCAACCGGGTCCAGCGAGGGCTTGGCGCCGCTGCGAGTCTCGAGCATGAAGATCGAGAGACTGATCATCAAAAAGCCTGTGGCAGGGGTCGAAGCACAACTTGGCGTGAGCGGATATCTGGACCTGCGCGACCCCTCAAGTCGTACCAAGATGGGCCTGCAGCTCGAACAGCGCCGTGGACAGGCACGGATCGATGTCGAGTTTGATTGGAACCCGCGCGAAAATGATCTTCGCGCCATTATTGATGCCACCGATGCACCCGGTGGCATACTCCCCCGCTTGATGGGTATACCTGCCGACGCGCCACTGCGTATCAAGCTGGCATCAAGCGGGCCACTCGCCAATTGGGGGGCAACATTGGACGCCGACCTGGGCGAACATGGAGCGCTCAACGGTTCGGCCACCATTAAGCGACAGCGGGAGTGGCTCAAGCTTGATGTAAGCATGTCCGCAAAACTAGGCTCGATCGGCCCCGAGGACATGCAGCCGCATGTGAGGGGTGCCTGGAGCTTTGCCGCGCAAGCCGCACGCAGCGACACTGGCGCATTGCGTCTGGACAGCGCGAAACTGACCGCGCCGACATTTGAACTCGGCGCAAGTCTCGGGGAAGACCACCAGCGATCCCCCCTGCGCGTGGAGGCGAAGAGCACGGCGCTGGCGATTGGCCCCGTCTCGATTCAAGCAGAGGTGCGGCCCGCGCGCAGTTGGTCGGATCCCGACGGCGACCTCACATTCCAGGGGGCCGCAAGCCATGGGCTTGTGTCAGCCGCCTTCAAAGGCGCGTTGACCCCCGATCGACTCACCACGGATGTCGAAGTGGCCAAGTCTGATCTCGCAGCCATCGGGATTACACGTGGCAATATCGCCCTGAAGGCCCAGATTACGGCTTCACGCCAATCCAGAAGTATCTCGATCGAAGGTCACGCGCACCTGATGGAGCTCCAGGTCGGCGATGAAATCATCGACAGCATCCACGGCGGGAGCGCCGATTTGACTTTCACAATGGGGCGCGATGATGCAGGAACGCTGATACCTGCCCGAATGGGCATCAAGGCGCGTGAACTGGCTCTCGACGCAAGCGCATCGAACCTCGATGCAACACCAGAGCTTGCAGTTGCTGGATCTATTGCCGGCAAGCCCGTCGCGTTCACTGCACGCATCGAAGATCTCCCCGAAGGTGGCACGCGCTGGCGAGATGCCAGACTGTCGCTTGGACAAGTAACGCTGTCTGGTGACGTTACACAGCTGCCCTCGTCAGCACTAGCCGGGACGCTTCTGCTGGACGCAGGCAACATGTCGACGATTTCCCGCTTCGTTGACGCCGAGCTTGACGGCCCCGCGCGCGGCAAAATCGATCTCGTCAGTCGTGGAGGCAGGCAGGAAGTACTTCTATCACTGGCATCCCCTCGGCTACGCGTCGACACAATAAGTTTCGAGTCGCTCGAGCTGAATGGCCGCATTGTCGAACCATTCAGGAAGATGAACCTGGAAGTCGAGGCAGAGGCACAGAAGGTTGATGCCGGCGGCCTGCCCATCGAGCGTCTCTCCGCGTCGGGAAGGGGACCGTTGGCCGCGCTGGAAGTTGAGGCCACGGGGCGCCACCGCCAAGGCGAGATTGCCGCAACAGGTCGTCTCAAGGTGGACCGATCTCCAACCAAGGTCGCGCTCTCATCGCTCACGTTGGCACGTGATGGGCGTGCGGTACGTCTTTCAGAGCCATCGACCATCACGATTGAACGCGGACGCATTGACATTCCCGGTCTGCGCCTGCAGGCAGGCGATGGTTCGCTGGTGATCAGCGGTGGCGCCGGTCGCGACATGGACCTCGCGGTTGAACCGCGTGCCTTTCCGATATGGGCACTTGGTCTCGTTACGGAGCCTCCCCCTGCATCAGGTAAAGTGACGGGCAGGATCGTCCTGAAAGGTCCACGAGCTGCGCCACTGTCCGAGTACAGCCTGACTGTCGCAGCCCTTCGGCCACAAGGCGACGATACCAGAGCCTTGCAGAATTTGTCCCTGACGGCAGTTGGCACGACCGATCGGGCAGGTGTCAGCATCGATGCTGTGATCTCAGGTCAGGGCGGCGCAAGTCTGAAGGCCAAAGGCAGGCTGCCATTCGAAGAGCGAGGATCTATCAGCCTCGACTTCGCTGGCGACCTCGACCTTTCCATCGCCAATGTTTGGCTCGCGGCGGCTGGCGAACGAGCCGGTGGACGCCTCGCGATGTCGGCGCGCATGGCCGGCACGAGAAGCGCCCCCACCATGCGAGGCACTGGCAGGATAACCGATGGTTCATTCCGAAGCGCCGCAACAGGGTTCGAGCTTCGCAGGATCGAGGCAGTACTGGAAGGTTCCGAACAGCGCCTTGTCCTCTCTCGGGTAACAGCGCAAACGCCGGATGGCGGCACCGTATCGGCGGAAGGAACGCTTCTCCTCGATCGCACGGCGAACTATCCACTCAGTCTTTCTACCAGGATTTCAGAGGCAAGGCTGGTGTCCACGCCGTTGACAACCCTCAAGGCCAGCGCCAATCTACGGATGTCAGGCAGCCTGCTGGGCAGCCCTGTCGTCAGCGGCACAGTCGATATTCGCCGCTGGGATATACGCATTCCCGAGCGTCTCGCGCGCCCGCTCGTGCCCATAAAGGTTACACACCAAAACGCCCCCGAATGGGTAGGCAAGGACGAGGATGGAGATGCAGCAGAACAAGCCAGCACCTTCCGCTTGCTGCTGGACGTTGCCGTCAGGGCTCCGCGAGAAGTCTTCGTCAGAGGGCAGGGGGTGGACGCGGAGTTCGGTGGCGTAGCGGCACTCACAGGCAGCACGGACGATCCTGCTGTGCGGGGAGAGTTTGATCTCAGGCGAGGCACTGTAACCCTGCTCAGTCAGCGCATCGCACTGTCGCGCGGCAACATCCGGTTCCTCGGCGAGGCTGACCCGCAGCTCGACATCCTTGGCGGTGTCACAAAAAGCGGTGTGTCAGCGACGGTGTCTGTAAAGGGCAGGGCCAGCGATCCGCAGATCGTGCTGTCCTCCACGCCGAGCCTGCCGCAGGATGAAATCCTCTCACGGCTGCTATTCTCCAAGCGGACGACACAATTGTCGCCATTCGAAGCGGCTCAGCTGGCGCAGGTCGTCGGGCGCTGGACCGGGCTTGACACCGGTCCGGACATCCTTGAGCGATTGCGCAACATCCTCGGGATCGACGCACTGAGTGCAACGACCGACGAGAAAGGCGCGACATCGGTTTCAGCTGGTAGCTATCTGGGCCCCGGCGTCTACGTGGGCGTGAGCGAAGCTGCAGGCGGGTCGGCGACCATCGATCTCGATTTGTCCGAAGACATCAAGGTGCGCGGTGAAGCGGGAGCCACCGATACAAAGGTGGGCATAGTGGCAGAGTGGGAATATTGAAAATCGTGTGGCGGCCATCGGCAGCCGGTCACAAGGCAGCCAAAGGCTGTTTGCCATGGTTTCGTCCGTGATGTAACAAACTCGGCCCATGATGGACCCGAGGAAACGGGGCGAACAGTCGCAGAGGTTAGCACGCACGCCATGAATTCAATTCTTCTGACAGGCGGAGCTGGCTTCATCGGTTCGGCTGTTGTGCGTCGCCTCATCACCGAGGGACGAGCGCGTGTTCTGGTCATCGACAAGCTGACCTATGCCGCAAACCTGGCCTCATTGAAGCCTGTTGCTGGCAACCCACTGCTGTCCTTCCGTCAGGTAGATATTTGCGATGTAGCGGCTGTGAAAGAGGCATTCGCACTATCGAAGCCGGACATCGTCATGCATCTGGCCGCTGAAAGCCACGTCGATCGCTCGATCGACGCCCCCGGGGATTTCATAGAAACCAACATCGTTGGTACCTATCGCATGCTCGAGGCCGCGCGCGCGCATTTTGCAAGCCTCTCGGGCGACGCGCGGTCAAGGTTCCGCTTTCACCATATCTCGACGGATGAAGTTTTTGGCGCCCTTGGCGCATCAGGGTATTTTACCGAAGAAACACCATACGCCCCGCACTCGCCTTACTCGGCATCCAAGGCGGGATCGGACCATCTCGTTCGGGCATGGGGTGACACATTCGGGCTGCCGGTCATTGTTTCGAACTGCTCCAACAATTATGGCCCATGCCAGTTTCCCGAGAAGCTGATCCCGTTGATGATCCTCAATGCGCTTGAGCGCAAGCCTCTGCCTGTCTACGGCAAGGGCGAGAATGTTCGCGATTGGATCCACGTGGATGACCATGCCGAGGGTCTCATCACGGTCGCAACGCGCGGTACAGCGGGCCAGACCTATTTGCTGGGTGGAAATGCAGAGCGGCGCAATATCGACGTGGTCCAAGCAATCTGTGGCATCATGGACAGACTCGTCCCCGGCGGAGCGCCCCATGCGCGGCTGATAACCTACGTCACCGACAGGCCTGGGCACGATTTCCGCTACGCCATTGACTGCAGCCGCATCGACAGGGAGTTGGGCTGGCGTCCGCACGAGACCTTCGAGAGCGGCCTCGAAAAGACTGTGCGCTGGTACCTTGAGAACCGGGACTGGTGGCAAGCCATTCGGGCCGGCACCTATCGTGGCGAACGCCTGGGGCTTGGTGCATGAGGCCAGTTGCTGCCTTGACATTATTCGGCGCCAACGGACAGTTGGGGCATGCGTTGGAGCGAGTTGCGGAGGCACGTGGCCTGACCTGCAACAGCTTCGATCGCCAGAGCGTCGACATCACAGAGCCCGCCATGGTGGCGGACGCCTTGTCGAGGTCCGAGCCTGGCCTGGTTGTGAACGCGGCGGCCTACACCGCGGTGGATCGGGCAGAAAGCGAGGAAGACCTTGCATTTGCCATCAATTGTCACGGTGCACGCAACATAGCCGAAGCTTGTACGCGACACGGGTTACCCCTCGTGCATGTATCGACGGACTATGTTTTCGACGGGGGCAAGTTGGGCGCTTACGTTGAGACGGATCCTGTTGCGCCCATGAGTGCTTATGGTCGTTCCAAGGAGGCGGGTGAGCGCGCTGTGCATGAAGCCTGCGCGCACGCGATGATCTTTCGGACGTCTTGGGTCTATGGGATCGAAGGGGCGAATTTCGTCAAGACCATGTTGCGCCTGGGCCGCGAGCGCGAAACACTGCGGGTGGTCAACGACCAGCACGGTTGTCCAACATTTGCCGATGACCTGGCCGCTGCCATCATCGAGGCGGTACCGCGCTTCGAGCCCGGCACCTACCATGTGGCGGGCTCTGGAAGCACCACGTGGTTCGAGTTTGCGGAAGAGATTTTCAGCGGCAAGTCATCGCCTCGGGTCCTGCCAATCACGACGGCCGACTACCCAACGCCTGCGCGAAGACCAGCAAATTCGGTGCTGGATTGCACGAGAGCCCGTAGCATTCTCGGCGTTGAGTTGCCTCACTGGAAAGATGGGTTAAGGCGAATGCTGGAGAGGCTGCAATGAAGGGTATCATTCTTGCGGGTGGGCACGGAACGCGCCTGTATCCGCTCACGCTTTCGGTCAGCAAGCAGTTGCTCCCGGTTTTCGACAAGCCGATGATCTACTATCCGTTGTCGACGCTGATGCTGGCAGGCATTCGCGAGATTCTCGTCATCTCGACACCGCAGGACCTGCCAAACTTCAGGCGTGTTCTGGGCGACGGTTCGGACTTCGGCATAAGCCTGTCCTACGCAGAGCAGCCAAGACCCGATGGCCTGGCGCAGGCGTTCATCATCGGTGAGAAGCACATCGGACGGGACGGAGCTGCACTCGCGTTGGGAGACAACCTGATCTTTGGCCAGGGTCTTCACGCAACGATGGCAGAGGCCGCGAGCATCAAGTCGGGAGGGCTTGTTTTCGGCTATCACGTGCCCGATCCCGAACGATACGGCGTTGTCGAGTTCGATGCTGACAACAAGGCCACATCGATCGTCGAGAAACCTGCGCAGCCGCGCTCGAACTGGGCGGTGATCGGCCTTTATTTCTATGATAACTCGGTTGTCGATGTTGCGCGGAACATGAAGCCCTCGCCGCGCGGCGAGCTGGAGATTACCGACGTCAACGCCCACTATCTTCGTCAGGGAAACCTTCAGGTCCGCAAATTGAGCCGCGGCTACGCCTGGCTCGACGCCGGCACTCATGACAGCCTCATACAGGCCGGAGAATTCGTTCGCACGATCCAGCAGCGCACGGGCCTTCACATCGCCTGCCTCGAAGAAATCGCGCTGGACCAAGGTTGGATTGATGCAGGGCGTGTTGCCGCGCGAGCTGCAGCCTTGAAGAGTTCTGACTATGGTGCCTATCTGCGCCGCGTGCTCAAGGAGAGGGGGGCCGCATGACCTCGCTGGCCATTCCTGATGTCCGACTGTTGCAGCCCCGCCGATTTGGTGATGACCGCGGATGGTTCGCGGAGACATGGAGTAGGCGTTCTCTCGACACGGAATTCTGCCAGGATAACATGTCGATGTCCGTCCATGTCGGCACCGTGCGCGGTCTTCATTTCCAATCACCACCGCATGCGCAGGCGAAGCTGGTCTCTGTTGTCGCGGGTCGCATCGTCGATGTTGCCGTGGACATCCGCAAGGGTTCACCAACCTACGGCCATCATGTAGCCGTTGAACTCAGCGCGGCAGACGGCAACCAGCTCTTCGTGCCGCGGGGTTTTGCTCACGGGTTCTGCACGCTCGAACCCGACACGATTGTCATGTACAAGGTTGACGGCTTCTACGCACCCGACTGTGACGCAGGAATTTTCTGGGCCGATCCCGACCTCGGGATCCAATGGCCTGTTGCCACCGAGCAAGCACACCTCTCGGCAAAGGACAAAAAGCTGCCGAGGCTCTCGGCAATCGACAGCCCCTTCTATCTCAGATAGCGGGTGTTAACCCCCAAGTCGCTTGCGCAGCTCGAACTTGAGCACCTTGCCTGCCGGGTTACGCGGCATGGCATCGATGATCTCGAGGCGGGACGGCAGTTTGTAACGCGCAAGCCGTTCCGTACCCCAGGCGCGCATCTCTTCCAGCGTGAGTTTCTGCCCGGGCTTCAGCACGACCACAGCGACCACAGCCTCACCCCACTTGGGATCTTGTTGTCCGATGATCGCCACCTCCGAGATGGCTGGGTGAGCGTAGAACACGGCCTCGACCTCGGCTGGATAGACATTCTCGCCCCCCGTGATCACCATGTCCTTCACGCGATCGCAAATGTACAGAAACCCGTCAGCGTCGAAATAGCCGACGTCACCAGTATGGAACCATCCTGCCGCATCGATGGCCGCCGCTGTGGCCTCTGGCTTGTTCCAATAGCCTTTCATCACGTTTGGTCCGCGAGTGACCACTTCTCCACGCGCCATCGGCTCTTTCAGGAACTTGCCATCCGCATCCATAAGGGCGACATCGACGAAAAACCCGGGTCGTCCAGCAGACCCAAGCTTCGCCTCGCCCCACTCGCTGGTCAGGAAGGTCACCATCGGAGCGGTCTCAGTCAGGCCATACCCCTGATTGATCGGAAGCCCGCGCTTTGCATAGAGCTTGAGAAGCGGCTCGGGGACGGGAGCGCCACCGCAGACGATCATCCGCATGCACGACAGGTCGCTTGTGGCAAACGCCGGATGTTGGCTCACGGCCAGCAGCATTGCCGGCACTGCAAAGGCCGTTGAAACCTTGTACTTGACCACATCCTCGATCCAGCGCCCCGGGTCGAAACCACGCTGCAGCACGACTTCGGCGCCCTTCATGAAGGCCGTCAGTGTCGTCACGTTCAGGCCACCAATGTGAAAAAGCGGCGCCACCACAAGCGTCACGTCATTCTCGACGGTATCGCTCGTGAGCAGGTTCATGGTGTTGTTCCACCAGAGGTTTCCATGCGTCAGCATGGCACCTTTCGGGCGTCCGGTCGTACCCGACGTGTACATGATGATCGCTACCTCGTCGGCTGCGACATACTCGGCGCGGTCCAGGGCAGCATGGTCTCGCGTGAAAGCCGCGAGCGCCGTCCATCCCGCTGCATCGATATCCGCTGACAGGTAACGCCGACAGGGAAGCGTCCCGCGAATACTGTCAATCACGCCGCGATGCGAGCTGTCGGCAACCAGCGTGTGCACACCGGCATCGTTGATGATGTAGTCGAGCTCTGGCCCAGTCAGTCGGAAGTTGAGCGGCACGAAGATGCCACCCAGCCGTGCGGCTGCGAACATGGTCTCGAAAAAGGCAGGCTGGTTGAAGCCGATGAATGCCACCCGGTCTCCACGGCAAACGCCGGAAGCTTTGAGTGCGCCAGCCAGGCGGTCGATGCGCTCCTGCATCTGCCCATAAGTCCATGTCGCACCCTCGAATGTCAGGGCTCGACGATTAGGTGTCCTGATGCTGCGCTGAAGGAGCCAGTTGCCGAGGCTGACATCGGGCGTTGACATGGTATCTTTTCCTCAAGGCGGGAAATGGGATGGATGGCAAATTTTTAGCCAACCAGAGGCAAAGACTCAATCGACAGCATGATAGCCCCTGCCTGCTGCAGACAATGCAGTCTGGTTTCCCGCAAATATCATATGAGCCGGGCTAGATGCGGCTTTATTCACAAGGGGGATTGCCGCTATCGTTCGCGCTCCCCACTCTTTTGGTGCAACGTGACCGACATGGCCCCAATGCTCTACTCCGATATCAAGTCCCTCGAATTCCTGCATCGGGGAAAAGTGAGGGACATCTACGCCGTAGGCAGGGACCGTCTGCTGGTCGTGCAAACCGATCGTCTATCGGCATTTGATGTGATCCTGCCCGATCCCATACCAGGCAAGGGCGAGGTCCTGACAGCCATGTCGAACTTCTGGTTCTCCCGCCTCGGCCATGTTGTGCCGAACCACCTAACGGGTATCGACCCGTCGACAGTCGTCTCTCCTGCCGAACGCGGTCAGGTTGAAGGCCGAGCGATGGTGGTTCGCAGGCTCAATCCGCTGATGATCGAGGCAGTGGTGCGCGGCTATGTCGTGGGCTCTGGGTGGAAGGAGTATCAGGCAACCGGCAAGATTTGCGGCATCAAATTGTCCCCGGGCCTTCAGCAGGCAGCCAAGCTGCCCGAGCCAATCTTCACCCCAGCCACAAAGGCTCCCGCGGGACAGCATGATGAAAACATAGCCTTCGACGAAGCCGCGCGTATCATCGGCACACGCTACGCAAATGAGGTGCGCAATGTGTCGCTGCGCCTGTACAAGGAGGCGGCTGACTACGCCGCGACGAAGGGTATCATCATCGCCGACACCAAGTTCGAGTTTGGCACTGATGAGGCAGGCAACCTCGTTCTCATTGACGAGATCCTCACGCCGGACTCTTCCAGGTTCTGGCCAGCCGCGTCCTACCGAACAGGGATGAGCCCGCCATCTTTCGACAAACAGTTCGTGCGTGACTGGCTTGAGACCCAGCCTTGGAACAAGAAGGATCCAGCTCCGCATCTGCCACCTGACATCTTGTGCAAGACCTCGGAGAAATACGCAGAAGCACTGCGCCTGCTCACGCGATGATCCGCGACTTGCTCGTCAGTCAACGAAAGCCAGCGTCCATGATGGGTCCGTTGGCAGTTCGCAAAGCTTTGTGATAGGCGCTGGTTTGCAAAAGGCGTTGAACAATGTGCTTCTCGGCGACAGCAAGCTTTACAGTGGCCGCAATTGCTGCCGGCATTGGCGCAGCAGCGCTTCATCAGGCACGAACCCCGGCCGAAAGGCCATTTGCGGCCATACCCGTCCTGTTT
>CAZABH010000045.1:0-21042 GCA_964483585.1 uncultured Flavobacteriaceae bacterium
CTCAGGACCCTGTATGGGACCTTACTTCAGACCCAGACGCGCGAGATCTTCCTGCGCGAAGACGTACGGCATTGGATAGTAGCCATCCTTCACCGTCGCCAGCTGGCCCTGCTTCGAATACATGAAGCGGATGAACTCTGCCCGGAGCGGCTCAAGAGAAGCCGACGGGTTCTTGTTCATG
This sequence comes from uncultured Flavobacteriaceae bacterium, assembly GCA_964483585.1. Classification (GTDB taxonomy): domain Bacteria; phylum Pseudomonadota; class Alphaproteobacteria; order Micropepsales; family Micropepsaceae; genus SZUA-430. The sequence continues at coordinate 182 of CAZABH010000045.1, forward strand.
TAGATGTAAAGGAAGCGCGAGATCGGATACTTCCCGGCATAGGCATTCTGCTTCGAGGGCTCGAAGCAGGTGCCATCTCGGCCCGAGATCTGCAGCGGACGAACGTCGGCCGTGCGATAACCAATGCCCGAGTAACCCATCGCGAACTTGTCGGCAGCGATACCCTGCACAACAGCCGACGAACCAGGCTGTTCCTTCACCGACGCCTTGAAGTCGCCGTTGCCCAGCGCCACTTCCTTGAAGTAGCCGTAGGTGCCCGAAGCCGAGTTGCGGCCGAAGAGCGAGATGGTCTTGCCAGCATATTCACCCGTCAGACCAACCTGGTCCCACTTGGTGATTTCCGGCGAGCCCGAGTTGCGGGTGATCGAGAAGATGCCGTCCACCTGGCCGAGGCCGAGGCACTTCAGCGGGTTGTCCTTGTTGACATAGACGGCGAGGGCGTCGACCGCCACGCGCAGCAGGGTCGGCTTGTAGCCGTACTTCGATTCGAACGCATCGCTCTCGGCCGGCTTCATGGCGCGCGACATTGGTCCGAACTGAGCCGTACCCGCGATCAGCGCCGGCGGAGCCGTGGACGAACCCTTGCCTTCGATTTCGATCTTAACGGACGGATAGACCTTCTTGAAGTCTTCGGCCCAGAGTGTGAGCAGGTTGTTGAGCGTGTCCGAACCGATCGACTTGATCGTGCCCGAGACGCCTGACGTCTGCTGGTAGTCCTTGTAGCGCGGATCGAAATCGTCCGCGGCCATGGCGGCCGACGAGGCGACCGACATCGCCAGCGTAGCAGCAAAACCCAGTTTCATGTTCATGCGAGACCCCGTTGTCTGTTTGGATCGTCTTTAAGGATCCGGGCACTGGAACCTCAGGGCTCCTGCCTCGGCGCCGTCGGTAGACCATGTTTCGGTGAACCTTTTGTGATGTGGTCGGCAGACAGAAAGCAAGCCATAAATCGTTGGAAAGAAAGCGGTTTTTCCCCGACGCACCGGCTTGCTTCACAGCAGCCCCGATGCATTTTTTCCTGCAGGTGGGCCGTCCTGTCGCAGTACGGAAGCCGATTCATCCACAGGAATGGCGCGAAAGGCACAGCACACGCCATAAGCCATTCACCCAGCAGGGGAACGCCGGCAACACACCTCAACAAAAGCACTGTGGAAACAGGTTGCAGACACAGTTAGCCTTCACCACACCCCACACCCAGATGGCCCGGATCAAATGCGACTGTTCTCACGATTCATCAGTGTTCTTCTGGCAGGCCTTTTGGCCCTGCCGGTTGAAGCACAGTCACCCGAGGACAGCTTTACCGCGCCCGCCCTCGAGGCCCCCCCGCTGGAGGACTCTGGTCCCCTGCAGAAGAAGCGGTTGACCTTCGGTCCGGACCCGGAGGCTGGGCAGGACACCCAAGCCCCCGATCCCGATGCGACGGCGCCAACAACCGCCTCCGAGATTCGAAGCTATGTCGATGGCCTCTTTCTTGGTCTCGTGAACGGAGCCGAGATACCTGGCGCCGCTGTTGCGATCATCCAGAACGGCGAAGTCACCCACAAGGCTGGTTACGGCTATGCCGATATCCGCACGCGCACGCCCGTCGACCCGGACATCACCCGCTTCCGCGTTGCGTCGGTTTCCAAGCTGATCACTGCAACCGCGGTCATGCAGTTGGTCGAGCAGGGTTCGGTCGATCTCAATGCAGACATCAACACCTATCTCACCGCCTTTCGTATCGCAGGAGACTATCCAGTCCCCGTAACGCTCGCCAACCTACTGACCCACACCGGCGGCTTCGACGATCGCTACCTCGGCATGGCTGCTCCGATGGGGTCACCGCCCGAGACGTTGGCCCAGCATCTGGCCCGCGCCATGCCCGCGCGCGTCCTGCCGCCAAGCTTGGTCATTGCCTATTCGAACTATGGCATCGCGCTGGCCGGCCAGATCGTCGAGAATGTCAGCGGCGAAGAATTCGGCGCATACGCCAGCATGCGCATCCTGCAGCCGCTTGCGATGACATCGTCCAGCTTCGGCATCCCCTATCCACTGCCGCCGACCATGGCCACACCCCATTTCAGGTCATCGACCGGGAACGATTTCAGGCCTGGCTCATTCGATGTCGTGCGCATTGCCCCGGCAGGCGATCTCGTGACGACAGCGGGCGACATGGCAAGGTTCATGCGGGCCCACCTCGACAACGAGAACCCGACGCTGCTCAGCCTCCCCACGATGCAGCAGATGCATGCCCGCCATTTCGCGAATGCCGATGGCCTGGACGGCTGGGCCTATGGCTTTGCGACTGGCACACGCAACGGCATCACCTGGATTGGCCATGACGGATCTTGGAACGGCTTCTGCGCGCAGCTCGTCCTCCACCCGGAAAGCCGCAGCGGCTATTTCGCCGTCTACAATGCCGAGTGTAGCTTTGCTGCGAGCCAGGCCATCCGCCGCGGTCTGTTCGACGCAATCTGGCCGCCAGCCCCCGCCGCCGCCGCGCCACCTCCAGCGGTGAACGATGCCCGCGCCCGCGCCGTCGAGGGAAGTTACATGCATGTGCGCCGCGCGCGGGCCGACTTCACAGTCGTGGGGGCTGCGGCCTCCGCCATTTCCGTCGCAGCGCAACCCGGCGGTGCGCTGAGAGTATCTATGCCCTCGATTGGCAGGGACTTGACCTTCCTGCCGCAAGCCGACGGCACATGGCTGAACCCGGAGCTGCAGTGGAAAGCCGCCGCACCAAAGTCAGGCAACGGGCGCTTCTTCATCGATGCCGCCGCCTATGACCGCGTCACCGGCCTGTCGTCCTGGGCCATGTGGACCGTGGCGCTCGCGCTCGTGATTGCCATCTGCATCATGACGCTGTGGGGTTGGGCCAATGGGTTCCTGAGCCGCCACCTCTTCGGTGAGCCGCAGGCCGTGATCACCTTTGGCCCGCGCATCACGGGTTTTCTGGCGGCAGGTCTGGTCGTGGCCACTCTGCTGTCGATGACGGCGCTTCTGTCCGACAGCGCGCCCTTTGCCATCCTCCATGGGCCTACGCCCATGCTGATGGTCCTGCTGTCCGTTCCCGTCGTCGTGGCAATCCTCTGTGTCCCGATGATCGTCTGGAGCGTCACCGGTTTCGGTGCGGGGCCGCGCGCGCGCCTCGCCCAGGCCGGCTATGTGATCCTGACGCTGGGCATCCTGACCTTCGTTGCCTTCTGCCTGCAGTGGGGCTTCCACATATTTGCAGTGCTCGGGCGCTGAGGCCGGCTCAGCCAGGGATGCGCACGGGCACATCCGTGAAGCCATGCACGAAATTAGACCGGACGCGCACGGGCTCGCCGACAAGCTCGATTCGCGGAAAGCGCTTCATGATCTCTTCCCAGATGATGCGCAGTTGCATCTCGGCAACCCGGTTGCCCATGCAGCGATGGATGCCAAACCCGAACGACAGGTGATGGCGTGCATTGGCACGGTCGATGATGAATTCGTCCGGCCGCTCGATCTCGGTGTCGTCGCGATTGCCCGAGATGTACCACATCACGACCTTGTCGCCCTTGCGGATCGTCTTTCCGCCGATCACGCCATCCGCGATCGCCCTCCGGCGCATATGGGCCAGCGGCGTCTGATAGCGGATGATCTCGGACACCATCGACGGGATCAGTGCCGGATTGGCGCGCAGCTTGTCGTATTCCTTAGGGTTCCGGTTCAGGTGCACGACGCCGCCCGAGATCGAATTGCGTGTCGTGTCGTTGCCGCCCACGATCAGCAGCATCAGCGTGCCCAGGAACGTCATCGGGTCCTTGTACATGTCCTTCGTTGAGGGCCCGCGCGCCAGCAGAGAGATGAAGTCGAAACCGGGCTTGTCGGTGTTCACGCGCTCGTTCCAGAGCTTCGTGAAATAGGCAAGACACTCCATCAGGATGGTTTGCCGCTCCTCGAAGGTCATGGCCGTGCTGCCGACGGTGTCTGCGGAAGTGGCAGCATCAGACCAATAGGGAAGCAGGCGACGGTCCTCGAAGGGCACATCAAACAGCGTTGCCAGCATCTGCGAGGTCAGCTCGATCGAGACGCGGTCGACCCAGTTGAAGGTCTCGTTGCGCGGCAGGCTGTCCAGGATGCGGCCCGCGCGCTCGCGGATGATGGGTTCCAGTTCGACAAGGCGCGCCGGCGACACTGCGGGCGTGACCGTCTTGCGATGTTCGTCATGGACGGGCGGATCCATGGCGATGAACATGGGCGGGCGGAAGTCCGCTGGCGCGTCCCCGATGACGATCTCGGGAAACGACGAAAAGATATTGTGGCTGGTCTCGACCTGGACGATGTCCTTGAACTTGGTGATCGACCAGAAGGGCCCGAAGTCGCTCTCGGCCGTGTAGTGCACGGGATCATCGCGCCGCAGCCGCGCGAAATAGTCCCAATGCGCGCCTGTCTCGAACAGTTCTGCCTTGCTGGGATCGATCTGTGACAGCGGCATGGCCCAAGGATCGTTACGACCCCCGGCGGAGTGGGCGAGCGACATGATTCCTCCCTTGCATCGGCTTGTCAGGTGCCGTTACGGCAACCATAGGCCGATCCGTGGAGGACCTCAACCGCCCTCAAGGCAACCCGTGATCCGCTCAGCCGGTAACCGGCCTCTTGCTTAAGGAGAGAATAAGCATCAGCAGGACCACGGGTATGGCAACGAGCGTCACATAGGCCTCGGGCGGATGGTGCCCGGTTCCTGTGGCTTTGAGCAGCCACTGGGTGGCCGCAATCAGCATCCGCTCGATCAGGACAAGCCCCAGTACAAGGGGCACAAGGCTGCGATAGGCAAGCGACACAGCCAACATCAGAACACCCCAGACCATCTGGGTCGCACCCGCCCACGCGAAGATGGCAATGATGGTCTTGCCGTTCTGGCTGAGGTCGATGCCGGCGATCACACCCGCTCCGCCGTCGGGCAGGAAGACATGGATACTGCCCGGCACGATCGTGCCAAGAGCCACGAGCGTGAGGAACCAGGCTGCAACGGGCCGGCCCGCATAGTCGCCATTCGTGCTTCTCGGAAACAGCCCGCTCATCCGATCCTCCAAGCCCGCGTGCTAGCCGGGCCAATAGATGTATTCGTCATCCTTCGTCGCCGGCTCCTCCAGCGTCTTGTCGATGGTCACCGGCATTTCGCCTGCGGCCGGGAACAGCGGTTCTCGCTGCGTCTTGTTGTGGGCATCGATCAGCGCCTTCAGCTCTTGCACCTTCTCGGGCATCGCCTCGGCCAGGTTATTCTGCTCCGTGGGATCTTCGGCCAGGTTGAAGAGCCAGGCCTTTTTCGGTCGCTCTGCAATCTGCAGCTTGTACCCGCCCGTCTGCACGGCCTGGTAATGCCCGTCGCGCCAGAAGATCGTTCGATCCGGTTGTGCGGCACCTTTCTCAAGCAGGGGCAGCAGGTTGATGCCATCGATCACGCGGTCGCCAGGCAACGAAGTACCCGCGGCAGCCGCCACCGTAGGCAACAGGTCCATGTGCGAGGCAATGGTGCTGTTGGTCGTGCCGGGCGCGATCTTCGCAGGCCAGCGCACGAACATGGGCACGCGGATGCCACCTTCGAAGAAGGTCAGCTTCCAGCCGCGATAGGGCTTGTTGATGTCCTTCAGCCCGATATAGCCGGCCCCGCCATTATCGCTGGAGAAGATCACGATCGTGTTGTCCGCGACCCCGTTTGCTTCCAGCGCCTCGATGACACGGCCCACGCTGCGATCCAGCGCGCGCACCATCGCCGCATAGACGCGAAGCCTGTGGTCCTCGATGTGAGACAGCGCGTCATAATCCGCCTTCGACGCCTGCAGCGGCGTATGCACGCCCCAATGCGCCAGATAGAGAAAGAAGGGTCTGTTGCGGTTCGCCTCGATCGCCTTGACGGCTTCATCCGTGTAGAAATCGGTCAGGTACCCCTTGGGTTCGAACCATGGGCTGTCATTATAGGAAGTCGCATATTGCATGCGCGCCCACAGGAACTGGTCGATCGGATCGAAGGGTAGCTTGGCATTGACAACCTGCGGATCGTTCTCGGGCAGGAACAGGCCACTCTCCATCATGACGCTTTCATCAAAGCCCTGCGACAGGGGACGGAATTCCTGCGTGCTGCCAAGATGCCACTTGCCGATATGCATCGTGTGATAGCCAGCGTCCTTCAGTACCTCGGCAACTGTAACCTCGGAGGACGGCAAGCCCTGTTGCGCAAAGGGAACCTGTGTCTCCTGCGCCCGCTCATTCGCGATCATTTCATGCGGCCGGGTTCCATCATTGTAGAACAGAGGCAGGATACGGGTCATGCCATCGGGCGTCGGCGTGAATTCGAAACCGGTACGCGTGCCATAGCGCCCCGTCATCAGCATCGCGCGTGAAGGCGCACACGCCGCCGTGCCTGAATAGGCTTTCGGGAAGACGGCACCGCTGCGCGCCAGAGCGTCGATGTGGGGTGTGGGAACCGTGCCGCCGGCAACACCACCGCCGAAATGGCTGATGTCATTGATGCCAAGGTCATCGGCGAGGATCACGATCACATTGGGCGGACGCTCCGCGGCAGGCTTTTCGGCCTGTGCAGGTCCGGCCTGCCACGTGATTTCCTGATGGGGCTTCACCACCGTCGCATCGCGCGCGACATTGGCGACGAAGTACAGGATCAAGTGCTTGCGGAACGCATAGGCCGTTCCCGCAACGGCAACCACCAGCACGAGGGCGGCGATGGCATAGTGTTTCCAGCGCATGGAAATGTCTCCGTCAGCCCCTGCGGGCAAACCAGTTTGAAATGAGCTGTGCCGTCAGCACGAGAACAAGCGTGATGAGGCCAGCGACCAGCTTCGGTCCCAGCGCGACAATCGCCGGCGCTACCGGAAATGCACGTGTGGCCTCGATGGCAGCAAATTTGTAGGGATGGACGCTGTTGAAGGCCGGGTTCGAGATGATCTCGGCCAGGTCCCGGCGGCTGCGATAGCGGATCAGCGCATAGACTTCCCACTCGCCATCGGGTTCCACGCCCCAACGTTCGAGATCCGGTGAAGCCGAGCGTCCGCCCGACACCATCCACCCCGCACGCCCCAGGATCGATGGCATGAACGCGCTGGAGTAACGCTCCATCACCTCGCGCGCACTCTCGCCAGGCTTCATGCCGTCAAACGATTGCGGCGTAGAGCGGTAGCGCAGCAGGTTGACCATGAAGAACTCTGCCCCGTCGTCGGCCTCGAGAAAGGTGCGCAGGCGTGACTTGATCAGGTCATTGCCCTTGTAGACATCGATGCGCTCGACGGCCTGCATGAACCCGTCGACCTCTGCCTTGCTCAGGGGGGCTCGCCAACCGCCATACCAGATAAGGAAACCGCTATAGATGAGCACGCCTGCGAGCCAGATGAACAGGTTGCGACGCATGTACGTGCTCATGATGTTGACTTGATGAATTTGAGGATATGCGCCACCAGTCCCTCCGGCACGTCTTCCTGGATGAAGTGATGGGCATTCGGGAAGACGTGGTGCGGCTGGCCCTTGGCCCCCGGAACACGCTTTTGCATGGCGACATCGGCACCCTTGGCCACGGGATCGAGCGCGCCGAACAGCGTCAGGAACGGCTTGTCGAACTTTTCCAGGCTGACCCAGGCGGCCTTGTTCAGCGGCACGCCAGGATTGTCGGGTTGCACGGCGATCAGCAACGGGAACGAGATGATGCACGACATGTGTTCGTCGGAAGGGAAGGGCGCCATGTAGGCGGCGAACTCAGCATCCGTCAGCTTGTGCACCATGCCCTGCGGCAGCATGGGGAAGGGGAACGTGGTGGCCGCGCGCATCATGCCCACCCACATCTTCATGAACTCGCTCTCGCCCTGTCCCTCGGGCAGGCCGGTGTTCGAGGCGATCACGCGGGCGAAACGCTCCGGATGCGCCGAGACGAGATAGAGCCCGATGGTGCCACCCCAGTCCTGGCAGAACAGCGTGATGTCCTTCAGGTTCATCGCCGTCAGCCACTTCGACATCCAGTCATAGTGGCGCGCCAGCGTGTAGTCCGACTTCAGCGCCGGTTTGTCGGAACGTCCGCAGCCCACAAGGTCGACAGCAATCACGCGATACCCGGCGGCAGCAAGCGGGCCGATCATCCGCCGATAGAGATAGCTCCATGTCGGGTTGCCATGCATGAGAAGGATCGGCTTGCCGTCGCGCGGGCCCTCGTCGACATGATGGATCCGGATCTCGGTTCCGTCATCGTCGCGGATGGTCGTATAGTGTGGCGCGAAAGAGAAACCATCGAGGTGGGCGAAGCGTTCATCAGGCGTGCGAAGGATTTTCATGGTGTACCCCAGACCTCGAGATGATTGACACGTAGCACCTGCCGCGTGGTTCTCAGCGTCAGCAGCTCCGACAGGCCGGTCTCGGCGAGAAGGCGTGTCATGGCGCCCCTGGCGTCCGCAGGTGACTTGTCCACCACGTCCTGGATCTTCTGCAACAGATACAGCCTGTAGGGCATCACGGCGACCCGCAGTTCATGGCCACGCCACTGGAAGCTTGTCGTACCAATGACGCGGTCCTGGGTCCGCTCCAGCCCATTCGTGCCCGGTACGATGTCGGGACGTGCCGCCAGCCATTCATTCGCGTACTGAACGAACGCCCGCACCTCCGGCAGGTAGTCCTCGGCGATGAATCCAAGCAGCGCCCTCAGCGTCTCGGGCACGCCATCATCTGCAAACAGGGTCTCGGGCACATCGCCATATTCGCCCGCATCATGGTCGGCGCGGTTCATCCGTTCCGTCCAGCGCCACACATTGTGGGCCGTCTGCTGCATCAGCCGGGCAGGGTAGGGGTCGCGCGCCAGATGGGCATAGAGCGGCGCAATCAGGCCATAGTCGCCAATGGTCGGTCGCCCACCCAGGAGATAGGGCGAGCCCGCGAGGTGCGCATTGAAAAGGTGCAGGAATTCGGCATAGGACGCCTCGACCGCCGGAATGCTCTCGGGTGTCACGCCAAAGCTCGCCATCGCCTTGCGCATCCGCGTGGATGCCATTGCAAAGATGCCGGCCTGCACGTCATCCGGCGCGTTGGTGGGTGCCAACGACGAGGAGAAGTCGATGGAGAGGAAGGCCTTGTTCACCTCATCGAAGTTCCAGCGATAATGCATCGCCGGCCGCAGCAACCCCTCGCCACCGAACAGCTCGAAGATCTGCCCGATGAGCGCGTGCAGCGGCGTCGAGGGGTAGGCAGGATAGCGCGTGCCACCCTTCGCCTCGAAATGCGCGATGATGTCCGATCCGTCCTGCACCAGCGTGCCATCGGCGCCCTCGAGCACCGGGATGATCCAGCGCCCGAGCTTCGGCACGATCTCCTCGCGGAATCGATGTTCGCCGGCCGCTCGGTTCTCGAACGGGATTTGCTGCTTGATCAGGTAGCTGCGCGCCTTGCCCGTATAGAGCGAGCCCGGCGTGCCATGAAGCTTCCAGCTCATGCGCACGTCGTTTCTGCAGCGCCACCCTGCATTGAAAGAAGCAGGCCGCGGCTGGGTGACACCTTGTTGTTGACCAGATCAACGAACAGGCGCGCCACCGCCTGCGGCCCGTCGGTTCGCTCGATGCCGAACTGTCCTTGGATGGCGGTCGTGATCTGCGCACCGGCCATCATGGCCTTGCCGATCAGCACGCCCGGGCCCCACTCCTTGTTGCGCCGCCCGATATGGGCCGGCGCAAAGAAGAACGTGGGCTTTGCACCCGGAAGATCACCCCGGTTGCGGTCTTCCTCCCAGTGCGTAGCCCCTACGATGCAGCTCTCGATCACATTGTCGCCCACGCGCTGGTGCACCGCGCTCACCACGGCGCCCGAGCCAGACATATCCACGAAGATGGTAGGCTTCGATGCGTCGATGGCGCTGATCGTGTCATAGGTTTCGACCTGGTCGCAGACCTTGAGCCCCTTGACGAAGTCCACATTCGAAGGCGACGTCAGGCCAACCACCTGCTGCGCTGCCGCCTTGTCGTGATGGACCAGCCACGCGAGCCCGAACCCTGTCTTCGAGGACGCCGACGCAATGACCACCTGCTTCGCGCCGAAGAACTGGTTGGCTACGAAATAATCGTAGATCACATAGGATGTCGCAAACAGCGGAAACAGGACGCAGCGCGCGTCTTCCGCCTGTTTGACCGCAGCGGGATCATCCTTCGTGCGCATGAAGTCGTTGTAGAGGCCCGGCAGCGGCTGGCGGTGCGCCGCCATGTCCGTGAATTGCCGCGCATTCACCTTGCCCGGCTGCAGCACCGCATGGGTTGCCATGGGCAGGAAGCCCCAGATCCGCTCGCCGACCGGGATCTCGGCGCAACGCGATTCAATGACGTCGCCAAAGCCCCAGACGGGGACCTTCCCCCATTCGCCCTCGGCCGGATAGTACTTCCAGTACCCGATCATGTCGCCCGAAACGGCATAGCTGACATTGTTCGCTGTCAGCCCGAACTTGTCGATCTTTACCAGCACCTCGCCTTCTGCCAGCGGTGCCAGCTGCCGCTCCACGATCTTCGTGTGCCGCAGATTGCTGCGTTCGACCCAGAGTTCAGTGGTGTGCATGGGAGAGCGTTCCTGTCGCGACGGTCGTTGGCTCATGTGTGCGCAAAGTAGTGGCACACAGAATGCCAATTTACAAGCGCCCCACCACTCAACTGTCATGGTGCGCGAAGGCGCACCACCCACGTCTTTGCAGGGGCGGGACAAAGAGCAGCCGGACCCCCGCTGTACAATCCGCCACCCACAGTTTAGGCACAGAAGTACCGACCGCACCGGAGTGTCCATGGAAGCCGTCTACTGGGTCCTAACCTGGGCCTGCCACCGCAAGTGCCGCCATTGCTATGACGACCGGTTCAAGCCCTATGTGCGCGATGAGCTGAAGCGCGTAGTCAGCGAAGGGCAGGTCGCCTGGCCACGCGTGCTTGAAAACCTGCCCGACCAGATGAGCTTCCGCGAGCGTGACACCGGTGTCAACCGCCGCTCGCTCCTGGTCCTGGCTGGCGGCGAACTCCTGATTGACGGCGTGCGGGAAGAACTTTTCTACCCTGTCCTCGAAGGCATCAGGGCGCGCTGGGGCGACCGTGCGCCCCACGTATCGGTTCAGACAACAGGCGATGTACTGACCCCGCGATACATCGAGGAAATGTTGGCCCGCGGCGTGCGCACGATCGCCATCGCCTCGATCGACGACCACCATGTCGGCATGGAAGGCGAGAAACGCTATGCCTTTATGCAGAGAATAAGGGACATGATGAAGCCCTTCGGCGCAACCGAGATCGACCTCGGCGGTGCACGTGACCCGAAGCTGAAGGCCGCCGCCCCAGCGACCGCGCGCACCAGCTCTGGCAAGGGTCCGTTCTTCGTCTTCTTTGGTGCCCAACCCGACCTATGGATCGGCGAGCTCTGGCCCCGCGGACGCGCCTGGGCCAATGGCCTGTCGAATGCGGGATACGACACGAACTTCTGTGCCCGCTGGAGCGGGGGCAAGAACTTCCTGAACCTCGGCGAGCAGGGCTCCGAGGTCGCCATCGAGCCCGACGGCTCCGTCTATCCCTGCTGCCTCAAGACGAAGGCGCCGCTTGGCAACCTGACCGAGGAGCGCCTGATCGATATCCTCGACAGCCTGAAGGGCCATCCGGCCTTCGAGGCGATCAACAAAGGCGACCCCGAAGCCATGGGCGAGGCCGCAGGCTGGTCACGCGAGAAATATCGCGACGCCTCCCGCCAGCGCGACCCCAAGGGCCGCGAGCTCGCCAATGTCTGCCTCGGCTGCGACGCCTATTTCGAGCAGCACCTGAAGGGCGAGCTCGAACAACTCAGAGCAAGGCGTCTCGGACACGCCCCAAGACTATGAGGGGTGGTGTGAAGGATTTTTGATTTTGTTGGAATAAGACGCGAGCAGGGTCTTGCATCACCTGCGCCACTCCACATCACGCATCCTGTCCCTTTATATGACCGCCATGTCGAAACGACGCAGGGATACCCGCATGAGTGAATCGGGGGAAGGCTCAGCGCACCTGTGTCATCCTGTTACAATTCATTGCTCGCCTGCAGCCTCGTGTTTAGGCATGACGTGGCCCACTCGTGAGGCCGCAGGACACGTGCGGGACTACAGGTCATTAGACCGCTCATGCATGGTTGAAACCGAGCGCCGATCTCTCGTCTCCGCATACCCGCCCAGGGTCGGCAGGCATCCGGTCAGCAAGGGCCCAGAGGATGTACGCTTGACGTAACGCATAAATAGAGGTAAGCCTTGCAATGACCCTGAGCTACAGGGATGCGCGGACCGAACGGTTTTACTTTGGGCGAGCGTGTGAAGGTCTTTGAGCCTTTTCGGCGACAGGCCGAAAACCGGCTCGAGCGACTGGATGCCGCGCGGGACATCGCAGACCTGGCCGCGCTCCCCGGTAATCGCCTCGAACGCCTTTCGGGCGACCGAAGAGGGCAGTTCAGCATCAGGATCAACGACCAATGGCGCATCTGTTTCGTCTGGAACCAGCGCGACATGGGGCCAAGCCTGGTTGAGATCATCGACTACCACTGAGGAAAACATGGCGCGCACACCCATTCACCCGGGCGAGGTTCTGGCAGAGGAACTTGATGGGCTCGCGGTCACGCCAACGGAGCTGGCACGGCAGCTCAAGGTGCCGGCCAACCGCATCACCAGCATTGTCAACGGCACGCGCAGCATAAGCGCGGACACCGCCCTCCGGCTTGGGCACTGGTTCGGCACCAGTGCCGAGTTCTGGCTGAACCTGCAGCAAGCATACGAGCTGCGCCTGGCCGAGCGCGAGAGCGGGCGCGAAATCCGGCGCCTGCCGCGCAGGGGCGACATGCGGCCCTGACAAAGGGCAGCCTTGAATTGCGCACGCCGAGTCCCAAGATAGGCGGCTACTCTCATTCCCCCGCCAGCACAGAAAGCCTGCCCGCGTGACCGACAGTACCCACCATCTCGCCCGCCTCATCGACGATGCCCGTCGCATCGTGGTCTTCACGGGCGCGGGTATCTCGACGGAGTCCGGCATCCCCGACTTCCGCAGCCCGAACGGCATCTGGAGCCGACAGCGCATCATCTATTTCGACGAGTTCGTCCGCTCGCGCGAGGCACGCATCGAGGCATGGACGCGCCTGCTCGACGGACGCACGACGCTGATGACGGCAACCCCGAACGCCGGCCACCGCGCCATCGCAAGGCTGGCAGAGCAGGGCAAGGTCACCGAGGTCATCACCCAGAACATCGATGGTCTGCACCAGGCCTCTGGCGTATCCCATGACCGCGTGATCGAGATCCACGGCAACGCGACCTATGCCAAGTGCCTCGCCTGCGGCCAGCGGCACGAGTTCGATGAGATCGAACCCGCTTTCCGCCAGACGGGCGAGCCGCCTACATGTCGGCGATGCAACGGTATCGTGAAGTCGGCGACCATTTCCTTCGGTCAGGCCATGCCCGAGCAGGAGATGGCGCGCGCTGCCGCAGCTGCCCGCGGCTGCGACCTGTTCCTGGCCGTGGGGTCCTCGCTTGTCGTCTACCCGGCTGCGGGCCTTCCTGTTGCAGCAAAACGCAGCGGTGCGAAACTCGTGATCCTGAACCGCGACCCGACCGAACTCGACGACCACGCCGACTTGGTCCTGAATGCGGAAATTGGCCCCACAATGGCCCGGATTGTGGGAGTAAATTAACCGGCCTTTGCCACACTCCTTCCCTCGTGCTACTCCCCTCCTCGACAGTCGTTAACCCAAGGAAAAATGGCCGATGGCTCCGCTTTTCACGCTGAACAAGGAAGAAGAAAACAAGCCGGCGGAACCCTCGCCCTTCACGGCCATTCCCCAGGCACTGTTCAAGTCCCGCACGGTGCTTATCTTTGGCGAGGTCGACATGAAGATGGCCGAGCGGGTCACCGCAAACCTGCTGGCACTTGCCGCCGACGACCCCGGCAAGGACATCAAGGTCATCCTGCACTCGCCGGGCGGTCATGTTGAATCCGGGGACACGATACATGACATGATCAAGGCCCTGAGGCCGCGGATCAAGATCATCGGTACAGGTTGGGTCGCATCCGCGGGCACGCACATCTATCTGGGTGCCGACAAGGCCAGCCGTTTCTGCATGCCGAACACGCGCTTCATGGTCCACCAGCCAGCTGGCGGCGTGCGAGGCACAGCATCCGACATCGAGATCGAGGCCGAGGAGATCCTGAAAATGCAGGAGCGCATCAACCGCACCATCGCGGATGAAACCGGCCAGCCAATCGAAAAAGTTCGCAAGGACACTGACCGGAACCACTGGATGTCCGCAGAGGAAGCCCAGGCCTACGGCATCGTTGGACGCATCATCGAGCGGCTCGACCAGGCATGATGGCATCGGCGGCGCAGCCAGCGCCCTGGTGGCAGGGCGCCGTCGTTTATCAGATCTATCCGCGCTCGTTCTGCGACAGCGACGCCGATGGCGTCGGTGACCTCAAGGGCATTGCCTCGAAGCTCGACTACATCGCGGCGCTGGGCGTTGATGCAATCTGGCTCTCGCCGATCCATCCCTCGCCCAACCGCGACTTCGGCTATGACGTCGCCGACTTCGACACCATCGCGCCCGAGATGGGCACGCTCGAGATCTTCGACGCCCTGATAGCCGAGGCGCACCGCCGCGGCCTGAAGGTGATCATGGATGAGGTCCTCTCGCATACGAGCGACCTGCACCCATGGTTCCAGGAAAGCCTGAAGTCCCGCGAGGGCGACAAGGCCGACTGGTACGTCTGGGCCGACCCGCGCGAGGACGGCACGCCGCCCAACAACTGGCTCAGCGTCTTCGGCGGACCCGCCTGGTCGTACCACCCCTTGCGACGGCAGTATTACTTCCACAAGTTCCTGAAGCAGCAGCCCAAGCTGAACCTCTATAATCAGGACGCCCGCAAGGCGGCGCTCGACGTGCTGAAGTTCTGGCTGGACCGTGGCGTCGACGGCTTCCGTCTCGATGTCGCCAATTCCTATCTCCACGACGCAGCCCTGCGCGACAACCCGGCTGTGCCTATGGCCGAGCGCACGTCACACCACTGGGGTCATGCGCCGAACCTGCAGCGTCGCACGCGCGACTCCAACCTGCCCGAAAACCGTGAAGTGCTGGACGAGATCCGGGCCTTGGTCGATCAATACGGGGACAGGTTCGTCTTCGGCGAGTTTTCGGAAGAACTCAGCCTGCTGGGTCATTTCGCCGGTCGCGACCACGGTCTGCATACCGGCTATACCTTCAGTTTCCTCGATGACCGCAGCTTCCGTCCGCAGGTCTTCGCCGACCATTACGCCTTCCTGAATACGATCGAGGGCTTTTGGCCATGCGTGACCATGTCGAACCACGACGTGCCCCGAGCGGTGACACGCTATGGGCGCACTCTTGAGGCCGACCCTGCGCTTGCCCATGTGGCGCTGGCCCTTCTCATGAGCTTGCGCGGTACCGTCCTGCTCTATCAGGGCGAGGAGCTGGGGCTGCCGGATGGGCCGATCGAGCGCCACCAGATCCGCGATCCCGTGGGTGAGCTCTATTTCCCCTTCAGCAAGGGTCGCGATCCCTGCCGCACGCCCATGCCGTGGGTTGCCGGCAAGCCCAATCTCGGCTTCAGCCACGGCGAGCCCTGGCTGCCGATGGCGCCCGCTCACCAGGCGCTGGCCGCCGCTAGCCAGGAGCGCGATGAACAGGCGACCCTCCATGTGGCGCGCCGCCTTGTTGCCATGCGCCGAGCGCATCCCGCGCTGCGCCTCGGCGACATCTCCATACGCGAGGTCAGCGCACAAATCCTTGCCTTCGAGCGCGCATACGAGGGTGGTCGGATCATTTGCGCCTTCAACCTCTCACGCAGCGATGCAACGACCACACTCACCATGCCGGGACAGACGCTGCTGAGCCTCGGGCGCGTAACGGCGGGACAGGGGCAGTTGAACCTCGGCCCGCTCTCTGCGATCATCTGCGAGGTCAATTAACCCCGAGGCAGTTCTTGCCCATGGCACGCAGCATCCTCGCGGCAGCGGCCGCCTGGCTCATCCTCTCCGCCACCGCTGTGGCCGCACCCGAACGCATACGCTTCCTCGAGGGCCCTGCGGCGGCAGGCAAGCTGTCCCCGGAAATTCTGGCGCTGCCCGTCGAGGGCTATCTTTCGGCCGAGGAGCGTGCCGGGATTGCAGCCAGTCTTCCGCCGCCGCCCGCGGCGGGCTCTCAGGCAGCCAAGGCCGAGGACGAGCAGTTCGGCTGGCTCCATCGTGCCGCGAACGATAGGCGCTGGCAGGTGGCCGTCGAGGACGATCTCTCGCTCTATCCACGCTTCACCGATCAGCTGGGCTTTCGCATCGAGCGCGCAACGGCGCCTGCATTGGTCACGCTGTTGAACCGTATCGCTGAAGACACGCTCGCAGTTGCCGCCGATGCGAAGGCGCGCCATCCGCGCCTGCGTCCCTTTCAGGCAAGTCAGCTTGCCCGTGTCTGCGGCCAGGCCGTGCCGCCCAGGCCTGATCCTGCTGCTCGGGGGACAAGCTATCCCTCCGGTCACGCCGCGGCCGGCTGGGGCGCTGCGCTGGTACTTGTCGAGGCTGTGCCGGCAGCTGCTCAGGCCATCATCGGCCGGGCTGTTGCCTTCGGTCAGAGCCGCGTCGTCTGTGGCCTTCACTTCCCGGCCGATATCGAAGCCGGACACTTCATCGGCAGTGCCGTGATCGCGCGGGCGTTCGAGAAGCCAGGCTTCCGGCAGGATCTCGCCTGTGCCCGGCGAGAGGTCGAGGCGGTCATGCGCGGCGAGGCTGTCGCCGACCTCCCGCCTTGCATGGTGTCCCCAGAAAAGAAGGGTCGCCCCGGAACCCGGCGCGACCCCTGATTGCACGATGGGCGAAGAAGGAGATCAGTCTTCCTTCTTCTTGCCCTTCTTCTTGGTTTCGGCCTTGGCCTCTGCCTCTTCGGCCTCGGCTTCGGCCGCAGCGCGTTCCGCGGCCGCTTCCTCAAACATGGCTTCGGCCTCAGCGCGGGCCTGTTCAGCCTCTGTCTGCAGCACGTTTTCGCCACGAGCCTGGCGCTCGGCCTCTTCGACCGTGCGCGCAACATTCAGCGTTACTGCGACACGTACTTCCGGATGCAGCTGCACCTTCACATCGACGAGCCCAAGCGACTTGATCGCCTTGTCGAGGATGACCTGGTCGCGATTGACCGACACGCCGCCGGCCGTGATGGCATCCGCGATATCGCGGGTCGACACCGAACCATAGAGCATGCCGGTCTCGCCAGCCTGGCGCAGGATGATGAAGCTCTGCTTGTCCAGCTTTGTCGCAACGGCTTCCGCTTCCTTGCGGGCGGCGAGGTTGCGAGCCTCGAGTTGGGCTTTCTGGCCTTCGAACTTCTTCACGTTTTCCTTGGTCGCCCGCAGCGCCTTCTTGCGCGGCAGCAGGAAGTTCCGGGCGAACCCGTCCTTCACCTTCACGACGTCGCCCATCTGGCCGAGCTTCTCTACGCGTTCGAGCAGGATGACTTGCATGATCGATCCTCCCTTACGACACGACGTAGGGCAGCAGGGCCAGGAAGCGCGCGCGCTTGATGGCGGTTGCCAGTTCGCGCTGCTTCTTGGCCGACACGGCCGTTATGCGAGAAGGAACGATCTTGCCGCGCTCCGAGATGTAGCGTGACAGGAGTTTCGCATCCATGTAGTCGATCTTCGGTGCGTTGTCGCCCGAGAACGGGCACGTCTTGCGACGGCGGAAGAAGGGGCGACGTCCACCGCCACCGCCACCGCCGAACCCACCGCGGTCACCACCACGATCGCCGCCGCGATCACCACCTTGGTCATTGAAGCTCATGATCCGGCTCCTTCTTCTCCGAGGTCAAAGCCCTCGTCTTCGCGACGGCCCCACTTCGCATCGCGACGTTCCTTGGCCTGCTTGGCCTGCAGTCCGGCCGAGGGGCCTTCCTCGAGGGCATCGACGCGCACCGTCATGTAGCGGATCACGTCTTCGTTGATCTTCAGCTGACGCTCCATCTCGCCGATCGGGGCCCAAGGCCCGTCGATTGCAAGGTGCACGTAGTGGCCCTTGCGATTTTTCTTGATTTTGTAGGCGAGGGAGCGGAGTCCCCAAGTCTCGACCTTGACGACCTTTCCGCCACCTTGTTCGATGATGCCTTTGGCCTGTTCGGTCAACTGGTCGACCTGGGCCTGCGCGGCATCCTGGCGCGCAATAAACACATGCTCGTAAAACGGCATGGGAGCCTCCATTTGGCAGCGGCACCCCTGCACGGCCCCCATGGCAGTGCGAGAGGCGATGGCCCGTCCCTGCTGTCGGACATCTGTCCCAAGAGGCCCCCCGAGAGGGCATCGCGCAAGCACGGCCGCGGCCGGTTTCAAGAAGGCGCGGACTATACGCATTTGCGCCGCCCCCGCAAGCGAACTTCTGACCCGCTGGCACCCCGCAGCCGAGCCCGATGCCGAGAAATGGCAGCGCCACTACCATAGTAACCATCTAAGTCACTGAAATATATCACATGCTTGTGACACGAGAGACACTTTCGTCGACGCTGTAGCTGAACAGACCAGCCTCGAACCCGTCGATGACCTCAGAGTTTGAACATAATGGGAACAATGGCGCCTCGCAACGGCGCAGACTGCCGCATGTGTCCGGTCACGCCGCCAAGATCCCGCTACCATCAGTGGACTGAAGCGCACGCAAGAAGCGATCGCAGTAAGCCCGCGCGGAATTCGTGAGCACCTTTTCCAGCAGCGCACGATGCCGTGCGATCCGCTCGTCGAGCGGCATGTTCAGGGCTTTGTGCAGCGCCTCGGCAATCTCGTCGGCATCAAGGGGATTGATCGTGAGAGCTTCTGTCAATTCTTCTGCCGCCCCGGCAAAAGCAGAAAGGATCAGAACGCCCGGGTCATCCTCAGGCTGCGCGGCGACGAATTCCTTGGCCACAAGGTTCATCCCGTCACGCAGAGGCGTGACGAGCGCAGCTTTTGCAACATGATAGAAACCGCTCAGAATATTTCGTTGCAGTGTCCGCGTGATATAACGCAGCGGAACCCAGTCATATTCCGCAAACCGCCCATTGATTTCGCCGGCCTTCCGGTCCAGCTCGATCTTCAAGCGCTGGTACTGTGTTACGTCACTTCGCGACAGCGCCGCAACCTGCAGATAGCTGACCTTCTGCCGATGCTCGGGAAACATGTCCAGCAGTCGCGCATATCCGTCGAACCGCTGGGGGAGGCCTTTGGAATAGTCCAGGCGGTCCACACCGATGATCAGCTTTCGCCCGGCAAGGCTCGATAGGAGGCGCGCGGTATCCTTGCCCTGTGCCGCGCGGGCGGCTTGACTCGCGAATTTCCGCGCGTCGATCCCGATCGGGCAGGCAAGCGGTGTCACCTGTCGGTTTCCAAACGGGATCGGCTGGCCCGCAGACGCAGGTATGTCCAGCATACGTCGGACGCAGTCCCTGAAATCCCCGACATTGCGTTCAGTCTGGAACGCGACCACATCGTACGAGCACAGCTCTTGAAGCAGGTTCCGGGCGTTGGGAACAGTCTCCAGCAAGCTTGCAGGCACGAAGGGAACATGCAGGAAGAAGCCCATCCTGTTGCTGACGCCGAGGTTGCGCAGTTCCGCTGCAAGAGGGATCAGGTGATAGTCATGCACCCAGACAAGATCGCCGGGCTCGATGAGCGGGGCCAACGCCTGGGCAAACGAGCGGTTGACGCTGACATAGCCATCGAATGCAGCCCGGTCATACTCCATGTAGCCCGGACGAAAATGAAACAGCGGCCAGAGCGTGCTGTTCGTGTATCCGACATAGAAACGCTCGTAGTCGGTGTCCGAAAGGTCGATGGTGGCATAATGTACGCCACGGTGTGTACTGGTCTTGGCCACAGAACTGGTCTGCTCGGCGCGCTCGCCGCTCCAGCCGAACCAGAGGTCGCCCTTCCTGATCGCTGACGCCAGGGCAACGGCGAGCCCTCCGGCACGAGCAGGGCTGGGTCCCGGGTTTGGCACCCGGTTGGAAACAATGATCAATCGTGACATGGCAAGACCCTGCCTCAGGCGTTGGGAACAGTCCTGAGCCAGCTCCTGACTTCAGCCGGACGACCTGCGAAGCGAACGAAGACATCCGCGCCCTGGCCGCCCAGGGCCTCGGCAGCCTTGAATCCATCGATGTCCGTCACATCGTCACCAACAAAGATCGGCACCCGACCCTTGAACGGTGGGCTGTTCATGAGGCGATGTACCGCCCGCCCCTTGTTGACGCGCGCAGACCGTATCTCCACCGCCATGCGCCCGGGCAAGACCTCGAAGGCGTCGGGCTGCGTTGACACCAGACGGTTGCAGAGTTCCTTGAAGAAAGCTTCATGACGCGGCGCTTGTCGAAAATGGGCAACGACACTATGCGACTTGCGCTCGATCAGCGTACCCTTCTTGCTGCAAGCAGCATCAAGAAGCGCGTCAACCCAATCGTGCGGCACGCGATCATCGATCTCATCTCGTTGCCCATTCGCCATGCGAATGACGGCACCATGTTCGCCTGCGCCCGGCAATCGAAGCGGGTGGAGCAGCCTGTCAACCTCGTCAAGGATACGGCCACTCACGATGGCAACTGCGCCATCGAACCGCGACGCCGCTTGCGAAAGGTCGCTGACCAGGGAGCCGGGAATGACCACGCTGTCGGGTGTCGATGCGATGTCGAGAAGGGTTCCGTCAAGGTCAAGAAAAAGCGCGCCATTGGCGGGGACGGACGGCGGGATCGCGATCGGCAGAAGCGACGGAAAAATATACGGGTCGATCATGATGTGTACTCCAACAGGTTGCAGCCTGCATGCAGGCCGGAAGGGCAGCGCTTCGTTGTCTTCTGCCTGTGAAAGAGCCTCCTGAAGCTCAAGATGATCGCG
>CAZABH010000046.1:0-18942 GCA_964483585.1 uncultured Flavobacteriaceae bacterium
CGAGCAGCTTGGCACGGATCGCGTGCGTGTCGCCAACGCCAGGGGTTACGCTCCGACGGCAACCTACAAGTGCTCGACCACGTATGAGGACGGCTATCGCATCGGTAACCTGGTCTCGATCGGCGGCATCGATGCCGCAGCCAAGGCCCGCCGAACGGGCGAGGCCGTGTTGAAGCGCATGGAGACGATCCTGCGCCAACGCAACTGGGGCCCCTACACCGAGACATCGCTCGAGGTTCTCGGCGCCGAGGACACCTATGGCGCCCAGGCCCGTCAGACAGGCGCGCGCGAGGCCATCCTCAAGCTCGCCGCCAAGCATCCGCGCAAGGAGCCGCTCGAGGCCATGATGCGCGAGCTGACTTCTTCCGGAACGTCCTTTGCGCCAGGTACCTCGGGCTATGCAGGCTTGCGGCCCAAGGTGACGCCCGTCGTGCGCCACTTCGCCTGTCTCATTCCCAAGACGGACGTGAAGGTCTCGGTACATCTGGGCGAGCGCCACATGGACGCGCCGCAGGACACAAGCGGAGGCTTCACCCCCGCCATGATCCGCCGCCCCGCCGTCGCCGACACGGCAGGAACCACGACAAGCACGGTGCCGCTGATACGCCTCGCCTTTGCACGCTCGGGCGACAAGGGCAACAACTCGAACATCGGCGTGATGGCGCGCAAGGCCGCGTTCGCACCCTACATTCGTGCAGCGTTGACCGAGGCCGCGGTCGCAAAATGGTTCGCCCACCTTTTCGACGGCGGCAAGGGCAAGGTCGAGCGCTTCGATCTTCCGGGCACGCACGCGCTGAATTTCCTGTTGCACGATGCCCTCGGCGGCGGCGGTGTGGCAAGCCTGCGTAATGATCCGCAAGGCAAGGCTCTCGCGCAGCAGTTGCTGGAGTTCCCGGTTCCGGTGCCCGACGACATCGCGCGTGAAGCCGCAGGCTGACCTAGCGGCAGGCGTGAAAGCAGCATGCCGCGCACGTAAAGGTCAGGTGCAACTTCATGCACAGGATCCTCTGATTTGTTCAATGATTTGCTGTTGATCGAACAGATCCTGTGATCCGCAAACAGATCGCCTCGTATCGTGCTGTATCGACCAGTTCGGTACGAGGAGATTCCGATGATCAGATACTTGCCCGCTGTGATAGCAGCCACCTGCGCCGTGACGCCCGCCTTTGCATCGCCCCTTAAGCCTGGCCAGTTCGCCGGCTCTGTCAGCGTTGGGACTGAAATCCCAATAGATGGGGATGTGCATGGAGGCGCGACCGCACCTGTATCATCGCTTGCTGCGCTGAACCCGAACCTCCCCGCCACATCTGCAGAGTTGCGGATCGAGTCTCGCTCCTACGACGACATTTACGGAGACGCGACAACCTATGGTATCGAGGGTCGCTATGGTCTCGAGGGAGATCGCGAGGTCTTTGCCGAAGTGCGCCGCACCGAGGCGGATGGTGGATCGGTCCAAGTCGGCACGGCCTTTGTGCCAGCACTTGGCGCTTCGCTGCCCGTCAATGGCACGTTCGAGGACTACAAGAGCACCACCATAGAGGCTGGCGTGCGCCAGTACTTTGGTTCCGGCAAGGTGAAGCCCTATGTTGCTGCGCGCGCGGGCGTTGCGTTTGTCGATGAGATCCGGGCGAGCTTCGCTGTGCCGGTTCCTCCTGGCGTCGGTAGCGAGCCGAATGACATCAACATCAACAATGTTGCCTTCTACGATGACACCACGACCTATTCACTGGGCGTCGATGTGGGTGCGTCGTGGGAAGTGTCCGAGCGCCTCTCGGTCAGCGCCGAGGCCGGCATTCGCTATCGTGGCGACCTCGACGGGAGTGACTCGGCGATCGGTGGCCTCGGGCTGTCGTCGATCAATGATGACAGTTCGTCGATCACCGTGCCTGTAACAGTCAAGCTCAGCTACAAGTTCTAGCGTTGTGGCGGTGAGCCCGTCTTGATGAAGCGCGGCGCCTCCAACGGGGTGCCGCGTCCCTCCTGCGGCAGTTGAATATTAAAAGAGCGTGCCGGTGCGCTACAGCGAAGTGGCAGGACTTCGGGTAGGGTAGCCTCATGCATATTTTCTTTCGCACTCTGGCCGTTGCCGCCGCCCTGTTGTTGCAGGGTTGTATGGCCGAACGTCTCGCGCCCGGACCAGGTCCGACGCAACCAGCAATCATTGACCAGACGCACTGGCAGGCGAACGACGGATTTGTTCTGGCGTTCAGCGCGTGGCAGACGGCGCAGCCCAACACGGTCATCGTGGCACTGCATGGAATGAACGACTACGGGCGGTTCATTGCCGACGCCGCCACGTTCTGGCAATCGCAGGGGATCGCGACCTATGCCTACGACCAACGCGGCTTTGGTCGGACGGAAGGCAACGGGCGCTGGCCAGGTCATGATGTCATGGCCGGAGACGTCGAAACGTTCGTGGCCTTGGTGCGCGCACGCCATCCTGGCACCCGCATCGTGCTGCTCGGGGAAAGCATGGGTGGTGCGGTGGCGACGCTGGCCGCTGCCCGTGGTGGAGCGGATCTAGCCGATGGGCTGATCCTCGTGTCCCCGGCTTACTGGGGATGGTCCAATCTTGACATCCTCAAGCGCGCAGGTCTGTGGACCATGATGCAGCTGGCTCCCGGTGCCAGGCTGACCGGACGCGGCCTGAACATCAGGCCATCCGACAACCAGAAAATGCTATTGGCCCTGGGTCAGGATCCGTTCGTGATCAAGGCCACGCGCGTCGATGCAACCTATGGCCTCGTCGACCTGATGGAGGCAGCCTGGCAGGAGGTCCCACAGGTGGGGATCCCGACTCTCGTGCTTTGCGCCGACGGAGACGAGGTCGTGCCTGCCGGGCCGATCCGGCAAGCAGCGCTGCGTATGCGGGGCCCAGCCCGTGTTGTCTGCTACCCTGACGGTCACCACATGCTGTTGCGCGACCTCAACGCCGAACGCACGTGGCACGAAGTGGCATCCTTCGCGAACACGTTGCGCTAGTCGACGCGCCGATCTGAACCTAGCGTCCCCAGCCGATGAAGGTTTCGGCCTCGCGCATGACCTCAAGCCAGCGTGACAGGTTCGCGGCAAGGTCGGTCTCGGACAATCCCTGCCGCGCCTCGATATCCATGTCCAGGATCACGTCGCCCTCAGGGTCCAGATACATGCGCCCGAAGCGCCAGCGCGCGCTCCAGTCGTTGACCTTTGAAAGGGTCACGCGCCCTCGAACGGCATAACCGGTCCGAAACTGGATGTTCTGGCAGGTGCGGGTCTGGTTACATTCATAGAAATAGACATAGAATCGAGCCGAGCCTGCGTGGCTTTCGATCATGGGCTCACGAAACGTGTCATTCCCAAGGCGCACTGGAAGCCCGCGACGGGCAAGGGCTGCAGCAACTTGCGCCTCCGAAACACCCGGGGACAGGGTCGCACCTGCGGAGTCATGCACGAACACCAAACCAAGGCTCACGACCAGAGCCAACAAGAAGCACCAAAGACACTTCATGGCGCTACCATCGGAAGTCCACCGCGGTCCGCAGGTGGTGGTGCCCGCACAATGCGACGTGCACAAGCCGCCTCGATACGACGTGAAACTTCGGCGGAGGGAACCTCGGGTTTGCGACCCGTGGCGCATCGCACCCCGATCGAGCCTACAAGTGCGTCTGCGCCGGCCGCACAATGCAGGCCCGTCCCGTCGGGCTCGATCGCAAAGCGCACGCCAGCGTCCCCGAATTGCGCTGCCAGGTAATTCAGGACATGGATCCTCTCTGCTGCGGCCTGCGCCCCCATCAATCGTGGTCGCACATGCATGTCCATTATCGGAATAGCCTCGATGGCACGTACTTTGAGGGCGCCGCCTTCGGGTCCCGAGAGATGCAAGCGCGCGACCAACCCATAATCATGGCACATACCGTGACGACCCATGTTCTGTGTCCCCAGGTGCAGGAAATTTCCCAGCCCGTAGAAGATTGCCTTCCCGTCGATGAGTTCGATTCCGGCGGCGACATGTTGATGATGGCCGGCAACAATGTCCGCGCCTTGCTCAAGCGCCTGCCGGAACCGCTGCCGTTCGGCTGCTGACGTCCAGACGTTGAACTCGGTGCCATAGTGAACCGACAGGATGCGTATGTCCGAGGCTGAGGCCGAGAGGCTTGAGACAACACGGTCCATGTTGCGGTCATTGAATGGAAGCTGCCCTGCATGATCCCGTCCCGGCGTCGACGACGCAAAGCCACTGCCGCCAATGCCGATGGCGCCGAGGGCCACGCGCACACCCCGCCGCTCGATCATGGCGGGGGCGGCTGCAGCCCCGCCATCATGCCCAAGCCCTGCGTGAGCAGCCCCAAGCGCATCGAGATGGCGCAAGGTCTCTGCCGCGCCCTGCGGACCATAATCGAGCGCATGGTTGTTTGCGGTCGAGAACAGGTTGAAGCCGATGCGCATGAGCTCGCGCACCCCGTCGGGATGGGTCCTGAAGCCGAACATCTTGGGCGTGGCCGAAAGCTCGTTACGGTCGGTGATGACAGTCTCGAGGTTGGCAAAGCTGATGTCGGCGGAAATGAGCGGCGCGATATCCTGAGTTGCTGCGTCGAACGGCGTGCGGGTTCCATAACGAAGGGCGAACCCTGCCAGCACAGGCTGGAAGCTGCTGTTGAGCCCCGTGTCCCCAGCCAGCAGAAGCGATACCTGACGCGTCTCGCGCGTCTGACTGGCAGCGAGCGGATAGGCTGACGGCCGGGGTGTCGGCATCAGGTCAGGCGTCAGGGCGACTGTCAGCGGTGCGGTCTCAAGCGGAGGGAGCGCCAAGCTGAGCGGGTTCGGCAGATTGCTGAGGGCAGGCTGGATCGTTCGGGCCGCAAGCGCAACCAGGGACACGACAACGAATGTCAGGGCGGCCAGCCAGCGCATGTCCAGGGCATCGTCACAGTGACAGGGTGCCGGGATCTGAGCATGCCCTGCACGGGATTTCACGCATCTTCCCCCGCCGCCTGTGTTGATGCAGCAGTTTCCCCTCTCAGGCGTAATGGCCCGTTCCGCAGGCGCGCGTTCGCGAGGGGATCATCCCTGCCGAAGGGGAAGTCGGATCCATGACAGCTGCTGCAGTGGAGAACCGGGATCGCTTATGATCCACGGCCCTCATGCTTGCGGCGAACCTCCGCACTTAACACCTTGGGAACCGGGATTGGCGTAGCCCGCTCCTGCTCAGGCGACAGTTTGCAAAGGCGCAAGCCACAGGATGCAGGCAAGGCTGCCAAACACGGCTGTCTCTTTCAGCTTGGCCAGCAACCCGCGCTCGGGACTGATCCACGCCATGATCACGTTGCCGGCAACGATGATCATGCCCGCCAAGGCGGCTTGCCCAAGCATGGCCGACGAGGCGCGTAGTGGCTTCAACAAGGCATGGCCATCGCCAGGTTCAATCACGGAGGCTGCGAAGACGAGCACCAGCGTGCCCGCAAGGACCGAGGTTGCATGCAGCAACAGTTCGCCGACGGGCCAGCCCAGCTCCACGCCATAGTGACGGCGCACAAGAACCGAAATCCCAACGCCCAGAACGTTTCCAGCCACAACGGCAAGGCTGAACGCAAAGACAATAGCCAGCACGATACTCATTCCCCAATCAGCGGTGCTTCAGCACCGCCCCCGGAGCGGATTGAACAAGGGAAACTTGCACAATTCAATCAACGAATGTGAGGTGTCACTCGCCCATCAGGCGAATTGCAGGACGAAAGCTTCCCCCGTGCGGGGCCTCGCGGGGCGCAAAACCGCTACCAGCTGCCAACATTGGGCATGGAGGTCCAGGGTTCCGCCGGCTCAAGCGCAGGGCCGCGCTGCAACAGTTCGATGGAAATATTGTCCGGTGACCGCACAAAGGCCATCCGGCCATCACGCGGCGGGCGGTTGATGACGACACCCTTGTCCATCAGGCGACGGCAGGCGTCATAGACATTGTCGACCGCAAAGGCGAGGTGGCCGAAATTGCGTCCTCCAGCATAGCCCTTCTCGTCCCAGTTATAGGTGAGCTCGATCTCGGCTTCCGGGCTCTCGGGCGCCGACAGGAAGATAAGCGTGAAGCGACCCGCAGCGTTATCCATGCGACGCTTCTCGATCAGTCCAAGCGCACTCACGTAAAAGTCGAGCGAAGCGCCGAGGTCGGAAATTCTCACCATCGTGTGCAGGTACTTCATCTAGGTATGGCCTCTCTTGCAGCGACAGTCTTACTGCACTTTGGATTGGGCAATGTGGTGACGGATCACTTCCTTGACGATGAAGTTCAGGAGCTTCTCGGCAAATTCGGGATCAAGCTTTGCCTGTTCGGCAAGGGCGCGCAGGCGGGCGATCTGTTGAGCCTCGCGCGCCGGATCCGCCGGCGGCATGCCGGTGCGGGCCTTCAGCGCACCAACCTGCTGCGTGAACTTGAAGCGCTCGGCAAGGATGTGGATCAGCGCAGCATCGATATTGTCGATGCTGTCGCGAATGCGTTGAAGTTCATCTTGGGTGGCGCTCATGCGGTTGATCCAGGGCTGATCAGGGACAGGGTTGAGAACTGACCCCTCGGACACAATGATGTCCGAAAGGCAGGCGCCACGCAACGCGGCAATTCCCTGTCGATCCTCTCACATACCCATGAAAGCGGCATCGAGTAACGGGTTGGTGGTGCCCTGCAACCTGTCGATCAACGCATTGCGCCGGACTTCCTCGGCGTCGGGTGGGTCGTCGGCCATCCAGTCGAGAAGCAGATCTTTGTCGCTCACGGCCTGCTCGAGCGGCAGTCCATAGACGAAATGCATGTAGACCAGCGATCGCGCGACATCGCCCTTGATGTCGTCGCGCGGTTCGACAAGCGGACCCGGTCCGCGCCGATAGGCGGGGCACACCTCTGGAAAGCGTGGCTTGACGCTCGAGGGCAGGGGACCGAACTTGGTGCGCCCGCGGCTGGAGTTCACGGTCTGGAGGGCAGGCCAAAGGTTCTGCAGGTCTGCCATTGCGCGCTGGACCCGCTTGACCCCGCAGGTGCGGTCCTTGCAGCCCGGCTCCGTCTCGGCGATGGCGTCTGCAGGAAAGGCATGCTCGACAGAAAGCGACTGTCCTTGAACGGCGAGCTTGCGCTGTCCGTCGAAGTCAATGCCGCAGTAAAGCTCGATCCCGCCTTCGGGATAGAGCTTTCGCCAGAAGATGCGCCGCGCATCGTCATAGGTCTCGAAAGTCGTCTGCCCGTCCTGCGGCCATGGCAACTCTGCAAGTTGGTTCCAGTCTGGTCGCACACGCGGCGGCGGTGGCGGGACGACCATCGCCGAGGCCGCAAGCCCCGACGCCGGCCGATCCGACAGCGACACACCACAGGCCGACAGGCCGATTGCGGCAAGCGCCAGGAGCAGGACCACCCGAACGCCACGCACACGCATCGATTGGGGTTTCATGTCCAGCCTTTCCGAAAGAATCAGCAACGTTCACCATTGTGAGGCTTGAACGCCATTCAAAGGCGAGCACAAAACGCGGTCACGTGGGCTTAGCCCCCCTTGATCGATGTCAAGGCTCTGGTCCTGGCTGTGTGGTCTGGTGCACCATGGAAAGAATGTTTCGATGAGGAACGCCATGGCTCACCTTGCACCTTCAGCGACAGAAACGACGGCAGCGCGCCTCAAACTGCGCACACCCACCATGGACGATCCGTGGCAGTGGCTGTCGGCGGGTTGGCAAGACCTGGCCAGGAACCCTTTGCTGAGCCTTGGCTACGGCGCAGCCTTTGTCGTGATTGGCCTGGCTGTGACTGTAGGATTGTGGAGCCTGGGTCTTGAGTCTGCAGCCCCCGCGCTGGCGGGCGGCTTCATCCTTGTCGGGCCTGTCTTTGCCATTGGTCTCTACGAGATCAGCCGCAAGCACGAGCTCGGCGAAATGACGCGCTTGCGCGACATCCTCGACATCCGCATCCCGGCGCCGATGCAGCTGGCCTATTTCGCCTTTGCGCTCCTGTTTCTCTTTCTTGTCTGGCTGAGGCTTGCGACCCTGAACTATGCGCTGTTCACCTACGGTGACTATCGGCCCATCGGCGACTTCCTGGCCTTCGCGTTGGGCAGCACGCAGGGCCTGACCATGCTTGTGGTCGGCACGGCCATCGGTGCGGCGCTGGCCCTCGTGGCCTTTGCCATCAGTGTCGTGTCAGTTCCGATCCTCATGCGCCACGACGTCGACGTGCTGACGGCCATAGCCCTCAGTGCGCAGCTTGTCGTGCGCAACCCCGGGCCCATGTTGCTGTGGGCCTGGCTGATTGCCATCCTGAGTGCGATGGGACTGGCGACGCTGTTCATCGGGCTGGTCATCGTCTTCCCGCTGGTCGGGCACGCGACGTGGCACGCCTACAAGTCAGTCGTCATCGTCGATTAGGATGCGCTGCGCGGCGCCATCCATGTCTTCGTACTGGCCCGACTTGAGTGTCCAGATGAACAGCCAGACGCCCAGCGCGCCCAGGATGATCGCTGCCAGCGTGATGACATAGAAAATGTCCATTGCTCAGTCTCCCTTGCGTGCGAGCCGCAGCGCGTTCAGCATGACAACAAGCGAGGACCCCGACATGGCCACGGCTGCGATCAGCGGCGTGACAAGGCCAAGGGCAGCCAGAGGCACGGCGCATACATTGTAGAGAGCTGCGAATGCAAAGTTCTGCTGCACCAGCTGGCGGGCCTTGCGTGCCACATCAACGGCTTCGACGATAGGCCCAAGCCTCTCGCCCTGCAGGATCATGTCGGCAGCGTTCTGGGCTGCCTGCACGGCTGTTCCCGGCGATATCGAGACATGTGCCAGCGACAGGGCTGCGGCATCGTTCAGACCATCGCCAACCATCAGCGTCCTGTGACCGGCCTGTTGCAGCTGTGCCAGATGCGCGGTCTTGCCCGTCGGATCTGCCGCCGCCTGCCATTGCACGATCGAAAGGGCGCGCGCAACCGCAGCTGCGGGCTGTTCGCGGTCGCCCGAGAGCATCTCGACGCCAAGCCCCATTCGCCCCAGAGCCTCGATGCTCTCGCGTGCATCCGTGCGCAACGTGTCCCTGAAGATGAAAGACACGGGAACATCCCCGGCCTGCCCGAACCACAGCACGCTGCCGTCGCTTTCCGCATTGTCGCGCTGCATGACAAACGAGGCCCGGCCAAGCCGTTGCCATCCGCTGTCGGTCGGGGCCTCGAGGCCCTGGCCCGGGATTTCGCGGACACCCGCTGCAACCGGCCCCGGACCCGCCGCAGCCGATAGCGCGCGTGACAGCGGGTGCTTGCTCGCGCGGGCAAGACGCGCAGCGTCTTCAATAACACTCGGCGAAATTTCGGACGCGTTTGCAAGCACCGGGCGGCCATGGGTGAGCGTCCCGGTCTTGTCGAAGATCGCGACATCAGCCTCGGCCAACCGCTCAAGTGCATCACCCGACTTGACCAGTATGCCGGCCTTGAACAGGCGGCTGGTGGCCACGATCTGCACGGCAGGCACGGCAAGGCCCAGCGCACAGGGACAGGTGATGATCAGCAACGTCACCGCACGCGTAAGCGCGCTCTCGCCGTCAAGCCCCGCAACAAGACCACCGATGAAGACCGCGATCGCCGCCCCGTGAACCGTGGGAACATAAAGCTGTGCCGCCTTGTCGGCGATGCGCACATAACGTCCCCGGTTCTGCTGCCCCGCCTCGAACAGGCGTGCAAGGTCTGCCACAAGCGAATCCTGTACCCGGCGCAGCGCGCGCAGCGTCAGCACGCCGTTGAGGTTCAGTGTCCCCGCGCGCAGCTCCTCGCCGGGTCGCACCGACACAGGCGCGCTTTCGCCGGTAACCAGAGAAACATCCGCATCGCCCTCGCCATGCTCGATGACGCCATCGACGGGGACACGTTCGCCTGCAGCCAGCAGCAGGCGGTCGCCCGGCACGATGTCGCCGGCAGCCACGGTTTGCGTGCGACCATCTTCTGTCAGTCGCGTCGCGGTCACCGTCTGCATGGCGGCAAGGTCCAGCGCCGCACCACGCGCTTTGCGGCGCAGCAGGTGGTCGAGGTACCGCCCGATCAACAGCAGGAACGGCAGGCTCACGGCGGCGTCGAAATAGGCGTGGTGCCCGCCAGTCAGCGACGAATACATGCTCAGCGCCAGCGCCAGCAGAATGCCCAGCGTGATGGGCACATCCATGTTGGCGCGCCCATGGGCCAGGCTTGCAATGGCCGAGCGGAAGAAGGGGCGCCCCGCATAGAGCGCTGTCGGAATGGCAATCAGGGCAGAAACCCAGTGGAACAGCGCCCGTGTTGCGTCGCCCATCTCCTCGGTGAAGCCTGCCCACACGCAGATGGACAGGAACATCACATTGGATGCGCCAAAGCCAGAGATAGCGAGGCATTTCAGCAGGAAACGACCTTCCTCGTCATCCTGGCCCAGGATTGCGGCGGGATCATAGGGAAAGGCCTCGAAGCCAAGCGCATTGACCTTGGACACAATGCTGTCCGCCGAGGTTGCTCCCTCGTGCCAGCGCACATGCAGTTTGGCGGACGACAGGTTGACCCGCGCATCCTCCACGCCCGGCATCTGCTTCAGACCATTTTCGATCTTCGAGATGCAACCCGCACAGCGCATGCCGCGCACGGCAAGTTCGAGACGCGCCAACCCCTTTTCGTCCCGCCGCACGAATGGGGCAGGGTCGATCGCAAGCGCCTGGCTGAAGGTCGCAGCACTCATGGCAGAAGCACCCGTCGGGTTGCCGTGAAGCCTGTGCCCTCGCTGCTCTTTGTCTCGGCGACGACGTCCCACTGGCCGCGCACCAGGCCCGGCACGCGTGCTTCATAAGCGCCATCTCCGCTCGCCGTCAGCTTGACCGTTCGGTCGAGATAGGAATTCACCGGATGACGCAGCCGCGCCGTGACGTCAAGCGCAACCAGCGGCTTTGCCTCGCTTGTCGCAAGGCGTACACGGATGATCGTCGCGCCGCCTTCGGCCCGCATGGCATCGATTTCCGCGCTCCATCCAAGTGCAGCCTGAGCTGCCCGTGCATCCAGCGCGCGGTTATAGGCAAGACCCTTGAGATAGGGCTGTTTCTCATCCTCGCCCGCGAACGTCGAGAGCGCGTAGGTAACAAACACCGTATTCACGCCGATAATGACCCCGAAGAACCCCAGCATCATCACCAGCACATGCCAGCCTTTCAGTTCACGCATGGGTCATTTCTCCTCTGACAGGAACACCGTGTCGTTGCGCCGGCTTTCGCCGGA
Organism: uncultured Flavobacteriaceae bacterium; assembly: GCA_964483585.1. GTDB lineage: Bacteria > Pseudomonadota > Alphaproteobacteria > Micropepsales > Micropepsaceae > SZUA-430. The sequence continues at coordinate 11,214 of CAZABH010000046.1, forward strand.
AACGGCCTCGGTGAAGATGAAACTCACGGGCATGGACGCACGCACCAGCGACGCATCCGGAACAGTGACGAGGACACGCAGTGTCCTGAGCCGATCGGCCGGCACCTGCACCGCAACGGGAAGGGTCGCGCCATCCATGCCGATCACGCGCACGCTGAAGCCCGCCGGCGCCTCGATGCGCATGGCAAAGGCGCGCGCCTCGCCTGCGCGGTTCATGACCTTCACCGTGTAGGCGTTGCGCACCGATCCGTCGGCGAGGCGCACATGGGTCGGGTTCCGGTCACGCAGGACATTCAGGTCAATCGTCGCGCGTGTTGTCAGGCCGTAGAGCATGATGCCGCCGACAAGGCCAAGAACGGCCATGTAGAGGATCACGCGGGGACGGATGATGCGTCCTGTTGACGGGCGACCCTCGGCGCGGCACTGGATGTTCTGCGGCGAGTCATATCCGATCAGGCCTGTGGAAAGGCCGACGCGCTTCATCACGTCGTCGCAGGCATCGATGCACAGCGCACAATTGATGCACTCGAGTTGCTCGCCATCGCGGATGTCGATGCCCATGGGGCAGGCTGCTACGCACTGGTTGCAGTCGATGCAATGGCCGCGACCCTCCCATGGCTGCCCCTTCTTGTGGGGGCCACGTGGCTCGCCCCGGTCGGTGCGATAGGTGACCATCAGCGTGTCGCGGTCGATCAGGGCTGCCTGGATACGCGGCCAGGGACACATATAGGTGCAGACCTGCTCGCGCATATGCCCGGCCAGCCAGTAGGTCGTGAATGTCATCAACCCCAGAAACAGATAGGCGGTCGGATCAGCCGTACCCGTGAAAAGGTTGGTCGCGAGCGTGGGCGCATCGTGGAAGTAGAAAATCCACGCCCCGCCCGTGGCCGCGGCGATGACGAGCCAGATGGAATGCTTGGTGACCCGTTTCACGATCTTGGACGGGCTCCACGGCGACTTGTGCAGTCGAATGCGCTCGTTACGGTCACCCTCGACCAGACGCTCGACCATGATGAAAAGGTCTGTCCAGACGGTCTGCGGGCAGGCATAGCCGCACCAGACACGGCCAAACAGCGCCGTCACCAGAAACAGCAGAAGCGAGGCCAGGATCAGAAGTCCCGTGATGTAATAGACTTCCTGCGGCCAGATCTCGATCCAGAAGAAATAGAAGCGCTCGCGAACGAGGTCGACCAGCACAGCCTGGTCGGGAATGTTCGGTCCCCGGTCCCACCGCACCCAGGGCAGCAGGTAATAGGCGCCCAGCATGACCGCCATGCCCAGCCATTTCAGTGCCCGAAATTTGCCATGTACCAGCTTTGGAAAGATGGGCACACGCGCAACATAATCCTTGCGCAAGGCAGCACTGTTGGTCGGGCGGGCATCGACGCGCTGCACACCCTCCGCCGCCTGTGAGGCCTCGCGGACCGCGGCGATGACTGTCCTTTCCAGCGGTGTCGTGTCCATGGATGGATGCGGCTTACTCGCCACCTCCCAGCGAGTGCACATAGACCGCAAGCGCGTCGATCGTCATCGGATCAAGACGCGTGCCCCAGTTCGGCATGACACCCACCTTGGCGTTATGGATCTGGGCGCGGATCTCGGCCTTGGTTCCACCATAGAGCCATTCCCTATCCGTCAGGTCTGGAGCGCCGAACTCACGCAGGCCCTTGCCATCCGCGCCATGGCACGAGGCGCAGTTGTCAGTCCAAAGCGTCGCCGCGCGTTCGACCGCAGCCTTGTTCGCCGCCTGTCCCGACATCTGCAGCACATACTCGGTCAAGTCATTGATCTCGCTTGGCTTGAGAATTTCATCCTTGCCGAACGAGGGCATGACCGACTGCCGGGTGTCGGGATGGGTCGAGCGAATGCCGACCATCAGCGTCTGCTTGATGTCTTCAAGCGTGCCGCCCCAGAGCCACACGTCATCGTTCAGGTTGGGATAGCCCTTTGTGCCCTGGCCACCCGAGCCGTGACACGTTGCGCAATTGTCGCCAAAGGCCGACTTTCCCGCCTGCACGGCGAACTGGAACAGGTCAGGGTCGGACTCGATCTGCTTCAGGCTCGAGCCCGCCAGTTGCTTGCCCTGTTCGCTGCGCTGCAGTTTCATCTCCCGCATGGCCTGATCGACATCCGCGCGCTGCGAATGTTCGAGTATGCCGGGCAGATAGCCCGTCAGCGTCGGCCATGACGGATAGAGCACCCAGTACCCGACAGCCCACACAACCGTGGCGTAGAATATCCAGAGCCACCAGCGGGGCAGGGGATTGTTCAGTTCACGGATCCCATCCCATTCATGGCCCGTCGTTTCGGTGCCGGTGAGTGGGTCGATGTCCTTGTTCTTCGCCATCACATGTCATCCTTGTCCAGCGGCATCTGTGCCGCCCTGTCGAATGTCTTCTTGTTGCGTGGCCAGAGTGCGTAGAGACACACCCCCAGGAACAGAACTGTGAGGTACACAAGTCCCCAGCTGCGCGCGAAGGTCGCGATGTCATCATAGGCCATGGCGTCTACCTCCGGTTCTCCGGCGCATCCGCCTGATAGGATTTGAAGTCAACCAGTGTGCCCAGCATCTGGAGATAGGCCACCAGCGCGTCCATCTCGGTGATGCGTGCGGGGTCTCCGTCGAAGTCGCGCGCTGCGGCGTTCGCATAACGCTGCTGAAACGCCTCGATGCCTTCCGAATTCGGATCGGCCTGCGCAACCAGGTCGGCTTTCGCGTTGGCGATCATGTCATCCGTATAGGGCACGCCGACGGTCGCATTCGCCCGCAGCATGTTCTGCACCTGAGACAGGTCCAGCTCGGTCTTCTCGAGGAATGCATATGGCGGCATGATCGACTCCGGCACCACCGACCGCGGGTCGACCAGATGTGCGCGGTGCCATTCGTCAGAGTATTTGCCGCCAACACGAGCCAGGTCCGGCCCTGTGCGCTTCGAGCCCCACTGGAAGGGGTGATCGTACATGCTCTCGGCTGCAAGGCTGTAATGGCCATAGCGCTCGACCTCGTCGCGCAGCGGACGAACCATCTGGCTGTGACAGGTATAGCAACCTTCACGCACATAGATGTTGCGACCAGCAAGCTCGAGCGGGGTGTAGGGGCGCATGCCCTTCACCTTCTCGATCGTGCTCTCGAGATAGAACAATGGCGCGATCTCGACGAGCCCGCCGATGGACACCACCACCAGGATGCATACCGTCAGCAGCAGCGAATGACGTTCAAGTGTTCCGTGATTGAACATGGGACGCGGTCTCCTTACGCTGCAACCGATGCTGCCTGGGCTGGCAGCGGTTCAGAAGACCGGACGTCACCCTTGATCGTCCGGTAGAGGTTGTAGGCCATGATCACCGCGCCTGCGAGATAGAGCAGGCCGCCCAGGGCACGGATGATGTAGTAGGGTTTCATCGCCTCGACGGTCTCGACGAAGGAGTACTCGAGGAAGCCGAAGTCGTTATAGGCGCGCCACATCAGTCCCTGCATGATGCCCGACACCCACATCGAGGTGATGTAGAGCACGATGCCAAGCGTCGCGATCCAGAAATGCCACTCGACCAGCGAATGCGAATAGAGCCTCTGTCGCCGCCACAGCCACGGCGTCAGGCAATAGAGCGCACCGAACGACACGAAGCCGACCCAGCCCAGCGCGCCGGAGTGTACGTGTCCGATGGTCCAGTCCGTGTAATGCGACAGGGCATTCACCGCCTTGATCGACATGACCGGACCCTCGAAGGTCGACATGCCGTAGAAGGCGACCGATACAACAAGCATGCGCAGCACAGGATCGGTCCTGAGCTTGTCCCATGCACCAGACAGCGTCATCAGCCCATTGATCATGCCGCCCCACGAGGGCATCCACAGCATGATCGAAAAGGTCATGCCCAAAGTCTGCGCCCAGCCGGGAAGTGCCGTGTAATGCAGGTGGTGCGGGCCTGCCCAGATGTAGAGGAAAATCAGCGACCAGAAATGGATGATCGACAGCCGGTACGAATAGACCGGGCGATCAGCCTGCTTGGGTATGAAGTAATACATGATCGCAAGGAAACCCGCGGTCAGGAAGAAGCCCACGGCATTGTGTCCGTACCACCATTGCGTCAGCGCATCCTGAACCCCGGCCATCGCCGAATAGCTCTTGATCGCCATCAGCGAGACCGGGATCGCGAGATTGTTGACGACGTGCAGCATCGCGATCGTCACGATGAACGCGAGGTAGAACCAGTTGGCGACATAGATATGCGGCTCGCGGCGCTTCCATAGCGTACCCAGGAAGACGAGCAGATAGACAACCCAGACGAGCGTCAGCCAGATGTCCGTGTACCACTCGGGCTCGGCGTATTCACGTCCTTGCGTCACGCCGATCAGGTAGCCGGTTCCGGCGACAAGGATGAAAATCTGATAGCCCCAGAACACGAACCAGGGCCACAATCCACCGGCCAGCCGCGCCTTGCAGGTGCGCTGCACGACATAGAAGGAGGTGGCGATCAGCACGTTGCCGCCGAAAGCGAAGATGACGGCCGAGGTGTGCAGCGGTCTGAGGCGCCCAAAGCTGCTCCACGGCTGGTCTGCAAAATAGAACAGGGTCGGGAAAGCCAGCTGCAGGGCGATGATCACGCCCACGAGCATCCCGGCAATGCCCCAGAACATCGAGGCGATGACACCAGCCTTCACGATGTCATTGTCGTAGGGGGCGTCGTCCTCCGCTGGAATGCCCTCGCCATAGCGCCCGACCATCCAGAGCAACGCGAGGCCGAAACCCACCATGAACGTTGCCGCCTGGACCGCCATCAGCGGGTCGGTCGTTTTGAGCGCAACCGCGAGCGCAAGAAACGAGAAAAAGATGAACAGCGCCGGAACGGCAAACAGATCAAGTCGAAGACGCTGTGGCATGGGGGACGGCTGCATGGGCCCTCGCGAGTCAGGTGATGGGAGTCCTGACGCAAGGAAGCATTTCAGGGTGGAGAAGGGCCTTGACCTGAATCAAGAGGGGCGGGTCAGGGTCAACCCGCCGCACAGCTCGCCATCCGCGCGACCGATACAGGCGGCTGATCCCCCCGCGGGCGAAAGCCAAGCGGTAGCGTCAACACGCCCCATCAACAAAGCTTCAACGAGATTTCATGAAGAACCGGAGCGGTTCGAGCTATAAATCGGGCCGGGGAGATTGGGGCGCGTTCACCATGGCAAAGCAGCAGAGATCTGTCGTCGTCACGGGCGTGTCCAGCGGCATTGGTCTTGCCACGGCAAGGTCCTTGCTGGGTGCGGGCTTCCGGGTCTTCGGCTCCGTACGCAAGGACGAGGACGCGCGGCGCGTGTCATCAGAACTGGGCGAGCGTTTCTCCCCGCTGGTGTTCGACGTCACCGACGAAAAGGCTGTCAAGACAGCGGCCGCGAGGGTCCGTTCCGCGCTGAATGGCCAGACCTTGGCCGGATTGGTGAACAACGCCGGCATCGCGGTTGCCGGTCCCCTCGTTTACTTGCCGATCGCCGATTTCAGGAACCAGCTCGAGGTCAACCTCACAGGCGTGATGGTCACAACGCAGGCCTTCGCGCCGCTTCTGGGTGTCGACAGGTCCTTGAAGGGCAAGCCAGGACGCATCGTCAACCTGTCGTCAGTCAGCGGCCGTCGCGCCACGCCCTTTCTGGGTCCCTATGCCGCGTCGAAGTTCGGCCTTGAGGGTCTATCCGCGGCCCTTCGCCAGGAAATGATGGTCTTTGGCATCGATGTCATCGTCGTGGCACCCGGCATGGTCTCAACACCGATCTGGGACAAGGCAAATGAGCTGGATGTCGAGCCTTACGCCACGACTGCTTTCGCCAACCCGATCGAGAATGTCCGCTTCATGGCTGTCAAACAGGGCAAGGCCGGGCTGCCACCAGACAAGATTGGCGACGTGATCCGTCGCGCAGTGACAGCCAGGTTCCCCAAGCCCCGCTACGAAGTCAGCCGCCCGGGTATGGGTAAACTTGTCTTGTCCCTCCTCAGCCAGCGCACCATCGACCGGCTGACGGCAAATGCCATCGGTCTGCGCCGACTACGAAACTGACCAGGACCCGGGCACGCGGGCGCCGTTTGCCCTAATGAACAAAAACCTCTTCATAACGATGCCATGCTGAACTACCCTTCAACCACTGGTTCGCAAGGTGAGGTAGAGGCGTGTCTGCATCCGTAGTTCGAGTGTCTGCAACGGTCGCGGCCCTGATGCTGTCAACCTTGTTGCACGCCTCCGGCGTGGCGCAGGACGAGGTGTCGACGGCCCCGGTTCCCCGTGCCAAACCAGAAGTGGGCGCAGCGCCGGTTGAGCCGCCCACGCCGCGTGCCAAGCCGGTCAATACACCTGCACAGGCGCCCCAGCCACGCGTAAAGCCCGGCGCGGAAACCGTCTCACGTCCGCAACCGCCAGCGCCCGTTGCAGCGGTTGAACCCACGCCCATCCCGATGCCGACCCAGGCCCAGATCGAGGCCGGCATGCTGCCCTGCGGCGAAGCCTGCGGCGAGGTTCTTTTCAAGACCATTGACGGGTGTCTCTGGGTGCAGAGCCAGAGCCCCCGGCCTGTCCTGATGCAGGCAAGGATCGACGGCCGCCTTCGCGAACTTCAGCTCGAGGGCGCAAGCTACGAAAAGTCGACGGTTGCTCCCGCGAAGGATGCCAGCGCCTACCACACGCGACAGAAGGACCCGTTCCAGTCATCCTCGGCTGGCATTCCGGTCTTCAGAGTCCGCATGGGCGAAAAGGAAACCTGCATCACGGATCGTGGGCAGATCAGTCAGTTGATCGCTGTCTTCTCGAGATAGCCTGCGCCCCTTCCGCGCGAGCCCGCAGGCTGCATCTTCGCCTGTCGCGCGAGGTGGGCCAGCCGTTCCATGCGGTAGCATGTGAAATATTGGCCGCACGGTGCCGTTAGGCTTGACGCGATGGCGCCAGGCATTGATCGTCGGTTCAAGGCGGGGGTGCAGTGGTCATGACGGAATTCCTGAACACATTCATTGCGGGCAGCGATGCGGGGATGCTTCTGGCAATCGGCGCTGCCGCAGGCTGCATCCTGTGCGCAGCCGTCAGTGCGCTGTTGCCCGACCGTCGCCAAAGGAGCGAGCTGGACCGCCGGGTAGACCGGCTCGAGATGCGCATTGCCGCAGCCCGGAACTTGTCTGCGGTCACGAACGCACTCTCCAGTCTGCAATCTGCGACACCCTTGCTGGTCGAGGCAGCACCGCGCATGCTTCTGGCCGACGCGCGCCTGCGCAGCCTGGGTGCTGCCAGCAACGAGGACACCGACGACATCGCCCGCGCCTTCGGCGAGGCCCTGCAGGCCAACACGGTGGCTGCCGTCGAGATTGCCCGCGCCATCATCGACCAGGGCGTCAACCTGAACGACCCGAAGGATCGCAGGCGTGTCGCCGAGAAGGTTCGCAGCGAGGCCCGCAACCTCAGCACCTCTTTCTGGGACAGGCATGGCGAGCTGTTGCTGTCGTCGGGCTTGCCGACAAGCCTCAAGGATCTGCTGCGCGCGTTCTTCGTGCAGGTCAAGCGCCTCAGGACAGCAGTGGACGACCTCATCAGGGAACCCAGCTTCGCCGACCTCGACGCCGTGCTCGACCACGCCATCCACCTGATCGACAGCGCCCGCGCCATCATCGACGAACTCGAGAAGCTTGGTGAGGCGTGAGCTCGGCGCCAGCCCGTTAAACGCCCATCAGTTCCCGCAGGCTCAGCACCTTGTGCAGCGCCTTGATCCGGG
>CAZABH010000047.1:0-6864 GCA_964483585.1 uncultured Flavobacteriaceae bacterium
CCTCGCTTGCGAGGGAGTACCGACGCGGCACGCGTCGGGGAGGGAGTTCCTCTCCACCGCTCCACCCCCGCAAACGCCGCCACCCCCGGCATGCGACAATTTGTTCTATTTTTGTTTTCGGCGATTTCGGCGATATTCGGCGCTGTCAATCCATAGCGTCGGAATCTGCCCGCGACAGCAAGTGCCCTACATGAGGCCCATCTGCCGCAGGCTCGTGTGACCATTCCGACCCACGATCAAATGGTCATGCACGCTGATCTCCAGCGCGCGAGCCGCCTCCACGATAAGCCGTGTCATCTCGACATCGGCCGACGACGGCGCGGGATCGCCGCTGGGATGGTTGTGCACCAGGATCAGCGCCGACGCCTGCAGCTCAAGCGCCCGCCTCACGACCTCGCGCGGATAGACCGGCGCCTGGTCGACCGTACCATCGCCCATCTTCTCGTCGCGGATCAGCTTGTTCTTGCGATCGAGAAACAGGACCCGGAATTGTTCCGTACCAAGGCGCGCCATGGCGGTCTTGCAATAGGCGGCAACCGCGCTCCACGAGGACAGGCTCTCCCGCTCCAGTTGCGGCGGCTTGTTGATCCGCGCAGCGAAAGCGCCAACGACAGCAATGGCATCTGCGACGCTTTCGCCAACCCCGTCGATCCGCAGCAGCGCCTCGCGGGTAGCGATCAGCATCCGGTCCATGTCATCGCCAAAGGCCGCGAGCATCTGCTTGGCCAAGGGCTTCATGTCCCGTCGGGGAACGACCATGCAGAGCAGCAGCTCCAGCAGCTCGTAGTCCTGCAAGGGCTCGGCTCCCGCCTTGCGCAACCGCGCACGCAGCCGTTCGCGATGGCCAAGGCGATGATCATGAAGGGCAGGGGCTGCTTCGTTCAGTTCATGGCGCTTCATAGGGTGGCTTGTGCAATCCTTTCGGCGAGGCCGTGAAGATCTCGACCCCCGTGGATGTCACGCCAACACTATGTTCGAATTGTGCCGAAAGGGACCGGTCTTTTGTAACAGCAGTCCACCCGTCGCTCTTCAGCTTCACCTGCCACTTGCCGGCATTCACCATCGGCTCGACCGTGAAGATCATGCCTTCCCGGAACTCCAGCCCCGAACCCGCCTGCCCGTAATGCAGGATGTTCGGCGCATCGTGGAACACCTTGCCAAGCCCGTGGCCGCAGAAGTCGCGCACCACTGAATAAGCGTGCGCCTCGGCATAGGCCTGGATCGCCCGACCGAGGTCGCCCGTCTTGTTGCCGGGCTTGATCACCGAGATGCCGCGCATCATCGCGTCATAGGTGACGTCCACAAGCCGGCGCGCCTTGAGCGGCACGTCCCCGCACAGATACATGCGGCTCGTATCGCCGTGCCAGCCATCGACGATGGCCGTAACATCGATGTTCAGGATGTCGCCATCCTTCACTTCGCGCTCCGAGGGCATGCCATGGCAGACGACTTCGTTGATCGAGATGCAGCTCGAATACCGATAGCCGCGATAGAAGACCGTCGCCGGAATGCCGCCATGGTCGACGACGAAGTCATTCGCCATCTTGTCCAGCGCATCGGTGCGCACGCCGGGCCTGACATGGTCGGCAAGCATGTCGAGGCACGCCGCCGCAAGCTGCCCGGCCTTGCGCATGCCGGCGAAGCCCTCCGGGCCATGCAGCTTGACCGCGCCGGAGGCGCGCGAAAGATGGGTATGTCGTGCTTCGATATAGTTCATGGACTGCCGGGATTTGCCTGATGTGTCTAAATGCACCCGGCATCCGGCGCTCGTCAACCTTGCCCACCGGGGCCTCGAGGCCCTAGATCAGCAAAATGGGCCCTCGTGCCCGTCAAGGATAAAGAAAATCGTGACCAGATACGCAGACCCGAGACTGAACCATTTTGACGCCACCGGCGCCCGCATTGCGTGGTTTGAATGGGGCACGCCGGGAGACGTGCCCTTGCTGCTGATCCATGCGACCGGCTTCCACGCGCGCGTCTGGGATCGCACCATTGCAGCCCTCGGCGGCAATTATCACATCATCGCCGTCGAGACGCGCGGCCATGGCCGCTCCGAAAAGCGAGGCCCAGTGATGAACTGGCGCGACCCGGCGACCGACATCCTGGAATTGCTGCAGCACCTCCGCCTTGGACCGACGGTCGGGGTCGGCCATTCAATGGGCGGTCACATTCTCGTGCAACTCGCCGCCCGCCTGCCGCAGCAATTCTCGCGGCTCGTGCTGGTCGATCCCGTCATCATGTCACCCGAGGTCTACGCCGCCCGAACGCCATGGCCCGAAGGTGTCGACCACCCCGTGGCGCGCCGCCGCAATGCCTGGGAAAGCTGGGAGGCCATGTTCAACCTCTTCAGCCATAGGAAGCCCTACAATCTCTGGAAGCGCGAGGTGCTCGAGGATTACTGCCGCTTCGGATCGCTGCCCAAGGACGACGGCACCGGCGTCGAGCTCGCATGCCCCCCGGCTATTGAGGCATCGATCTACATGGCAGCCGGTGGAACCGACATACATGATGATGCCCGCTGCGTGAAGGTGCCCGTGACCGTGATGCGCGCCCCGCCGCCGAAGCCCGGCCCGCGCGACCACACCGATTTCACCGCCTCGCCAACCTGGCCGCATCTCTTCGAACTGTTCGAGCAGGGCCGCGACATTTACGTACCCGATCTCACGCACTTCATACCCATGCAGGCCCCGGTCCTCATGGCCGACGTGATTGAGGGCAGGCGCTAGCCTCTCAGGGCTTCACGGAAATTTTCGTATCGACGCCCCAATTGCCCGGATTGACCGGCGGGTCTTCCGGATAGCACTCGGCGAACATGAACATCGACTTGACCGTCAATACATGCGGCCCGGGCGTCAGGTCCTTGCCAAGCGCGAGCGTCTCGCTCTTGCCCGCCGCAAGCGCCGCGGTCCGGCCGACCTTCTTGCCGTCGACCTCGAGCGTGAACCGCAAGGGGGCGCACTGGTTATAGGGCGTCATGACTGACGCGACCCACGTCTCGCCAGCCTTCGAGACGGTGAAGGGATACGAAAAACCGTTCGCACATTCCACGCCCTTGCCGGCGATGCGTGTGGCAGCGCCGCATTTACCCCAGCGTACGCCAGCTTCGGCAGGAGCTGAGGGAATAAGGACGAATCCAATCCCCACCGCTACAAGAAAAAGGTATTTCACGAAATGGCGCATGGAAACTCCCGTGACAGCGGCACCAACGGCAAGTTCCAACCTGCCGCCGCACCAGATTGGCTGTACAATACCACAACACGTCGGACCGGCGTAAGTTTCGTGTTATCGGTGAATATCCGGGAAGGAGGGCGCACGATGAAGAAACTGGCTGCCTGCATGCTGGTCGTCGCGGCAAGCCTTGCCCTGTCCGCTCAGGCGGTGTGGGCAAGGGATATTGTCCTGTTGAACGTATCCTACGATCCAACGCGTGAGCTTTATGCCGAGGTCAACAAGGCCTTTTCGGCAGAGTGGAAGCAGAAAACGGGAGACACCGTCAGGATACGCCAGAGCCATGGCGGCTCAGGCAAGCAGGCCCGCTCCGTGATCGATGGCCTCCAGGCTGACGTGGTCACGCTGGCGCTTGCCCACGACATCGATGAAATCGCACTGCGCGGGAAACTGTTGTCGGTAAACTGGCAGTCGCGACTGCCCAACAATGCCTCGCCCTATACATCGACCATCGTTTTCCTCGTTCGCAAGGGAAACCCCAGCCAGATCAGGGATTGGGACGACCTCGTCAGACCAGGAACGAAGGTCATCACGCCCAACCCGAAGACCTCGGGTGGCGCGCGGTGGAACTATCTCGCGGCTTGGGCCTGGGCGGTGCGCCAACCCGGGAACGGCGAGGACGAGGCGAAGTCATTCCTTCGGGCCATGTTCCGAAATGTACCTGTGCTCGATACCGCAGCCCGTGCAGCAACTACGACCTTCGCCCAGCGTGGCATCGGAGATGTGCTGATTTCCTGGGAAAATGAAGCCCATCTCGCCATCAGGCAGCTTGGTGCCGACAAGCTCGAGATCGTCTACCCTTCGGTTAGCATCCGCGCAGAACCGCCAGTGGCAGTGATCGACCGCAACGTCGACCGCAAGGGAACGCGCGTTGTGGCCGAGGCTTACCTGCAATTTCTTTACACGCCCCGCGCGCAGGATCTCATGGCCAGAAATTTCTTTCGGCCAACCGATCCGGCCATCGCGGAACGGCATGCAACAAGGTTTCCCTTCCTGTCCATGGCCACGATTGACGAGGACTTCGGCGGATGGCAGGGGGCTCACGCGAAACATTTCGCTGACGGCGCAATTTTCGACCAGATCTACCAACCGGAACGATAAGTGGCATACGCAGCACCATCATGGAGAATGAGGCAACCCAGCGCGCTCCCGGGTTTCGGGCTCGCCTTCGGTTTCACGTTGCTTTACCTCAGCCTCGTCGTTCTGATACCGCTGGCTGCGCTGTTGTTGCGGCCCTGGGAACTCGGTGTCGCCGGTGTATGGGACGCACTAACCGCACCCCGCGTGCTGTCGGCCCTGCGCGTCAGCTTCGGAACCGCTGCAATCGCAGGCCTCATCAATGCGGTCTTCGGACTTCTGGTGGCGTGGGTTCTGGTGCGCTACGAGTTTCCCGGCAAGCGCGTCCTTGACGCCTTCGTCGACCTGCCATTCGCGCTGCCCACGGCAGTGGCCGGCATCGCCCTGACCGCGCTCTACGCGCCGAATGGCTGGTTCGGCCAGTATCTGGAAGCAGCCGGGATCAAGGTCGCCTTCACGCCGCTCGGCATTGTCGTGGCGCTCACCTTCATCGGGTTGCCCTTCGTGGTGAGATCCGTGCAGCCCGTACTCGCCGACGCCGAGCGCGAGCTTGAGGAGGTCGCGGCAACCCTTGGTGCGTCGCGCGGCCAGACATTCCGGCGCGTAATCCTGCCGGCAATACTGCCCGCCTGGTTGACGGGCGTGGCGTTGGCTTTCGCGCGCGCCGTGGGCGAGTACGGCTCGGTTATCTTCATTGCCGGCAACCTGCCGCTCGTCTCCGAGATCGCCCCGCTGCTCATCGTGATTGAACTCGAGCAATACGACTATGCCGGCGCCGCGACGATTGGCATGGCAATGCTCTTGCTCTCCTTTGCGATCCTGCTCTGCATCAACCTGCTCCAGGCCTGGGCACGATCACGATGAAGTACACCCGAGGCATGCGCAAATTTCCTGCGCCGACAAACGAGTCCATTGCGGTGCGCACGACGCTCATTCTTCTGGCGGTTGCGTTCCTGGGGCTGTTCTTGCTGACCCCGCTGGTTGCGGTCTTTGCAGAGGCGTTTCGAAATGGCAGCGGTGCCTTCCTCGAGGCCATTTCCGAGGAGGATGCCAGATCGGCAATCTGGTTGACCCTGACGGTGGCCGCTATCGCCGTGCCGCTCAACACCATCTTCGGTCTTGCAGCTGCGTGGGCCATCGCCAAGTTCGAGTTTCGCGGCAAGAGCCTGCTCATCACCCTCATCGACTTGCCTTTCTCGGTCTCGCCAGTGATCTCGGGCCTCGTCTACGTTCTACTCTTCGGTGCGCAGGGCTATCTGGGTCCATGGCTGGATGCGATGGGCATCAAGGTGATCTTCACGGTGACCGGTCTCGTGCTGGCAACGGTGTTCGTGACCTTTCCCTTCGTCGCGCGCGAGCTGATCCCGCTGATGCAGGAGCAGGGCGTCTCCGAGGAAGAAGCCGCCCTCACATTGGGTGCCAGCTTCTGGCAGATGTTCTGGCGTGTCACGTTGCCCAATGTACGCTGGGGCCTGCTCTACGGCGTCCTGCTCTGCAACGCCCGCGCCATGGGCGAGTTCGGAGCTGTGTCGGTGGTATCGGGCCACATTCGCGGCTTGACCAACACGATGCCGCTGCATGTCGAGATTCTCTATAACGAATACAACTTCGCGGCTGCCTTTGCCGTCGCTTCCCTGCTGGCCCTGCTCGCCATCGTCACGCTCGTGCTGAAAACCCTGCTCGAGTGGCGCTACGGCGACCAGATCGCGGCAAGCCGCAGGCACTGAGGCAAGACGCGCATGAACATCACGAACGGATAGGTACCCATGGCGCTCGAGATCGAGAACCTGACAAAGCGCTTCGCCACGTTCACCGCCGTGAACCAGGTCAGCCTGACTGTGGAGCAGGGCGAGTTCATGGCCCTGCTGGGTCCCTCGGGTTCGGGCAAGACCACGCTCCTGCGCGCGATCGGCGGCCTCGACATGCCCGAGGAGGGGACGCTGCGCTTTGACGGGCAGGACATCACGCTGCAGCCCGCGAGCGAGCGCAAGGTTGGCTTCGTATTCCAGGCCTATGCCCTGTTTCGCCACATGACCGTGGCGCGCAACATCGCCTTCGGCCTCGACGTCAAGCCCTGGGCGAGCCGCCCGTCCCGCCGCGAGATAAAGGCCCGCGTCGACGCGCTTCTCGCCCGCATGCAGCTCGAGGGCTTTGGCGACCGCTATCCCAGCCAGCTCTCAGGCGGCCAGCGCCAGCGCGTAGCCCTCGCGCGCGCACTGGCCATCGAGCCGCGCATCCTGCTGCTCGACGAACCCTTCGGCGCGCTGGACGCCAAGGTCCGCAAGGATCTGCGTCAGTGGCTGCGTGAGCTGCACCACGAGACGAAGCTCACGACCATCATGGTCACCCACGACCAGGACGAAGCCCTCGCGCTTGCCGACCGCGTCGCCATCATGAACAAGGGCCATATCGAACAGGTCGCCACCCCTGCCGACCTCCGCTCCACCCCCGCCACGCCCTTCGTGAAGGACTTCCTCGCAAGCTAATCCCCTCCCATTCGTCATGGTCGCTCTAATTTTCGTCATGGCCGGGCCCGACCCGGCCACCCAGTTCAAATAG
>CAZABH010000047.1:6964-18778 GCA_964483585.1 uncultured Flavobacteriaceae bacterium
GCCACCCAGTTCAAATAGGCCCGTCATGGCCGGGCTTGACCCGGCCACCCAGTTCCTCCCCCTTCGCCCAGTCCGGCAGTTCCCGCGAACGCAGGATGTCCTCATAAAGGTCCCTCCACTGCGGGTTCGCCTTTTCAATCAGCGCCAGCTTCCACCGGCGTGGCCAACGCTTGATCGAGGTCTCTCGCTGGATTGCAGAGCGAATGAACGCGTGTGGCTCGAACCAAACGAGACGCGTCACATTGTACTTCGCAGTAAAGCTCGACGCTGTACCCTCCCTGTGCCGCCAGATGCGACCGATCAGATTGTTCGTCACGCCCGTGTAAAGCGTACCGTTGCGTTGGCTCGCAAGGATGTAGGTAAACCCGCCGTAGTCGCGCATTGTGTCTCCTCCGTGATCCCCAATTTGCACGGGAAATCGCGGCAGGGCCGTGGCGGCATGGGTTTCAATTGTCGCAAGTCAGTTGGCAATTGCGATAGATGCGCGGTGGTACTGGGTGGCCGGGTCAAGCCCGGCCATGACGAAAGTATTATGCATATTTGACCGTCATGGCCGCACCAAAACTCGTCATGGCCGGGCCCGACCCGGCCACCCAGTGCACAATGCGTCACAGCCCGAACCAGCCCCCGCCACACCTCTGGTCTCAACCCACTGAAATTGCTATCTCTCCCGCCATGAGCATCCGCCCCTACAGAGACATCATTCGCAGGAAAAGCCGCAAGATCCGCGTCGGCAAGGTCGAGGTCGGCGGCGACGCGCCGATCTCGGTGCAGTCGATGACCAACACGCTCACGACCGACATCCAGGGCACGATCCGCCAGGTCAAGGCGCTCGAGGCTGCTGGCGCCGACATCGTACGCATTTCCTGCCCCGACGAGGACTCCACGCGCGCGCTAAAATCGATCATCCGCGCCGTGCAGGTACCGATCGTGGCGGACATCCACTTCCACTACCGGCGTGCCATCGAGGCGGCAGAGGCAGGCGCCGCCTGTCTGCGCATCAACCCCGGCAACATCGGCTCGGCCGAGCGCGTGCGCGAGGTGGTCAAGGCTGCCAAGGACCACGGCGTGTCGATGCGCATCGGGGTGAACGCGGGATCGCTGGAAAAAGACCTGCTCGAGCGTTATGGCGAGCCATGCCCCGAGGCCATGGTCGAAAGCGCACTCGACCACGCGCGCCTGCTCGAGGACAACGACTTCCGCGAGTTCAAGATCAGCGTGAAGGCCTCCGACGTGTTCCTCGCCGTAGCGGCCTACCAGGGCCTGGCTGAGGCCTGCGACTACCCGCTCCACCTGGGCGTCACCGAGGCCGGCGGCCTGATGACGGGCACCGTGAAATCATCGATCGGCATCGGTTCGCTGCTCTGGGCCGGCATTGGGGACACGATCCGCGTCTCACTGTCGGCCGACCCCGTCGAAGAGATCCGTGTCGGCTTCGACATCCTGAAGTCCCTGAACCTGCGTCATCGTGGCGTCAACGTGATCTCGTGCCCGTCCTGCGCCAGGCAGGGCTTCGACGTGATCAAGACGGTCGCCATCCTCGAGGAGCGCCTCAAGCACATCACGACCCCCATGTCGCTCTCGATCATAGGCTGCGTCGTCAACGGTCCGGGCGAAGCCGCCCAGACCGACATCGGATTCACCGGCGGCGGGGCAGGGGCCGGCATGGTCTATGTCGCAGGCAGGCCCGACCACAAGATGGACAACGACCGTCTCGTCGATCACATCGTCGAACTCGCCGAAAAGAAAGCCGCCGAAATCGAGAAATCCAGAAGTTAATTTCGGTGACAGTGCACTTATCTCCTCTGAGATCTGAGCGCGGCATAGATGCCTGGGCAGGAGATAAGTGCACTGTCACCGAAATTAACACCTCGGCCCGCGTTTCTGCGGTTTGAGTTTGCGGTTGCTGGCGACTTCGAGCTCCTTGATGAACGAGGCCGAGCCCAGCGGGCGCCCGATACTTTCCGCGCGCCGCAGCAAGTCTGAAAGCTCGCGCTCTTCGCCCTTGCGAATGAGTTCGACCATGTCGGGAAACCGTGTCAGGACGGCGGTGCTGTTGGTCAGTCCATCCACCCGCCCCAGTAGGGTGTGAACGCTCGACCAGGGCCAGTCCTCGGCGCGCGGGCAGAGATGGGCGCGAACCGGGTTCAGCGCGACATAGCGAACAGCCGCACGCAGATGGGTCTCATCCATGGCCACACAACCAAAGCGGCCTTGCCAGAAATGTCCCGAAAGCCCGGCGCGCTTGTGCACGTGTCCCGCATAGTAGCGATGAACCGGCGCAAGCACCCGCCGCAGCCCGTCGGGATCCTCTGGGACCAGGATTAGATGGACATGGTTCGGCATCAGGACCCAGGCCAGCACATCAACATTGGCCGCAGCTACGTGTTTGGTCAGAAGTTCAAGATAGAGCCTGTAGTCCTTGTCGGTAAAGAACGTGCGGGCGCGACCATTCCCTCGTTGCGTGACGTGATGGGGAATGCCGGGAAAGACGGCTCTGGCAAGGCGTGGCATGACAAGCATCCCGTTGGCTTGAATGCCGCGATAATCCAGCCGAGCCCTGTGTTGCGCGCATGTCCGGATTGTGACAAAAAGACACCGAATTGTAACAACACCCCCATTTCGGTGACAGTGCACTTGGTTCTCCTTCGAACCAAGTGCACTGTCACCGAAACAAGAAGAAGCAAATGACCGCCACCATCAGCGATCCCCTCAAGCTCCCCTGTGGCACCACGATCAGGAACCGCATTGCGAAATCCGCGATGACCGAGGGCCTCGGCGACAACCGCGGCCGCCCCACCGAAGGCCACGTGAACCTCTACAAAGCCTGGGCCGACGGCGGCGCGGGCCTGCTCATCACCGGCAATGTGATCGTCGACATCGACCACCTCGAGCGCCCCGGCAACGTCGTCATCGACCGCACGCCGGACGAGGAAACGCGCCGCCGCCTCAAGTCCTGGGCCGAGGCCGGCACTCGCAACAACACGCATCTGTGGATGCAGATCAGCCACGCCGGGCGCCAGACACAAGCCATCGTCAACCCGCACCCCAAGGCCCCCTCGGCCGTCACGCTCGGCCTGCCCGGCAAGCAGTTCGGCGAGCCTGTTCCGCTGACCGAGGCCGAGATCCTGGACCTCATCGATCGCTTCGTCATCGCCGCGAAGGCAGCCGAAGAGGCAGGCTTCACCGGCGTGCAGATCCACGCCGCGCATGGCTATCTTGCCTCGCAGTTCCTCAACCCGCGCGCCAACCTCCGCACCGACAAATGGGGCGGCTCGCTCGAGAACCGCGCCCGCTTCCTGCTCCAGATCGTCCGCAAGGTGCGGGCTGCGGTCAGCCCGAAATTCGCCGTCTCGGTCAAGCTGAACTCCGCCGATTTCCAGAAGGGTGGCTTCGCCTTCGAAGACAGCCTCATTGTTGCAAAGTGGCTGGAGGAAGCCGGTGTCGACCTGATCGAGGTCTCGGGCGGCTCCTACGAGCAGCCCAGGATGATGGCCCTCGACGGCATGGAGGCCGTCGACCCTCAGAAGCTGCCGGCATCCACGGCCGCCCGCGAGGCTTACTTCGTCGATTTCGCCAAGGCCATGCGCCAGACGCTGAAGATCCCCGTCCTGCTCACCGGTGGTATCCGCTTGCTCAAGGCCGCCAACCACGCCATTGAGACCAGCGCCGCCGACATGGTCGGTCTCGGCCGCCCGATGTGCGTTGACACCGACGCGCCGGCGAAGTGGCTGCGGGGCGAGGAAGAACTCACCCGCTGGGAGGCGCGGCTGAGGCTGCTGCCGCCATGGCTGGCCTTCCTGAAGGCCATCCCCATGATCCGCGCCGCTGACAGTTTCGCGGTCATGTTCTGGTACTATGCCCAGCTCGACCGCATCGGCAAGGGCAAGCCCGTCGACCCAAACCTGTCGGTCTTTGCGGCGATGCGCGAGGTTGACGCCTTCACGCGCCGCATGGCACGCGAGATCAGGGACGCAAGGACCGCCGCGTAATGATCGCCTCTGCCCAGATTGACCGCATTCTCGACCGCTACGCCGAGATCGAGGCGCGCATGGCCTCTGACGCAGGTGCATCCTTTGCCAAGCTGGCCAAGGAGTATGCGGAGCTCGGCCCCATCGTGGCCAAGGCGCGCGAGGTGCTGTCAATGCGCGCCGATATCCAGAATCTGACGTCGATGTCCTCTGATATGGCTGCTGACGCAGAGCTGCGTGCCATGGCCGGCGACGAGCTGGTCGAGCTCAAGCGAAGGCTTCCCGAAGTCGAGCGCGAGCTCTCGATCCTCATGCTGCCCAAGGACGCTGCCGACAGTGGCAGCGCGCTGCTCGAAATCCGCGCCGGCACCGGTGGCGACGAGGCGGCGCTCTTCGCCGGCGACCTGTTCCGCATGTACCAGCGCTACGCCCAGCTCCAGGGCTGGCAGTTCGAGGTGATGAGCGAAAGCGAATCCGACCTCGGCGGCTACAAGGAAGTCATCGTCAGCGTGAATGGCGCCGGCGTCTTCGCCAAGCTGAAATACGAATCCGGCGTCCACCGCGTCCAGCGTGTCCCCGCAACAGAAGCCCAGGGCCGCATCCACACCTCGGCCGCGACCGTCGCCGTCATGCCCGAGGCCGGCGACGTCGACATCGACATCAACGAAAGCGACCTTCGCATCGACGTCTACCGCGCCAGTGGCGCCGGCGGCCAGCATGTCAACAAGACCGAGAGCGCTGTTCGCATCACGCACATTCCCACGGGCGTCGTCGTCGCCATGCAGGAAGAGAAATCCCAGCACAAGAACAAGGCCAAGGCGATGAAGATCCTGAAGGCGCGCATCCTTGACGCCGAGCGCGAGCGCCAGGATCGGGAACGCGCCGCCGACCGCAAGGAGCAGGTCGGCTCGGGCGACCGCTCCGAGCGCATCCGCACCTACAATTTCCCCCAAGGCCGCTGCACCGACCATCGCATCAACCTGACGCTCTACGAACTCGAACAGGTCATGCAGGGCCTCTCGCTGGGCAAGATCATCGATGCCCTGATCTCCGATGACCAGGCAAAGAAGCTGGCCCAGCTCGACGAGAGCGCCGCTGCGTGAACGTCGACCTGAAGAAGGCTACCGAGTGCCTTGCAAGAGCGGGTGTCGAGGAACCCGCCCGCGAGGCACGCCTTCTGTCGCGTGCAGCGCAGGACGCCAGCGAATTCGATGCCTACGTGGCCCGGCGGACTGCGCGTGAGCCATTCGCCTACATTGTCGGCCGCCGCGAGTTCTGGTCGCTGGATTTCGAGGTCACGCCGGACGTGCTGATCCCGCGTCCTGACAGCGAGACGCTGGTCGAGGCCGCCCTGAAGGCCTGCAGTTGTGCGCCGCCCCGGCGGATCGTGGATCTGGGAACGGGATCGGGCTGCCTCCTCATGGCGCTGATGTCGGAATGGCCCCACGCAACGGGTCTCGCGGTGGATATCTCTCCGGCGGCGTTGGCAGTGGCGCGTCGCAACGCTGACAGGCTGGGTCTGTCCTCTCGGATTGAATTTGCCTGCTGCGACTTTGAGGCCGTTCCGGGAGGTCCCTTCGATCTCGCGGTCTCGAACCCACCTTACATTCCGACGGATGAGATCGCTGGCCTGCAGCCCGACGTTGCGAGCTTCGAGCCGAAGGGGGCGCTGGATGGCGGTACCGATGGCCTCGAGGCCTATCGGTCGCTCGCGAGGGCCCTGCCCGCATTGTTGGTTCCCGGCGGCCGGGCGCTGCTGGAGATCGGTTGGACCCAAGCCGAGCAAGTCAGAAATATACTGCAAAAACAGGGGTTTGAGGGTTTTCGTGTCATCAAGGATCTGGCCGGGCACGACCGGATTGTCGAGGCCACACGGAAGGACAGTTCATGATGCCTTGGAAAACCACAAAATTTGGCTTGGACCTGAGCAGGGCTTTCGATTAGGGTCCGCCTCGACGGATGAGTTTTCGCGCGCGGGCCACAAGGGGCTTGTTTCCGAGGCGCTGGAGGGGTTCACCGGTTCTCAGTCCGGGGCACATAGCCTCAGGGCACCGACCGAAAAACCAGGGCATCCGTTCCATCCTGACGACGTCACGGCAAGGCATAAGGGCGATAGAGCTTCAGTTACGGCCATTGGCGAAGCAGATTTTTGAACACGAAAACGGCAACGGAAGACGGAACTCCCCATGAACATGAGACAGGGATCCAGCAACAACAAACAGCGTGGGCGTGGCCGCGGACGTGGCAAGCATCACGGCGGTGGCGGCGGTGGCGGTGGCGGGCAGCGCCATCAGGGCGGCCAGCAGGGGCAGGACCAGGTCTTCAACATTCACCGCACGATCGACTCGAACGGCCCGGACGTGAAGATTCGCGGTAACGCGAACCACATCTACGAGAAGTACCTGCAGCTGGCGCGCGATGCGAATTCATCGGGCGACCGTGTCATGGCAGAAAACTATCTCCAGCATGCCGAGCACTATTACCGCCTCATCATGGCCTACCAGGCTCACATCCAGCAGCAACAGGGCCAGCATCAGGGTCAGCATGGCCAGCAGCAGCATGGCCAGCCCTATGGTGGTGGCCAGGCCGCGCAGGGCCAGCAATCGGGTCAGGCAGGCCACTATGGCGGTCCCTATCGCAACCAGCCCGCCTCTGGCGACGGCGGCACCGCAGGCGTTTACGATCAGGCCAACGGCAATGGTCAGGGCGAGGAGGCTGCGAGCGCATCGTCCTCTGGCAGCCAGGACGACAGCTACAGCGAAGAAAACGTCGGTCGCTACGACTGACCCGCTGGCCGGCGCTCCATTTGGTCGGTTTGGAGCCGGGTCTGCGAACGCGGGGGAGATGCAACAGCTGCAACGCCCGCATGTGGGGCTGTGCAATGCTTTTGCAAGAGCTTGCGCATGGGAAAATCCACCCCAAATCCACGTCCAGAGACCGTAACAACGCCTTTGTCGTTATGCGGCGCGGGCGTTAGCCTTGCCGCGGCCGCTCCTCGGCAAAGGCCCAGCAAGGACAGATACATATGGACCTGCAGAAATTCACCGAACGCGCCCAGGCCTTCCTGCAGAATGCCCAGGGTCTTGCCCAACGCTCTGGCCACCAGCGTCTGACCCCCGAGCACTTGCTGAAGATCATGCTCGACGACGAAGAAGGTTTGGCCGCAGGCCTGATCCGTCGTGCGGGCGGCGATCCCGCTCGCGCCCTGAAAGGCACCGAGACCTTCCTTGGAAAACAGCCCCGGGTCGAAGGAACCGGTGCAGGGCAGCTTTACATTGCCCCGGAAATGGCGCGCCTGCTCGAAGAGGGCGAGCAGATCGCCCGCAAGGCCGGCGACAGCTTCGTGACCGTCGAACGCCTTCTCCTCGCTCTTGCCATGGGCACGGCGCCCGAAGCCGCCAGGATCCTCAAGGAGGCAGGCGCAACGCCGCAGAAGCTGAACGAGGCAATCAATGACCTGCGCAAGGGGCGCACCGCCGATACGGCAAGCGCCGAGCAGGGCTACGACGCGCTCAAGAAATATGCCCGCGACCTGACCGAGGCCGCCCGCGCCGGCAAGCTCGACCCAGTGATCGGCCGCGACGAGGAAATCCGCAGGGCCATCCAGGTGCTCTCGCGCCGGACCAAGAACAACCCTGTTCTGATCGGCGAGCCTGGCGTCGGCAAGACAGCCATCGTCGAAGGCCTCGCCCTGCGCATCGTCAACGGTGATGTCCCCGAATCCCTGCGCGATAAAAAACTCCTCTCGCTCGACATGGGCGCCCTGATTGCAGGCGCCAAGTACCGCGGCGAGTTCGAGGAGCGCCTGAAGGCAGTCTTGTCCGAGATCACCGCCGCCGAAGGCGGCATCGTGCTCTTCATCGACGAGATGCATACTCTCGTGGGTGCAGGCAAGGCGGACGGCGCCATGGACGCCTCGAACCTGCTTAAGCCGGCGCTGGCGCGCGGCGAGCTGCATTGCGTCGGTGCCACGACGCTGGACGAATACCGCAAGCACGTCGAGAAGGATGCCGCCCTTGCGCGGCGCTTCCAGCCCGTCTTCGTGACCGAGCCGACGGTCGAGGACACGATCTCGATCCTGCGCGGCCTGAAGGAAAAATACGAGCTGCACCACGGCGTCCGCATCACCGACACTGCCATTGTCGCGGCAGCCCAGCTGTCGAACCGTTACATCACCGACCGCTTTCTGCCTGACAAGGCGATTGACCTCGTCGACGAGTCGGCAAGCCGCCTGCGCATGCAGGTCGACAGCAAGCCGGAAGAACTTGACGAATTTGACCGGCGTATCATGCAGCTCAAGATCGAACGCGAGGCTCTCAGAAAGGAAACGGACTCCGCCTCGAAGGACAGGTTGGTGAAGCTCGAGAAAGAGCTGGGTGACCTCGAGGAAAAATCAGCAAGCCTGACCCAGCGATGGAAGCAGGAAAAGGCAAAGCTCGGTCAGGCGCAGTCCATCAAGGAAAAACTGGACCGCGCCCGTCACGACCTCGAACTGGCGCAGCGCCGCGGAGACCTGGCAAAGGCTGGCGAGATCGCCTACGGCCTGATCCCGGGTCTCGAGAAGGATCTCAAGAAGATCGAGGAGCAGAGCGCAACCCAGCTTGTCACCGAAGCCGTGACCGAAGAGCACATCGCCCAGGTCGTCTCGCGCTGGACGGGGATCCCCGTCGACAAGATGCTGGCCGGCGAGCGCGAAAAGCTCCTGAAGATGGAACAGACGCTTGGTGCCCGCGTTGTGGGCCAGGAAGAAGCCGTGCACGCCGTTGCAGCTGCGGTCCGCAGGGCGCGCGCCGGCCTGCAGGACCCCAACCGTCCGATCGGCTCGTTCCTGTTCCTCGGCCCCACCGGCGTCGGCAAGACCGAACTCACCAAGGCGTTGGCCTCATTCCTGTTCGATGACGATACCGCCATGGTACGTATCGACATGTCCGAGTACATGGAGAAGCATTCGGTCGCCCGTTTGATCGGCGCACCGCCAGGCTATGTCGGTTACGAAGAGGGTGGGGCACTGACCGAAGCTGTACGCCGGCGTCCCTACCAGGTGATCCTGTTTGACGAGATCGAGAAGGCCCACGGCGACGTCTTCAACGTGCTGCTGCAGGTGCTCGATGACGGGCGTCTGACGGACGGGCAGGGACGAACGGTAGACTTCAAGAACACCGTGATCATCCTGACCTCGAACCTCGGCGGCGACATCCTGGCAGCCCAGGCGGAAGGCGAAGACACCAGTGCGGTGCGCGAGGGGGTCATGGAGATCGTGCGCTCACGCTTCCGTCCGGAATTCCTGAATCGTCTCGACGAAATCATTCTCTTTCACCGGCTGGGTCGCGCGCAGATGGACCGCATCGTGGATATCCAGATCGCACGCCTTGCCCGCCTCTTGGCCGACCGCAAGATCGCGATCGATCTCGACCGGGCGGCAAAAGCCTGGCTGGCCGATGCGGGCTACGATCCGGTCTACGGTGCCCGTCCGCTCAAGCGGGCCGTCCAGAAGCACCTGCAGGATCCGCTCGCGGAACACCTCCTCGAGGGACGCATCCGCGACGGCGACACGGTCAAGGTCTCGGCGGATGAAGGCGGCCTGCTGATCAATGAAACGCGTCGCAACGCAACGCTTCACTGATCGGCATACTTGAAGGGGCAGGCATCGATCGCCTCGGCGATCGGGCCTGCCGCACTGTCGAGTAGAAACCGGGCGCTTTGCTGGGCATGAGTGATGGTGACCTCGCCGCCAGCCTTCAGCTGGCGCGCAATGAACATTGCGTCATTGCCCTTGATCTCGAATGTACCGACCCCATCAGCCAGCGCGGCGCGCTTGGTGGTCGTGGGATACGCGCCTTCGGGAAAGGTGAAGGTGACATCTTCCCAGGCTGGATCCGCCAGTGAGAAATCCTCTCCCTCGAAGCGTGCCTGTCCCAGGTTGAACTGCAGCAGAACGCCTGGCAACCCGCCGCACGAGAAGCGCAGGACAGCCTGGGGAAGCGCATCGCTACCAGCAGCCTCTGCCACATACACGCTTTGCCCGAGGGGATCGGTCTGGATCTCGAAGCGCCACATCGTTGCAGCAATGGTCGCTGCCGCCAGAAGCAGGAAATTCATGAGGCATGTCCCGTCAGGGAGAGAGCTTGGCGCGAAGGATTTCGCCCTGGGCGACCAAAGCAGGTGTCTCGCCCCACTTGTCAAGCACAGCGTTCACGCGGGCCACATGGGCCCGAAAGGCGGCAAGCTCTGTTCCCGCAAGGGTAGTGCCCGTCGGCAGCTTTACATCCATCGGGTTGATCTGGCGGCTGCGAGCCATGACTTCATAGTGCAGATGCGGCCCCGTGCTGCGTCCCGTCGACCCGACATGGCCGATGACCTGCCCCTGACGCACACGCGAACCCTCGCGCACCCCTGGCGCGATCCTGCTGAGATGTGCATACGCCGTCTCGTAGCCATTTGCGTGCGCAATACGCACATACTTGCCGAACGAGCCGAACCATCTCGCCTTGCGGACAACGCCACTGCCGGCGGCCATGATTGGCGTACCGGTTGGCGCCGCGAAGTCCACGCCCTTGTGCATCTTCGAATAGCCAAGCACCGGATGCCGGCGCATGCCAAAGCCCGACGACAGGCGCGCGCCGTCGATGGGCGTGCGCATCAGCAGGCGGCGCCCGCTCTTGCCATCGGGCGTGTAGTAATCCGTACTTCCCTCGGTCTGGGACATGAACCGGTAAAGTGGCTTGCGCTTTCCCGACAGGGTCAGCTGCACGAAGTCGATGGCGCCGCTCTTCAGCGCGACACCACTCTCATCCGTGTACGCTGTAAACAGCACATCGAAGCTGTCCCCAGTGCGGATTTCGCGCTGGAAGTCGACGGCATGCGAGTAGATCCGGATCATGTCGACAATGACGCCATCCGGGACGCCTGCATCCAGCGCTGACTGGTAAAGGCTGCCACGGATAACGCCCTCGGCACGCGCACCTTTCGCCTGCAGCGCCCTGACCTGCGCCCGCGCCTCAAATCGCCCGTCATCAAGTCTGGCAACCGTGATATCGCGTTCGACGCTGGGCTGGAATGCAACCGATTGCAGCACCGGATACTTGCCGCCGGTATGGTGTCCCTTGAAGACAAGGGTCAGGGCCTGCCCGCCGCGCAGGCTTGCGGCATTGAACACTGGCGCAAGGGCAAGCGTGACAGCTGCCGCATCGTCGGGCGAAGAGCCCTCTTCCAGAAGAAGTCCGCCCAGCGTGTCTCCGCGCTCCATCTCGATGGTACGGACGTCTCTCAGCGGGGGCAGGGGGGCAGCAAGGCGGGCCGCGCTTGCGTCCTGACGACTATCATCGGCAACCTCCGCGCGGGGAAGCAGCAGCACCAGCGCAACGAAGACAAGAAACGCCAGCGCCAGCGCAAAAGCCATGGCAGATGCGCCCCGGCCCCATCGGTAGGGGGTGCGGGCCGAATGCTCTCGTGTTGCTGCGCGTTTCGACGGTCTCAACGCCCTTACCCCCGACATCCTGTGGCCCGACCCCGTGTCGGGCTCAGGATCGACGGCCCGGTTTCAACCAGGCACAGTTGAGTTTGCCCGGAGCTTTCCGCGCCAGCGAGGCAGAATTAGGTGTGTGGTTAAGTGCGGCAATTCGGACCAAAAAAAGTGCACTGATCCGTTGACATGGCCGTAGGGTAGCATTAATTTACGCGTCCTGCATGAGCGGTGGCGCTTCGGCGCACCAGATCGTGCAAATTTCCCTCGTCGGGTCAGGCAGCATATCGGGCGGTTTTTCGCTCGGGTGGTGTTTTCGTCGGGTGGCTGCGATTTGACATTGTTGTTTACCGGGAAGGGGAATGAGGGCGGCGTAAGGGT
>CAZABH010000048.1:0-18481 GCA_964483585.1 uncultured Flavobacteriaceae bacterium
TGGCCCCCCTCCCCCGCTGAAGCGGGGGAGGAAACAAGTTGAGGCGCGTTGCGATGGTCCCCCTCCCCCGCTGAAGCGGGGGAGGAAATGTGTGGTGCAACAGTCATGGCTTGTAAAACCGCTTGGGCACGAAGGGCATGGGGACGACGCGGGCGGGCAGGACTTGCGTTCTCACCTTGAGGCCAAGCGTGGTGCCGTCCTTTGCATATTGCGGGGACACATAGCCCATGGCGACGGGGCCATTGACGCTGGGGCCGAAGCCGCCTGAAGTCACCCGACCGACGACGGTGCCCTCGGCGTTGACGATCTCGGCGCCCTCGCGTGCGGGGGCCTTGCCGTCGGGCTTGAGGCCCACGCGCACGCGGCTGGCGCCGTTGAAGAGCTGGTCGAGGATGCGCGCGTCGCCGGGGAAACCCTTTTCGAGCTTGCGGCGCTTTGAGATGGCCCAGACAAGATCGGCTTCGACGGGCGTCGTCGCCTCGTCGATGTCGTGGCCATAGAGGCAGAGGCCCGCCTCGAGACGCAGGCTGTCGCGGGCGCCGAGGCCGATGGGCAACACGTTTGCATCGGCCAGCAGGACGCGCGCGAAGGCGGTCGCGATGGCGCCCGGCACCGAGATCTCGTAGCCGTCCTCGCCCGTGTAGCCCGAGCGGGATACGTAGAGCACCTGGCGTTCCCAGGTGAACTTGCGCATCGTCATGAAGAGCATCTTGCCGACGCCGGGCACCACGCGCTCGAGTACCTCGTGGGCCTTGGGGCCCTGAAGTGCAATGAGGGCGCGATCCTCGAGGCGCTCGACGCGCACGCGGCCCTTCAAGGCGGCGGCAATGTGCGCAAAGTCGGCGTCCTTCGTGCCCGCATTGACCACAAGGAACAACGTGCCCGCTTCCTCCGGGGCCTCGGGGCGCGTGGCCATCAGGTCGTCGCGGATGCCGCCCTGCTCGTTCAGTAGCAAGGTGTAGCGGATCTGGCCGGGCTTCAGACCCGTGATGTCGCCGGGGACCAGCGTCTCGAACGCGGCTGCGATGTCGTCGTGCCCACCCTTCGTGTCGAGGTGCAGGATCGCCTGGCCCATGTGCGAGACGTCGAACAGGCCTGCGGCCGTGCGGGTGTGCAGGTGCTCCTTCAGGATGCCCGTCGGGAACTGCACGGGCATCTCGTAGCCCGCGAACGGGACCATCTTGCCGCCGAGCTCGGTGTTCAGGGCAAAGAGCGGCGTGCGCTTCAAGTTTTCGTTGGTGGCCGGTTCGGCCATGGGCGGTCCTTCCTGATCGGCGTCGCGGGTTTCACCATGTCACCGGATCCGTGCGCTCTCGCGCGGCTCCGCTGCCATCGTGCCCTTGCCTGTCATGAGGACCTGAGAGATTTCGTGGCGCGTTGCCTGCACCACCTACCCCGTCGGTGGGACACTGGCGCGCGCGAGGCGTGCCGTGTCCGCTTTCCAGACTGTCATCGCCTTTGCGGTCCCGGGTGCCTGAGAGATTCCAGGGCGGTTGCTCCTTCGGCGGCACGGCCCGTTCCGGGGCCCTGCTCTCTTCCGCAAAGGGTCGATTGTATGGCCGTTCGAGCCGGCGCCTCGCGGCGGGGTTCAGACGTTGGGCGGATGGTGGCGGGTGCGGCTGCGAGAGTCAACGCGGCGGGGTTGGTTATTCTGGGGGTTCCGGCGCGACAGGATGGGCAGGACTAGGCCTCCAGGGGTCCGTTTTCCAGCCTGGCGTAGGGGCATGCCAGAGAGGCGATTGTCCAGCTCCCGGCTTCCCGCGAAAGGGGAAAAACGTGTCCTTTTGGTGCGGCATGCCGGGGAATCAGCCTCGGATTGCGGCGAGCGCATTGCCATTGGAGGCGGGTCTCTCTCTAATTTGGGGATCCGGCCGGGGGGCAGGGCTGTGCCGCACGCGAAAGCGCGCGCGGGCGCAGTCGCTGTCGTGCGAACCGGTGGCTTGAACAGGGACCGACATGTCCAGGGGACACCAACGTGCGAATGGTGACGGGGGACCTTCCGTGGTTCCAACGGTACGCGCGCGGCTTGCCCTGACAGCGAGGGGCGCCTGAGCCATGGCGGGACCCAGCGGCACGAAGCTCATCGACCTGCACATGACGGATCGCGGGCAGACGACGGAGATGTTCAGCCCGAGCCGGAAGCTTGGCGCCAAGTCGAAGCTTCGAAAGAGTACGGACTCTGCGGCTCATGCCACCGCCAAGACAATTGCCAACTCTGTCCGCAGCTTCGCTTTTTTCGTTACACACCTCGCTGTGGCCTTTGTCTCGTTCTTGGCTGCGCAGCTATTGATCTGCCTGCTGCAGCGTTCTGGTGTCGACGTGACGGGCAGCGCGTCTGTCATCGGCCCCTTCGGCGTGACGATCGGCATCGCCGTGGCAATGTCCTTGCTTTTCTTGGCACTTCTGGAGCTTGCAGGCGTGATGGGCGGCATTCGCAAAATGCTCAAGTTTGCCGACCCCTCGACTTTGGACAAAGACGCGACGGCTGCCGATCTCATGAAGGTCAAGTCCAATTACATCCATTTTGGTCACTTGCCCGTGACCTATGACATCACGGAGAAGGGCTTGCTGATCCGGTCGCTAGGCGATCGATTCGTCGCGGTTCTGTCGATCTCGCCGGAGGCCAATGTGGAGCTTGCAACTGGTGAGGTCGACGAGACGTACCGAGGCTGGTACGGAGACGAACTGACGACGCCGGTACTCATCGAAGTCGAGGATGGAGGCTACAGGTCCAAACTGATCATCTCTGGCTTCAACTTTGAAACCCCTGACGCCGCTGACGACCACAGTTCAAGGCGCGCCCAGGCCTTCAGGGATGCTCTGCGGCCGGGATCTTGACACGGAGATCATCATGACCACTGAACTTGCGATGGCGGTTGCCATCATCGTGCTGGGCCTCGTGCAGCTTGTGCTGGCGGCGCTCGAGTTCCGCCGCGTGCACGGTGTGCATTATGCGAATACGGCAATGGACAATGCTTCGGCCAAGCCCGATTCAGCCTTGCTTGGCCGACTTTCGCGGGCGCAGCGCAATCTGATGGAGACTGCGCCCTTCTTCATCGGGCTTTGCATCATCATTTCGATAGCGGGACTGAGCTCGCCGTTGACGCAGAGTGCGGCCGTGATCTTTGTCGCGGCGCGCATTGTCTATTTGCCTCTCTATGCGCTGGGCGTGCCCTATCTGAGGGGCATGGTGTGGCTGGTGTCCTTCATTGCGCTGTGCGCAATGACGGCTGGCGTCGCGGCGACCATCGACTGGGTGGCGATGGTGGAGCCGACGGTGGCCTGGGTGAAGGCGCTGCAGGGCGCCTGAGGGCGCGGTCTCGATTGACGGGGGTTGCCCCCTCCACCATCGCTGCGCGATGGTCCCCCTCCCCCGCTGACGCGGTGGAGGACAACAAGGGGGCGCTGCGCGATGGTTCCCCTCCCCCGCTGGCGCAGGGTATGACAATACGGGCAGACAAATTGAGGGAGAACCAGATGAGACGTGTGATAACGGCGGCGCTGGCCGTGGTTGGGCTTGTGGCAACCGCTGAGGCCCAGCAATGGCGCACGGAGCCGCTGGGTGGTCCGGCTGGATGGGCGATGCTTTCGCTGGGCGATATCTTTGCCGAACCGGAGACGGCAGCCGTCAGGATTCGTTACGAGAAGATTCCGTTGGGCTTCATGTATGGCTGCGACCGCGGTCAGTCCCTTTCGGTGTGGTGGCGCCCGTCTCGACCGCTCCAGGCTGCGGCAGGGTCAAACGTGCCTGTCGCCCTGAGCATCAATGGTACGCGGGTCGATAGAAGTGTGATGCAGATAAACAATGAAGGGGTATTGGCGTTGGTTGAAGCGACGGGCGCGGCGGGTCGCATTGTGAAAGGCATCGATGCAGCCCGCAAGGGCGTGCTTGTGATCAGCGGAGGCGGCGTGAGCGACAGCGTGCCCTTCGACGAGACACTCAATGGCGGGGCCGCTGAGTACGCGCTGGCGGCCTGTGAGAATTGAGTGGTGGCGGCGGTGCATGGCGGCGGTGACCCCCTCCACCATCGCTGCGCGATGGTCCCCCTCCCCCGCTGACGCGGGGGAGGACAATACGGTGGGCGCTGCGCGATGGTCCCCCTGCCCCGCTATCGCGGGGGAGGAGGCGTGACGATAGGCGGCTGCTTGATTACATTCGGTCTGGTATCTCGATGCCGAGCAGATCAAGCAGCGTTTCCAGTTCGCGCAGCGTGAGGCGGCAAAGGGAGAGCCACTGCGTGCGGCGCGTGGCGTCGGGTTCGCTCAGGATGTGGTGGGCCGCGTAGAAGCGGCTGAACGCTTGCGCGAGTTCGAAGGCGAAGGCGCAGAGGATGTTCGGCGCGCGCTTGGCGATGGCCTGGTCGATCGTGTGCGGTAGGCGGTCGAGAGTGAGCATGAGGGCGCGTTCGGGGTCGGAGAGGGAGGCCCCCTCCACCATCGCTGCGCGATGGTTCCCCTCCCCCGCTGACGCGGGGGAGGACAACAAGGGGGGCGCTGCGCGATGGTCCCCCTCCCCCGGCTTCGCGGGGGAGGAAACGGCCTGCTCGTCGGCCTTCTTCAGGAGGCTCTTGATGCGAACGACGGCGTATTGGAGGTAGGGGCCGGTTTCGCCTTCGAACCTGGTGAAGCGCGTCAGGTCGAAGATGTAGTTGGTCAGCCGGTGGTTGGACAGGTCGGCGAACTTGATGGCGGCGAGGCCCACTTTGCGGGCGATTTCCTGGCGCTCGGCTTCCGGGTATTCGGTGGCGAGGCCGGCCTCATTGAGGCGTGCGAGGGCCTCCTGGCGGGCCTGTTCGATCAGGTCGTGGAGCTTCACGACGCCGCCGGCGCGCGTCTTGAAAGGCTTGCCGTCGGGGCCGTTGACGGTGCCGAAGCCGACGTGCTCGAGCTCTGACTTGCCGGCGAGGCCCGTCTTCCTTGCGCCGCGGAAGACCTTCTCGAAATGATCGTGCTGGGGCTGGCCCACCACGTACAGCATCAGGTCCGGATCGACGGTGCGCACGCGGTCGACAATGGTCGCGAGGTCCGTTGTTTCATAGAGGGCGGCGCCGTCGGACTTCTGGACGATGAGCGGCGGCAATTCCTTCTTGTCCGTAGGCTCGCCGATGCGCACGACGAGCGCGCCTTCGCTCTCTTCGGCAAAGCCGCGGGCCTTGAGATCGGCCACCATGGGGGCGACGATGTGGTCGACGTCGCTTTCGCCCTTCCACCAGTCGAACTCGACGCCAAGCGCCGAGAACTCGCGCCGAACGCCCTCGAAGGAAACGGCGCGGAAGTGCTCCCACAAGGCGCGGTAGCCGGGGCGTCCGGCCTGGAGCTCGGCGGTTGCCTTGCGGGCTTCTTCGAGACGCGCGGGGTCTGCCTTGCAGGCGGCCGAGGCGCGCGGATAGAGCACCTCGAGGTCATCCATCGTGACCGGCGACGTCGCGGGATAGGGGCCTGTCAGCGCGGCATCGAAATAGGGAAGATCGGGCTTCTCGCGCCTGAGTTCGGTGATGAGCTGGCCCATCTGCAGGCCCCAGTCGCCGAAATGCACGTCGCCGATCACCCTGTCCCCGACAAAGCGGTAGAGGCGCTTGAGGGCATCACCGATGATGAGCGAGCGCAGGTGGCCCACATGCATGGTCTTGGCGATGTTGGGGCCGCCGTAATCGATGATGACGGTCCGCGGCGTGGCACTGGCCGGCACGCCGCAGCGCGGGTCATCGCGCAGGGCCGTGAGATGGGCCGCAATGGCGGTGTCCGTCAGGCTGATGTTGATGAAGCCAGGGCCTGCAATCTCGAGCCTGGCAAAGCGAGGGTCGGCTTGCAGCCGCGCGAGTACCTTCTCGGCGATGGCGCGTGGGTTGGCCTTGGCGGCCTTGGCCGCGGCAAGCGCGCCGTTGCACTGGAACTGCGCGAGGTCCGGCCGGTCGGACGTGGTGACGTGGCCGTGGACGGGATCAAGCCCCTCGGCGGTGAAGGCCTCTGCTGCGAGGCCGGACAGGATTTTCGTGAGCGATGCCATGGTAGCGCGGGGTTTAGCGCGGATGACAGGCGCCTGTCACCCGGACGCTTGGAAGCATGGGACACGCGGCCGGTCAGCGGGTGTTGGCACGATTCCAGGCCAGTTGCGCCTCGGTCAACTGGAAGCCGATCGTCACCGAATAGTCCTCAGCGCTGGTGCCGGGCGCGATGGGGATATCGACACGGGCTACCGATTCCTTCACGTACAGCGTGCGGTCTGCGCCGGCAAAGGGCAGGTTGAGGTCGAAGATCTGCTTTTCGATCACCTTGCCTCCCGCAATCACGGCCACGAAATAGGGGACCGTACGAGCCTCGATCGCAGCGTCAGGCGCGATCGCTCCCTTGACCATAAAGCTGAGATTGGCACGCGCAGACGCCTTGCTGACGCTGCAGCCGAGTTGAGGCGTGACGATTTCGGCCTTGAGGTCGACCTTGGCGCCCTGAACCACGGCCATGCGCGAGGCGTCGGCCAGGATGGAGATAGAGGGACAGGACGCGGCTCGCGCCTTGGGCTTGGCGTGAGCCACGGGTGCAGTCACAGCCAAGGCAAAGGTCGCGGCGAGAATTGCGGTGCGGATCATGAGGTGCCTGCGGTCGGTCGGGTTGATCGTGGTTACCCGAGGAGACCCTAAGCGTCATGAGGGTTCCGCGTCTACCCGGCCTAAGAAGGATTTGCACAGCATGGTATTTTGGTGTCAGCCGCCCTATGTTTGTGGGCCAAGCTTTCCTGCAACTCCCGATATCCGGAGCCCCGGCCCGTGACGACCGCTTCAAAGGCGCCCTTGACCATCCTTCTTGCGGCGCCGCGCGGGTTCTGCGCGGGCGTGGACCGCGCGATCCAGATTGTCGAGCGGGCGCTCGAGAAATACGGACGACCCGTCTATGTGCGGCACGAGATCGTCCACAACCGTTATGTGGTCCAGGGGCTCGAGCAGAAGGGTGCGGTGTTCGTGAAGGAGCTTGACGCCGTGCCCGAGGGGGCGCCGGTCGTGTTTTCGGCCCATGGCGTCCCTAAGTCGGTTCCGGCGCATGCGCGCGAGCGTCGGCTCATGGCGCTCGACGCCACCTGCCCGCTTGTCTCCAAGGTGCATGTCGAGGCGGAGCGCCACCATGCGGCGGGGCTCGAGATCATCCTGATCGGGCACGCCGGCCATCCGGAAGTTATCGGCACGATGGGACAATTACCGCCGGATGCCGTGAAACTTGTAGAAACAGTGGCTGACGCAGAAGCCTTCTCTGCTGCAGATCCGGCGCGGCTTGCCTACATCACGCAGACCACGCTGTCGGTCGATGACACGATCGAGATCGTCGGCGTGCTCAAGCGGCGTTTCCCCCTTATCGCGGGGCCGCACAAGGAAGACATCTGCTATGCCACGACCAACCGGCAGGAGGCCGTGAAGGCGATCGCGCCGCGCTCGGACGTGGTGCTGGTGATCGGGGCGCCGAATTCATCCAACTCGATGCGCCTTGTCGAGGTGGCCTCGCGGGCCGGGGTCAAACGCTCGGCCCTGGTGCAACGGGCATCCGATATCGACTGGTCGATGATCGAGGACGTGAAGACCGTGGGCCTGACGGCGGGGGCGAGCGCGCCGGATGTTCTGATCCGCGAGGTCATCGATGCCTTTCGCGAGCGCTTCGACGTGACCGTCGAGGAGACCGAGACGGCGCGCGAGACCGTCCAGTTCCGCCTGCCCCGGGCGCTGGCCTGAATTGCTCGAACGCTATTTGTACTTTGCCGGCGGGCGCATTAATACCGCACACATGGCTGTTTACACAGACGTCAGCGACATCGATCTGAATGCCTTTCTCGAGGCCTTCGACCTGGGGCAAGTGCTCTCGTTCAAGGGGATCGCGGAGGGAGTCGAGAATTCGAATTTCTTCCTCAAGACAGAGCGCGGCTCCTTCTTCCTGACCCTATATGAAAAGCGGGTCCGTGAGGAGGACCTCCCGTTCTTCCTGGGCCTGCTCGAGCACCTGTCGGCGCGAGGCATACCCTGCCCGCTGCCCGTGCGGGCGCGCGATGGCAGACTGTGGCGGCCGCTGAATGGGCGGCCGGCGGCGATCGTGACCTTCCTGTCCGGCCTGTCACCTCGCAAGCCGGATGTGCAGCAATGCGGCGAGGTTGGGGCTGCTCTGGCGCGACTGCACCTGTCGGGCGGTGATTATCTCTTGCACCGTCCCAACGCGCTGTCGGTGCGGGGATGGAAGCAACTGGTCAAGGCCTGCGAGCCACGCGCCAATTCGGTGGCCATGGGACTGGCGCAAACCATCACGTCGGAAGTGCGCCTGCTGGAGGAGCGCTGGCCCGCCGGACTTCCGGAGGGCGTGATCCATGCCGACCTCTTTCCCGACAACGTGTTCTTCATGGACGGCAAGGTCAGCGGAATCTTCGACTTCTATTTTGCCTGCAACGACGCCTTTGCCTATGATATCGCGGTTGCCCTGAACGCTTGGTGCTTCGAGCCGGATGGTGCCTACAATATCACCAAGGGACGGGCGCTCTTGTCATGCTACCGGGCGGTGCGCCCCCTGACCGCTGCGGAGGTGACGGCCCTGCCGGTTCTGGCACGCGGTGCGGCGCTTCGGTTCCTGCTGACGCGGCTTTTTGACTGGCTCAACCAGGATCCGCAGGCGCTTGTGACGTTGAAGGATCCGGTCGAGTACCTGACAAAGCTGCGTTTTCATCAGGGTGCCACGGGCTCAGCTTCCTACGGATGGCCATCATGAACCATGTCGAGATCTACACCGATGGCGCTTGTTCCGGAAATCCGGGGCCTGGTGGCTGGGGCGCGATCCTGCTTTTTCGTGGCTCGCGTCGCGAGTTGTCTGGTGGTGAGAAGCTCACCACCAATAATCGCATGGAGCTGATGGCCGCGATTGCTGCGCTCGAGACCCTGACGCGACCATGCGAGGTCCATCTTCACACGGACAGCATGTACGTGAAGGATGGTATTACCAAGTGGATCAAGGGCTGGAAGGCAAAGGACTGGAAGACTGCTGACCGAAAACCCGTGAAGAACGTCGAGCTCTGGCAGCGGCTTGATGCGGCATGCGCGCGACACAAAATCTCGTGGCGCTGGGTTCGAGGGCACAACGGGCACGAGCTGAACGAACAGGCCGACGCACTGGCGCGGGCAGCGGTACCGCCCCGCTGAGCCCGCCCCAGGACTTCAAATCTGGGGCAGGCCGTTTCCGAGGTCAGAGCTTGCCGAGAATGTTCTCGGCCGCCGATACCTTGAAGGCGCCGCCCTCTTCCACTTCCAGTGCCGTCACGGTGCCGTTTTCCACAATTGCCGCATAACGCTGGCTGCGGATGCCCATGCCGTATTTTGTGGCGTCAAGCTCGAGGCCAAGGCTCTTGGTGAAGTCACCATTGCCATCGGCCAACATCTGGACCTTGCCTTCGGCGTTCTGGGCCTTCCCCCAGGCGCCCATCACGAAGGCATCGTTGACGGAGAGGCAGACGACGCTGTCCACGCCCTTCTTCGAGAAATCGGCTGCGTGATCGACATACCCTGGCAAATGCCGTGCGGAGCAGGTTGGCGTGAAGGCGCCCGGAACGGCGAACAGCACAACCTTCTTGCCAGAAAACAGCTCGTCAGTTGTTACCGGTGCTGGCCCCTTGTCTGTCATCTGCGTGAGCGTGCCAGAGGGGATCTTTTCTCCAACCTTGATTGTCATGCGGCGGTCCTTTTTCGAACGGTGTTTGCTTTCGAACCCGTGATTTAGGCGATCTGGAGCCGCGAGGAAAGGTGCCATGCTGCGATGGGGGTTTTCCCCCTAATGCTTGCAAGGGCTTGGCTGCTTACATTGGGGATCCTCCGCGACTTTCGACAGCACCCTGCCATCGTGTTGCGGCCTCCGGCAGTCAGCGCCGCGTTCACAGACTTGGCTGGGTAATTGCGAAGATGAACGAAAAATAATCCGTGCACGGTGTGTAACCTTCCGTCTACGGAACGCGAACACCGCGGGATCCTATTGCATTCGATGCGCGGATGAATCCCGAAAATTGCGTGGAGCCTGTGCCCGCGACCTTCCAGTGCCCACGGAAGGGGACTAGAATTACCGCATGGTTTTTTCTGCTCCATCACGACAGGTTCTGCCACAAGTCCCGGGGTCCCTCGAGGGACAGATCCTGATTGCGATGCCTGCGATCCCTGATCGAAAGATGGATCAGGCTGCCATATTCCTGTGCGCACATTCCGAGCGTGGCGCCATGGGCCTGATCCTGAACAAGCTGGTCCGGAACATGTCGTTCGTGGATCTTCTGCGGCAGTTGCGGATCATGCCACAGGCCAGTCGCATCGAAGGCTTGCCCGTCCTGTTCGGCGGACCGGTCGAGACAGAACGTGGCTTCGTGCTGCATTCAGGCGAGTATGAGTCGGGCAGCAATACCCTGCGAATCGGACAGCATGCGGGGCTGAATCTTGGGCTGACTGCTACGGTCGACGTTGTCTCGGAAATTGCCGAGGGGCGCGGACCGCGCGCCTCGATGCTGGCACTGGGCTATGCCGGCTGGGGCGCAGGGCAGCTTGAAGCTGAGCTTGCCCGACATGCCTGGTTGATCTGCCCCTCTGATGATTTCCTGCTGTTCGGGCAGCAATACCAGCTGAAATGGGAGCATGGGCTGCGCAAGCTCGGCATTACCCCGTCACAGCTTTCGCGGGATACGGGACGGGCCTGAACCGCCCGGACGGGGCAGACCACGCGGGGCTGGGGCCGGCCGAAGGCTCGTCGCCAGAAAATTATAGGCCTGGTTCGCCGTCATTGGCGCTCCAAACAGGAAGCCTTGCGCAAATTCGCACTGGAGCGCACGCAGGCTTGAGGCCTCGTCACGGGTCTCCACACCTTCCGCGACGACAGACATGTCCAGATCGTGCGCAAGCCGGATGATCGAGCGCAGCACAACTGGCGTTTCCTCATTATGCGCCATGTCTTCCACAAAGCTGCGATCGATCTTGACCGTGTCGAAGGGGAAACGCTGCAAGTAAGCCAGGGAGGAGAATCCCGTGCCGAAATCGTCCAGCGCAAGTCCGGCGCCAGCATCCTTGAGATGCTGCAAGGCCTCGGCCATCGAGTCCGGATTTTGCATGATCACGCTTTCCGTGATCTCGAGCTTGAGAGAAAGGCGCAAGGGGTTCTGGCGCTCGAGAATGCCTATGGCATCCTCGAAGAATTCCTGCCGCAAGAGCTGGCGCGCGGATACGTTCACACTGCAGAAGATGGGATCGCGCAGCGGGAAGGCCGTCTGCCAGCGGCGCAATTCAACGGCCGCGCGCTCGACGGCATAGCTTCCAAGCGGGACGATCAGGCCGGTTTCCTCGGCCAGCGGAATGAACTCCGCTGGAGCCAGCAGTCCACGTTGCGGATGGCGCCAGCGCATCAACGCCTCGAACCCCGCCACGGAATTGTCGGACAGACGGATGATTGGCTGGAAATGCAGCTCGATCTGCTGGCGTTCGAGCGCCATCCGCAGGTCGGCGTCCATGGTCAGACGATCGGGGGATCTTGGCTTCATCTGAGGCTGGTAAATCTCGAATCCACCGCGCCCTGCCCGCTTGGCGTGGTACATGGCGAGCTCTGCCTCACGCAGAACCTGGGCGCCTTCCCGGTGATCTGCGCCGATGAGTGCAAGTCCGATCGAGGCTGCTGGGTAGATATCCCGTCCAACCAGTGCCATCGGCTGTGTCAGGGCGTCACGAATGCGCTGGGCCACGGCCGCACCGTCCTCGTCGCCGGGGCTGCCGAGCGCCAAGACGGCAAACTCCTCGGCACCGAGCCTTGCGACGGCATCCTGTGGTCCGACGGCGTGGTCCAGCCGCTCGGCGATCTGGACAAGAAACCGTTCCCCAGCCTCGTGGCCCAAGGAGTCGATTACGGCGCGTACGCGGTCTACGTCGACTGCAAGCACGGCGCCGTGACGACGTGCTTCGCCTGCCTTCATCCCCGCGAGGACACTGTCAACGCGCTTGATGAAGGCTGCCCGCAACATCAAGCCAGTGGTCACATCCGTTTCATCACTGACAGGCTTCGGCTGTTCCTGTGACTTGCGGGCGGTGATGTCACTGACCACACCGATGCAACGCATGGCCCGTCCGGCCTGGTTTGCCACGCAGCTCGCGCGCAACTGCACCCAGCGAAAACCGCCCTTGCCATGGCGCATCCGGACTTCCAGCGTGAACGAGGAATTGCCCTGCCGACGGTGCGTGTTCATGGCGTCGGCGTAGACCGGGATGTCCTCGGGCAGGATGAGGTCGGCCCATCTGCGCTCGGACGATGCAAGAGCGCCTGCCTCGATCCCGAGCAAGGCCTCAACCGACGGAGAGACGAACAAGGTGTCGGTCTCGAAGTTCCAGTCCCAAAGCCCTTGATGCGCCGCCGCCAGGCCGAGGGCATATCGGTACTCGGCTTCGCGGGCCTTGCGCCCCTCTTCCGAAAGCTGCTCGCGTGAGGCTTCATCGAGCTCGGGTTCGACCGGCGCGGCGGCTGCGAAGCAAAGCGCGATGGCGCCGGCGACGAGGACCGCGTCCGCGAAGAGGCTGGCAGCGGGTACGAAATCGAAGAGGCCAATCGGGAACATTGCGGGCAGAACGGCGGCTGCTGCCAGAATTGCAATGCCTGGCATCAGGGCGCGTGCGCGCGCGCCAAGACGACGTGAGTCGATCGCTGCCAAACCGGCCGCGAGAAATGTTCCCGTCCATAGCAGCGACTTGAGGATAGGCAGCGCATAGTCCACACCGGCTGCCGCGATCGCGGCGAACCCCACCATGGCGAAAGCGATGCCATCGAGCGCCAGCGCGAAGGCAGGCCTCGCATGGTCCCATTGCAGATGCTCGCAGACGTAGCGCATCGCTGCAGCGAACATAGCGCCGGTAAAGATCAAGAGCAGTGGTCCGGGAAGCGGCAGAATTGTCCTGCCAAGGACCAATGCGACAAGACAGATCAAGCCCGCCGCCGCCCAGGCTGGCTCTGCCGAATATCGAAGAAAGGCGAGACCGATCAGCCACGCTACCATTACCAGGAGAGCGCCACTCAGCAGGCCCATGACCAGCAATGCGCTGCGCTGGCTTGCCGCAAGTGCCTCCGGCTTCCAGAACCTGAAGGTCATGCCGGCTGCGGCCTGA
The DNA here is from genome assembly GCA_964483585.1 of uncultured Flavobacteriaceae bacterium. GTDB lineage: Bacteria > Pseudomonadota > Alphaproteobacteria > Micropepsales > Micropepsaceae > SZUA-430. The sequence continues at coordinate 13,131 of CAZABH010000048.1, forward strand.
TCGACCTGCAATGCGAAACGCGCGGTCGACAGGGGATCGAGGACAATCTCCGCCACGCGGTACCCTTCGCGCGGAATGATGCGGATACGGGCCCCCTCGCCTACGGCTTCCACGGAGACCAATTTGGGCCTTCCCGCAGCAGAGAGCGCGCCGAGGATCGCATCTTCACCTGCTTCCACGGTGACGATGCGGCGAAGCTCTTCCTGCCTCGGGTTGGTGATTTCAATCGAGCGCCAGTCGTCGGGAGTACGTGCTGAGGCGCGGTCGTCCTCTGCTGCGGGCACGTAGGGCTCGAGCCACGGCGTGATGTCGGAGACGTCTCGTTCAAGACGAAGCGGCGCTGCGGCCTCGGCGGAGGCGCAGACCAGGAACAAGACCAACGTCGACAACAGAGCGAAGACGCACCACGCCCGGAAGGATTGCGGGCCTGTCCGCTCCTCGACTTCGTGGTCCATGACGCGCAAGATGTGAGGCACGTGACGTTGTCGTCGCTGCTCTGGTTCCCGGGACTTGCCCTTATACGGCACGACCCGTGATCCTGCGGTTAATAAAGCAAAAACCTTTGCTTTGCTTGAGCCTGAAGGTGGATCGGAAAGGGGCTACATCCGTTCCATCCCCCTGCCGAACCACCGTCATTTGGGCTTGTTTCGTTACTGTACTTTGATCAATTCGACCTCGAACACAAGGGTCTGGTAGGGCGGGATGGCACCCGGAGCGCCGCGGGCGCCGTAGCCCAGGTCTTGCGGAATGACGAGCTCAGCGGTCTCACCTTCCTTCATGAGTTGCAGCCCTTCGGTCCAGCCGGGAATGACGCGGTTCAGGGGGAAACTGATTGGATCGCCGCCAACCGAGGAGTCGAACTTCTTGCCGTTGATCAGCTTGCCCGTGTAATGGACGGTGACAACGCTTGTCGGGCCGGGCGCTTTGCCGCTGCCGGGCTTCACACTGCGGAACTGCAGGCCAGACGTTGTGACAGATACCCCCTCCTTCTTCGCGTTGTCCGAGAGGAAGGCTTCATTTTTTTCCTTGGTCAATTCTGCAGACACGTCGGTCTCCTGCTCTGGTAGGTCAGTGTACGAGGCTTCTTCAGGCGGGGCTTCGATCTCGGAGGGGCTGGTCAGCCCGGATAGCAATCCGCCGGGACCAAAGATGGCGAAGGTCAGAACAGCGCAGGCTGCGCCTGCACCGATCATGGCCTTGGCTTGGGGTGTTTGACGTTGCCACCAGGATTTCTGGTTTTGGGATTTCTGGTTCATGCATGTATGTCCCGATATGCCGGCCGGGGGATCGGATCCCCTGCGACGACGGCAAATAGCAGATGGTCCTGCCATTCGCCATTGATTCTCAGATACTTTCTTGCCGTTCCTTCTGCAGTGAAGCCGCTCTTGGCCAGCACGCGACGCGAAGCGACATTCGATGGAAGACAGGCTGCCTCGATGCGGTGAAGGCCAAGGCGCCCGAAGCCGTAGCGCAGCACTGCCGTGACCGCATCCGTCATGTAACCCTGTCCTGCATAGCGCTCACCCATCCAGTAGCCCATGGTGGCTGCAGATTGCGCGATGCCCTGGCGGATGTTGGAAAGCTGGATGCCGCCGACCAGCCTGACCGCTGGTTCCCCGAAGATGAAGAACATGTAGCCTGCACCCTCGCGCTCGGCCTGCCGGTAGCGGTTCAGGCGGCGTCGGAATGAGTCACGGGTCAGCTCGTCCGGAGCCCAGGCGGGTTCCCAGGGTATCAGATGTGCGCGGCTTTCGGCGCGCAATGTCGACCAGGCTGTATAGTCGGCCGCCATCGGGGCGCGCAGGCGGACACGCTCGCCCTCCACGGTGAACGTGGCCTTGCGTCGTGTCAGGGCGGGGAGCGCCATCTCAGCAAAACCGCGCGGCAACGTGATCGTAGGAGCCAAGCTGGCCCGATGGTCCCAGCACCGCAAGCGACATGGGGCCTGAACCCAGAATGCGGGCAGCCATACGGCGGACAGCGTTGGCGTCGACGGCGTCTATACGGGCAATCAACTCGCGTGGTGAGAACAGGCGGCCGAAGGTCAGGTACTGCCCGGCAATTTGCTCGCAGCGCGCAGAGGCCTGCTCGAGCCCCATGAGCAGGCCAGATCTCAACTGGGCCTTGGCGCGAACAAGTTCATCATCGTCCACATCTTCCGCGAGCGCTTTCATCTCGCCGGCGATCACGTGCACAAGCTCGCACGCGTCGGCTGCACTCGTCCCGGCGTAGACCCCGAACAGGCCCGTGTCGGCATAACTCGCACCAAAGGCATGGATGGCATAGCAGAGCCCCCGCTTCTCGCGTGCCTCCTGGAACAGGCGCGAGGACATACCGCCGCCCAGCACGGTCGAATAGACCTGCATGGCATAGAGCTCGTCTTCCCTTGCGTGGACACCCCTGAAGGCCAGCGCGAGATGCGCCTGTTCAAGGTCGCCATCTTCGCGGTACTCGCCACCTTCGTAGGCGGCCCCGGTGTGCGCCAGCGGCTGGCCGGATGGCAAGCTTGCCAAGTGGGCGCGTGCGAGATCCACCATGGCCTCATGGTTCACTGCACCAGACGCCACAAGCAGCATCGAGGGCGCCCGATAATATGTCGAGATCTGGCTGATCAGGTCGTCACGGGTGAAGGCGCGCACGCGCTCCTCACTGCCGAGGATGGGACGGCCCAATGACTGGCCGGGATAGGCCTTGAGCTGCAGGTGGTCGAAGATGACGTCGTCGGGCGTGTCTTCGGCCTGTCCGATTTCCTGGACGACCACCCCCTTCTCACGTTCCAGCTCGTCCTGGTCGAAGGTGGAATTCTGCAGGATGTCCGCCAGGATATCGACGGCCAGCGGTACGTCATCGCGCAGGACGCGGGCATAGTAGGCTGTCTGTTCACGACCGGTGTAGGCGTTGATGAAGCCACCCACGCGTTCGATCTCTTCGGCGATGCCGCGCGCGGTGCGTCGTGCCGTGCCCTTGAAGGCCATGTGCTCGAGCATGTGGGCAATGCCGTTCGTGCCCTCCGTTTCGTTGCGTGCGCCTGCCCCGACCCACACACCGACGCTGGCCGTCTCGAGGTGCGGCATGGGGTCGGTGATGACAGTCAGTCCGTTTTCGAGCGTCGTGATCAGGGGCGACACGGTTCAACCTTTCAATGTTGCCTCATTACATAGATCATCAGGACCGCCATTACATCGGGCTCTGCAGCGATTTACCTTGGTTACCTGTCGTTGCGGCAAGCCTAATGGGGGGCTCCCCCGGCGATCGCGGCCTTCAGGGCCTCGACGCTGACCGGCAGGTCCTCACAACGCTCGGTTGCGGTCTCGATCCAGCGGAGATGTTCGGGCAGCGTGGGCCTGACGCCCGCCGCCTGTGCCACCGGGTCGGGAAACTTTGCCGGATGGGCCGTGGCCAAAGTAACGAGGTCCTCACCTGCGTGGGCAAGGCGGTTGGCTGTCAGGCCAACGGCAGTGTGCGGGTCGACGAGGATGCCAGCCTGTGCGTGTACAGACCTGATCGTTGCCATTGTCTCGTCCTCGGATACGCGATCGGCATCGAAGGCTGAACGAATGGCGGCATGAACAGCGGGCTCGAGCGTGATGGATCCCGTTCGTTCGAAATCCTGCATCAGCTGGCGTGTGCGGAATGCGTCACGGCCCAGGACTTCAAACAATAGGCGTTCGACGTTGCTGGCAACCTGGATATCCATCGCAGGAGATGCGGTCGCCACGACCTGGCCTCGGGCATAGGTTCCGGTGTTGATCGCGCGGGTGACGATATCGTTGCTGTTGGTTGCCACGATGATGCGACGGATGGGTGCGCCCATGGCGCGCGCGACGTAGCCTGCGAAGGCGTCACCGAAGTTTCCTGTCGGTACAACGAAGCAAGGCGTGCGGTTTCCAAGAGCGAGGCAGGACGAGACATAATAGGCCGACTGGACGGCAATGCGGACCCAGTTGATCGAGTTGATCGCGGCCAGCCCATGTCGGGTCGCAAAGTCGCGGTCGGCGAAGGCTGCCTTCACCATGGCTTGCGCGTCGTCGAATGTGCCCTCGACGGCGATGTTCCGAATATTGGAGGCGGTTGTTGTCGTCATCTGGCGACGCTGCACATCGGAGATGCGGCCGCGGGGGTGAAGAATGACGAGATCGATGTTGGACTGCCCCGCGATCGCATTCACGGCGGCTGCGCCTGTGTCGCCCGAGGTCGCGGCCAGCACGAGGGCGCGACGGTTCCGACGCACCAGCGCCTCGTTCATCAGGGGGCCAAGGACTTGCAGCGCGAAATCCTTGAAGGCGAGGGTTGGTCCGTGAAAAAGCTCCAGCAGCCAGCGGTGCGCTCCTATTTCGCGCAGAGGGGCAGCGCGCGGGTCTGAAAAGCGGGCATAGGCGTCGCGGGTTACCCTGTCGATCGCGACTTGCCAGTCGGCTGAGCCGGAATACGCACCCAGGATAGAGGACGCAAGCGCTGCGTAGCCGTGTTGCGGTCCAGCTTGCAGGCGCGCCCAATCCAATTTGGGCCATGTTTCAGGGACATAGAGTCCGCCATCCGGCGCCGGGCCAGAGAGGAGCACGTCCTCGAAGCCGATGGCAGGTGACTGGCCGCGTGTTGAGATGAACCTCATCGGCGCCACCCCAACCTGCCCTGCACCACATGGAAGCGGACATAGAAGACCAAGAGCAGCGCTGCTAGAGAAAACCAGGTCAGGGCATAATTCAGATGATTGTCGGGAATGTTCACTGCTGTCGGCAGCGGCTCGGGCCCATCCGGCGTGCGGCTGGTCGCCTCGAAGACCAGGGGCGAACGCAGGTTCAGACCCAACCCGTCGGCAATGTCGGTTGCGCTTCGGCGGAACCACGTCCGCTGCTCCAGATCGGGCGGCGGCGTAAATGTCGAGCCAGGGGCCGAGCGTCGAAATGAGCCCTCGATTGTCACTTCGGTGTCGACCTGCCCCTGCGTGCGGGTCGACGGGTCACGCTGGTCCAGCGGCACCCAGCCTCGATCGACCAGGATCAGGCTGCCGTCCATCAGTTGGAGTGGTGTCATCACGCGTACGCCTGGACGCGTGGGGCCGGTATCGGTGCGCGCCTCGGACACATAAGCCTCGGCGTCGTGAAGGAAGGTTCCTGTCGCGGTTGCGGGTCGGAAGATCGCGTAGTCTCCCACGGGAAGCAGGATCTCGACGGGTGCGGGTGCCATCGTGCGGCGCGCCTCGATCTGCGCCAGAATTTCGTGTTTTTCGGCGCGGCGTTGCAGCTGCCATGTGCCGAGCCCGATGAGGAACAGAAGCGCCAGGGTGGCGACGACAGTCAGGACCGGAAGCGGACGAAAGGACAGACCCTGCATCAACCCTCCTCATCGCG
>CAZABH010000049.1:0-18241 GCA_964483585.1 uncultured Flavobacteriaceae bacterium
GGTTTGCCGGCGCGGTCGGCGGTTCGGATCTTGACCTGCTTGCCCTTGAAGGTTGTTGTATGCAGGTGCTGCAGCAATTCCTTCACGTAAGCTGGTTGGCCGGGTACAGCAACCAGCCAGATGATGTCGCCGCTTGTCCATTCGGCGGGCTTGAGCATCATGGGCTTGTCCAGGTCCTTGGTCAGGCGTGCGTCGACCTCGGCGGAGACCGAGGCCCATAACGCGGCAGCGACGGGGAAAAGGCGACCCCCTTCTTTCGGATCCGCGCCCTTTCCCGGGGTCATGGCGCCCTGGGCTAGTTTCCATTGCCCGGCCAGGATCGCGGGCATGACCAGCCATTCGAGGTCTGCGAGGCGCACGTCACGGAAGCGACGGTCGCGCATCATGATGGCGACGATGCTGGCCAAGCCGTCCGTCATGGTGCGTTGGCGCGCGTTGCGTGCTTCGGCTGTGGGTTGCTTGCCGTTTGCCGGTTTCTTTCTGGCCATTGTTGCCCCTCGATCATCTCTTCGGGCCCGACAATGGAGCAGGGGGCCTGATGCATCAAGTCCTGCCTGAAGGTTGACAATACGCATCGTTTGGCGCACCCGACCCGTCAGGACATTCCACAGTCTTGAGGCTGGATGCATGGATAGAGGGTCGGTTGCAGACGGCGTCATTCGCTGGCTGTCGGGCGGTGGGCCCTGGGGGACGCGGCCGAAGGTCATCCAGACGCATGCGGCCATCGTGTTTCTTGTTGGCGAGCGTGCCTTCAAGATGAAGCGCGGGGTCGACCTCGGCTATCTCGATTTCAGCACGCTGGACGCGCGCCACTCTGTGCTGGAGCGAGAGCTCGAACTCAATCGTCGCACGGCGCCGCGCCACTACCTGCGACTTGTTGCTGTGACGCGCGAGGCCGATGCCCTTGCGCTTGACGGGCCGGGTGTGCCGGTCGAGTGGCTTCTCGAGATGCTGCGGTTTCCCGACAACAGCCTGCTTGATGAACGTTTGGCCCAGGGTCTGTGTGGTGATGCCGAGATCGAGCGGCTGGCGCGCAGTGTGGCCGCGTTCCATGACGGCGAATCCGTGATCGCTGGTGTCGACTGGCCTTCAGCCGTGGCGCGCATCGGGCGGGAGAATGCATCAGATCTTGGTTCGTTGCCGGCGGTCCTTGCTGCGGAAGACGTGGCGGTGGCGTTGCAGGGACGGGAGCGTTTGTTGTCGGGGCTTGGCGTGGTTCTTGCGGCGCAAACGGCGGACGTGCGGCACTGTCACGGTGATCTGCATTTGGGAAACGTGTTCCTCGACGGGGATCGTCCCACGCTCTTCGATTGCATCGAGTTCAATGATTTCTATGCCCGTATCCCGCCGCTTTATGATCTGTCGTTCCTGCTCATGGACCTGCTCGACAAGCAGCAGCTTCGATTGGCCAACCGGGCGCTGAATGCGTGGGTGATGCACAGGGCTATCGGGCGATGGGCTGAGGTGCTGGCGAGCCTGCCTGCCTTGCCGCTCTATCTGGCGCTGCGCGCCGAGATCCGCGCCAAGGTCGAGGCGCGACGGCCGGGCGGCGTGGCGTCGGCGCGTCATTACCTGTCGCTGGCGGCTGGGTTTGCGCGCCCTGCCAGCCCACGCATCGTCGCGCTGGGCGGTTTCTCGGGGACGGGAAAGTCGACGCTGGCCCGCGCGCTCGCGCCGCACCTTGGAGGCGCCTGCGGCGCGCTTCACCTGCGTACCGACGAGATCAGGAAGCGCCTTGCGGGTGTGCCGCTTGATGAGCGCCTGCCGCCTGCAGCCTATACGCGGGAGGCCTCGGCGCGTGTCTATCAGACCCTTCTCGACCTCACCCGTCGTGCGGCGGCAGCGGGCCAGAGCGTGGTGGTGGACGCGGTATTCGCGCGCGAAGCCGAGCGGGACGAGGTTGCAGCTGCAGCGGCTCACGCCGGCCTGCGCTTCGATGGCGTGTGGCTGGACGCGCCGGCGGATGTCCTGCGGTCGCGTGTGGCAGGTCGGACGGGCGATGTCTCGGACGCGGATGTTGCCGTGCTGGAGCGACAACTTGGCTACGACATCGGCGTCATGCGATGGGCTCGCGTGGATGTGTCGGGGGGATCCTCTGACGCCGAGGCACGGGTGCGGCAGCGCTTGAGCGCGTGAAATCCGCGCTAGAGGAAAGCCTCCAGCTCGGTCATGAAGCGATCGAACTGGTCGTGGTGCAGCCAGTGGCCGGCGTTCTCGAAGGTGATGACGCGTGCGTTGCGGAAGTGCCGGGCGCGGCCGTCTTTCTCGGGGTTCGAGGCCCAGCTCTTTTCGCCGTACATCAGCAGTGTCGGGCAGTCGATCGCGGCCCAGAGCTGGTCGATGTCGGCTTGCGCCATGTCGAAGGGCGGGAAGATCCGCATGTAGGGGTCAAATTTCCACGTATAGGTCCCGTCTTCGTTCTGGCTGACGCCGTGGATGGTCAGGTGGCGCGCCTGTTCGTCGGAGAGATAGTGGTTTTCCTCCTTCATGCGCGCGAGGGCATCGTCGATGGAGGCGTATTTGCGCGGGGTTCGTCCGGCGCTGGCGCGCTTGGCCTCGATCCAGCCGCGCAGGCGGTGGGAGGCAGGCTTGGCGAGGCGTTCGGCCAGCATCTTGGGCGATGGGCCCAGCCCCTCGATCGCGACAAGCTTGCGCACGTTCTCAGGGTAGGTGCCGGCATAGCGCAGCGCGATGTTGCCGCCATAGGAGTGCGCGACGATGGTGACAGGGGCCAGCTTCAGCTGGTGGATCAGTTGCGCAACGTCATACAGATTGGCGAGCGTGCCGTAGTCGCCATCTGCGGACCACTCACTGTCGCCATGTCCACGCAGGTCCGGGGCGATCACGTGCCAGCGCGTGCGCAGCGCCTCGGCTGTCCAGTCCCAGGAGCGGGCGTGGTCACGGCCGCCATGCAAAAGGACCAGCGGCGGCGCGTCCGGATTGCCCCAATCCACGTAACGCAGCTTCAGGCGCTGCGAGATGAAACTGTGCGAGGTTGGTCCCGTAATCATTGTTTGTCCGCAGGCGACGCCGCCAAGCTTGGCCGGAGGTCGCGTTGTTTATTCCATCGTTGGGCGGGATTAAGTCGGATTACCCCTTGGAGCAAGCGCTGGCGGCGAATCGAGGCGCCACACGCCGATTTTCGGTGGTCGATCGGGTGGGGGGCTGTGACTTCTGTCAGATTTAGATGCGGATTGTTGTATTTTTGCACTTTTGTCGGATTGTTTTATGCGCGTGGGGAATATTTAGTCGAGATCGTTGAGTGGCGCTAAGAACTCAATGCCGATCCCATCTCGCGGCAAATAGATATTTTTCTCATTTGTATTATATAAATAAAATGCCATTAAATTAATGTCACAAATCTTTATATTTCAAAAAACGCTACCCTTAATTCATTCGTATACTTGGCTTTTTATCACTCTAAATTAAATTTTACTCTGTTCTATACATCCAATATCGATAAATCTATTTTCCTCGAACTCGAGTCTCTTTAGCTCAAAAGTATAGATGGGATTATTCCTTTGGGTGATGGGTTATCTCGAAGGTGGAATAGATCGGGCGGGTCCCGCTCTCTAGCGTTCCGGGGTGTTGTTTGCCGCACCTTACGGTTCACCTGACTTCATTGACAGGGGCTCGATTGGGTTCGGTTCGGACCGCAAGGAGCATCCCCGCTGACCCTGCGCACTGAAATGACTGTCGATCTCTCGCTGCAGGCTGTCTGCCTGCAATGTGGTTGGCCGTCTTTCGCAATGGGTTGCCAGGGGCTCCGCTGACGCCTCAACCGTTTTTGCGCAAAGGAATTCCCACATGGTTGTCATGATCAAGCACGATCTGCAGTTCATCCTGGACCAGATCAAGATCTCCGAGGCGCATGCTGCCGGGGCCGACCTTGCCTCGTTACTGCCCAACCCATTCCTTCCTTGGGGATTGCGCACCGTTGACGGCACATACAACAACCTTCTGCCGGGACAGCAGAATTTCGGGGCTGCCGATACCTTGTTCCCGCGCCTGCTCGACCCGCGTTATCTGAATGATGGTGACGGCGATATCATGCCTCTCGGGCCTGCTGGATCTGGTGCGCCAGTCATCACGAATACCAATTACGGCCTGAATGGCAGCGTTGTAGATGCAGATCCGCGAATCATTTCAAATTTGATCTCGGATCAGAGTGCCTTGAATAATGCGGCCTGGGGTGCTGCTGGTGGCGTGACCGATGGTGCCGGCAACATGTTCATACCAAACGTGTCGCCGGACGAGGGTCTTTCTGCCCCGTTCAACTCGTGGATGACGCTGTTCGGTCAATTCTTCGATCACGGGCTCGACCTCGTGACCAAGGGCAACAACGGCACCGTCTACATTCCGCTTCAGCCCGATGATCCGTTGTATGAGCCAGGTGGTCCGAACTTCATGGCGCTGACGCGTGCCACGCCTACCTTCGTTGATCCGGACGGCGACGGCCCACTTCCTGCGGTGCCTCAGCATACGAATACGACGACACCATGGGTTGACCAGAACCAGACGTATACTTCTCATGCATCGCATCAGGTGTTCCTGCGCGAATATGCGAAGATTGGCGACAAGGCGGTTTCCACCGGCCACCTGCTTGAGGGGGCAAATGGAGGGCTCGCCGACTGGTCAGAGATCAAAGCGCAGGCGATCACCATGCTGGGGCTGCAGCTGAGTGATTTCGACGTGCACAATGTGCCGTTGCTGAAGACTGACCAGTACGGGAAATTCATACCTGGTCCGAATGGCTATGCTCAGGTCGCTGTCTCCGTGTTCGAGACTGTGGCCGGGGTCATCACGGAGCACATGTTCTTCATCGAAGGCACGGCAGCCGGCCTCGATATCAACAATCTGCCGGTGCCCTCAGGCTTCACGCCGACGCCCGGCGGAACGTTCACTGTTGCGGTCATGCGCACGGGGCATGCGTTCCTCGACGATATCGCCCATCACGCGGCACCCGGCTATTGGGATCATGATGGCAATCCGAATACGCCGAAGGTTGCGCAGACCGCCGATGTAGACACGATCACAGGTGATGACGGCAATCCGGGCACCTATGATGACGAGTTGCTTGGCTCGCACTTCATCACGGGTGACGGGCGCGGCAACGAAAATATCGGCCTGACTGCCGTGCATTATGTGTTCCACGCGGAGCACAATCGCATGGTCGAGCACATCAAGCAGGTCATCACAGACACTGCAGATGTCGCCTTCATTGCCGAGTGGATGCTGCCCGATGGATCGTGGAATGGCGAGCGCTTGTTCCAGGCAGCAAGGTTCGCAACCGAGATGCAGTATCAACACCTTGTCTTCGAGGAGTTCGGGCGCAAGGTCCAGCCCTTGATCAATGTGTTTGCCTCGTACGATGCAACGATCGATCCCAGCATCGTGGCCGAGTTCGCGCATGTGGTCTATCGCTTCGGCCACTCGATGCTGAACGAGACTGTTGATCGCTATGACGCCAACAACACGGCGGATCATATCGGTTTGATCGAGGCGTTTCTCAATCCCGTCGAGTTCGACAATGGGGGGCTGCTCGACCAGGGCGTGGCATCTGGCGCGATCGTGCGCGGCATGACCCGGCAGGTTGGCAACGAGATTGACGAATTCATCGTCGAGGCCCTTCGCAACAACCTCGTGGGCCTGCCGCTTGATCTTGGTGCACTCAATATTGCTCGTGGCCGGGAGACGGGTGTGCCGTCTCTGAACGAGGCACGGAGGCAGTTCTATGAGGGCACCGGGGATGCGCAGCTCAAGCCCTACGAGAACTGGGTCGATTTTGCGCTGAATGCGAAGAATGAGTTGTCAGTTGTCAACTTCATCGCCGCCTATGGGACGCATTCCGAACTGCAGAAGGCCGATGTCGATACCATCCAGGAGAAGCGCGACGTTGCCTGGGCGCTGGTGACCGGGCAGTCGGTGACCATAAATCTGAATACGCCGGAGGAGCGGGTGTTCACGCCGGACGAGCAGGATCGTCTGGACTTCCTGAACAGCCAGGGCATCTATGCCAATTTGCCGAATGGCGTGACAACGACGGGCGTCGATGCCATCGATTTCTGGATTGGTGGTCTTGCCGAGAAAAAGATGCCGTTTGGTGGCATGCTGGGTTCGACTTTCAACTTCGTTTTCGAGACGCAGATGGAGGCGCTTCAGGATGGAGACCGGTTCTATTATCTGGCGCGCACCGCAGGGCTGAATCTGCTGACGCAGCTTGAGGCAAATTCGTTCGCCTCGATCATCATGCGCAATACAGATGCCACGCATCTGCCTGGCGACATCTTCTCGACGCCGACCTATTTCCTTGAGGTCGACAAGACCAAGCAGTTCAATCCCGATTTGGTTGATCCGAATGCAGATCCCGTGGGTGGTTCAATCTTCCAGCCGCTTGTCGTAAGGAACAATCCTGCGACACCGGGGCCTGATACCAACTACCTGCGCTTTACGGGCGGAGACCATGTGGTTCTTGGCGGCACGGACAACGCGGACATCATCATTGGTGGTGCGGGTGACGACACGATTTGGGGCGACGGCGGCAACGACCGGCTGGAAGGAGGTGCCGGCAATGACTTCCTCAATGGCGGTGCGGGCGACGACATCATCCAGGACACTTTCGGTGATGACAACCTGAAGGGCGGTGACGGGAACGATGCCATCCAGTCGGGTGCGGGTTTCGACCTTATCCTTGCCGGGGCTGGAAGCGACTTCGTTGTGGCTGGTCCTGATGCAGACGAGACCTTCGCTGGTGAGGGCAACGATTTCGTCCGCGATGGCGATGATGCAGGCATCGTGTTCGGTGGCGAAGGTGATGACTGGATCGAAGGTGGAGCAGGCATGGACCTGCTCTTTGGTGAGAATGGCGATCCCTTGGGTGCCAGCACGATCGTCGGACATGACGTGTTCATCGGGCAGGGGGGCGACGACGATTATGACGCCGAAGCCGGTGACGACATCATGGTCATGGGCGCAGGCATTGACGTGGCGATCGGCGGCTTCGGCTTTGACTGGGCGATCTACCGTGACGAGACATCCGGTATCGTTGCGGACATGAATGTGCGGGCCTTTGCGCCGCCGCCGCTGCCGGGATCACCCAATGCCTATCTCGATCGCTTCATTCTGACAGAGGGCCTGTCGGGGACGGCCTTCTCGGATATCCTGCGGGGATCCGATGACGATGCCCAGCAGTTGATCGATCATGAATTGACGAATTTTGCTCTCATCAATGGGTTGCAGAATGGTCCCAACGCGTTTTTTGCGCCTGATGTCACGTCGTTCAGCGGAGGCAACATCATCCTTGGTGGTGCGGGAAGCGACACGATCGAGGGGCGTGGCGGGGATGATATCATCGATGGCGATGCCTACCTGAATGTACGCTTGTCGGTTCGGGATGCGGCTGATCCCAGCCTCGAGCTCTTTTCGGCGAACAGCATGAGCGAGTTTCAGTCGCGCGTGTTTTCGGGCGAAATCAATCCTTCCCAGATCCAGATCGTGCGCGAGATCCTGTATTCGCCCACGCCCAACTTCGATACGGCGGTCTTCTCGGGCAACAGGGCAGAGTACACGATCGAGGGTGATGGCGTTGACCTGAACGGCGATGGCTTCATCACTGTAACCCACAATGATGCGGCTGGCGTCGCGGGTCTTGGCATCGATGGGACTGACCAGCTGCGCAATATCGAGCGGCTACAATTCGCCGACCAGGAACTCGTGATTTCGGGTTCAAACAGTGCGCCGGTTGGTTTGCTGACCTTAAGCGAGCTTACGCCTGCGCAGAACCGCGCCATCAGTGTGTCGACGCTGGGGGTGACGGATCCCGACAATATCTCGCCGACAAATCCGACCGGAAGCATCACGGGCTCAGTGGTCTATTACTGGCAGGTCGAGGTTGATATCGGATCGGGTGTGTTCATCGATCTTGAAAGGGTCATTGCCGGTGAGCCAACTCCTGTCACGGGGTCATCGTTCGTGCCGACAATCGATGAGATCGGCTTGGCGCTGCGGGTACGCGCGGAGTATCAGGATGCGAATGGGGTCATCGAGCGTGTATTCTCGCAGGTGACGCAGCCTGTTCTGGATGCGAATGATGCTCCGGTCGGTACTGTGCTCATCAGTGACACCACGCCGGCGGAAGATCAGGTTTTGATTGCAACGCCTGCGTTCACGGATGCAGACGGCTTCGATCCGGCGGCTCTGTCCTATCAGTGGCAGGCTTCGTCCGATGGTGGAGCAACCTGGGCAGATGTGACTGGGGCGACCACGTCGTCGTTTGCATCCGGTCAAGCCCAGGTCGGACAGCTGCTTCGGGTACAGGTCTCGTACACTGACAATCTTGGAATGGCAGAGACCGTGCGTTCGGCTGCGACGGCGGCGGTGACGAATGTCAATGATGCACCAACCGGTGCGCCCGTGCTGGCGCCTCTCCCGCCGTCCGAGGATGTGGTTCTGACGGCCAATACAACCGGCATCGCGGATGAAGATGGTATCGCCACGCCAATATCGCTCCAGTGGCAGTGGTATGACGGTACCAATTGGGTCGATCTTGCAGGTGCGACATCTGCAAGCTTCGCTCCGCCGCAGGCGCTTGTGGGGACGCAGTTGCGCGTTGTGGCGACCTACACGGACGCTTTTGGTACGGTTGAGAGTGTCATTTCTGCGGCTACAACTGCCGTGGGCGGCACGAATGATGCGCCTGTTGGTGCTCCGGTCATCAGTCCGCTGCCGCCGGCAGAGGATGTTGTTCTGACCGCCGACACGTCGGGCATTTCGGATGCTGACGGCATCGCCACGCCGATCGCGCTGCAATGGCAGCGGCTTGAAGCTGGGGTCTGGGTGGACATCGCCGGCGCGACATCTGCCAATTTCACTCCGACGCAGGATTTTGTCGGTGCTCAGCTCAGGGTGGTCGCATCCTACACGGACGTAGGTGGCACATTCGAGACAGTCACGTCGATTGCGACGGCTGGTGTTGGCAGCGTGAACGATGCGCCCGTGGGCGCGCCGGTTATCAGCCCGCTGCCGCCTGCGGAAGACGTCGTTCTGACCGCAGATACGAGCGGGATCTCCGACGCCGACGGTATCGCATCGCCGATGACGTTCCAGTGGCAGCGCTTCGATGGCACCAATTGGGTGGATGTTGCTGGCGCGACTTCGTCCAGTTTCACGCCGAACCAGGCCCTGGTTGGCAGTCAGCTCAGGGTCGTTACGACCTATACGGATGGTTTCGGGACCGTCGAGACCGTCGCTTCGGTACAGACGGCGGCAGTTACCAACACGAATGACGCGCCGGTGGGTGCACCTGTCATCAGTCCGTTGCCTCCATCGGAAGATGTCGGTCTGACCGTGGATACGTCCGGCATCACGGACGAGGATGGTATCGCATCGGCCATAGCGGTGCAGTGGCAGCGCCTGGAGGGTGCGACCTGGGTTGATATTGATGGTGCGACCTCGGCCACGTACGTGCCGCCGCAATCGCTCGTGGGCAGCCAGCTCAGGGTTGTTGCAACCTATACCGATGGCTTCGGGGCGGCCGAAACCGTGATTTCGGCTGTGACGGCTCCTGTTGGAAACACCAATGATGCGCCGGTCGGGGCGCCTGTCATCAGTCCGCTTCCGGCGGCTGAGGATGTTCAGCTTACTGCCAATACCTCCGGGATCGCGGATGCGGATGGTCTAGGTCCGATCTCGCTGCAGTGGCAGCGGTTGGATGCCGGCACGTGGGTCAACATCATCGGTGCAACGTCCGCAAGCTTCACTCCGGGCCAGGGGCTTGTGGGCAGCGAGCTCAGGGTTGTCGCGACTTATACGGACGGCGGAGGAACGGTCGAGACTGTTATCTCTGCAGCCACGACGCCTGTCACGAACACCAACGATGCGCCCGTGGGCGTTCCGTTGATCAGCCCGCTTCCGCCTGCCGAGGACGTGGTGCTGAACGTGAATACAGCAGCCATCCAGGATGAGGACGGTATTGCTTCTCCCATGGCTTTCCAGTGGCAGCGTCTGGATGCAGGCGTGTGGGTCGATATTGCTGGTGCAACGTCCGGCAGCTTCACGCCAGCGCAGACGCTTGTCGGCAGCCAGCTGCGGGTTGTTGCCACCTATACCGACGGATTCGGGACAGTCGAGCGTGTCATCTCCGCGACAACGTCTGCTGTTCTGAACACGAACGACGCGCCTGTGGGCGCACCGGTGATCAGTCCTCTTCCGCCGGTAGAGGATGTCTCGCTCAGCGTCAACACTGCTGGCATCTCGGATGCGGATGGTATCGCTTCGGCCATCTCGCTGCAGTGGCAGCGCCTGGACGGTGGCACGTGGGTGAACATTGCTGGCGCCACAGGTGCCGACTTCACGCCCACACAGGCGCAGGTTGGCAGCCAGTTGCGGGTTGTCGCGACCTATACGGATGGCTTCGGTACGGTAGAGACGGTTGCATCGGCCGGTACCGTTGCGGTCACCAACGTGAATGATGCGCCAGTCGGTGAGTTGCTGATCAGCCCGTTGCCGCCGGCCGAGGACGTGGTGCTGACGGCGAATGCGTCCGGAATTTCGGATGCCGATGGCATAGCCTCACCCATGTCGTTCCAGTGGCAGCGTTTTGACGCGGGCGCGTGGATCAATATCACGGGCGCAACAGCGGCAAGCTTTACGCCGGGGCAGTCGCTGGTGGGCAGCCAGTTGCGCGTGGTCACCACCTATACGGATGCCTTCGGGGCGGTCGAGACGGTGACGTCGGCTGCCACGGCGGCCGTTACCAACACCAATGACGCTCCGGTCGGTGCGCCAGTGATCAGTCCGCTTCCGCCTGCTGAAGACGTGCAGCTCAGCGTCAACACAAGCGGCATTACGGATATCGACGGCATTGCTACGCCGATCGCTGTCCAGTGGCAGCGCATGGATGGTGCGACCTGGGTCAATATTCCGGGTGCGACGTCCTCCAACTTCACGCCGACGCAGGACATGGTTGGCGCACAGCTCAGGGTCGTCGCGACCTATACCGACGCGTTCGGAACCGTCGAGACAGTGACCTCGGCCGTGACGGCCGCTGTTACCAATGTCAACGACGCGCCTGTGGGTGCGCCGCAGATCAGCCCATTGCCTCCTGCGGAGGATGTCGTGCTGACAGCCACGACGGGCGGTATCTCGGATG
The DNA here is from genome assembly GCA_964483585.1 of uncultured Flavobacteriaceae bacterium. GTDB lineage: Bacteria > Pseudomonadota > Alphaproteobacteria > Micropepsales > Micropepsaceae > SZUA-430. The sequence goes on from CAZABH010000049.1 coordinate 11,150, forward strand.
CCGACGGTATCGCGAGCCCGATCGCATTGCAGTGGCAGCGACTGGATGGTGGCACCTGGGTGAATATTGCGGGAGCGACGTCCGATAGCTACACGCCACCACAATCGCTGGTGGGCGCAGAGCTTCGTGTTGTTGCCACCTATACGGATGGCTTCGGGACAGTGGAAACCGTTGCATCGGCAGCTACGACGGCGGTGTCCAATACCAATGATGCACCGGTGGGGTCTATCAACCTCAGCAGTGCTGCGCCCTACACGGGTCTGGTGCTGACGGCCACACCTGCATTCACTGACGAGGATGGCTTCAGTCCTGCTGCGCTGTCGTATCGTTGGGAGGCATCCAGCAATGGCGTGACATGGACAACCATTGCCGGGGCGACGGCCAATACGTTCATGCCCATGGTGGCGCATGTCGGACAGCAGATCCGGTCAGTCGTCAGCTATACCGATACTTTCGGTGCGGCTGAGACCGTTCGCTCTGCTCCCACGGCGCCGGTGTTCCTGCAGAACGCCACGCCTACCGGCAGCGTGAGCATCAGCGACATGACGCCGACCGAAACGCTGGGTCTGACTGCCAGCCAGACTGTGGCGGATGCCAATGGCATTGTTCCGGGAACGCTGGTTCTGCAGTGGCAGTCATCAACGGATGGTGTGACCTGGACTGCTATCGCCGGGGCTACCAGTTCGGCCTTCACGCCGACGCAGGCTCAGGTGGGCCAGTTCCTGCGTGTCGTCGTGACCTATACCGATGGGATCGGCATGCTTGAAACCGTAACCTCTGATTCTACGGCGGTGACGGGTGACTACGTCAATGGTCAGAATGTGGGCGAAACGATCAATGGCACTGCGGGTCAAGATATCCTGCTGGGCAATGACGGCGCTGACACGATCAATGGCAATGATGGCGATGACGACCTTCGGGGTGGTTCCGGAAACGATGTGCTGAACGGTGGTTCCGGTAACGATACGCTGAATGGTGGCGCTTCGAACGACACGCTGTTGGGTGGGGACGGGAATGACGTCCTGATTGGCGGTCGTGGCTCTGACAACCTGCAGGGTGGTTCAGGAGACGATGTCTTCGTCTTTGCCGACAACGATGGCAACGACACCATCAATGGTGGCGATGGAATTGACACGCTGGATTTCTCGGCGGTCACGTCTGCTGTCCAGGTCACGACATCGTTTGCTTCGGGTGCAACCATCGGGACTGACTCGATCTCGTTCATCGAGAACATCATTGGTACCCAATCGAGTGACAACATCACCACCAATGGCGGCGCAAATGTAATCGATGGCCGGGGAGGCAACGATACGATCAACGCAGGGGGCAGCGATGACACCATCATCGGCGGCACTGGCAATGATCGCCTGACGGGTGGCACCGGCAACGATGTCTTCGTGTTCGGCAGCGGGTTTGGTGCCGATACGATCACCGACTTCGATGCCATTGGTGGGGTGGGGGCGCAGGACTTCCTGCGGCTCGATCCGACGCTGGGGATCACGGCAGCCAATTTCGCGTCAAGCGTGACGATCAGCGCCTCGGGTGCCAATACGCTGATCACGATTGGCGGAAACTCGATCACGCTGCTGGGCGTGGCGGCGGCGAACGTGACCGCGGACGACTTCCTGTTCGGTGGTGGTCCTTAGTCGACCACTGCAACGTTCGGGTTCACTTCACGGCAGGCGCCACGATCGTGGTGCCTGCCTTTTCAGTCTCTGCGCGTTGGTGCCTGTTGATCTAGCGCGTGCAGACAAGCTGGCCATTGTCGTTGCCGATGTCGCCTCTGCAGGCGCGGATATTCGGCAAGGTCGTTTCGACAAAGCGGCCTGATCGTGTCTTGCAGCTCGCAAGCAGATTGACCGTGCCTCCCGGGCCTTGCTCGAGGCGTGCGTCCCTGCAGCTGCTGCGGTAAGACCCCTGTGGCGGTTCGCCAAGGTTTGGCCGCATCTGGCAGACAAGACGGCCATTGTCATTGCCGATATCGCCGTTGCAGGCCCGCACATTCGGAAGCGTCGCATCCACGTATCGTCCGCTGCGCGTTCTGCACGAGGCGATCAAATCGATCGTTCCGCCATAGCCGCGTACCATTTGTTCGTCGCGGCAGGTGCTGCGATAGGAACCTCGCGGCGGCTGACCCAGGTTCTCGCCCTGAGCTGCCACGCACTCCAATCGTCCATCATTGTTGCCGATGTCGCCGCGACACGATTGATAGTCGGGCAGGACCGCATCCACCATGCGGCCGCGCCGCGTCTGGCATCGGGCGTTGAGCGTCAAGGTCCGGCCGGGACCCCGCGTGACATAGATCTGATCGCAGGTCGAGCGGTACGACCCCCGCGGTGGTTGCTGACCGGAGCCAGGACCGTAGCCTGGGCCATATCCCGGACCGGGTGGCGGTACATAGGGGTCAGGACCAGGGGCAAAGCCGCAGGCAAGGCTGCCATTGTTGTTGACAACAGGTGCGCCGTCACACGAGACAAGATTGAGCTGCGTTTGCTCGGCCAAGCGTCCGCGCGAGGTGCGGCAGCGGGCGTAAAGGGTCTCGGAGCCGGGCACGCCATGTGCGATGACGATATTCTCGCAGGTCCGCAGATAAGGTCCGTTCGGAAGGAAGACTGCCGGTAGACCGTTGCACTGCAGCACGCCGTCATTGCTTTGGATCTGGCCGCGGCAGCGCTGGAAATTATAGAACGCGTTTGCGATCTGACGGCCGGACCGGTCCCTGCAGACCGCATAGAGATAGTCGCGGGTCTTGCCCGCAAAGCGGCCCCGCTCGATCGAGATGTCCCCGCAATCCCGCTCATAGGGACCAAAGGGTTGCGCGTGTGCTGCGGGAAGCAAAGCCAAACTGACCAAAACAGCCGCGATCATACGGATCATGAAAACTGTGCCTTTCAAACGTTCTTGCGGGCGTATTCCACACTGGAGAAGGTGTTGGACAATTTTGCGGTGGTCAAGGCGAATTGGGCCCAGCTGGAACTGCAAGCTGGCGCACAAACGCGCGCTTTCTTGTTCCTTACCGACTGTTAGGATTAAGCGCGTGTGCGTGCGTATCCGGTTAACCTGCTGTTTGTGCGCCATCGGCATAGTCTTCCAGCTTTCTACGGATGGGTAGGGATTTGCATCAGCCCATGGCGCGCGCAGACATGCCGGCAAGATCGGCAGCCACACAGGTCGCACTCGCTTCGGTTTCGGTTCCAGCCGATGTGGCAGTGCGCCTTGAGGTCTGCCAGGAGCTCTGGGGGCGTGCTAACCTGGCGGCTGGGCCTGACGTTCTTTCGGCCTTCGTGCCTGCGGGCGCAAGCCGTGCAGTTTCGCGGCCCTTGTGTCTGATCGGTGTCGACGTTGCCGGCACACACGTCCTTCAGGCGCCAGCGGGTAGCGCGCTTGAGATCCGCGAGGGCGACCATGTTCTGTGTGACCATGTTGCGGGCCTGGCCGCAAGCCGGCCGGACGGAGCCGTGCTGCAGCGCTGGTCGCCGTCGGATCGTTTTGCTGCGGACCGCTATCAGGGGATCTCGACCCTCTGGGCGTTTGCGGCCGTACCCGACATACATGCGCTGGCGCGCGAGATGGCGTCCGCGCTTGCGCCTGGCGGTGTGCTGTGTATCGATGAAATCTGGGCTGCAAGCCGCGCGGATGGGCAGGCGCTTGGACATGCGATGGCGCTCTGGCGCGAGGACTTGCTGTTTCCTGACAGGGCGGTCGTCATCGACGCGCTTTCGGCGGTCCTGAAGTGTGAGGGCGAGGCGGACCGCAGCGCTGGCCTGCGGATCGATATCCGTGATGCACTGATCAGTGGTGAAGGCGTTCGCAATCGCCTGCGTGGTCTTCCCGATGAGGTGCGGCGCCAGCGCCTTCCAGCGCTTGCGCGCGAGCTGCATCGGGCATTGATGCTGTTCGATGCGTTGGACCGCGGGCGGCTGACGGCAAGCCGTCATATCTTCCGCAAGACCACCTGACACAAGCGCGTCAGGTGCATCCTGTGCCGGCCCGGCTCAGCCCTTCTTCCTTCGGAACAGCATCTGACCCAGATTGAAGAGGATCAGCACGGCTGCCACGCCCACGATCAGTTGCTGGACGAGACTGCCGGTGAAGCCTTTCTCGACCTTGACCTCGTTGCTCCTCAGGAAGCTCTTGCCCGAGGCCAGCTCGACCTTCTTGATCGCGCTTTCGGCCGATGGCAACTGCACACTGTCGGCGAGGTGCTCGAGGTTCTCAATCCGTGCCACCCGCCGGTCTTCCCTCAGCTTCACATCGCGCGCATGCGCGGCATCGATCGCCAGATCCACCATTGATCTGTCATCCTGCGCCACACGCAGCAGCGTGTTTGCCCTTCCGTGTGCGGGCTGGATCGTGTCACGCAGCACAAGGTTGTTGAGGCGCGCTTCCTTCTGTGTCCCTTGCGGCCCCTGTGGCCCTGCTCCGTCATCGCTACCGCCTGGCCCCCAGTCGAATCGCTCGGTCGGGGCAGGGGTGTCATCCTGCTCGTTACGCGTCACCTTGCGCCGCTTGCCTGATTGGTCGGTGAGGTCGATGACGACGGGGTTGTAAGCCTTTACTTCGGCCGTCATGCCCGGGCGCACCAGAGTGACGGCTTCACCCTTTGCCGTGCCGACAGATACGGCACCTTCTTCTACCTGTACCCTGGACTCGGTTCCGGTGACCGTGACCGTGAAGATGGTTCCTTTCACGACTGCGGCCATGAAAGGCGTGTCGACCTGGAAATGGGGTGCCGTCTTGCGTTCGACCCTGAACAGGGCTGTGCCGCGGGTCTGACCCAGGCGGGTGGTGTTTTCCTTCGGTTCGGGGATCACAAGGCGCGTATTGGGGTGCAGGATGATCTGTTCGCCGCCACGCGCAAGGATTGCCCGCCCCCTTGCGCCGGTCACAACGACCGACTTGGAGGGGACCATGTCGTTCGGCTTCAGGGCGACGGGTTCGAATTGCTCGGTCGTGATCCAGACGTCGCCGACGCGCTGCATCAGGGTCCATTGTGTCCCTTCATCTGCAGTTGCGGGCAGGCTGGCGCAAAGCGCCAGCATGGCGAGTGCGAATGCTGTGAGACCCTGCATCAGGCGCATATCAACTGGTCCTTCGTGCCTTAAATGGCAGTGTGCGTCAGGGGTTCCAAACGAACCGGAAAGAAACCTGGTTAATCCGAACACCTTTCTTGATCGGCTTGGGGTGGCGCATGTCGAGCGACCTCAATAGTAACCTGAACTGGCATTGCTCCTGCCTCGACTGCGGGTGCGCCGGCGCAGGCTGAACACGTGGTTCAGGATGAACAAACCCAGCAGCGCCAGAGCGCCATAACCCACCTCAACCCATGGGAAGTCAGCATCGACGCGCACGCGGTTGTTCTGCAGGAATGATTTTCCTGATGCGATCCGGTGTGCGGTCGATGCTGCGTCGGAGACTGTTTTGGCCGCCAATCCGGTGGTGTGTTCTGATTGGGCTGCCGCATCCGGACGCTCGTCGTCACCGGGCATGTCGTTCAGAGCCGCTTCCGCTTCTGCCTCTTTCGAAGCGGTGTCCTTGATCCTGACAGTGATATCTCGCGTGTCGCCGATGGCATCGAGAGTGTTGCGCAAGCGTGGGGTGCTGCTGGAGCCGGCGTCTCCGGGGCCTGCGGACACAGAGCCTGGGCCTCTGGTGTCGCTGCCCGCACCCGCCCCTGGGTCGTCCGACCCGCCTGAACCGTCCAAGGTGACGATGGTCTCGCCACCTGTCCGTGGTCGGCTCGCCTGTTGCTGGTCGGTGATCTCCAACTGGCCTTCATTGGAGGTGACCTTGCGCAGCTGTCCATTGTTTTCTGTGCGCTCGATCTCGCCCGGGGCAGAGCCACGGACCTTCGCCCTCATGCCCTTGGCAAGCAGGGTAACGGCAGAGCCGGCATTTGATCGTGTTTCGACAAGCCCCTCAATGACCGAGACTTCTGCCTCGTCCGGCGTGACGGTGATCGAGAATTGCGTGCCTTTGACCACCGCGGCCAGGAATGGCGTGTTGACTTCGAAATGCGCCTGCTTGCGCCTGTCGACCTTGAACAGGCTGGTGCCTATGGTTTGCTGCAGGCTTGTCTTGCCGCCCTCATCGGGGGTCAGCTCGATGCGCGAGTTGGGTTGCAGCACGATCTGCTGGCCCTCGCGGCTGAGGATCGCGCGGCCGTTGCTGCCAGTCGTAACGATGGCCCCGGGGGGCAGCAACGTTCCAGGCTTTGGTTTTCCTGATGGGGCGTCCTTGCCGATGACGGCGACTTCGCCAACGCTCTGCACCACGCGCCAGCTTCCGGCCTCTGCTGCCGCACGTGCGGGCTGCGCGCCGAAGAAGGCGAGCATCACAAGCAGCATGACGAGGCTGGAGCCGATCCTGAATCGCATGACCTGTCCCGAGGAAGAACGAGCGCGAGAGCTTGCCCTAGCAATCGGTAACGCCGTGCGAACCAACGTGGTGAAGAAAGTCCTTATGTTCCTTGTTCCAGACAGTTTTTCCCTGCGGCTGCACGCAACCTTAAGGTCTTTGTCGTCACCATGTGCCTCGAAACCTGGAGGAGGCCTATCTTGGGCCAGGAACATTTCAAGCCATCACTGGTCAGCGACCCGCAGGAGCAGCGCCGGCTGCATGCGCATCTCGAGAAGATCGACCTTGCAACGTTCGAGGCGAACCGTGTCGTGCTTGCCCGAACCGTCGGCCGGCTCGAGGCCGCGCATATCAAGCGGCTTGCCTCGATGGCGGCTGTCGCGCGTGCCAACTGGGTCAATGAAGCCCTGGCCTTGAGCGAAGCAGGCGGGACGCTGAGCGAGGAGCAGGTCAAGCATCTCGCGCTGCTGCGCGAGAGCTTCGAGGAGCTGTCCGAAGCCTATGAAGCCATGCGCCGAATGGTCGAGCGGGGCTATCTCTGCTATCTGGATACGGGTGGCTGAGGCAGGTTGTTGCCGAGGGTGCGCCCTGGTCATGTCCCGGCTCAGAAGTTTTGTGGGCGGTCCAGTTTTGGAAAATTCGTGGGTGGTCCGCCTGCGCGGACCATGACGGTCCATAATTTTTACACTTAAGCACTGTCAGGGTCCGCGCAGGCGGGCCACCCACGTCTTTAGG
>CAZABH010000050.1:0-17768 GCA_964483585.1 uncultured Flavobacteriaceae bacterium
CGCGCTCGAACTGGGCAAAGGACAAGAGCACGTTCAGCGTCAGGCGCCCCATGGAGGTCGTCGTGTTGAAAGACTGGGTGACCGAGACAAAGGTAACGCCCCGCTTCTCGAAGCGCTCCACGATCTTGGCAAAGTCGGCCAGTGACCGCGTCAGGCGGTCGATCTTGTAGACCACCACGCAATCGATGCGGCCGTGGTAGATACTTGGGCGACCAGCACTCCGTGCGTGCGGAGATGCAGGAGTTGTCTTTTCACCATGCGTCAAGCGGGTGGACGAGCCGCACAAGTGCAGTCGGTTGCTCCCTTATCTCGGTCGATGCTCGAATTCGCATTGAGCTACCGATGGGTTTCTTCCTCGCGGAGAAGATGCAGTCTCATCTTCGCTTCGAGAAGGTATAATCTACCGTGTGGTAGTTTCGTCCGTGCGCTGACTTGTTTGGTCAGGGGTGTTACAAGTGGTCCCATGCATCGCCGTCGCACCCTGAACGCTGTTTTGGTGGCAATGGTCGATTGCCTGACAGTCACATGGAGACGTCAACACCATGACAAGTTTTCGTATTCCGAATACTGGTTACGAGTACATTGAACTGGTTCGCAGTGATGGTGTGCGGTCCTATGCAACCGGAGCGGTTGGTGCAGGCGGAGAGTGGATCTACACGATCGCGGATCCGACGTTCAACAACGGATTGTCCTTCTCGGCCATTGCCCTTGAGCATACGCAAACGGTGGTCTCCCATGCTTCGACTGCGGCGTCGCGCCTTGCGGTCGTCCAGTCGGAGTTTGGGGCATCAGCCCAGCTTGCTGATTTCTCGGATGTGCAGCGCGCCTACAGCCTGGTCGGCAACAATCTGGTGAACTATATCGACTTGAAGGAGGTGAATCTCCCGAATATCGGCGACTATGACGGTAAGTGGTATAATAACGAAGGGCCATTCATTACCTATGGAGGTGCGACCCATTGGTCGTCGACGGGCCGCGCGTTCTTCATCTCTGCGCATGATGGGCAAATCCCTGTCAGCTGGCTCGTGCATGACAGTGTTGGCTCCAACCAGATCGATGTCGGCAGCTGGATATATGATCGGCAGATTCTGGCCAAGATTACCTATAGCAGCAGCCAATTGCTGTTTTCGTCTTCCAGTGCTTCTGTTGAAGGAACCGACGGGAACGACCTGTTCATCGCCGGTGCGGCGGTAGAGGCGTTCTATGGGCGGCAGGGGTCCGACACGGTCAGCTATGAGGTCGCTGCATCAAGTGTCATCGCGAGCCTTTCCAACCCAGCTAGCAACAGCGGGTTCGCCGCCGGGGACACGTTCTCCTCCATTGAGAACCTGACTGGTTCGGCTTTCAACGATGTGTTGACGGGTGATGGCAATGACAACACGTTGATGGGTGGGCTCGGGGATGACACGCTGGATGGTGGTGACGGGACTGATACGGCTGACTACAGCACGGCCACGTCTGGCGTTACCGTTACTCTTGCAGGATCGCCGACGCTTACGGCCGCGAGCATCACCAATCCGGCAACGCAGTTCTTCAACCCGGCCAACGGGCACATCTATGAGGTGCGGAACGAGGCGGTGACATGGACTGAGGCCTTGAATCGCTCTGCGCAGGCCATGCTCGGTGGCTACACTGGCTATCTCGCAACAAGCACCTCGGCGGCAGAGAACACATTCCTTACCAACCTGACGCTCGCGCATGTAACGACCGGATGGAACAACAACACGGTTTGGCTTGCTGGTTCCGATGCAGCGGTGGAAGGGGTTTGGCGGTGGGTTGCAGGTCCTGAGGCCGGGCAGCAATTCTGGTCGGGGGGATCGGGAGGGAGCGCAACTGTTCCTCAGTACTGGTCATGGTATGTCGGAAATCCGGCAAACGAAAATGGTGCGAGTGGGCTAAGCGGAAGTTTCAGCAACCCCACGGGTACTGGCTCGGATTTCTTGTTCCTGTACGGCAGTGTTTTCGGTGCGGTGGGGTCCTATACTGGGCAATGGGATGACGCATACTCCAGCATCACCGCAGTAAGCACGCCCTCATCTCCGATAGCGTCGTCTGATGGTGTTCGAAACGCCTATATCATCGAGTTCGGCGGCGTAGTCGGCTCTGGCGGGACCGCGACGGGTGGCGCGGGCAACGATCAACTCATCCGCATTGAAAATGTTACTGGCTCGGCTTTCAACGATGTGCTGACGGGTGATGAGAGGGCCAACACTCTGATCGGTGGATCGGGTGACGACCTTTTGGATGGTGGCGCGGGCGATGATGTTCTCGACGGGGGGGATGGTGCAGATACTCTGATTGGTGGGGATGGCGATGATACGCTGATCGGGGGAGCGGGAGGTGTCTCGGTATTCGAGCTGTCGGCACCGATTGCACTGCCCTCGGGCGCCTGGCCGCACTCCATCGTTTTCCATGACATGAATTCAGATGGTCATCTTGATGTTCTGGTGGGGAACGAATTCTCTCAGACTGTGAGCATCTTCTACAACGACGGCAGCGGCAACCTTGGACCGGCTCAGTCCGTTGCGTCTGGCGGCGGGTCAGCCTACGCCTATGTGGGCGACGTGAACCGGGATGGTATCCTCGACCTTGTCACGCCCCACTACTATAGCGGAACGATCGCCGTCATTCTGGGTGCGGGAAATGGCTCCTATGGCCCGCCAACGATCTTTTCTGCAGGCGGCAGCTCAGTGATTACCCTGGCACTAACTGACATCAACAATGATGGGTCGCTGGATATTGTCGCGCCCATCGATGGGCAGAACGTCGTCAAGGTGTTTCTCAATAACGGACAGGGAAGTTTCAGCCTGAATGGAACCTATCAGGTTGGAAGTGCGCCGAATGTGATCCAGACCGCAGATTTCAACGGCGACGGTTACGCCGACGTTGCGGTCTCGAACTATGGCGGATACTCGATGTCCGTGCTCTTGAATGACAAGGCGGGTGGCTTCCTTCCGCAGACGCAGTATTCAGGTGGCGATTGGGTGCTGGGTGTTGGCGACATCGATAACGATGGTGATACCGACATCGTCTCTGGTACCAGATCCGGTGTTGTCGTCTGGAAGAACAATGGTGCCGGTGGCATGACGCAAGCCACGGTGTTGAACCAGGGCGTGGCAGTCGGTTCCATCGACCTGAAAGATATCAATGGCGATGGCAATCTGGACCTCGTCGGGACGACGCAATCCGGACCAAACTCGGTTGTAACAATGCTGGGCGACGGTCAAGGCGGGTTCCTCACCCAGACTTGGCAGGCGCTGTCGCTTCCTTCGCTCTCTTATGCAGCCGCGGCAGGTGACTTGAACGGCGACGGCCTGCCTGAAGTCATTTCGGCCAATGCTGGTGCGAACAGTATATCTGTCTTCATGAATACGACAACGTCCGGCGGCCCCAACATCCTTGTTGGCGGTTTGGGCAATGACATCTATGTCGTGAGCAATGCTGGTGACGTCGTCACGGAGAATCCGGATGAGGGCATTGATGAGGTGCGCACGCCGCTTGGTGCGTACACGCTTGGGGCCAATGTCGAGAACCTGACTTATACCGGCAGCGGAAATTTCATCGGTACCGGCAATGAGCTTGCGAATGTGATCGCGGGCGGTGCCGGTGACGACACTCTCTCTGGTGGGGCGGGCGATGATATACTGGATGGTGGAGATGGTACGGACACGGCTGACTACAGCACGGCCACGGCAGGCGTGACGGTCACGCTGTCGGGTGGAGGTTCGCTCACTCAGGCGAGCATCACGAACCCGGCAACGCAGTTCTACTGGGATCCGGCGCTGGGCGGGAATGGCCATATCTATGAGGTCAGAAATCAGGCGGTAACCTGGACAGAAGCGATGAGCCTATCTGCGCAGGCGTCTCTGGGAGGACACACGGGTTACTTGGCAACCAGTACCTCCGAGGCCGAAAATAGGTTCCTAACCTCACTTGTCATCTCTCATGTCACAACGGGTTGGGACAACAACACCGTCTGGCTGGCAGGCTCTGATGCTGCCGAGGAGGGTGTGTGGCGATGGATGGCAGGGCCGGAAACGGGCCAACAATTTTGGTCGGGTGGCGGAAGCGGCAATGCAACGGTACCGCAGCACTGGTCGTGGTACGGAAGTGACCCCAATAACGAGAACGCAGCTTGTGGCCGCAGTGGTTGTCTAAGCAATCCAACTGGAACAGGGTCGGATTATCTTTTCTTGTCAGGAATATATGGCAGCAACGGTCTTTGGGATGATGCGTACTCAAGCACTACAGCTGTCACAACCCCATCATCGCCCATAGCTTCGCCGGACGGATTGCGCACAGCCTACATCGTCGAATACGGCGGCATACTCAATCCCCGCGGCATCGCAACCGGCGGCGCTGGCGCAGACCAACTCATCAATATCGAGCATGTGATTGGCTCGGCTTTTGCTGATATGGTCATCGGCAACTCTGGAGACAATACCCTTGCGGGGATGGCCGGGAACGATACCCTCGATGGAGGCAGCGGCAGCGATACGCTCGACGGCGGTATCGGGTCCGACACATTGATCGGTGGGGCGGGCAACGACATCTATCTCATCGATGATGTCGGAGACACCACCACCGAAGGGGCCGACGAAGGAACAGACGAGGTCCGCACCACGCTGGCCACCTACACACTTGGTGCCAATGTCGAGAACCTGACTTATACCGGCAGCGGAAATTTCATCGGTACCGGCAATGAGCTTGCGAATGTGATCGCGGGCGGTGCCGGAGACGACACCCTCGACGGTGGCTCTGGCGATGACACCCTCGATGGTGGCGCGGGCATTGATACCGCGGATTACAGCACGGCCACATCTGGTGTGACGGTGGCACTGTCGGGTGGAGGATTACTCACGCAGGCGAGCATCACCGACCCGGCTACGCAGTTCTATTGGGATCCTGCGCAAGGTGGAAACGGTCATATCTATCAAGTCGTAAACGCGTCGGTCGATTGGACGACTGCGCTGAACGGAGCGGCCGCGATGACACTGGGCAGTGTCGTAGGTCATCTCGCGACCATAACGACTGCGGCGGAAAATGAGTTCGTGAAGTCAAAGCTCGGGGGGTACAGCTTCGTCTGGCTCGCGGGCTCGGATGCGGATCAGGAAGGTGTGTGGAAGTGGGTAGCCGGTCCTGAAGCTGGAACGATCTTTTCCAACGGTGCCAATGCTGTGCCTGGAGGTTTTGTAGACTGGGCCGGTGGTCAGCCAGATAATTCCGCCAATGAGGATTTTCTGCATTATGCGTGGGGCGTAGTTGCATGGAACGATGTGTATCCAAGCTTTACATCGCCGTATCTGGTTGAGTACAGCGTTGCCGTTTCGGCTGGCGGTTCTGCGACCGGAGGAGCCGGTAGTGACCAGTTGCTAAACATGGAGAATGTGATCGGGTCGGCGTTCGACGACACTCTCTTCGGTGATGTCGGTGACAACGTTCTCGATGGGGGTGACGGGAACGATACGCTTAATGGAGATGCAGGGAACGATACGCTGGTGGGCGGCGCGGGAGCGGATACGATGTCAGGTGGCATCGGGAACGATGTCTACGTGGTCGATAGTATATCCGATGTCGTGGTGGAGGGTCCGGATGCCGGCACCGATGAAATCCGAACGACGCTCAATCAGTATACGCTCAGCAGCACTACAGCGCTCACGGCTGCGCACATCACCGATCCGGCAACGCAGCACTTCAATCCGACGAATGGGCATATCTACCAATACGTCCTTAATGCGGGAACATGGGATCAGGCCTTTGCGATGGCGCAGGCGCAGTCTCTCGGTGGAACGCGTGGTTACCTTGCGACAGTTACCAGTGATGCGGAGCAGCAGTTCATATGGAGCAAGGTTCCTGTCAACCCGCCCTTGGGTTGGTGGCTCGGGGGCAATGACCTCGGTGCTCAGGGCGTGTGGCGCTGGATCGATGGTCCGGAGGCAGGACAGCAGTTCTGGCAGGGCGGCGGTAACGGTTCGACTGTCAACGGCAGCTACGCCCATTGGGATGCCGGTGCACTGCCGCCGCAGCCCAATGGACCGGACTACCCGGGCAGCGGCGAACGCTATCTCACCATCCAGGGAAACATCCCGTGGAACAATCTCACGGCGGGATATTGGGGTGACGATGGTGCTGTGGGGCATAACTATGGTGCGATCGTCGAGTTCGGTGGTCTCGCCGGAGCCTCGGGGCAATCAGCGATTGAAAATCTGACATTCATTGGTGCGGGTGACTTTGTCGGAACTGGAAATGACCTGGACAACGTCATCACCGGTGGTAGTGGCAATGACTCACTGAACGGCCTTGCGGGCAATGACACGTTGGTCGGTGGCCTTGGCGACGACATTCTGGATGGTGGGGGTGGGACGGATACGGCCGATTATAGCGCCGCTTCGTCTGGCGTTACGGTCATGCTGTCGGGTGGAGGTTCGCTCACGCAGGCGAGCATCACCAATCCGGCGACGCAGTTCTACTGGGATCCGGCACTGGGTGGTAACGGGCACATCTACGAGGTTGTGAATGCTTCGGTGGACTGGCACACGGCGCTCAGTGCTGCTGGGTCCATGAGTTTGGCAGGTGTTCAGGGTTATCTTGCCACTATTACGTCTGCCGCGGAGAACGCGTTCGCAGAGGCTATGTTGCAGGGTTACAATTTCGTCTGGCTTGGCGGAAGCGATGCAGGCCAGGAAGGTGTCTGGACATGGGCCAGTGGGCCTGAAGCCGGGACTGTCTTTTCGAATGTGGGAACGGCTGCAAACGGAAGCTTCGTTGACTGGGTGCTGGACAATCCGAATAGCGGCACAGCCGAGAATTACCTTCATTACTGCTCGATCAATCACCTTCTTGGTGCCGGTCTCGGCGGTGGGCTTGGGTGGAACGACGTGTTCCCGCAGTACGCGTCGCCTTATCTTGTCGAGTACGGCGGCATGCCGGCGGTTGGAGGTAGTGCGACCGGAGGTGCCGGCACGGACCAGCTCATCAGCATCGAGAACGTGATTGGTTCGGCCCATGCCGACACCATCATCGGCGATGGTGGCGCGAATGTCCTGACCGGGCTTGGCGGCAATGACCTGCTCTCGGGCGGGGCTGGCAACGATACACTCGATGGCGGAGATGGCACGGACACGGCTGACTACAGCACGGCCACGTCTGGCGTGGCGGTCACGCTCTCGGGTGCTGGTCCGCTCACTCAGGCGAGCATCACCAATCCTGCCACGCAGTTCTTCAACCCTGCCAATGGACATGTCTACGAGGTCCGTAACCAGCCGGTGACCTGGACAGAGGCCAGGAATTTCGCGCTGCAGGCGTCGCTCGCAGGCGCGCAGGGATACCTGGTCACCATCACATCGGCGGCTGAGAACAGCTTCGTGTCCAACCTCGTAAACCAGGGGGTGACGACTGGCTGGGACAACGGAAGCATTTGGCTCGGCGCCTCGGATGCTGCCCAGGAAGGCGTGTGGCGCTGGATTGATGGACCCGAGGCCGCACTCCAATTCTGGCAGGGCAATTCCAATGGAACATCCGTCAACGGCATGTACCAAAACTGGATGCTGTCCTATGTCGTCGACGAGAATGGCGCAGGTGGCAACTCGGGTGTTGTTTCGAACCCCACCGGGACAGGCAGCGATTACGCCTTTCTTGGCGTGCGCTCAGGCATGCCGTACGGTGCGTGGGACGATACCTATTCAAGCATTACAGCCACGAGCACACCCTCGTCGCCGATCGCTTCCTCCGACGGCGTCAGGAATGCCTTCATCATCGAGTACGGTGGTACTGGAGCGGTTGGCGGAAGTGCGACCGGCGGGGCAGGTAATGACCAGTTGCTCAGCATCGAGAATGTCATTGGTTCTGCGTACGACGACAGCCTAACCGGCGATGCTGGCGATAACCTACTTGATGGTGGTGCTGGCAATGACGCTCTGAGAGGAGGTGGTGGTAATGACAGGCTCGTCGGGGGCGCTGGGACAGATACGGCTATCTTCAGCGGTGTTCGTCAGTCGTATGGTATTTCCGAAAATACCGACGGCACACTGAGCGTCGTCGGCGTGGATGGTGCGGATACCACTGACGGTGTGGAACTCTTCCAGTTCGCGGACGGCACATACACACGTGCACAACTGTTTGCGGCTGCTCCTGTCGCGACAGACAGCAGTTTCACTTTGGCTGAGGATACGGTCGCTGAGGGTGCGGTCAGTGCGACCGATGCGAATGGCGATCTGCTTACATATGGCGTCGTTACAGGGCCTACGAATGGGTCGCTGACGCTCACCGCAGACGGTTCGTGGACCTATACGCCCAACGCGGATTTTGCGGGGAACGACAGTTTCACCTTCGTAGCAAATGATGGTGCGCTGAGCAGTCAGCCCGCTACCGTTTCGCTGACTGTGACGGCTGTCGAAGACGCCCCCGAAATCGTTTCCAATGGAGGTGCTTCCTCCGCAGCGCTGTCCGTTGCTGAGAACACGAGCGCTGTAACCGTGGTCGTGGCCACTGATGCAGACCCCGGCACCACGCTTACCTATTCGATAGCGGGTGGGGCGGACGCCGCGCTGTTCCAGATCGACGCCACGACGGGGGCTCTCGCTTTTGTGAGTGCTCCCGACTTCGAGGCGCCAGGCGACGTGGGTAGTAACAACATCTACGACGTTGTGGTCCAGGCCTCCGACGGTACACTCACGGACACGCAGGCACTGGCTGTCTCTGTTGCAGACGTAAACGAAGCCCCGACCGGTATCAGCTTCGGCGGGGCATCCTTGTCGGCAGCCGACATCACCAACCCGGCAAGACAGTTCTTCTGGGATCCGGCGCTGGGTGGCAACGGCCATGTCTATGAAGTCGTCAGCCGGCTTGGCACCTGGACTGAGGCCCGCGATCTTGCAGCAGGCATGACGCTTGCAGGGGCAGTTGGCCATCTTGTAACCATCACGAGTGCCGCAGAAAATGCCTTCGTGGTTGCCTTGCCGGGTACGGACCTTGGTTTCATCGGTGCCAGCGACGCCGCCGAGGAAGGCGTATGGCGCTGGGTCACTGGCCCCGAGGCTGGAACTGTGTTCTGGCGCGCAGGCACGGGCGCTGAGCCTGGCCAATACGTGAACTGGTTGGCTGGTCAACCTGACAACTACCCCAACAGCCCGACGGGCGAGGACTTTGGCCAGCTCTATGCAGGAACTTGGAATGATGCACCCGACGCGGCATGGGGGCACATCACCTCTCAGTCCTTCATAGTGGAGTACGCGCAGGCGGCGCCATCCATTGCAGAGAACAACGCACCTGGCGCCCTGATTAGCACGTTGACGGCGCAGGATCCGGATGGACCCGGATCAGGGTTCGCCGGGCCGTTCACCTATGCCCTGGTCGCGGGCGACGGTGATGCCGACAACGCTGCATTCAGCATCGTCGGCAATGAACTCCGTCTCAACGGCACTGCCGACTTCGAGACGAAGTCCAGCTACAGCGTGCGCGTGCAGGTTACGGATGCCGGTGGTCTGAGCTATGCAACAAGCACGCTGGTGAGGGTGACGAACGCAAACGATGCTCCCGTCATCATTTCTGACGGCGCTGCGCCCGCAACAACCATTGCCCTTGTCGAGAACACGACTGCAGTCACCATCGTGCAAGCGACGGACGTTGACCCCGGCACCACGCTCACCTATTCGATAGCAGGTGGGGCGGACGCCGCGCTGTTCCAGATCGATGCCGCGACGGGGGCTCTCGCTTTTGTGAGTGCTCCCGACTTCGAGGCGCCAGGCGATAGCGATGGTGACAATATCTACAGGGTGACGGTCGGCGTGTCGGATGGCGCGCTCAGCGATACACAAGAGCTAACTGTTTCAGTGACGAATGCGATCGGCGTGACGGTCAACGGGACTGTCGCTGACGATGTCATTACGCCCGTTTCTACCGTCGCGGGCGGGTTGTTCCCGACTGGCGAGGAGGACGAGCTGTTCGGTGCCGAGGGCGATGACACCCTCGACGGTGGTGCCGGCGCAGACATGATGGCTGGCGGACAGGGTGACGATATCTATTTCGTGGATGATATCGGCGACGTCGTGGTCGAGGGCGCGGAAGAGGGTGTCGATGAAGTTCGCACTTCGCTTTCCTCGTACACTTTGGGCGAAAATGTCGAGAACCTGCGCTATGTCGGGACAAGTAACTTCACAGGCACTGGCAACAGCCTGGCCAATGTCATGGTGGGCGGGGCCGGCAATGATATTCTGTTCGGTGCCGAAGGCAGAGACACCTTCGTCGCCGGGTTGAGTGACGGCGACGATCACTATGATGGCGGAGAGGGTGGGGATACCTACAGCCTTGCCGCACTTACAGAAGCTGTGGTCGTTGATTTGGTCGCCGGCAGTGCAATCGGGACGCAGTCCGGTCATGACACCTTGGTCAGCATCGAGCATGTCATCGGCGGTCTTGGCGATGACCACATTATGGGTGATGCCGGCAGCAACAGGCTGTCGGGTGGAGGTGGCAACGACACGCTTTACGGCGGTATTGCTGGCTCTGATATCCTCGAGGGTGGTGCCGGGAACGATACATACATCGTCGATCGCGGTTTCAGTATCACTGTGCGGGAGTTTGCTGGCGAGGGCACAGATACTGTCATGGCAAGCGTGACCTATGTGCTTGGGCAGAATCTGGAGAACCTTATCCTCACGGGGTCGGCAAACATCAACGGTAGTGGCAACATGGCCGATAATGTGCTGACGGGGAACAGCGGCGCGAATGTTCTGAGTGGTGGCCTTGGCAATGATCGGTTTGTTGCGTCGATTGATGACGGCAACGACTCTTATGTCGGCGGGATGGGGATCGATACTCTTGACCTCTCCTTGATCACGTCCGGTGTTGATGTAAATCTCGTCACCGGACGTGCATCTGGCGCACAGATCGGCAACGACACGCTTTCGGGGATCGAGAACGTCATTGGCGGCAGTGGTGCAGACCGTATCACGGCAGGTAGTGGCGCGAATGTTCTCACGGGTGGCGCTGGGGCTGACGTCTTTGCATGGCTGACGACATCTGCTGCAGGGAATGGTGCGTTTCGGGATATCGTGACAGACTTCATGCAGGGTGTGGATCGCATTGACCTGAGCGGCATCGATGCAAACACACGGATTGCCGGGGACCAGGCCTTCAAGCTGCTGCTCTCGCCGGGTGCGGCGTTCACGCGAACGCCTGGTGAGCTGCGCTATGCCTATGATTCCGGGAACACGATCATTTCCGGTGACGTGAATGGGGATGGCGTGGCTGACTTCCAGATCCAGCTGATCGGAGCGATTGCGCTCAATCCTGGCGACTTCACGCCGTGATGCGGTGGTGTGGCTTCTGTCAGGATCACGGGTATGCGCTTGTACTTACATCGGTGAGCGCCAGTTATGCGGATCGATGGGCTCAAGTCCGATGACTTTTCGCTGTGAACCTTGGGGCAGGCACAGCATGTTGAGTGAAGCCGTGTTGCCGAGTACATCCTCGGCGACACCGTTGAAATTGTCGGGGCGGTAGAGCGGGGCGACATGCCAGTAAAGGCTGTAGCCCATTGCTGCGATTTGTGTGATGAGTGCGCCCTGCTTTTCCATGCGGTCATTCTCGATGTAGAGAAGGGGCTGGAACCGTCGGATGCTTTCTGAGGCTCCTGACAGCACGCTAGTCTCCCAGCCCTCGACGTCGATTTTGAGGAAATGCAGTGCGTCGAGATCGAGGGAGTCGAGGCGCCTGACGCGTATTGCCACGCTTTCGCCGCTGCGCGCATCATTGACCGAGATGCCACCGAAATTGCCGGGCGCAGTGAAGTCCATCTCGGGCATGCGCGCTTCGCCATCTGCATCGCCAAGGGCGTCCGGATAGGCGTGCGCATTCCGGATCCCGTTGATGGTCAGGTTGGTGCAGAGCAGCTGGAACACGCGCCGCTGTGGTTCGAAGGCGAAAAATCGACCGGGCGCGCAGAGCCTTGCCAGCATCACGCTGTGTGACCCGATGTTGGCGCCGACCTCCACGACAGTATCTCCCGGGCGTACAAGCTGGCGGAACATGTCTGCTTCGGCGGCGCAGTACTCGCCGTAAAGGGCGAGGGCTCTTGAAACATAGACATCCGACGAGAAGACCCACATGGGGCCATCGACGGTGTTCACGCGAACAATGTCGCCAATGCTTGGGGGCATTCCTGTCTGTCGAAGAATGGCAGCCTCACGTCTTTTGGAGCTTGAAGGGGGCGAGGCGCTGGTCGATCCCCTTGTCGAAGCGCCTCGCTGCCGCGAGATCTTCGGCTGACCCCTGTGGGTCGTTCAGTCGACGCTTCACGATGCCCCGAATATAGAGTGGCCATGCCAGGCGAGGGTCAATCGCAAGTGCCGCGTTGCTGTCGGCGCGGGCACGAACCAGATCGTTCCGCAGAAGGTTCACCAGCGCCCGCAGGCCGAGGTTCACCGGCTGCTTCGGGTTCAGCTTTAGTGCCGCATTGCAGTCGGCGAGTGCGTTATCGAGGTTGGTGCCCTGCCGCGCCTTTGCGAGGCATCTGTTCCCGAGGGCTTCTGGGTATTTCGGGGAAAGCTTGATCGCTTCGCCATAGTCGCGGATCGACTCTGCCATGCGTCCCTGCGTGTAGTGTGCCAGTCCACGATTGAACCACGCCAAGGTGAAGTCCGGGCGAAGCGTGATGGCCTGGCTGAAGTCCGCGTTTGCCTTTTCTGTTGCGCCCAGCGCCGCGTGCACGAGTCCGCGATTGTTCCAGGCGAGCGCCATCTTGGGCTCAATCTGAAGAGCCTTGTTGTAATCCGCCATGGCACGGTCGAGGGCGCCGTTGCTTGCGTAGACAAGCCCTCGGTCGTTGTAGGCATTCGCGAGGCGTGGGTTGAGCTTGATTGCTTCGCTGAAATCGGCGACGGCCTGCACAGGAGGAGCGCCAAGCGCGATGCGTGCATTGGCCCGGTGATAGAACGCAAGCGCTCTCTGCGTGGCCTGTTCCTTGGTCGATGCGATGATCGTGCTGCAAGCTTCGATGACCCGCTGGGCATCCTTTCCGGCGCATTCCACCATCGGACCTTTTGCCGTGGCTGCGGAAGGCGGTGGGGCGACTGCGGGCCGTGCCGTGGGCTGTGCCATCGAGAGCCCCGCTGTCACAGCCATGAGATACGAGCAAGCGAATACGCGCCGCGTTCTGCCAGTCATCTTGCACCCCATTCTCGAATCCCAGGCTGCGTGGCCGGACACCTTACATCATGGCATCTTGCCGAAACCGGCGGCCCGGTGCAATTCTGCCGCGCGAACCACAACTGGTTTTTTCTCCGGCAGGACGTATGTCAGACCTTGAGAGCCTCTATAATCAGGCGTTTGCCGCCTACCGGGCGGGAAAGGCTGACCAGGCTGGCCGTTATCTGCAGCAACTATTGCAGTCGCGCCCCGGCGACCCGCGGGCCTGCCTGCTCAAAGGCGTGGTCCATCCGAAGACGGACCCGGCGATTGGTCTTTCCCTGGTGGAGCAGGCCTGTTTTGCCAACCCGGCCGACGCGCAGGCTTGGTACAATCTGGGTGTATTTGAGGCCGAGCGCGGCCGTCTCGACCTTGCGCTTGGCTGCTACGAGCGTACCGTGCTTCTTGATCCGCTGCACGTTGACGCCCTAGGTAACGGCAGCGAACTCCTGCGCCGTTTCGACCGGTTTGACGAGGCACTGGAATGGGCCGATCGGCAGCTTGCGTTGGGCGCCGAGAGCTGGGCCCCGCACCTGAACCGCGCAGTCTGCCTGCTGCAAATGAAGCGGTTCGACGAGGCGCTGGCCGCCTTTGGTCGAGCGGCGGTACTGGATCCGCAGCGTCCGATCATCCAGTGGGAAGCCTTTGCGCTCCACCTCTTTGCCAAGCGTTTTCGAGAGGCATGGCGCTGCTTCGAGAGCCGCTTTGCGTGCGGTCACCTGAATGGCGTGTTCCATTACCCGTTCCCCCAGCCCCGCTGGACGGGCGAGAACCTGTCCGGCAAGCATATCCTGGTCCACAACGAGCAAGGGCTCGGTGACCAGATCATGTTTGCAAGCGCCCTGCCCGAAGTCATGGCGAAGGCCGCCCGCACGACGCTGGTGGTCTCTCCGGAGCTTGAAGGGCTGTTTCGCGCCTCGTTCCCGCAGGCCGAGGTGTTTCCGGCGGTCAACGGGCGCGTTGCCGGCGACCATCCTGTTCCGCCGTGGATGGACCGGCTTGCGCCCGTCGACTACCAGATCCCCATAGGCAGCCTTATGCACCTGCTGCGCAACACGCCCGAGAGCTTTTCCGGTGTCGAGTCGTGGATGCGACCGTCCGATGCGGCGCGTGTGCGATGGAAAGAGATCGCGGCCCGGACGTGGCGCGGGCCGAGGCGACCGCGTGTCGGCCTTTGCTGGGCCAGCAATCCCGCGCTCTTCCGCATGGATTCGAGCCGGCGTGCCGTCAAGAAAAGCATGAGCCTCGACGCGATGATCCCGCTGATGGATGTCGACGGGGTTGACTTCGTGAGCGTGCTGAACTGGACTATCGATCCGATGCCAGCCCCCATGCAGGGGCGGCTCATCGACCTGTCGGATGACCTGCGTTCGATGGACGATACGGCGGCTCTGGTCGAGCATCTTGACCTCGTGATCGTTGTCGACACGTCGGTTGCGCATCTTGTGGGTGCGATGGGGCGGCCTGTCTGGCTGCTTCTGCATGACTTTGCCGACTGCCGCTGGACTTTGCAGGGCGAGCATTCCTACTGGTATCCCTCGATGCGCATGATCCGCCAGCGCAACGCCGGCGACTGGCCTGAGGTGATTGCCGACACGAAGGCGCGACTTGCTGCGCAGGATTGGATCTTGTCATGAGCACGCCGGCTCCGGACGGACGAAACATAGAGGCGGTCATCTCTGCTTCGATCGCGGCGCTGCAGGCGGGGCGGCGCGCCGAGTGCTTGCGTCTTCTGCGCGAGCTTGGTCCCCGGCTTGCCGACCATCCGATCGCGCTGCAGATCCATGCTGTTGCGCAGGACCCCAGTGCCAGCGCCGATGCCCACGCGCTCCTTGAGCGGGCGGTGCGCGTTGGTCCCGGCGATCCGCAGTCCTTCTTCAACCTCGGCTGCACGATACAGGGGCAGGGAGACCTTGCGCGGGCCGTGCGTCTCTATGAGCAGGCGCTTCGCATTGATCCTGCGCACGGCGGCGCTTTGAACAACCTCAGCGACCTGTATCGCCGTCGTGGGCGTGCGGAGGAGGGCTGGGCGCTCATGGCGCGCTACCAAGGCCTGGGCCTGCCGGTTGCGGGGCTTGAGATCCGGCTTGCAAAGCTTGCGATGGACACGCGGCGCTTCGACGAGGCGCAGCGTTGGTTCGAAGCTGCCGGGGCCCGCGCGCCACAAGATCCGTCGGTCAAGTTCGAGCATTCGATGCTGACGCTTGCCCGCGAGGATTTCGCCCGCGGTTTCCCGCAATACGACAATCGCCTTCTTGTCCACGGCCTGTCCAACCTCGGCATCTACCCGTACCCGATGCCTGCCTGGAAGGGTGAAGACCTTGCGGGCAAGTCGTTGCTGCTTCACCGCGAGCAGGGGTTGGGCGACATGATCATGTTCGCGCAGGCAGTTCCCGAGCTCATCGATGCGGGTGTCTCTGTTCACCTGGCGCTCCACCCGCCGCTGGCGCGCCTGATGAAGCACAGTTTTCCGCGTGTGCGGGCCTGGTCGAGCCATACGCTTGTAGGTGTCCGGGAGCAGCCGGCGCAGTCCTGGCTCCAGGTTGCGGGCCCCATACATCGTCAGGCACCAATGTGCAGTCTGGGTACGCTCTGTCGTGCTGGAGGCTTCCCGGTTCCGCGAGCCTACTTGAAGGCGGATCCACGCGATTGCGCGGCGTGGAAGGCGCGGCTCGATGCCTTGTCCCCGCAAAAGAAGCGTCGCGTGGGCCTGTGTCTTGGCTCGCGCCAGACCGGCTGGAGTGACGATGGCCGCGCGATGGCCTTCCGCAAGTCGATCCCGCCTGCCGAGGCGATAGGCTTCGGCGCTGCGGGGGATGTTGCGTGGATTGGGCTGCACGACCGCGAGACGGCGCATCTTTTGTCGGATGTGCCCGGGGTCGATGTGCTCGATACAAGTCACTGGATCACGGACCTGGCCGATACGGCTGCGATCATCGAGAACCTCGACCTTGTGGTGACGATTGACAGCGCGGTCGCCCACTTGGCCGGTGCCCTTGGCAAGGAGACATGGTTGCTGTTGTGGTGGAACCCAGACTGGCGCTGGGGTGTCGACCGAAGTGACAGCTATCTCTATCCGCACATCCGCTTGTTCCGGCAGGAGACGCCGGGTGACTGGAAGCCGGTGGTACGCCGGGTCATTGCGTCCCTTTAATTCATTCTTTCCGTCACCGACAAGCATCAACCTGATGGTAACCCTTCCATTATCTGAATGGTAAGCGTGCCATGCCCATAGTGGCAGCTGGCGGCGAGCGTTTCCTGTGTGGGTACAGGGCACCCGGTCCCGCCTTGCACGGGAATGCATGGCATGACAGATCAACCTTCCACTCGTCGATCGAGCAGCGATCCGAGGCGCCTGCGCGTCTCGACAATCGCCATCGTATCGGCCTTGTCGTCAGGCTTCTATGCTGCGCCGCTGCGCGCTCAGAATTTCTACGCAGGAGCTGGTGCAGGTGCTGGTGCGTCGGGAGCGGACAGCACTGGCGTTGGTACGAATTCAGGATCGGCAACGACTGGGACAGGAAATACAGGTCTCGGAGCCAATTCATCGGTCAGCGTAACCGGTGATTGGAATACGGGGCACGGAATATATGCATCCGTTTCTGTGACTGGGTCGCACAATCTCGGGCTGGGGCGAAGTGCCTCTCAAGTCATTTCCGGCGATTTCAATACGGGTGTAGGCAACTTTGCGAGCCAGTCTGTCATCGGAAGTTTCAATTCGGGGTTCGGGGCATATGCTTCCAACATCATCACGGGCACTTTGAACAGCGGCGCGGGCGCGTCTTCTTCGACGGGGGTCGTAGGCAATCGCAACTCCGGTTTCGGCGCTCACTCCTCGGTCACTGTCAGCGGTCATGAGAATAGTGGATCCGGCGCTTACTCGTCGCGTTTCGTGTCTGGTAACCAGAACTCCGGGTTTGGATATTTTTCCGCGTTGGCTATCACCGGTGACCGGAATACGGGCGTTGGCAGTTTTTCTTCGGGCTACGTGAGTGGCGTGAACAACTCGGGCCTCGGGGCTTATTCTTCCCGTTACATCGATGGTGCAGGCAATACCGGCGCCGGGTTTTATTCCTCCAACCACGTGACGGGCAGTTTCAATACCGGTACTGGAACACTGGCTTCAGAGGATGTCTTTGGCGACTTGAACACTGGTGCCGGAGCCTATGCGTCGCGGCTGGTTTTCGGCTCGGGCAACACGGGCGCGGGTGCGCAGTCTTCGCGGTCGATCACGGGCAACCAGAATGCGGGGCTGGGCCAGGGTGCCTCGCGTCTTGTGACAGGCGATTTCAACACGGGCACTGGTGCCGGATCCTCGCAGATCGTCGTCGGCACGGGAAACACGGGTGCGGGCACGCAGTCGTCTGTTAGCGTCACGGGCAGCTATAACACTGGTGCGGGGTATCTGGCGTCAGTGAGCGTTTCCGGTGTCAACAATGCCGGGCTTGGCTTGCGGGCGTCCTTTGCGGTTTCCGGTGACCTGAACACGGGCGCGGGTGCTTATGCGTCGCGCAGTGTGTCGGGAACAGGAAACACGGCGGTTGGCGCCAATGCCGGCAACACGGTCACAGGCAGTCGAAACA
>CAZABH010000051.1:0-16369 GCA_964483585.1 uncultured Flavobacteriaceae bacterium
GGCTTTCCCAGTTCCTCGCCAGCCGCGGCTATGCCGTGCTCCAACCGCAGTTCCGCGGCTCGGATGGGTTCGGCACGCAGTTTGCTCTCGCTGGTCGTCGCCAGTGGGGCCGCAAGATGCAGGATGACGTGACCGATGGCGTCAAGCACCTGATTGCCGATGGCACGATTGACCCGAACAAGGTCTGCATCGCCGGATGGTCGTATGGCGGCTATGCTGCGCTCGCAGGCGCAACGCTGACGCCGGAACTCTATCGCTGCGTGATTGCCGGCGCTGGCGTCAGTGACCTGATCGAAATGCTGTTGTGGTCGCGCGAGTACGCAGGTGGCAAGGAGGGGTCCATCCGTTATTGGCGCCTGCACATCGGCGATGCGACGGCGGACAAGACCAGCATCGAGGCCGTGTCGCCCGTCCGGCATGTCGACAAGGTGCGTGCGCCCGTCCTGCTGATCCACGGTGAACTTGATACGGTCGTGCCCATCAAACAGAGCGAAATCATGGCCGATGCCCTCAAGTCTGCGGGCAAACCCTACGAGTTCGCACGCCTGGCCAACGAGAACCACAACATCACGTTCCAGTCGACGCGCATCAAGACATTGCAGGCGATGGATGCGTTCCTCGCCAAGCATAATCCAGCCCGTTAGACCCAGGCTGGGTGTTCCAGCATGATGACAGATGGCCCTCGCTTGCGGGGGCCATCTTCTTTTGAGGGACCCGATTGCCATGGCTCATGCCTTTGATCTTGCCGTCATAGGACTTGGCGCCGTGGGTGGCTCGGCCCTTTTGTCAGCCGCTCGCGCAGGCGCGCGCGTGATCGGTTTTGACCGTTTCGCGCCACCTCACATCATGGGATCCACCCATGGCGAAACACGTATCGTGCGGGCCGCCATCGGCGAGGGTACGGTCTATTCGCCGTTCGCGCTGCGCAATTTCGAACTGACCGACCAGCTGGCGGCCGAGACCGGCGAGACCCTCGTCAATCGCTGCGGCCTGCTGCTGCTGGGCGGCGGCTTGCCGCATTCAACGCATGCACCTGCGGGGTTTGTGGAAACGACGCTCGAGGCCGCGAGGCTGCATTCCATTCGGCATGAGGTTCTGCCCGATCACGAGGTTCGCAGGCGCTTCCCCGCCTATGGCAGCTTTGAAGGCCCCGGCGCCTATTACGAGCCGGGCGCTGGAATGGGCTATCCCGAACGTGTCGTTGCAGCACAGATTTCGCGCGCGCGCGCGCTTGGTGCGCATGTCCATCTCGACACACAGGTCATGAATGCGACCACCTCCGGTTCCGGCGTGGCGGTGCGGACCACCGCAGGCACTTTCAGCGCTGCGCGGGCGATCCTCTGCGCAGGGGCCTGGACGCCCGGCTTTCTTCCGTCTGCCCTTTCCCGGCATCTGACGGTCACGCGACAGACGCTGCATTGGTTCGAGGCGCCGACCGACACACGCGCCTTCGAGCCTGCGCACATGCCCGTATTCATTTGGGACGACCTCTACGGCTTTCCCATCGCGACACCGGGTGGCGGCGTGAAGATGGCAACCGAGGACATGGCGGCTCGTTTCGATCCAGATGCGGCACGACGGCCCGTGGATGCAGACGATCTCGCCGGCATTGTTCCGCGTGTGCGCGCCTCGTTCCCCCAACTCGGCGCCCATCTGCGGGGGGCAACATGCCTTTACACCGCGACCCCGGGGTCGCAGTTCTGGATTGCGCCCCATCCAGAGGCTCCGAGCCTGACAGTGGTATCGTCATGCTCGGGTCATGGCTTCAAGCATGCGGCGGCTGTGGGTGAGGCTGTTGCCGGAGAAGCGCTGGGTTTCGCTGCCACACAAATCCCTGCTGCGTGGCGCATGTTGGCCGCGGGGCTACCTGCATG
The DNA here is from genome assembly GCA_964483585.1 of uncultured Flavobacteriaceae bacterium. Lineage (GTDB taxonomy): Bacteria > Pseudomonadota > Alphaproteobacteria > Micropepsales > Micropepsaceae > SZUA-430. The sequence goes on from CAZABH010000051.1 coordinate 1,875, forward strand.
ACCGGATGCTACCAGGTGCTGGCTTGCGTGGTGGCACTTGCGCTGACCAGCTCCAAGGCCTTCGCGTCGTTCCTGCCCAAGGATGCGCTGGACTTCCTGATCCAGAATGTCTGCGTCGATGCAAAGGACCGTCCCGTTCCGGGTGACCCGGCCACATGCCCGCGACATCGCGACCTGAAACCGTTCGAGCGCACACCCTTTCTGCGGACCGACAACGAGGCGGGCAAGGTCTATCAGGCGATCACGTCACATCCCGTGCGCTCGCCTCACGCAGACGGGCGCAATCCGCGGATCGCCGTGCCCAAGGAGTTCGGCGGGGATGACCCGTCGACGGCGTTCCGCGACTTCGACCCATGCCTGCCCGGTGTCTGCAAGCCGGCATACCGCGATGGTTATGACATTCTCGAGGCGGATGGAGACTTTGTTTCCATCGTCGGCACCAGCGATCCGGGCATCAACGGGCAGGTCTTCTGGAACAGGAACTGTTCGGGTGGCACGGAGGATCCGACAAACCAAGAGGACAGCTGGCTCAGCTTTCCGGTGAACATCCTCGCGAAGCCAAAAGGCGGTCAGTTGGCGTGGCTGAAGATCAACCAGGGCACAGGCTGCCCCTGGTTCTTCAATCCGGCGTGGACTGAATGGGAACTCCTGCCGACGCCTTTTGTTTTCACCACAGGCAAGGCGCTTGAAGCCGTTCGCTCGGACCATTTCGGTGGCCGCAGCCCGACGCGAGCCGACCATATCGAACGCTTCTACTTCACGCGCGCCTATGGCTTCACGCGCTGGGAGCGCTGGGAGACGGGAGACGTCTTCGTGAAGGCGCATGGCTGCAATGGCGCGACGACGCTGATCCGCGACGGCGTGACCTTTCGCCGAACGGATTGCCGGGACACGACCCACGTTATCCAGCAGGCTGTGCCCTATCTGCCCGATGTCAGCGGGCCGCCTTGGCCGCTGAGTGGCGCGCCCAATCTTGTTCGGAATTCCACATTTGCACAGGGAAGGCTTGATGGTTGGCGTGTGCCTCGCTCTGCGGGCGCGGTTCCGTCCGGGCTTGCCGAAAAAAACATGGCACTGAGCGTGGGCTGTGCTGCAGCCTGCGGGGACAGTGTCGTTTCGCAAGAGATCTTGCTGCCGCCCGCCATGCGCGACATGCGCCGGAACCTGCGCTTCGGGGGCCTGTTTCGGGCGGATCGCTCCGCGCGACTGACGCTCAGGCTGACACTGTTCGATGACGCCGGACGCATGGCCCGCCGGATTTCCCATCCCGTCAGGCTTGGCGAGACATTCAAGGCGCTGGACCTTTCGGCAACGGTGGATCTGGCGCGTGAACGGATCGGGCGGATGAGGCTGGAGCTCGAGCCGGCTACGCCCGGTGCGCGGTTCATGATGGACGAGATTTATGTGATTGCGCACTGATCGCTTTCGCCGGGGCATGCTTGACCCACCCCGGTGTCAAATAGCTGTCGCATGAGCCGCGTAGTTTGGGATATGGAACGGGAGAACGCCAATCCCGGGGGACCTTGCGCGATGCGGAATACAATCCTTTGCTTGCTGCTCACGATTGCTCTGGCGGCCTGCGCCACGGTGCAACAACCGACGACGACGTCGGAGCCGCGCACGGTTCTGCTGGTGGGGATCGATGGATTTCGAGCCGACTATCTCGAGCGCGGGATCACGCCGGTGCTCTCCCAACTCGCCAGTGAAGGGGTGCGGGCGCAGGCGCTGAGGCCGTCGTTTCCGACCGTTACATTCCCGAACCATTATTCCATCGTGACGGGGCTCAGGCCCGACCAGCATGGTATCGTCAACAACACGATGACGGATCCGGCGATTCCGGGTGACGTGTTCCGGCTGAGCGACCGCAAGGTCCTTGCGGACCCGCGCTGGTGGAATGGCGGCGAGCCCATCTGGGTCACAGCCGAGAAGGCGGGCCTGCCGACGGCGACATTGTTCTGGCCGGGCAGCGAGGTCGAAATTCGGGGACATCGTCCTGGAACATGGCTACCCTATGATGAGCCGATGCCCTATGCAAAGCGAGTCGAAACCGTGCTTGGCTGGCTTGATCGCCCCAAGGAAAAGCGCCCGCGGTTTGTGACGCTGTACTATCATTCTGTCGATAGTGAAGGGCATCGCGGTGGTCCCGACAGCGAGGGCGTGAACAAGGCCATGGCCGAGGTGGACGCCAGCCTCGGTGAACTGGTCGAAGGTCTCAAGGCGCGCAAGCTTGAGGACAGTGTCGACCTGATTCTTGTCTCCGACCACGGAATGGCTGAAACGTCCGAGGCGCGCGCCATCGACATCGAGCGTTTTGTCGACCCCAAGACCGTGCGGTTCGACTGGATGTCGCGGCCCTATGTCGCCATGACCCCGAACGCGGGGTTCACGCCCGATCATGCGGCAAGGCTCTTGAAGCGGCATGAGCGCTTCGAATGCTGGAGAAAGGAAAATATTCCCTCCCGGCTGGCCTTCGGAACGCACCCGCGCGTGCCGCCCATCTTCTGTCTTGCCGACAATGGCTGGGTTTTCGTCGCCGGATCGCGGCCCGAACGTTATCCCCTGTCGGGCGGCGCGCATGGCTATGATCCGGCACATCCTGACATGGACGGCTTGTTCGTCGCGCGGGGCCCCTCGTTCCGGCGCGGTGCCACCCTGCCCGCCTTCGATAACATCGGCGTTCATCCCTTGATGATGCAGCTGCTGGGGCTCCAGCCCCTGGGGACCGATCCGAACATGGCCGCCGTGCGCGGCGCCCTGGCAGCTGGAGACTGACCGCCAACACGCCTAAGCCATTGATTTTATTGGTGAGCCCAGATGGGTTCGAACCATCGACCCTCTGATTAAAAGTCAGCTGCTCTACCGCTGAGCTATGGGCCCCACCGGCCGACCGCGGATCGTGCGGGGGCTTGAGAAGTGGGCGGAACATAGGGGTCGACCCTTGCAGGGTCAATGGCTTGACGCGGGGGGGCGTTCCGGCATTGATGAGGCCGCGTCAAGTGTTTCAAGCCTTCGGGGGTCCGCGTGCTGCATTCCGTCCGCCTTTGTCTTCTGACCGCAAGCGTCAGCGTCGTCGCGATCCAGCCTGCCGCCCACGCCGATGAGGCCCCTGCCGGTGCGCCACCGGCGAAGGACGGCTGGTCGGTGACGGTGGGCGGTGGTGGCCTCTGGTCGCCGGACTATGAGGGTTCGGATGACCGCGAGTTTCGCGCCCTGCCCTATCTCAGCGTGAAGTACGAGGATTGGCTGAGCTTTGCAGTCCCCGAGGGGCTCAAGGTCTCGCTCTTCAACGAGAAGGGCTTCAGGGCGGGCGTGCTGGCCGGCTACCGGTTCGAGCGCGAGGCGAAGGACAATATTGCGCTGGCCGGCTGGGGCGATGTGGACGGCTCGGCCGAGCTTGGCGGTTTTGTCGAGTATCGCGCGCACTGGCTGCGCCTGTCGGTCGAAGCGCGGCAAGGCCTGTCTGACGATACGGGTCTGCTGGGTACGGCAAGCGCACGCTATGAGACCCGCGTGGGGCCGGCGCGCATCTCGGTTGGCCCGCAGCTTGCGTGGGGCGATGATGACTACATGCAGACCTATTTCGGCATCACGCCGACGCAGGCCGCAGCCTCGACGCTGGGCTATGCGCCCTATGCAGCGGCATCAGGCGTGAAGTCCTATGGCGTGGGCCTTTCCATCGTGTCCCCGATCAGCGGACCGTGGGGCATCGCCGCCATCGCCAATGTCAACCGCCTGACCGGCGACGCCGAGGACAGCCCGATCGTGGCTGACCAAGGCTCGGCGACGCAGTTCACCGCCGGCGTGTTCCTGAGCTACCGGTTCTGAATACCGCGTCACCGCGAATTTCGGTGACAGTGCACTTTTCCGTCATCCCGAATACGCATCAGCGAGCTATCCAGGATCCGGCAGTGCGGTGCTGCCGTGCGGAAGGAAGACGTGGGTGGTCTGCCTTCGCAGACCATGACAATGCTTGAGGTTTTAGACACGAGGCCCGTCATGGTGCGCAAAGGCGCACTACTCACGTCTTTGCGGCGGTGACATGGAACATGGGGTCCCGGCTCCAACACGCGCCTCCAATGACGGCGCGTGCGGCCTCGTCCGGTTTCGGTTACAGCGTACTGTTACCCGAGCGAGGGACTACGCCCTAGTGGATCGGCCGTTCTGGCGAGACAACGGCCGTCTCCCAGCCGTCGTACTCGCCGCCGACGCTGCTCGCGATCAGTGCCAACTGCTCGATAACTTCGTCGAGGGCCTCCGGACACGGTATGTCGCTGCGCGCAATCTTCACGCCACATGTCAGGTGATCCGGCCAGCCCTCCGCCGCGTCGCACGCGAACGCCTCGTACAGCGAGAAGCCGAGCGGGCCAACTCTCTCCATGAAGCGATCTCGCGAATGGTGCGAGGGGAAAAATAGCCAGTGGCACACCTCCCTCGGTTCATCGAGGGCGTCACCGTGCTTTTTGAGTGAGGCGTAGACACCCCGATTGAGCATTTGCTGCCTCTCGACCAGGCTGGGGAAGAGCTCGTCGAGGTAGAAGCCCCAGTCGGGATCCTGCATCGCCTTCATGTCCAATGGATAAAGCGGAAACTCCTTGCCGAGAGACGAGACCGCGTTGCGAATGATCTCGTCGCGGGGCACATAGAAGACAAACATGCACTCGCCGCGGCCGGAAACGCACGCGGCGTAGATCGCTGCCTCCGCATGGCACGCGCGGTTGACCAGGGCATCTTCCAACGCGAGCAGTGTCTCGCTCTCATCGCGACCTGGCAATCCGTCGGCGCGCGGTGCGCGGAAACGCAGGGTGACGCGAACGCAGACGGGCTTGTTTTCTATTGGTGCAAGCCGCTGCAACGCAAGATCAAGCCTCGTCGATTGCGTGTAACCCTCCTGAACCGTGATGTAGAAATCCCATTCATCCGATGACATCCGGCACGCTCCATCGCTTCGTTCTGCCGCGCAGGCTGCACCGGCCCTGGCTTTCCAGAACAGTCCCTCAAATGCCTCATCTGCCATGTCGAGCCGGTATATCCCCGCTGTCGAGGCGTTCGCTGCATGAGGCCGCCACGCTAACAAGACTGACGCGCTTCTGTCCAACCGCGCCAACCGGTGGAGGGACAATGCTTGAGGCTTTAGATAAGAGGCCCGTCATGGTGCGCGCAGGCGCACCACTCATGTCTTTGCGGCGGTGACAGGACGCGCGGGGTCCCGGCTCCAACGCTCGCCTCTAACTGCGTCGCAGCTGGGCGCGTATGAGGGCCGGGATGAGTTGCAGAGGGAATTGAAACAAAGATTCATCATCCTGCGGCGGGCGGACGCATGGAGTTTCCGGCTTTTGTTCTTATATTGTTCGCGTCATGGGCAGTGGCCCGTTGAGCCTACTGCGGGCCCATGTTCACAACCGGGGAGGGAAAAAGCGGAAGAGAGGAGACACCTTCGCGAAAGGTCTGACGAAAGTGTCTCTCGTGTCACAAATCACTGTCTGGCAACGGGGAATTACAGGCCCGGGACCGGGAAACGGGCGCACAACGCGCGTGTTTCGTTGCGCAGGGCTGCAAGCTTGGCCGTGTCCTCGTGATGCTTCATGGCGTCAAGCATGATGCGGGCGATTTCCTTCATCTCGCTTTCCTTCATGCCGCGCGAGGTCGCAGCCGGCGTGCCAAGGCGTACACCTGAGGGACGCAGTGGCGGGTTCGGATCGTCGGGGATCACCTGCTTGTTCGTCGTCATGCCGGCATGGTCGAGCGCCTTCTCGGCGATGGCGCCGTTCATGCCGAAGGACTTGACCACGTCGATCACCAGCAAATGGTTGTCGGTGCCGCCCGTGACCAGAGACGCGCCGCCGGCCATGAGCTCGCCAGCCAGCGCCTTGGCGTTCTTCAGGACCTGCTGCGTATAGGCCTTGAACGCGGGCTCGGCGGCCAACTTCATCGTCACCGCGGTTGCCGCAACCTGGTTCATGTGCGGGCCGCCCTGCAGGCCAGGGAAGACCGACTGGTCGATGCCCTTGGCATGCTGGGCCTTGCAGAGGATCAGGCCGCCACGCGGGCCACGCATCGACTTATGGGTGGTCGTGGTCATGAAGTCGAAGCCCGCGTCCATCGGGTTGCGCATGGCGCCACCCGCGATCAGGCCGCCGATATGGCTGACGTCGGCCAGCGTGAGGGCGCCCACTTCGTCGGCGACGGCTTTGAAGTCCTTGTAGTCATAGTCGCGCGGATAGGAGGAATAGCCGCAGATGACCATCTTCGGCTTTTCCTTGCGGGCTACGTCGCGCAGCTGGTCGAAGTCGATCGCGCCGTTCTGCGGGTTCGTCTTGTAGCGCACGAAGCGATAGATCTTGCCCATGTGCGAGACCGGCGCGCCGTGCGTCAGGTGGCCGCCATGGCTGAGATCCATGGCAAGGATGGTCGAGCCCGGCTCGATGAAGCCGAGATAGACGGCCTGGTTCATCGGCGAGCCGGAGAGCGGCTGGAGATTGGCGTGCTCGGCGCGGAACAGGGCCTTGGCGCGCTCGCGACCCAGGTTCTCCATGATGTCGACGAACTCGGTCCCGCCATAGTAGCGGCGTCCGGGATAGCCCTCGGCGTACTTGTTGGTGAAGGCCGAGCCGAGCGCGGCGTAGACCTCGGGGAAGCAGTAGTTCTCGGAGGGAATCAATTCTACACCCTCGCGCTGGCGTTTCTCTTCGCCGATCAGGGTCTCGAAGATCTCAGGGTCGGATGCCTTGAGTGCTGCGCGGTAGTCTTGCATTGGATGCCTCCTTCTATTGCGGTTGACGCAAGCGGACGGCCCAGGCGCGCGGCTTTCCCGAAACCCCGCCCCTTGCGCTTCCCCGTGGTCGGATCCCACGCGAACGCCAGTAACGCAAAGGCGGCTTGCAGGCGGTTTCGGCCCGTCACCTTGGTCGCGCGGGCAGAGACGTAAGTCAAGGGAACATGGCTGCTCGCACCGCGCCAATCCCCTTCCTTGCGCGGGGGAGATCGCGCGTCGCTACGGTTGCCAGCCTGGGACAAATCGACATAAGTGGGCCCGCAACGAGAGCGAAGGGAGGCACTGGGCGTGGACACACGGTTCGAGGCCGCTGACTGGGCGGAGTGGCGGCAGGGCTGGCGCGTGGTGCTGGGCGTGGCCGTGGGACTTGGGACCGGCATCTCGCTCTACCTGCTGGTGAGCAGTCTGTTCGTCACGCGCATTACCGAGGAGTTCGGGTGGAGCCGCGGCGATCTCAGCCTGACCGCTGCTGCAGGCTTCATCGCGGGCGCCCTGTCGCTGGCCGTTGTGGGGCGGCTGCTCGACCGCCACGGCTATCGCCGCGTGGTGCTGGTCTGCGTGCCGGCGCTGGCGCTGGTCTATCTGGGATCGGCAAGCGTGACGGGTTCGCTCGAGATCTTCGCCACGCTGATGATCATTGGCGGCATCTTCGGAACAGGAACCGGCGCGATTGCCTACACGCGTCCGCTGATCGCCAACTTTGATCGGCAGCGTGGACTGGCGCTGGGCGTGGCGGCCTCGGGGACCTCGGTTGCGGCCTTCATCGTGCCCACGGTGCTGACGCTCGTGATCGCCGAGTTTGGCTGGCGGGCGGGCTTCATCGCACTGGCGGTCATCACGCTGTGTATCGGCTTGCCGCTGGCACTCTGGCTGATCGGACGGGCGCATCGCGAGCATCACGTGGACAGCGAGACCCTGACGCTTGCCGAATTGCCGGAGGCCAGTGCGGCCGAGCGCCAAGCGCCATCCGTATCGCTGCGCGAGGCGATGCGCGGGACGCGCTTCTGGCTGCTTGTGGTGGCACTGGTGGCCATCAACATCCCGGGGTCGGGGCTTGTCGGACAGCTCGCGCCGCTGCTCTCTGACAAGGGCTTCAGTGACACCGCTACTGGGATCGGCCTGTCGATCTATGCGGTCGGCCTGATGGCGGGCCGCTTGCTGACAGGCTATGCGCTGGACCGGTTGCCGGTCGCTCGCGTTGCCGCCGCGATGACAGGGGTTCCCGCACTCGGCGTGTTGATCCTTCTGGTGCCGGAGCCAAGCCTTGCGCTTGCCTATGTCGCGGTGGCGCTGATCGGACTGCAGCAGGGATCAGAGCTTGATCTGCTCGCCTATTTCATCAGCCGCAGCTTCGGCTATGCGCATTACAGCTCTATCTTCGGTGCGATCGCCACGGCCGGCGCACTCTCGACGGCGAGCGGGCTTGTCCTGTTCGGGCAAGTGCATGACATGACCGGGACCTACACGATCGCGCTGATCATCGGGGCGAGCGCTTTCCTGATCGGTGCAGCGGCCTTCTTTGCCACCAGCCGTGTCGCGCCTGTGCAGCCGGCCTGAGGGCTTTCATGCTCAGGGCGAGCATTACGGTTTTCGGCAGATGCGCGGGCGTGAAACGCTGTCATGTTACCATCGCAATGGCACCCCATGTCCTTGAGCGGGTAACGTAACAGGGAGACCCACATGATGAGTGACATCGCCGTGCTGACAGAGCTTCAAGACATTCATATTGCCGTGCTGTTCGCGGGACTTGCCGTACTGTTCGTCCTGATCCTGCTTTCACGGATGGGGCGGCGGCGGGCTGATGGTCGCCGACAGCAACAGCACAAGGATGGATCGGACGGCACCCATCTCGGTATCTCGGCCGGATCCTCGAAGGGGTCAGGCAAGGGTAAGGACAGCGATAGTGATGATGACAGCGGTGGCGGCGGAGATGGCGGGGGCGACTGAGGCTGTATCAGAACTTCTCGGAGCGCAGGACCTGCACGTCGGCAACCGAGACCACGATGCGCCAGCGCTGCATCACGGGCCGCAGGCTCTCGAGGACGGTATCCAGGGTCTCGGCGCGCGTGATGGTCGACAGCATCACCATGCGCTCGGCATCGGCGATCTCGTCGCTGGTCCAGTCACCGTTCCATCCCCTGCCCTTTATGCAGGGTACGACCGTGAAGCCGGTTACCTTGGCGCCCGTCAGTGCCTCCTCGACCCTCGGAAGCACAGCCATCTCGACGAAAATGTCGATCCGTTTGCGGGGATGCATCACTGTCATGGCAATCCTCAGCCCAGAAGGTTGGAGGCTGCAAAGTAATACAATGGCAGCCCGAGGGACAGATTGAACGGGAACGTCACCGCCAGGGACAGCGTCACATAGATCGCCGGATTGGCCTGCGGCAGCGCGATGCGCATGGCGGCGGGGACGGCGATATAGGACGACGAGGCCGCGAGGACCATCAGCAATGTGCCGGTACCGGGCGACAAGCCAAGCGCCAGCGCCATCGCGAGAGCAAGCGCCGCCGAGACAAGCGGCATGACCAGTCCGAACAGCACGAGGCCAGGCGTCAACAGCCGTGCCGTGACAAGCCTGCGCCCCGCAAGTAGTCCCATGTCCAGCATGAACAGGCACAGTACGCCCTTGAATGGCGTGTCGACGAAGGCGCCGATGGCTTCCATGCCTGGCTCGCCCGAGACATAGCCGATCAGGAAGGCGCCCATCAGCAGCACGACGGAGCCGTTCAGCATCACCTCGTGCATCAGGTTTTTCGAGAACCCCGCGCGCTCGTCGCCCTTGAGGCTGGCGTTGGCCAACCAGAGGCCCACGATGATCGCGGGTGTCTCCATGATCGCGGTGACGGCTATCATGTAGCCGTCATAGGCCACGCCCAGACTTGCCAGGAGCGTGGTGCCGGCGACGAAGGTGACAATGCTGACCGAGCCATAATGGGCCGCGACCGCGGCGGCGTTCAACGGGTCGAGCAGGCGCGCGCGGACTAGGACACCATGCGCCATCACCGGGATCAGAACACCCAGCACGATGCCGGCTGCTGCGGCGGCGAGGAAGTCGACCGTGATGCCGTTCTTCGCAACGGCCACCCCACCCTTGAAGCCGATCGCCAGCATCAGGTAGATCGTCAGGCCCTTGGCAAAAGCTTCGGGGACAGTAAGGTCGGAACGAGCCAGTGCCGCCGCCACACCCAGAGCAAAGAAGAGGACGATGGGCGAGGCGAGATTGGCGCCTGCAAGCGTCAGGATCTGCTCGATCACGTGGAACCGGTTTCCTCTTGTTGGGCGGCGGGGGTATGCATGATTCAGGCGCGCCCTGCAAGCCAGCCCCCGCGGGGTCAGAGATCGAGGCGGTAGTAGTCGCTGTCGCACCAGCCTATGTGGGTCTTGATCGTATTCTTCCTGAAGCCCGTGTGCCGGAAGCCGTGCTTCTCGAGCAGGCGCTTGGAGCGCAGGTTCGCTGGATCGACATCGGCAATGAGGTGATCACACACGCGCCGTCCCTGCATGTAGGCGATGAAGGCGCGCAGCGCCTCTGACGCGATGCCCCTGCCCTCGCATGACCTGTTGAGCATGAAGCCGATCTCAGGGATACGCCAGCAGCCGAGCTTGCCCACGATGCGCCCGTCCATCTCGATGAAGAAGTCGAAGGCGGCGCCGACGGGATCGTTGATCACGGGCATGACCCAGGCTTCGGTCTCGGCCAGCGTCTTGTGGGGTCCGAAGGACCAGTAGCGCAGCGTGTCTTTGTCGGTGAGCATCGCGTGGATGTCGGGGATGTCGGCGCGCGTCGGGCGGCGCAGGATGAGCCGTTCGGTGACGATCATGTGCGGTCCGCGTCTCGTAGGGCCGGTCGGGGCCAGTCACACCACGAAAAAAGGGGCCGCCGTTGCCGGGCAGCCCCTTGTCGTTGTCGCTGCGCCTTTGGCCGCGATTAGCGCTTGGAGAACTGGAAGCTGCGGCGGGCCTTGGCCTTGCCGAACTTCTTGCGTTCCACCATGCGGCTGTCGCGTGTCATGAAGCCGTGCTTCTTGAGCACGGGCTTGAGTTCCGGCTCGTACGCAACCAGCGCGCGGGCGATGCCGTGGCGCACGGCGCCAGCCTGGCCGGAGAGGCCACCACCGACGACGGTTGCCACCACGTCGAACTGCGTCTCGCGGCCCGACACGACCAGCGGCTGGCGCAGGATCATGCGCAGCACTGGACGGGCGAAGTAGACGGCTTCCTCGCGGCTGTTGATCGTGACCTTGCCGGAGCCGGGCTTTACCCACACGCGGGCGATCGCATTCTTGCGGCGGCCGGTGGCATAGGAGCGGCCCTGGGCGTCGCGCTTGCTGGTGGCCACCGTTGCTGGAGCTGTGTCCAGCGAGGGGCGCTTGATCAGCGTCGATTTCACTTCACTGAAGGAACGGACTTCATCAGCCATGGCTTAGGCCCTTGTGTTCTTGGCGTTCATGGACTTGACGTCCAGCGTCTTTGGCTGCTGGGCTTCCTGCTTGTGCGCAGGGCCTGCATAGACGAAGAGGTGGCCGAGCTGGCGACGGCCCAGGGGCCCACGCGGCAGCATGCGCTGCACCGCCTTCTGCACCACGCGCTCGGGATGCTTGCCGGTCAGGATCTTGCCAACCTGGCGGTCCTTGATGCCACCCGGATAACCGGTGTGGTAGTGAAAGACCTTGTCCTTCATCTTGTTGCCCGTCAGGACAACCTTGTCCGCGTTGATCACGATGACATTGTCACCGCAATCCATGTGCGGGGTGTAGGACGGCTTGTGCTTGCCGCGCAGGCGGGTCGCGATGATCGCAGCGAGGCGACCAACGACGAGGCCTTCGCCGTCGATGAGCACCCAGTCCTTCTTGATCTCGGACGCCTTGGCCGAATAGGTCGACATGGACGTGTAAGTTCCAGTTGTTTGGTCAGAAACAGAGCGGGTGGTTACAGGGGGGCTTATGCTTTGTCAATCCATGACCACCTCAAATATGGCGATTTTGCCTCATAAAATAGATGTGGTATCATAGTACCTCATCATTTCCGCGGTGCCGACTGGTCAGGGTTCCCCGCAATGCTAATCTGCCGCATCAACCATGCGGGTGCGTCATGACCGAAGCCGACCCAAGCCCCCTGCTCCGCCATTGCGATGGCCCGGTGTGCACCTTGACGCTCAACCGGCCCCAGGCGCGCAACGCGCTTTCGGACGAACTGCTGTCAGCACTGCAGGCAGCACTGGCCGAAGCCGCGGCGAACCCCTCGGTACGCGTCGTGGTGCTGGCGGCAAGCGGACCGGCTTTTTCCGCGGGCCATGATCTCAGGGAGATGGTCTCGCATTGGAACGACAGGGATGGCGGCCAGCTGTTTTTCGAGGCGCTGCTTGCCCGCTGCGCCAACGTCATGCAGGCGATCGTGCGCTGCCCCAAGCCCGTGATCGCACAAGTCCATGGCGTCGCGACAGCGGCCGGCTGCCAGCTTGTGGCGAGCTGTGATCTTGCGATTGCGGGAGAGAGCGCGCGCTTTGCGACACCAGGTGTGAACATAGGGCTGTTCTGTTCGACGCCGATGGTTGCGCTTTCCCGCAACGTCACTCGCAAGCACGCGATGGAGATGCTGTTGACCGGGGACATGATATCGGCCTCGCGCGCCGCCGAGATGGGGCTCGTCAACCGCGTCGTGTCCGATGCCGAACTGGGCGATGCCGTGATGGCGATGGCGCGCCATGTCGCATCGCGGTCGGCCGTGTCGATCCGCATCGGCAAGGAGGCGTTCCATCGGCAACTCGAACTGGGTCTAACCGATGCCTATGCGTTTGCCAGCGGGGTCATGACGCGCAATATGCTGGAGGCCGAAGCGCACGAGGGCATCGGCGCCTTTCTGGAAAAGCGCCCACCGCGGTGGGAGTGAGCGGGCTTTTCTACGCTTATGCCCTTTCATGATTGCACCCATGATCCCTGGGTGGCCGGTTCGTACTGCCGTGCGACCGGCCATGACGGGCGCGTTGGGGGTGCGGATCAGGCCCTGGCGATCATGGCGCTGAGGATTGGGTAGATCTCGGTTTCCCATCTCCGGCCGCTGAATATGCCGTAATGGCCAACGTGGCGCTGAAGGTGGTGATGGCGGCGGTTGTCGGGGATGCCCGTGCACAGGTCGTGGGCGGCGCCCGTCTGGCCCAGACCGCAGACGTCGTCACGCTCGCCCTCGACCGTCAACAGGATTGTGTCCCTGATGGCGCCCGGGTTGACCGTGCGCCCGTCGTGCACGAGCTCGCCCTTCGCCAGCAGGGCCCGCTGGAACACGATGTCCACGGTCTCGAGATAGAATTCTGCCGGGATGTCCAGGACGGCGAAATATTCGTCGTAGAAATCCTTGATGACCATGGCTGCATCGCGGTCATTGCTTGCAAACAGCGAGAACAGTTTTCGGTGCGCGCTGATATGGCGCTCGAGGTTCATGCGCATGAAGGCGCCGATCTGCACAAAACCTGGGTAGACGCGGCGCCCCGCGCCTGCATAGCGCGACGGCACGCGGGTGATCAGGTTCCGCTCGAACCACGGGAGCGGTCGCTCGAACGCAAGCGTGTTGACGACGGTCGGCGAGCGGCGGACATCGATTGGCCCGCCCATGAGCGTCATTGTCTTCGGCGTGCAGGGATGTTCCCTTTCGGCCATGACCGAGACTGCAGCCAACACCTGCACGCAAGGCTGGCAGACGGCGACCACGTGATTTCCCGGACCAAGGTATTCGAGAAACGAAATCACGGTGTCGATGTAATCGGAGAACCCGAACCGGCCGGCGCTGAGTGAAACCTCGCGTGCGTTGTGCCAGTCGGTGACGCAGACATCGTGGTGCTGCAGCATGGTCTGGATCGTGTTGCGAAGCAGCGTCGAAAAATGGCCCGAGAGCGGGGCCACGATGAGGACCTTTGGCAGGCTTTCCGCGTCGTCGCGGCGGAACCGCAGCAAGGTCCCGAAAGGTGTTGCCGTGAGCACCTCTTCCCGCACGTCGATCGCACGCCCGTCCACGAGCACATGGTCGATCCCGTACTCGGGCCGGTCGTGGCTGAGGGTCATGTGGTCGAAGAGCTCGAGGGCGGCAGAAAAGCCTCGCATGGCGCGCGTCGTAGGCCGCCGATGCGGCCATCCCATGGAGGCCTGGACGGCCCGCACCATCGTGCGCATGGGCATCATCATGTCCATTTGTCGCTGATAAACGTCGTACAGCACGCGGTCAGTCCCCCTGTGGAGAATCATAAAGATGCCCCGTTGCTGCGCATGCTAACAAACATTGTTGCGCGACCTTGCGGCTTCCGCGCAACACTATTGCCCAATGCTGCAGTGCTTGTGCCTGGCAACGAACGAGAAACCGCCATTTTCCGGTGTCAGGGGATGTGGCGGGTCTGCTGCCAGGTGTCGAGTTGCTGCGCCGAGACCACGGTCGAGACCATGCCCAAAAAGCCCAATCCCAAGGTCAATGTCCACGCGATCAACTGTTTGCCCATGATGGCCCCGCTGCGTCTTGCATGTGGCCAGCATGGGGGAAACCTTCTGCGGTAACGTAAACGGGCGTGCGCTCCGGACGCGGCGGCGCCCCGGTTTTCCGGGCTTTTTTCTGGTGTCGGAGAGCTGAATTCAGCTTTACCTTTAGGCCGAATGAATCGTTCGTCCTGCATTTTCGCGATCATGGATCGCGCCAGATGCCCGCATTCGCCGGGAGGCTTGCATGCTTGATCCTGAAG
>CAZABH010000052.1:0-15349 GCA_964483585.1 uncultured Flavobacteriaceae bacterium
GAGGTCGAGGGTTCTCCTGCGCTTGTTGTTGCCAATTGAACAATATAAGAACATTTGTTGCTTTACGAGGTGACGGTGTGACGCAGATGGGGCGGGCATGTCGTGCTTGCTGGTGCAGCATTTCTTCCGCAGCACGAATTCTGCGCTGTTGGGGCATCCGATTTGATCGGAATTGCAGGCTACCTGTCGGTAGCTCGAATTTTACCTAGACTCTCGAGTTCTGGTCGGGTTTCGCTGCTGGATATCTCGGCGTTTCGTGCGGGGGCACGTTGCGGAGATGGGGGATTTCGCATGCGTCGGGGGGCGCTTCGAGTACAGGGACAGTTTGCGCGCACGCTGGGCGGCGTGCTGCTCTGCGCCTGCGCGGTACTGGCGAGCGCTCACGCCTCACCCGTCCCCTCCACCGCCGAACCCGGCCGCTCGACGAAAGATCTCACACCGCCACCCAAGCCCCAGGCAACGCCTGAGCGTATCGTGCCGATCCGGCCTGGCAGCGTCGCGCCTGAGGAAGCCGACAAGGTCACCTTCACGCTCAAGACCGTGACCCTCGAAGGCGCACGCACTGTCCCCGAGACACGGCTTGCTTCACTCTGGTCGCAGGACCTCAACAGAACCATCTCAGTCGCCCGCCTCTTCGAGATCGTGAACGCGATCACGAACGAATACGCCCGCGCAGGCTACGCGCTCTCCTTCGCGCTGCTGCCGGAACAGGACATCACCGAAGGCCGCGTGCGCATTGCGGTTGTCGAGGGCTTCATCGATGAGGTCACGGTCAGCGGCGCGCCTGCGAGCGACACCTCGGCTCTCACGCTGGGCGGCCAGATCGCAGCACAGGTCGCCCGCCTCAAGGCCTCCAGGCCCCTGCGCACGGAAGACCTCGAACGCGCGCTCCTGCTCCTGAATGATTTGCCGGGCATCAAGGCCCGCGCCGTGTTCGCGGCCTCGAAGGAGACCACCGGCGCCTCGACGATGACGCTCGATATCGAGCGCACGCCCGTCAGCGCCAGCCTCGATGTCAACAACCGCATGTCGGAGGCGCTGGGCGAATGGCGCGCCGGCGGCACGCTCAGCCTCAATGGCCTGATCGGCGAGACGATGGGCATGCGCCTTTCCGCCTACCACGCCCTCGATGGCGCAAGCTTTGCCTATGGCGCCGTCTCGCTGAGCCAGCCGCTCTCGACCGACGGCCTGATGCTGGGCCTTGATGCGAGCTACTCCGAAGACGTCCCCCTCGAAGGCATCCTGAAGAGCGTCGACTTCGAAGGCGAAAGCCTGACGGCTGCCCTGAACCTCTCCTGGCCCCTGATCCGCAGCCGCCCTGAGAACCTGACCCTTGGGATGGGCCTGCGCGCCAGCAACACCGAGAGCCGGACGCTGGGCGCAATCCTCACGCAGGACCGCGTGCGTGTGCTCGAGGCCTCCGCCACATGGGACATCGCCGACAGCTGGAAAGGCCTCAACCTTGCACGCCTCTCGCTGTCGCAAGGGCTCGATATCGCAGGCGCCACCGATGACGCCTCCCTGTTCAAGAGCCGGGCCAATGGCTCGGCCAGCTTCACAAGCCTCGGCCTCTATGCCTCGCGCCTGCAGCCTCTGGACGAGCGCGTCTCGCTCTTCACCTCGATCGACGCACAGGCTGCCGTCGGCAATCCGATGCTGGCAGCGAGCGAGTGCAGCTGGGGCGGACAGTCCGGCGGGCGAGCCTATGATTCAGGGACACTGAGCGGCGATCACTGCGCGGGCGGCCTCGTGGAGCTGCGCGTGGACCAGAACGTCAGCGGCGTGGGCCTGCAGCTCTACGGCTTTGCCGACGGCACGATCGTCGCCCAGAAGGGACAGCTTGAACCGGGCGAGAAGCGCCACGAACAGGCCAGCAGCGCCGGCGGCGTGCGCCTCTTCATCGACCGCAGCGTGAGCATCGGTGCAGAGATCGCCGTGCCCTTGCGCGAGCGCTATAGCGACAATGGCGAGAGCGATCCGCGCGCCTTCTTCAACGCAACGGCGAGGTTCTGATCATGACCTCGCTGCGAAACCTCATCCGCACATCGCTTGCAGCCATCGTTCTTCTGGCCTCAACGACCCTCGCCACCGCCAACCCCGAAGGCGGACAGGTCACCGCGGGCGCAGCCTCGATCAGCGGCCAGGGCACCGGCGCCCTCACCGTATACCAGGCCACCCCGCGCGTGGTCATCGACTGGCAGAGCTTCTCGATCGGCTCGGGCGAGAGCGCGACGTTCATCCAGCCCGATGCGTCCTCGATTGCGCTCAACCGCGTGATCGGCACCGATCCCTCGCAGATCTTCGGCAGCCTCACCTCGAACGGCACCGTCATCCTCGTCAACCGCAACGGCATAATGTTCGGCGAGAGCGCCCGCGTTGACGTGGGCGGGCTTGTCGCCACCACGCATGACATCGGCAACGACGCCTTCATGTCCGGCGGCCTCCTGCGCTTCGACCGCCCGGGCGAGCCGCAGGCATCGATTGTCAACCAGGGCACGATCTCGATCCGCAATGCAGGCCTTGCCGCCTTCGTGGCGCCGCATGTGGTCAATGACGGGATCATCACGGCCAATTACGGCCGCGTGGCGCTGGGCGCGGGCACGGCCTTCACGCTCGACCTCTATGGCGATGAGCTGATCTCGTTTGCCATCGGCGATGAGATCACCCAGACCATCACCAACGCGGACGGCACGAATGCCAAGGCGCTCGTCGAGAACACAGGGCTCATCAGCGCCACGGAAGGCCGCATCCAGCTCACCGCCGCCGCCGCGCGCGCGGTCGTGAACCAGTCGGTCAATGTCTCGGGCATCGTGGAGGCGAACAGCCTCTCGACCACCGGCGGGCGCATCGTGCTCAAGGGTTCGGGCACCGTGATGACCGAGCGGAGTGCGCAGGTCACGGCCGAGGGACACACGGGTGGCGAGATCCGCGTTGAGGGCAATGCGATCCATCTCGACGGGCGCGTCTCCGTCGACGGCAGCACCGAGGCCCCGCGCAGCGCGCCCCAGCCCAATATCGCGCCCAGCGAGGCACGGCGCTCTCAAAACCTTGACCACCCTTACGAAGACCGCGGCGGCACGCCCGAACCTACGCCAGCAGGCCAAGGCGGCACGCTCACCATCAAAGGCGGTGCCTTCACCTCGCTCGACGGCATACTCAGCGCCAACGCGTGGAGCGGCGGCTCGATCCTTGCCACCGCCAACCGCAACTTCGCCCTCAACGGCCTCGTCAGCGCGACAGGCACTGGCGGCCAGGGCGGCAGCGTCAGCATCAGCGCCACAGGAGAGACGTGGGAGGGCTCCGGCTCCGGCATCGATGTCTCGGGAGCGAGCGGCGGGTCCATCACCAACATCACCGGCGGCAAGTTCGTAACCTCCGCCAACTACCTCGCCACCGGCACAGCAGGCACAGGCGGACGCATCGACGCGACGGGTGGGGACATGTTCCTGCTCTCCTCCACCTACGACGCCTCGGGCCTCACCGGCGGGGGCAGCGTGCGCCTGGGCGGCGAGTACCAGGGCGGCAAGAACCTTATCACCGACGAGATCCCCAACGCGCGCAAGCTTGCGGCCAATGACGGCGTGAAGATCGACGTCTCGGCCAAGGGCGACCACGGAGATGCGGGGACGGCGATCATCTGGTCGGACGAGAAGACGACGTTCCTTGGCAGCGTCTACGCGACGGGCGGGTTGCTGTCGGGCGTTGGTGGGTTGGTGGAGGCGTCGTCGGCTGACACGCTGATCTGGCGTGGGGCGGTGGAGACGGCGGTGAATGGCGAGCGTGGGGGGACGCTGTTGCTGGATCCGAAGAATATTACGATTGCGGATGAGGGGTTTAGTCAGTTGCAGTTGATACTCGGGGCGTTTAGCGGCGGACCACTTGGGGAGACGTTTCTGGATACTGAAGACTACTTCGGTTCAGCTTTGTCGCTGGATGGAACACGTTTGGCAGTTGGTGCCTGGGGTGACGATGGGGCATCAAATGATTGCAGTGCATGTGGTGCGGTCTACCTATTCACATTCACCGACATGCAGTTTTCTGGAGGGCTGTTAGCTGGCAGAATCGGTGTAGGATATAGCGGGGGCAGGAATATCAATCTCAATGACCTTGTTAGTCCCTCTGACTACTTCGGTTGGTCGGTGTCTCTGGATAGTACGCGTCTGGTTGTTGGAGCTTACGGAGATGATGGGGCGTCAAACAATCGTATCGATTTTGGCGCTGTCTACCTATTTACATTCGTGGATGATGTTTTTTCGAGTGGCTCAGTGTCCGGACGAATAGGATTTGGTTACGCCGGATCTAAGGATAGTGATCTTTCGGGTTTTAGCCGCTCCAGACAGTCCTCATTTTGGCTCCGCTGTCTCTCTCGATGCTAGCCATCTCGCAGTGGGCGCTTATCAAGATCGTGGCGAGAGTAGCAACTGTGGCACGTGCGGTGCGGTCTATTTATTTGGCTTTAATGATGATGAATTTTCAAGCGGTACATTGGTGGGGCGTGTCGGTCACGGCTATGTTGGTCCGAACGATGTTGATCTCTCAGGAATACTGGAGAACGGCGACCTCTTTGGTAATGCAGTCTCCCTAAATGGAAATGGACTGGCGGTTGGTGCTTGGCAAGATGATGGTGCGTCAAATGCATGCCTCGGATGCGGTGCCGTTTATCTGTTTAACTTCGCTGCACCTGATTTTGGAGATGGTGTGCTGGTCGCGCGTATAGGCGCTGGGTATGTCGAAGGGGACGATATTGACCTCGAAGGCAGAATATCACCGCGAGATTGGTTTGGAATTTCTGTTTCTCTTGAGGGCAGTCGGCTAGCGGTTGGAGCTTTGCAAGATGATGGTGTCGCGGATGGTGTTGCAAGTTCGGGTGCCGTTTATGTTTTCAACTTTGAACAGTTATCGTTGTCCGGCGGCAGCCTCGTCGGTCGAATAGGTTATGGTTATGATGTAGATTTATCTGGCGCTCTCGATGTGGGCGATAATTTTGGTGTCTCCGTTTCGCTCGATAGCGGGAGGTTAGCCGTCGGTGCGCGGAATGATTTAGGTGCAACAAATGGCTGTCGCACTTGTGGTGCAGTGTACCTCTTCGATCTCATTGAAGCAGATTTCTCCAGTACGAAGTTCTTGGGGCGTATCGGGTCTGGGTACACAGGCGACAGAGACATAAATCTCGGAACTCTCGAAAGTAATGACTACTTTGGGGCTGCTGTTTCGATTGATGGGAATAGGCTCGCCGTAGGCGCTCGTGGAGACGATGGCACTGGAGCAAGCTGCATCGACTGCGGTTCCGTATTTTTGTTCAACTTCAGTGACAGCAATTTTTCAGGTGGTAAATTGGCAGGAATCATCGGCCATTACCACTGGGCCGGAAAATTTGTCAGTCTTATCGGAAAATTGGATTCAGGTGATGGCTTTGGGAATTCCGTATCTCTTGACGGTACCCGTCTCGCGGTAGGAGCGCCGGGCGACGACGGGGCCACGAATTCGTGCAGCGACTGCGGGGCGGTCTATCTCTTCACGTTTGCCGATATGGAATTCTCCGGTGGGACGCTTGCGGGTCGTATCGGCGATGGCTACACGGGAGCCAAGGACGTCAACCTCGCCGGGACGGTGGGGTTTGGTGACGATCTTGGCTCCGCCGTCTCGCTCGACGGCACGCGCCTGGCTGTGGGAGCCCCCTACTACAACGGCCCCACGTATGCCTGCTTGGCATGCGGCGCCGTCTATCTCTTCACGTTCTTAGACAATGCTTTCTCTGGCGGCACGCTGGCTGGGCGCATTGGCAATGGCTACACGGGCGGCAACAACGTTGACCTCGCCGGGACGCTTGGGCGGGGTGACTTGTTTGGCCACGCCGTCTCTCTCCACGGCACGCGCCTCGCCGTGGGGGCTCTATTCGACGACGGTGCCACAAATGCCTGCGTCAATTGCGGCGCCGTCTATCTCTTCACCTTCACCGACACCGCCTTTTCGTACGGCACGCTCGCTGGGCGCATCGGCGATGGCTACACAGGCGGCTACAATATCAACCTCGCCGGGACGCTTGGGCAGACTGACTTGTTTGGCCACGCCGTCTCTCTCCACGGCACGCGCCTCGCCGTGGGGGCTCTACTCGACGACGGTGCCACGAATTCCTGCATCGAATGCGGCGCGGTTTATCTCTTCACTTTTGCCGACATGGCATTCGCAGGCGGGGCATCGGCCGCACGTATCGGCGATGGTTACACGGGCGGCAACAATGTCAACTTGGCTGGAACGCTCGGGATACAGGACTTATTCGGTGCTGCAATCTCGCTCGACGGCACGCGCCTGGCCGTAGGGGCCACCCGCGACGAGGGTGCTGGGAACGGATGCTTCCAATGCGGCGCAGTCTATCTTTTCACGCTCGGAGACGGCACCTCGCTGGCCGGCAATGTCGCCTACGAGAACGACCCGTCAGAAGACGTGACTATTTCGCCATCGCAGATCACGGCTCTGCTGAATGCCGGCACGTCGGTCGTGCTGCAGGCGAGCAACGACATCACGGTCAGCAACGCGATCACGGCAGCCAATCCGGGCGGTGATGGCGGGGCGCTGACGCTGCAGGCCGGCCGCTCGATCTTTATCAACGCCAACATCTTCACCGACAACGGCGACCTGACGCTGATTGCCAACGACCTCTTGGCCAATGGCGTGGTCGATGCCTATCGTGATCTGGGCGCGGCTGTCATCAGCATGGCAACAGGCACGACCATCAACGCCGGTGCGGGCAACGTACTCTTCGACCTGCGCAGCGGTGCGGGCAAGACCAACAGCACAGGTGGCGCCATCACGCTGACCTCGGTCACGGCCTCGTCGATCACGGCCCAGAACACTGCTGCATCGAACGGGGACATCGTGCTCGCCTCCGGTGGCGTGCTGAACGCGACCGGCACAGGCAACGCGGTTGTGCTGGCGGCGTCCGACCAGTTCCTGAACAATGCAGGCGCAGGCGCGATCACGACAACACCGACGGGCCGCTTCGTCATCTACAGCCAGAACTGGAGCAACGATGTGCGGGGCGGGCTTACGGGCTCGAACCTCTACAACCGGACTTACAGTGCGAACCCGCCAGCGTCACTCACGCCGACCGGCAACCTCTTCGTCTATAGCGCCCAGCCGATCCTGACGGTGACCGCCAACGCCGCAAGCCGCACCTATGGCGCGGCCAACCCGGCGTTCTCGGCCTCGATCACGGGCCTCGTGAACGGGGACAGTGCAGGATACGCCTATGCTGGCGCAGCTGGCTTCTCGACCACCACCACGGCCAGCAGTAATGTGGGCACCTATGTCGGCGACATCCTGCCGAACATCGGAACGCTGATGTCGTCGGTTGGTTATGGGTTCAACTTTGCCGGCGGCAATCTCACGATCAACCCGGCCGCCCTCACAATCTCAGCCAACGACGCCAGCAAGCGCTTCGGCCAGACGCTGCTCTTCGCGGGGACAGAGTTCACGACCACAGGCCTGCTCTTCGCCGACACGGTCACGTCGGTCAGCCTCTCAAGCCTCGGCGCCCAGCGCCTCTCGGCCGCGGGCACCTACGCGATCACGCCGTCGGCGGCGGTGGGCCTGGGGCTCTCGAACTATACGATTGCCTACATCGACGGCACGCTGACCGTTACGGGCGGGCCGCGGCCTTGGGTGCCGCAGCCGGTGGGTGGCACCGAGATCTGGCCATCTGGGGACGTGGGACTTCTAGTCTGTGGTGTGGGTGCTCTGGCAGTGCAAGTCCCACCGGGCAGTGCGTGGGCGCTACCAGCTAATGATAACTCCCGTGTCGTGGGGTCTTGCAGTCAATGAGGCGTGTGGAAGGGGTTGCCACCCGAGTGGTGGCATCTGTGGGGGATGATGACATGATTGATGCGCTGTTGGAGCTGGCGGCTTATCCTGGAATGGCACAAATACTAGGTGGTGCCTTGACAGCGGTGGGCACAGTATCGGCTGTTGTTTGGAGTGGCTTGAAGCAGGCTTCGGCGGAACGCAATCGAAGCAAGGCGCATGCGCTCAATTTCGTGCTTCAGGCTCAACATATCTCGTTCAAGTTGGGGGAGCTAGTCATCCAGACGCTGGGACGCGATGATGCCGATGATTCCGAGATCAAGGAAGCAGGAAAACTAGAGGAGGATGTAGCGAAGCTAAACGGCACCCTGTCTCTTTTCCCGGTGCATGAACTGCCTCTGAAGGTAGTACCGGCCGCGCATGACCTTCAGCAGCTTTCGGGCGCCTTATATCTCCACTGCCGCGCTGGCATTAAGGGCGATGCTCGAATTGACAACGAATTCAGGGCAACAGCCTTTGCCCTGCTTGACCAAGCGGAGGCGCGCCTCTCGCAAATCAGCAGGTACTCGCACACAAAACTCCAGAGCGACTATTACAAGGAGTACGAAAAGAAGAAAGAGGCTATTCAAAAACAACTGGACCGTGAGGAAGAGGAGTTGCGCAAAGAGCAAGCAGAAGCCTCGGCTCGAACTGCAAGCGCGTCGCGGCGTTGGTGGCCGTTCTAAGCATCCTCATGGGGAGTGGCTCACGCATGCCTCTCGGCCGCGGGCACCTACGCGATCACGCCGTCGGCGGCGGTGGGCCTGGGGCTCTCGAACTATACGATTGCCTACATCGACGGCACGCTCACCGTCACCGGCGGTCCGAGCCCCTGGGTGCCGCAGCCGGTGGGTGGGGAGACCGTGTCCCTGCCTGATGACGACGACGATAGTCTCGCCTGCAGCGCCGACAGCATGCCCCTTCCCGCAAACGACAACGCGGGAACCATGCAGGCCTGCGCGCAATGACCGCGATGACATCGCTGATGGTGCAATGACAACATGAACAGGGGATATGTGGCCATGGCTCTCGGGATCGTCGCATTTTGTGTTGCCGGCCTTGTAGCCAATGCAGAGCGTGCCGGGATTGGTTCCTGCGGCTGACAAGGACGCCTAGGGCGACGGGGCTGTTGTTGGGGGGGCAGTTTGAATCTGTGAGACCTCGCGACACAAGGTGGCGAGAAGGTCTGGGAGTTCGTTAAGGCGCACAGGCGCTGATCTTCACCTTATCCTGTCGAGTGCCTCGCAGAAGGTGTGGGCGTCGTTGGAGCTTTCGAAGGCGGTTGCTGCTGCATTGATTTCGGTGACGCGCCGGGCGAGCGCGTCAAGGCTGAGGCTTCCATTGGCTGTGCTCTGCTGCAGCTCCTGCATGAGTTCGGCAAGACGGGTCTCGGCATCGGATCGGGTGGCGCAGCTTGCGCTGTTGCTGAACATGTAGAGTGTGCAGACCACGGCGATGGCGGCGCATGTCACGGCCAGTATGCGATGCGTCGGGGTCAGTGTTGTCCATGCGTGCTGCAGCCGCCCGATGAATTGGGTCGCCTGTTCGCGGGTGCTCAATTGCTGATGTTCTCGCATGTGATGACAGGGGTGATCGTGCCGGTTGCCGTACCGCCGAGGCCGTCCGAGATCGTGTAGGTCACTGGGCCCACCGTGGTCGTGAATGCGGGGCAAGCGGCTGTGCGTGTGATGGTGACTGTGGTGCCAGCCGCATTGATCGAGGCTGTGCCGTTCAGGGGTTGGGTCACACCGGTCACACGCAGCATGTTGCCATCGGGATCGCTGTCGTTCCAGCGTGGGTCGATCGTGCCCGTGGGTTGTGTTGCGCTGCCGCCCGGGATGTAGGTGCCGTAGAGTTCCACGCTGTCTGCGTTTGCGACCGGTGGGCGGTTCGTCGCCTGGATGGTCATGGCGACATTGGTGCTGGCGGTCTGTCCATCTGCGTCGGCGATCGTATAGGTGAAATTGTCGGGGCCCGACTGACCTGCTTGCGGGGTGTAGGTCAGCGAGGTTCCGGCATTGATCGTGACTGTACCTTTCGTGCCGTTTGTGCGCGCGGTGATGGTCAGTGTGCTGCCGTCGGGGTCGCTGTCGTTCGCGCGTGGATCGAAGGTGACGGGCTGATTGAGATTGGTCACGATGGTGTCGGCATTGGCGATCGGGGCCGACTGTCCGTGGGTGACCTGCATGCTCACGGTAGCGACCGCGCTTGCGCCGTCGCTGTCGGCGATCGTGTAGGTGAAGCTGTCGGTGCCGAACTGGTTCGCGTTCGGCGTGTACACGAGGCCTGTTCCCCCGCCCGTGATCGTTACCGTGCCGCGCAAGGGTGTCGAGGTGGCAATGATGGTGATGGCGTCGTTGCCGGGGTCGCTGTCGTTGATGCGGGGGTCAAAGTATCGGGTGGTATTCCGGCTTGTCGTGACCGTGTCATTGACGGCGATGGGGGCCATGTTGGCGAAGGTGACTGTGACGTTTCCATAGGCTTCGGCGCCTGCCGTGTCGCGGATGACATAGACGAAGCTGTCCCCGCTGCCGCGGCGGTTGGTGCTTGTGTAGGTTATCGATGAGCCTGCGCCAGAGAGGGATGCCGTGCCAAGCGAGCCGCTGCCTGCGCTGTAGAGATTGATCGCATTGCCATCCGGATCGGTGTCGTTCAGGCGCGGATTGAATGTGACCGAGGACTGGTTCTCGAACAGTGTGACTGTATCCGGATTTGCAACGGGTGGCCTGTTGGCTCCTGCCGTGCGGACCACGCGCTGCAGGCGGTTGCCGGCCGCATCATAGGTGTAGACGATCTCCTTGCCGTTGTCGTAGCGCACGCGCACCAGACGGCCGAGAGCATCGTACTGGTATTGCGTTGCGGCCCACGTGGCTTGCGGGAGCAGCAGCACGAGGGCGACCGACAGCGCTGCGATGGCGGTCCGGTGTGTTGGTCCGATCTTGCGCATCTGTGCCCCCTCTGCAGGATGCGTCTCCTGCGTCAATCATAGACCTTGGATATCGCATGACAAGGGCTGCTTGGATTGAAACAGTTTCGTGTGTGTCTTGTGCAGTTGCGACATGTCGGGTTTCAAACGTTTGTTCCTTGAAGCGGGATTGACAGAGACCTTTTCACGGTTCCAATGTTGACGCGTGAAGTCTTCAACTGGGGACAGCGTGATCACGTGAAGCGCTGGATGGAAACCGATCCTGGACGTGCGCTGCCCGCCCTTGCGGGGTTTGCCGCGCTGGTCGTTGTACTGGCTGTGGCGTTGACGCCTGCGATCGCGCAGGGGTCATACGCGTACTGGGTTTCGATGCGTGGTGTTGCTTCCGAGGGCAAGCCTGGTTTCGTGCCGCTCAGCCCTGTCGCCACCTCCAGCTTCAGTGTCGCATTCGCGGGGTGCCGCGGGCGGACGTGGTACTTGCAACCTGCTTCTGCCGCCAGCGTGCAGGCTGCGCGCATGGCGGGCGAAACGGTGCAGATCCATCGTGGCCCCGCAGGGTCGCAACCTGCCGGGTCGATGGTCATCTGTCTCATTCAGGCGGATGACTGAGATGGGGTGGTGCGGGCGCGCGCGATTGCCTGGGGCTTTTCTGTGGGCTCTGGTGATCGCGCTTCTGCTCGCTCAGATCTGGCTTGCAGCACCCGCGCGGGCCCTGCCCGAGATCAAGCTTGGGACGGGTGTTGCGGTGACGCCCGCGCAGGCTGACAGCTGGTACGCGGCGCAAGGGCTTGCAAGCCCTGCGTGGAGCGAGGATCCGGACCTGCGCCGGCTCGCGGCGGCGCTCGGGAATGATCCGGACCGGATCTACGCCTATGTCCGCAACGAGATCGATGTCATTCCGCTGTTCGGGATCCATGCGGGCGCGCGAGGCTGCTATATCGACAAGGCTTGTACGCCGTTTGATCAGGCCGAGTTCATGGGCGAGCTGCTTCGCTCGGCGGGCGTGCAGGCAACCTACCAGATGGGAACGATCACCCTCACCGGGGCGCAGTTCAGCAGCTGGTTCGGGATCACCAATGCAGCTGCGGCGCGCAAGCTTCTGGCGGATGGCGGGTTTCCGGCCGTCGTCAGCGGTACCACGACCGTTAGCTCGGTCACGCTCAGCCATTTGTGGGTCCGGGCGACGATCGGAGGCGTGAGCTATGCGTTCGATCCGGCGTTCAAGACCCATACGTCGAAGGCGGGCATCAATCTTGTCTCGGCGATGGGTTTGAATGCCGGGGGCTTTTTCACGACGGCGATTACCGGTGCGTCGGCTACCACCACGAATGGAGCGGCACACGTCAGTGGATTGAACCGGGCGGGTGTTCGTTCGTCGTTGAACACCATGGCGGGGGCGCTGCTCAACCATATCCGTAACAGCCTTCCTGCAGCCTCGATCGAGGACGTGATCGGAGGGCGGGCCATCACGCCCGTCAACGGGGCCGCGTTGCGGCAGGCCAATCTGCCCTATCAGACAGTGCTCGGGCCCAGTTTCAGTGGCGACGTTCCGCTGGTGCTGCGCACACGGGTGGCGCTGTCGTTTCAGGCCGACGGTCAGCCGCGCACGCTGGCGTGGAATCTGAACGAGATCTATGGAAACCAGATCACGTTCGAGGCCCATCCTGAACGTCTGGCCACTCCGACATCGCTGAAGTTTCGCGTCTTGTTGGGCGAGACCGATGTGACGGGGTGGGTCAGTGGGGGCCCGATGGACAATGCTGTCACGGTCAACCAGCCTTATGCGGGCGGTACGACGGCAGGTGTGGTCAACGGTACCTACATGGATCGGGTGGTGCCGGTCGGCGGACAATTCGTCGGGGCGCACCAGATCATCATCGCCAGCGGGCGGCCTTCCAGCGAACTGGCGGGCTGGCAGGAGCGTCAGCATACGGCGCGGCAGGGACACACGACGTTTCACAATTGGTCGGGGGATGGCGATCCGGCCATTCAGCCGCAGCAGATCTCGACCCGCCGGCGCATGGCAACCGCCTGGCTGATCCAGTTCCAGCAGATGGCTGCGCTGGTTGGGCGGCTGGCAAACACCGAAGTGGTGCTGCACGACATTGTGGGCGTGTCCAGCGCGGTTGGCGTTCATGAGCCTGCAGCGTCGAATGCGGCGCCGTCCGCAACGTCCTACATGTTCAGCATGGAGCCTGCGCTCTCAACCATTCCGCGCAGCGGTGACATGACCCAGGTTGCGCGGGTGATGCGCACGATCGGCATGCTTTCGTCGGCGCTCGAAGGCAGTATCGGTCACCAGATCGCGGATTCCACCTATCCGGTTTCGACGGTTGCTCAGCTTGATTGGGCGCATTCGGGTCTCGGCGCCAACAGTGTCTATTATGCAGCCACCAGTGCGAACTGGGCTTGGGTCAAGTCGCAGATCCTCAATGACTATCGTGCGACGACGGACTACAACGGCGTTGCCTCTTCGCCAATGAAAGAGCAAGCCGAGGCGTATGTGGATGCGGGGTACACGGTGTTTGTCCCACGCTCGTCGTCTCTGGGGCCCGCGCCGGCGCTGCGCTATCATTTGTGCCGGTTTGAAGGATCGCCTGATGAAACGACATCGGGCGGGACCATGAAGGTCCAGGTGCCGGACTTCAATTCCTATCCCGACCCCGGGGTTGTGGATTTCGCCAAGCTGCCTGAACCAAAAGGCTCCTGGCCGCTTGTCTTTCGGACGGTGACAAAAACAATCTATGGCAATCTCGTTTACTTTCACCAGTCCAGTCCAACCTGCAAAACCATCGACGATCCCGACCGGGCGGGGGCCTTCATTGCTGTTCATCCTGTCACCGGTGCGGTTGCACACATCTCCTCGCGGCTGCATGCCATGGGCAAGGGCGGTGGTGGTTCCAGCGATGTCGAAACCAATCCTTCGCGCATCTATTCAATCCCGGACGATTTCCTCGACCAGCAATTCTCGTCCCGCGCCGCCGCACAGAATGTGGATCTGAAGAACGGGGTCCTGGATTACACGCCGCCGCCGGACCTGACGGTTGGCAATGGCGGCTATCCCTATGCGCTGTCATTCCAGCGGTCCTATCGCTCTGGTGTCGAGGATCTCGAAATCTATGTCCCCGAGGGCGAGCCCTTGCCCATCACCTCGGGGCGTGATCCGATCTTCGGTTATGGCGGCTGGACCTCGAACCTGCATCACTACGCCAGTATCTCCAGCGATGGGTCGCAGATCTTCGGGCAGGATGACCCGCGTGCAGCCGTGCAGACATTGGTCGCTGCCCAGGTTCTTCTGTCGCACCTTGGTGATGGACCGACGCCGCTTGCGAACCTTCAACGTCAGATCTCGGGCGCCTATGTGGCGGCCTGGTGGGCCGAGACGATCCAGCTCAACACGATCACGATCAAGCAAGGTCATGACAGCCGCAGCTTCACGCGGCTTGCTGATGGCACTTATTCGATGCGTGGCAGTGCAGAAACTGCCGAATTGCTGGGCGTGCGGCAGCTGGATGCACCTAACCTGCGCCAGCACAAGTGGCGCTACAAGACCTGCGTTCGCCTGACCGGTGCGCAGCGTGAGGTTTCTTACTATGGCGTCTGGGACGCCAGCCATACGACCTGTGTCGGTGGGCCGGACAATGGTCCGCTGTCGCAGGAAGCGATCATGGGTTTCTCGCGGCAGGCGTTCCCCTTTGGCGTTACGGTGACATGGAATGGGACTACGCTATCTAACAATCTCGGGCGCAGCCTGACGGTTGCGACGGCTGGTACCGGCGGGTTTGGAGCGACTGTGTCACATGCAGCCTCGGGGCGATCGGTGGCGATCTCGCGTTCAGGACCGCTTGTCAGTGTGATCGATGCTGCGGGGCACACCTGGCGCTACCTCGAGGAGGGCGGGCTCTTTGAGGTTCGACCGCCGACAACGCCGAATGCACCATTGCTCAAGGCTGTGTTTTCGACGGGCGCGCTGGGCGTTGTGTCGTCGCTGACGGACGCACTCGGTAACATCACGACCTATCACATTGGCGGCGGACGCGTGTCGTCGGTGGTCAGTCCGCTGGGGCACGCCACGCGTACGCGGCATGACCGGTTCGGGAATGTTGTCAGCGTTGAGGATCCGCTCGGCCGCACGTCGCGCACGGAGTACGACAATCTGCGCCGCAAGGTGAAGGAGATTGCGCCCGAGGGTAATGCCGTCTCCTATCAATATGACGCGCGGTCGAATGTGACGACCACAACGCGCACCGCGAAGCCCGGCGTGACACCGGCGCTGGCGCCGACGAGCACGACCGCGACCTATGACACGCTGTGCAACACCAAGCTGTCCGAGACCAATGCGCTGGGCGCGACGACCAGTTGGTCGATCAACCAGACCACGTGCCTGGTCACCGAGATGCGCCAGCCGACGATCAATGGCAAGGTGCCGACAACGAAGTATGTCTACAACAGCATCGGCAAGATGATCCGGAAGACGGATCCGACCGAGCTTGTCACGCAGATCAACTACGACAATCCGGGCAATCCGACGGCGGTCATCGTCAATCCCGGCGCATCGCCGAATCTCGCGATCACGACGCTGTT
>CAZABH010000053.1:0-6432 GCA_964483585.1 uncultured Flavobacteriaceae bacterium
CTGGTGAGGCAACGGGCATTCGGCCCGGGAGCATTTTCAGGTGAGGCAATACGGCTCCCATCCAGATCGTCGCGCTACACCACGGCACCTACGCCCACACCGCAACTCGCAGCGCGCTGAGACTGCGTTCTTCACGGACGACAAGCTACTCTTCGGTGAAGGCGCGGCGCAGAGACTGAGTAAGTGGGGAGACGAGATAGCTGAGAGCCGTCCGCTCGCCAATTGCTACTAGGATCTCGGCAGACATTCCTGCGCGCAGACGACCTTCGAGGGCAGGCGGGAGCCCAAGCTTGTTGACTGACACTAAGCCGAGAAAATAGGGCTGGCCCGTGGAGGCATCCGTCAATCGGTCCTGCGAGAGCCGCTCAAGCCGACCCAGAATCAGCGGCGCGGTCCGGGCTTGGACGCCGGGGAAACGCACCTCCACCTCTTGACCGGGCTGGAGATTGGCGACGTCACCCGGGGTGAATTGAGCATGCACGACGAGCTGGTCGTCGAATGGGACGATCTCCATCAGTGCCTCGCCGGACCGAATCACCTGCCCCACACCGAAGACCCGGAGCCCGAGCACCGTGCCAGCGTGTGGGGCACGGATCTTGACGCGGGCTAGCACATCGCTTGCCACGGCGATACGCTCGTGCAGATCATCGATCTTTTGCCGAGTCTCCATCAGCGCTGCGGCGGTTTGCTCGCGGAAGCGCTGGTTCTGCTGTGCGATCTGTAACTGGGTCTCAGAAATTGCTTGCTCAGCCTTCGCGGCGTCAGAGAGTAACCGACCTGTCAGTCCTTCGAGACGGGCGCGTTCCCGCTCGAGCGCCATCACGCGGTTGATCGGGACCAGCCGGTTCCTGAAGAGCTCCTGCAGAGCGTCGAGCTCACGCCGTATGAGTGCCAGCTGCCGCTCAGTTGCCCCCCGCTCCACCTCGAAGCCACGGATCTCCTCGCGGAACTGCTGCGCGCGCTGGAGCAGGATAGCAGTCTGGCCGTGCCTGGCCTCTCGTCGGCTTACAAACTGCGCGGTCTGGTCCTGGATGAGGCGTGCCAACAGCGGCTCGCTGGCTCGATGCTGAATATCACCGGGCCAAGTGATGGTCGCAGCCTCGTCACGCTCAGCCAGCAGGCCCGCTTGCAACACGAGGGCAGCGTCCAGCTGATTGCGATGTAGCTCGGCGGTGGCGCGCGCCTGCACATCGGTGAGGCGTAATACTACGTCCCCCTCGCTTACCCGGTCACCTTCCCGGACGAGAATGTCACTGATAATGCCGCCCTCGAAGTGCTGCACCACCTTGCGGTTCGACTCGACGGCGATGACGGCCGTCGCGACGACCGCGCGGTCTAGCTTGGCTACCGCGGCCCACCCCCCGAGCCAGCCGAACACGACGACGATGAGCAGGTACCCAACCGCCGCTGGGCGGCGCCAGTCGCGCGATAGGGTATGGGTCGTGATGGTGCTCATCGCTCAGAGGGCACGGCTCGTCGGATCTCAGCAGGAGCAGGAGTGTGCGGCACGCTGCTCTGCACCACTTTCGGACCCACCAGACGGCTAAGGATCGCGTCGCGTGGCCCGAAGGCCTGCACGCCGCCCTCATCGAGGATAAGAACGCGGTCGACGAGAGCTAGGATGCTGAGTTTGTGTGTGATGATGACCGTGGTCGTGCGCCACACCTTCAAACTCTGCACGGCGGCCACCAGCGCCTCTTCACCGGCGGCGTCCAAGTTCGAGTTCGGCTCGTCGAGAACAAGCAGGCGCGGTTTGCCGTAAAGGGCGCGGGCAAGACCGAGGCGTTGCCGCTGCCCCCCCGAAAGCGCCGTGCCGCCGCGACCGATCGGCGTGTTATATCCTTGGGGTAAATTTTGGATCATCTGATGGCATCCGGCCGCGCTGGCGGCGGCGATCACCGCCGCATCGTTCGGGTCGCTGAACCGTGCGATGTTCTCAGCGACCGTACCGCCGAACAGCTCGATATCTTGCGGCAGATAGCCAATGTGTTGCCCGAGATCCTGAGGATGCCAATCCGCCAGTGCCGAGCCGTCGAGTCGCACCGTGCCGGCAGCAGCCGGCCAAACTCCGACCAGCGCGCGGGCCAGCGTCGACTTGCCGGCCGCGCTAGGGCCGATGACCGCCAGCACCTCACCCGGCATCAGCTCGAAGGAGACGCTACGTAGAATCAGCCTTTGTGTTCCGGGCGCGGCCACCACAAGCCCACTGGCTTGGAGTCGGCCGTCGGGCCGCGGTAGCGACACCTGCGTCTGCTCTGCCCCCGCCTCCTCGAAGAGTGCCTTGATACGTCCATAGGCGGCGCGCGCGGCGCCAAAGCTGCGCCAGTTGGCAATCGCTAGCTCAACGGGCTGTAGCGCTCGGCCAATCAGGATGGAGGCAGCGATCATCGCGCCCGGCGAAATTTCTCGTCCTATCGCTAGGTAGGCGCCGACCCCGAGGATCGCGATCTGGAGCAGCATTCGGACGAACTTGGTCGCAGCGACGAGCAGCCCGACGCGGTCGCTTGCCTGGGCTTGGAGGACCAGATGGTCAGCATGCGCCCGCTCCCAGCGCGCCCGGAGCGCAGGCAGCATGCCCATAGCATGCACGACTTCGCTGTTGCGGAAGCTCGCCTGCGCACCCTGCAGGGCAGAAGCGTTGGCGCTCGCCGCACCCAGCAGTTGACGGCGGGTTGCGACTTCGCTGAGCAGTGTCAGTCCGATGATCACCACGCTTCCGCCGACAGCAATCCAGCCGAACCACGGATGCAGCATGAACGCCGCCGCAACGAAGATCGGCAGCCACGGCGCATCGCAGAATGAGATCAAACCAGGCCCGGTGAGAAACTCTCGTAGAGTGTCCACATCGCGCAGATCCTGCATCTGGCTTGCTCCGGGCTGGCGCAGCGCCGCGCGGTGTGCTGCGTCAAACGCGGGCTTTGCTATACTCGTATCGAACAGCAGACCGGCGCGTACCAATACCCGTGAGCGGATCATCTCGAGCGCGGCGTACACGAGCAGCAGGGCACCAGCCAGCACAGTGATACCGACAAGCGTCGCAGTGCTGCGGCTAGTCAGGACACGATCATAGATCTGCAGCATATAGAGCGGGCTGATGAACATCAGCAGATTGATGAAGAAGCTAAAGACAACTGTGGTCACAAAGGGCGCTTGAATCGCCCGCATGCCGCTGAGAAGCGGCGAGGCTGCCATAGGCGGGGCTTGGCTCATGCGCCTGATCCGGAGTTGGCGGCAGGTTGACCGTTTGACCGGACATCGCGCCTGTGAGTCAGCGCCTTGTACCGGCTCCGTCGCATCGTCCTCTGCTCCTAGACGGACCCAACTTATCCCTGATCGCCAATGACGCGGCGAGCGCTAAAAGGCGTCACAGGTACCAAGTCATAGCCGACACGCCGACCGGGTAGACCCAGGCGATCTCGCTGCCGTCGGACATGGTGAAGCTGCTGTACGCGGACGACTGACCGCTCGTGAGCACTGCCGGATCCACCAGAACCAGCGACTTGTTGGCCAAAATGGTGAGATGGTCCGGTGTGCTCTTGGTGAACTCCCGGAGCTGGGCAAGTGCTGCGTCGAGGCTCACCTGCTGCTCCGTAGCTCCGGCCTGGCCGCCAGCAGAAAGCAGGGTCACACTTTCCTGCAGTACGACGGAAGTAGCCGAGGCGAGCGGAGGTCGTGCAACGATCTCCGCGCCCATCGTCTCTGAAGGTGGCTCCGCCGGCGCACGGAGCTGCAGTGGAAGGTCAACGCGGATTAGGGCGGCGAACTTCTGTGCCAGTTCCGGCGCCAGTTCGGATGCCGTCGTCAAGGCCTTCGCGGGTTGCACCAGCAGCAAAGCCTGATACGCGTCGAGGCTGACGACAGGGTCGTTCGGTGCGTTCCTCGCGGGTTCGGCGACTGCGGGCAGAGCGGGCGCCGGGTCGCTGAGGCCGAGCGCTGGCGGGCCACCGGCAGGGCGCGCTGGCGCGTAGGTCTGCGCAACAACTGACCAGTTCACGTCCAGAAGCCCATCGTCGGCAAGCTGGAGCAGAGCGCCATCCTGCCGCCAGACGATGCCGCCGTCGATACTGATGGAGGCGGCGGCTGCGTCGAAGCTGTTCTTGGCCGGGGTCGCTCCAGCTTGGCGCGACACGACCTCTGCCTGCGCCACGGTCGGCGGCATCGCCGGGCTTGGGGCGAGGGGGGCATCTGCCAGAACCGGCATGGGATCCGTAGACAGGACGCTGCCCAGGTCGGCTGTGCTGCGCGGACCGGCCGTGAGGTCGTCCTCCTCGTGTGTCTGAGCAGGCGCCGCGCCTGCTTCGTCGAGCAGGCTCATCATGTCCGTAGCAGTCGGCTCGCGAATAGGCGATGCTAGCTCGCTGCCAACGTTCATCAAGGCCAGCATAGCCACAGCGACGGCCAGGCTGTGCTGAAAGCGCAAGGAGGCATGGTCTCCGCCGGGCTCCTGAGCCTCGCGCTCCGACGTGGCGTCCAACTCGGGAAGGAATGGCTCCTCCTTGGTGGGCGTTTCCAGTTGGGATCGTAGCCGTTTGGCGGAAGGATCGGTAGCGGGATCCGCGGCATGGGCTGCCTGGAACCAGCAGGTCGCCACTAACACCATGAGTAAGGCGGCGGGGTGCAGCGCGAGCACCCCATTGTCGGATTTGGGCAGGACGGCGGCACGAGTGTCTTGCAGCGCCACGCGGACCAGGGCGTGCAGTTCGGGGCCTCGCAGCGGCTCAGCCAGCGTCGTTGCAGCCAGAACATAGCAGGCACCGAGGCGGGCGATATGGATAACCGGCTCGCCCGACTCCGACACGCAGAAGACTGCCCAAGGTTCGCCCTCGTCCGTCAGGCCGATCTCGAGTTCGAGCAGGATGCCGACGCGACCAAGAACGTCGATGACACGGAAGAACTCGGCCTTGTCGTGGTCGGTCCACTCGCGGGGTGCCGGACGCCGCCGGAAAGGGAGAACGGAGGCAAGCATGATTGTGAGGTTCAGCCTGTCGGCGCGTCCAAGTCGTCAGGAAACAGGATCCCGTGGGTGACTGGATCGTAATAGCGCATGAGGCTGCGCACGAAGGTCGCGGCCGGCACACCGAGCGCATCGGCCCAAGCCCGGTAACGGTCTGGCGGGATGCGCCCGCGGCCGGTCTCCAGCTGCGATATGAACGAATAGTAATCGGTCCCTACACGTTCGGCGAGCTCGCGCTGCGATAGGCCGCGTGCCTCTCGGAGGATCCGCAACCAGCGGCCGGCCGCGCGCCGAAGCTCCTGGGTCTCGCTGTCCTGGCGGCGTTGCTGGTGCACATACATGGCCGACTCCGCGCCGGCCGCGCCGACGAAATCGCTTCGTGGACGACGGTAGCAGCTTCCAATGGCTGCGCCAAGTTCGCTGCTTTTTAACATCAAACCCCCGCGCCACCCGGTGTGGCGCGGGAGCCACAAAATGACGTGCGCGCAGTCGAACCAGGATTTCAGGGCTGATTAGCACTTTACTGTATGCGCCCCGCCTACTAGGGGATCATGGACCGGGGACGCAATTGATGTTATCCAACATCGAGATGGCGTGACGGCGTCGCGTTCGAGTCAACCTTCAGGGACCAGGGGTATCCGACGATGAGTGGCAGCAGCACCGGCACGATCACAACGTACTTCCAAAAAATCCTCTTCCGCGACCCGACCGCGGCAGAAGTAAGCTATTGGAACGACGGCGTAAGCGTTGGCGACTTCACGCTCGAGGAGGTGCGCGCCTCCCTCATCGATTCTACCGAGGCAACGACGTTCGTCGACCCGGTGATCCGGCTCTACCAAGCGGCCTTCGGCCGGGTCCCGGAGTCGTCGGACGCGATCAATTTCTATGCGGACCAGCTGCGGGCCGGTCAGGCGAGCGTTTCCACCCTCGCCTCCAACTTCGCCGCGTCGCCGGAATTCGCCACCCTTTACCCGTCGAGCGGCCCCGGCAGTCCGAGCGCGGCCTTCATCACCGCGCTTTATGTCAACGTGCTGGGCCGTTCCCCCGCTCCTTCAGAGATCCAGTGGTACCTCGACTCGGGCATGAGCACGTCGCGCATGCTGCTGGCCTTCTCCGAGTCGCCGGAGTTCCAGGCGCGCAGCGATGAGGCTGTGGACCGTCTCCTGGACAGCAACGCCCTCGGCACCGCGGTCTTCTCCGGCCCGCTCGACATGACGCCGCGGCCGGCGTTCGACCTCGATGTCAGCGACACCTCGGTGAACGAGGGTGGCTCGGTTCTCTTCACGCTGCAGACGGAGAACGTCGCGGCCGGTTCGACCTTCACCTACACGATCGACGGCGTCTCGGCGGCTGACGTGGTGGGCAACCAGCTCACCGGCACGGCGACGGTCGATGCCCAGGGCAAGGCTGTCATCCAGGTCAACCTGGCGGCCGACGCCACCACCGAGGGTGCCGAGACGCTCAGCCTGACCGTCGCC
>CAZABH010000053.1:6532-9121 GCA_964483585.1 uncultured Flavobacteriaceae bacterium
CGCTCAGCCTGACCGTCGCCGGCCAGACCGCGACCGTCGCGGTGAACGACACCTCCCTCACCCCGCCGCCGCCGCCGGCGCCGGTCTACAGCCTCGCCGCCTTCGTGGACGGCGCCGCAGCCAGCGCGGCCGATGAGGGCCAGACGGTCCAGTTCGTGCTGGACACCGACAACGTCGCCCCCGGCACCTCCCTCGCCTACAGCATCACCGGCGTCAGCTCCGCCGATGTGGTCGGTGGCCAGCTCACCGGCACCACGACGGTCGACGCCCAGGGCAATGCCATCATCGAGGTGACCCTGGCGGCCGACGCCACCACCGAGGGTGCCGAGACGCTCAGCCTGACCGTCGCCGGCCAGACCGCGACCGTCGCGGTGAACGACACCTCGATCCAGAGCAACACCCTTACCGTTGGCACGGACGTGCTGGCAGGCACGGGCGGCGACGACACCTTCTTCGCTCCGCTCGACTCCAACAATCTCGGCCAGTCCTCCAATACCCTTCAGCCGACCGACAGGATCGACGGCGCCGGCGGGACGAACAGCCTGATCGCAACGGTCATCCCGCAGGGGACCACGTTCTTCGGTGAGGTTGCGATCGATCCCTCGACCCAGAACGTCCAGAACGTTTTCCTGACCGCCACCGGTGGGGGGGCCGTTCTGGTCGACGCCTACCGCAACGCCAGCTGGAACATGAGCGACGTCCAGCAGTGGTGGTCCGTCGAGAGCGATGCCAATCTGGAAGTGAGAGACGCTACCCTCAACACCTTCGTCGGCATGGACAGCACGGCGCCGAACGTGGACTACACGGTCCTCTTCCGGCCGCAGTCGCTGTCCGCGTCCGATACGGTCAACATCGTCCTGAACAACGTCGGCAACGGCGAGGATGGCGGCGTCCTGACCATCGGCTCGACCACGCCGGGCAACGTCACCCCGGGCCTCCGCGGCATCGAGACCTTCAACGTCTTCGTGGGCGAGCAGAGCAGCAACCTTGATGCTCTGGAAACCACCGCCAACCGTCTTCTTGACGTGAGTGTCGCGGGTGCCCCGGCCACTGCTGGGGTTGGATCCGCCAGCGCCGCCACCGTGCTCGAGATCGAAACGTCCTTCGAGGACCTGAACACCTTCGACGCGGGCGGCTTCGCCGGCCAGATCGGCTCCGTCGATAACATGATGGGGTTCGTCTATAACACCAGCCCGGCCAACGGCTTCGACCGATCGGCCTCCATCACGGGCGGCGAGGGCGGCAACGTCCTGGACATCTTCATCCGCGACGACGCCAACCTGGCTCTTGACCTGACGACCGGCGCGGGTGTCGACAACGCGACCATCGCAGGGGACGCGTCGCCCGACGACAACTACACGACCATCAGCGCCCAGCTCGGCGGGGGTGATGACATCCTGGTCGTCGAGAACCTCGACGGCGGGGCCGTCACGGTCGACGTCGCTGCAGGGGACGATGATGTCACCATCGATGTGGTGGCGGCGACCGGGCCGGTCGTCATCGCGCTTGGCGAGGGCGAGAACGTCTTCACCGTCGATGACGTTGATCTCAGCGATGGTCTGACCGTCACCGCCGGGGGAGAATTCGACTCCGGCGTGATGACGAACGCGGATATCGTGGGTGACGTTCTGATCGCAATGGGCGAAGGCGACAGCGACATCGTCGTGGATGAGGTCACGGTGGCGCGCTACCCGCACCCCGTTACCGGTGGAGGCAACCTCACCATCGAGGCGGGGGACAGCGCTGGGTCGGGCCATTTCATCGCAGTGACCGACACCACCGTTCGCTCCAACATGACCGTCACGGTCGGCGATGGCCTTTCTACTGTTCAGGCCGGTCGCACGGGTGAAGCGCTGACCGTCGACGGCGACCTCGCGATCGCCATCGGCAACGGCGACGCGTTCGGATCCTTCAACCTGATTGACGTTACGGCCGCTGACGTAGACGGAAGCGTGTCCCTGACCTCCTTGGCGGGGAACGACGATATCTTTGTTTCCAATAGCAGCATCGGAAGCGCGCATCCTGGCCCCGACAGCGAGCAGTTGCAGATCGATGCGGGTGCCGGGACCAACTACGTCTTTCTCCAGAACGTGGTCATGCGCGGCGAGAATGCGTCGGTCGGCATTACGTCGGGAACCGGCCGTGATGATGTGCAGCTCAATAACGTGACCAGCCGTGGTCAGGTTACCGTGGAGACCGGTGGCGGCACGGACGAGGTGTCCATTACCGGCGGCGTGTTCACTGACAGCGGTGCGCCCAACGACAACCTGGTGTCCGTCAACACCGGGGAGGGTACGGCCACGGTGTCGGTCAGTGGCGGCCAGTACAACCGCCTCGCGATTACGACCGGCGCGGATGCCGATGTGGACCGCGTCTCCATCAGCGGCGTGACGCACTCCAAGTCCATCACGATCGGGACCGGTGCCGGCGATGACGTGATCTCGTTCCTCACGACGGAACGGGATGGTCTGAGCGTGGATGGCGGTGCCGGCTTCGACACCTTCCGTCTGAATGAGGACTTGGG
Organism: uncultured Flavobacteriaceae bacterium; assembly: GCA_964483585.1. Lineage (GTDB taxonomy): Bacteria > Pseudomonadota > Alphaproteobacteria > Micropepsales > Micropepsaceae > SZUA-430. Next base: position 9,057 of record CAZABH010000053.1, read on the forward strand.
CACGGGTAGCGTGGCGACTCCCGCGGCGTTCACCAACATCGAGAAGCTTGTTCTCGCCCGCGGTG
>CAZABH010000053.1:9221-13838 GCA_964483585.1 uncultured Flavobacteriaceae bacterium
GTGGATCTCGCTGGCCTCGACAGCAGCCGCGGCACCATGGACATCCGTGCCAACGGCACCGGGGCTGATGCGTTCACCGGCAACCTGCAGCTGGTGCTCGAGGCCTCCCTGCTCAGCACGTCCAGCGCGGTATTCAGCCCGGTGGCGCGGGATCAGATCCTTGCCTCCACCAGCGCCGGTCAGCAGAACCTGCTGGCGCTGCACGGGGACATGGTTGTCAACACCGTCGCGGCGGGAAGCACCGTCGCTGACGACACGACCGTGATCTCCGGCTTCCAGACCATCCAGTTCGGCACCAATGCCCTGGCGGGCGTCATGTCGGTGGCATCGGGCCTGGGGCTGAACCAGGACCTGGGGGCGGAGGGCTACTTCGACGCCGGCGGCATGGCGGCCGGGACTGTCTACGACATCGTCAGGACCAGCGGCGAACTCGTCCTCGATGACCTGTCTGGTCCGGTGTCGATCTTCGCGCCGGGCATCACCGGCGACATCGAGCTCTACAGCAAGACAACCGGGGCAACGCTGGACGTTTCGCTGCTGGGCCAGCCGGCTGGAAACTGGTCGGATGGTGATCAGAATCTCGAAATCTACGGTTTCGGGACGATCAATCTCGATGTTGCCGCCAGCGGTGCCGCCCCGGGCTATGACTGGGATTTCGACCTGGTCCTGGGTGGGGACGCGCGCAATCTCGTCGTGACGGGTGGTTCTTCGGATGACAGCCTCGAGTTCGACGACGACTTCGGCCTGCCGCCGACGCTGGAGGTGATCGACGTCTCCGGCTACGCCGGTAGCTTCACGGCGGAGTTGGATAACGACCAAGACCCTGGCTCCGACGTGACCTTCGTGGTCGGTGGGAACGACTTCACCATTACGCTGACGGCACTCGGTGGCGCGGCCGATGCAGACGCCCAGTTCAACTCGATCTTCCGCTTCATGGAGGATGCCGAACTGTTGGATGACAACGGTACTGCGGATCCGACGGATGACGTGCATGGGATCTGGACGATCGATAACTTCGTGTTCGGTGGCTACACCGACGCGAACATCAACAACTGGTCGAAGCTCGATCTGAGCATCATCGGGGTGACCGAGGATGTCGGGGTCAACGCCGTGGTCGGCGACTGGGATGGCGATAGCGTTGACGATGGCCTCATCGTCACGGCCGATGGCTTCGACTTCGAGATCCGGCTCGTTGACGAGACGGATCCTGCGAGGCTGACGGTGGACAACATCATCTTCGCCTGAGCCGAGGCTCCAACCACCCCTGGCCCGGACGGGCCAGGGGTCTTCCCGGGCCGCCCTCAAGGGGGCGGCCCTTCTTTCATCGGGCGCCAGCCAAGCCGCTGTCCAAGCCCCCTGTCCGGGTTGACGCAACACGATGGACCGCACCTCCGTTCCCCTCAGTCCGGAGCGCCACCGGGCCCTGCGGTTCGAGCCGAATCGGCTCTACGGTCACGCGGCGTCCTTGATGGTCTGTCCCCTGGTCTCCGGGGAGATCCGCGACGCGGCGCGTGCCTATGTGGTCCTCTTTCCGAAGACCGAAGGACTTCCGCTGGCCCTTCTCGGGACCGAGGCCGGCAAGAATGCTCATGTCGACAATGCGGGCCGCTGGCTCGGTGGGTATGTGCCGGCCTATGTGCTTACCTACCCGTTCCGCCTTGCCGAAGTCAGCCGGGATGCCGCGGCCGACAAGGCGTCCTTTGCCATCGTAATCGACGAGGCGGCGCCGAACCTCAGCACGAGCCGCGGCGAGCCACTGTTCACCCAGGAAGGGGCGCCGAGTCCGGCCCTCACCAGGATGCGTCAGGCGCTGGCCAATCTGCAGCGCGACGCAGAGGCAACCGCCCGAATGGTAGCCGAGCTCGATCGGCTTGGTCTTCTGGTCGAGCGAAGCCTCGTCGTCCGACGGCGCGGCGAGGCCGAACGAGGCCTCACGGGCTTCCGAGTATTGGACGGCGACAGGCTGATGGCGGTCGGGCCGGACGACCTGGTGCAGTTGCAGCGCTGTGGAGCCCTCCTGCTCGCTTACGCGCATCTCGTTTCGCTGGCCAACCTGCGCGATGGCCTTGTGGTTCGCCGACCCGGCCAGCCCATCGAGGAAGAGCCGTCCGCGTTCAGTTTCGGCCAGGACGCTGGCTTCCGCTTCAACGCGTGATGATCAGATCACGAAATTCATACCTGCCATCCCAAGAGCCGGCCGTGCGCCGCGGGTTGAGCCCCGAAGCCGGGTGGCAAAGAGCGGTGCGCCAGCGTTTGTGGGAAACGAAGGCGGAAACCTTCGTGCGCTTCTTATGAGTCAGCGCCGGGGCGAGACGCACTTCAGCGGTTCAGACGCAGGGTCCGAATCGCTCCAGGGTGGACCGGTTCGCAGGCGTTTTCGAGGGGGGTCAACACTCCACGGCATTCCGCGTGACGTTTTGCTAGCCCACGTGATGAATTGCCTGACGCAGGAGCAGCGCTCAGCGGTGAGGGCGGTAGAAGTTATTGATGGTGGTGGCTTCGTGAACATGGGAATGAACTTTGGCAGTGTTCTCTGGCGCGCCGTCTTGCACGACCGAGCTTCCTCGAGGCTCTCCGGCACGATCCCCATCCGGAATAGCGAGATCGTCTCCTGACGCCAGCTTATGCGAAAGGACGGCTTTCGGCCTCATAGGGTCGTCCCACTGGGCAATGGAACGCGCTGAGGAGGAGCGTCCGCTGCTTAGCGCTTACTTGCTTCATCTTCTTAAGGCAGCAGATACATATCAGTGCTGATGTGGACAACACTGCCACAAAAGGCGCTCCAATTCACCCCGGTGGTCCCGCGATCCGCCAGACCACGGCGGCGCTTCGGGCGCAGACATTTGGATACAGAGCTCCTCAATCCAGCGTGTTTATGCATTATGCTTTGCCGTTTATCTCAGGGATATACATCTGTTGGATACGAGAGAAAGATCCTTGCGACCATGGCGCGCTCTGCTTATGTCACGCGAAATTTGCGAATGCGCTACGCGGTAGAAGTTTGGCACGATGAGGTCGAGGATCGTTTGATTTTGCATTGCAGTAGTTCGCAGAGCTCCAGCGGTGTGGCTTTGATGACAAGGCGGATTACCGCTAATCTGCTTCAGTCGCTTGCGCAGCTCCTTGTCGCGATCGATTCAAATATACGCCAGATGCCTGCCGACCTCCAGAAAGAAGCTCTCTACTACGCGCATCAGTCGGCACTAGCGCAGGCGGTTTCCAACCCTGCCAGCCCGCTTCGCTCTACGGCAGCAAAAGCGGATACTGTTTTTTTGGTAACGAAAGTGAATGTCAGCGTGTTGTCAGATACCGACTACGCTTTAACTCTGGCCGGAGCCCAGTGTCAGGACATCACCATGAGCATGTCGCGCAATGACCTACACTGCCTGTGGCACTTGCTCCAACTGAACGCTCGAGCAGCCAGTTGGGATCTGCCGGCAGTGGCCAACTGGTTCGAGCCGGACCAAGATCTGCGCGCCAATCGCATTGCTCCGATTTGATTAGCGCCACGCACAATCACTTCCGGCGGCGCCGAGGACCTGTTGTGGGCTTAGCCGCAGATTCCGAAACGCTGAGAGTGCCTGATAATAGCAGGGACCGTCTCTCAAGAGACACTTCGCTTGGTTCGACTTCCGAAGGAGCTCCCACCCCCGCAAGCATGGCGCGCTTCGGGCTCTCCTCCGGTTGACGCATCGCGAGGAGTGTGTTGGCAAACTGCGCGCCCTGGGGCGTGACGGTGAGCAGGAGTCGCCGTCGATCTTCAGCGTTCTGGCAACGGACAACCAGGCCGCTGTCCACGAGGCGCTCGACAATGCGGCTGAGAGTAGGCCGTGAGACCCCGAGCCGATCGGCTGTGTCTCCGAAATCGACTTTACCCATGCGTGAGAGCTCCAGAACGGTTGCAACCTGCCGCACGGTCAGGCTGCCGCCGGGCTCGCGCGCCAGCCAGCAGAACGTCTGGAAGATGGCCTCTGCCACGTCGCCTGCGACCGGCACCACGGCCCCCGCGCCCAACTCCATGCGCGCCCTGCTGCGCGATGCAACTTGGTGTTCCCTGCGGGCTTTCTCAGAAAAATTGATCATTATGTTTCTTCATACAGGGCATGCTACTTATTGGATGTCAGAGGATGGCGCACAACGTAGAGGCCAGAGCGAGTCACAAGGACAACGTAGCCACGCCGCACCGCATGCGGGTAGCGAACTGTGGAAAATTTGAAACCATATTGCGCCATAACCACAATGAAGACCATTATCGTGAACATTTAACCACTACTGTCAAGATGTGAGTTGGCCTCCGCCGTTTTGATCCTGACCCTGCTCTGGTCCGGGGGCTCCGCAACTCGTCGGGCTGTTCGAGCGTGCTCGGCGAACGCCCGCGGGGTCAAGTTCCACAGTGACCCATGCGGCCGTTCCTCGTTGTGCTCCGTCCTCCACGCCTCGAGCCGGTCCCTGGCATCGGCCAGGGACAGGAACCACGACGCGTTGAGGCATTCCGCCCGTAGGCGGCTGTTGAGCGCCTCGATGTGGGCGTTGTCCGTAGGTATTCCTCCGGCGTAGGCCGCCTAGAGCCTTTTCCGATCAGGCTGCATCGTATCCGGCGGCGGCGAAGTAGTTGGC
>CAZABH010000054.1:0-12241 GCA_964483585.1 uncultured Flavobacteriaceae bacterium
GAGGGCGGTCGCACCGTCGGTTCGGGCGTCGTCGTCAAGATCACGAAGTAACGCGAGAAGGTTGGGAAACAGGAACGGGCCCATGCAAAGCCAAAATATCCGCATCAGGCTGAAGGCTTATGATCATCGCGTGCTCGATGTATCGACGCGCGAGATCGTGAACACAGCCAAGCGCACGGGCGCCCGCGTCCGGGGCCCGATCCCGCTTCCGAACCGGATCGAGAAGTTCACCGTCAACCGCTCGCCGCACGTCGACAAGAAGAGCCGCGAGCAGTTCGAGATCCGTACCCACAAGCGGCTCCTCGACATCATTGACCCGACACCGCAGACAGTTGACGCGCTCATGAAGCTCGACCTCGCGGCGGGCGTGAGCGTCGAGATCAAGCTGCAGTAACGAACGAGAGAAGGCGCGTGCCATGCGCACAGGTGTGATCACACAGAAAGTAGGCATGATGCGGCTGTTCACAGAGGACGGCCGCCATGTCCCCGTGACGGTTCTCAAGCTCGATGGCTGTCAGGTCGTCGCGCAGCGAACCGTCGAGAAGGACGGCTATACGGCGGTCCAGCTCGGCGCCGGCCTTGCAAAGGTCAAACGTCAGACCAAAGCGGATCGTGGACATTTCGCGAAGGCGCAGGTCGAGCCAAAGCGCAAGCTGGCCGAGTTTCGCGTCAGTCCCGAAAACATGGTGGCTGTCGGTGATTTCATCACCGCCGATCACTTCGTGCCGGGTCAGATGGTCGATGTCTCGGGCATCACCGTGGGCAAGGGCTTTGCGGGCGTGATGAAGCGTCACAATTTCAGCGGCCTCGAGGCATCGCACGGCGTTTCGATCTCGCACCGGTCGCACGGTTCGACCGGCAACCGCCAGGATCCTGGTCGCACGTTCAAGAACAAGAAGATGGCCGGTCACATGGGACAGGTTCTTGTCACGACACAGAATATGGAAGTTGCCAAGGTCGACATCGAACGCGGGCTGATCATGATCAAGGGCGGCGTCCCGGGTGCCAAGGGAAGCTGGGTGATGGTGCGCGACGCGGTTAAGCGCCCGCTGCACAAGGACGCCCCCAAGCCTGCGGCCGTGAAGAAGCCTGAAGCGGCAACGGCGGCGTGAGGAGCAATCAAGCCATGAAACTCAAGGTTACAACGCTTGATGCCGGAGATGCCGGCGAAGTCAGCCTCAGCGACGAGGTCTTCGGTGTCACGCCCCGCGCTGATATTCTCGCGCGGGTGGTTCAGTGGCAGGAGAATCGTCGCCACAAGGGACAGCATCGCACGCTGACCCGTCGCGAGATCGATCGCACGACCAAGAAGATGTACAAGCAAAAGGGCACCGGTCAGGCCCGTCATGGTGCGCAGTCCGTTGCCCAGTTCCGTGGCGGCGCGAAGGCCATGGGGCCGGTGCTTCGCTCGCGCGAAACAGATCTTCCCAAGAAGGTCCGCGCGCTGGGTCTGAGAATGGCTCTGTCGTCGAAGCGGGCGAAAGGTGATCTGATCGTCCTCGACGTCGCCACAGCTTCAGACGCCAAGACCAAGAAGATGGCCGCGGCGTTTGGCAAGTTGGGCCTGAAATCAGCGGTCATTGTTGACGGACCCGCTTTTGACACCGGCTTCGAGCGCGCGGCGCGCAACATTCCGCAGATCGATCTCCTGCCTGTTCAGGGGATCAACGTGCTCGATGTGCTGCGTCGCGAGAAGCTTGTACTCACGAAGGCCGCGCTGGCCGCACTTGAGGAGCGCCTGAAATGAGTCAGGTTCAGAATTACGCGACCATCATTGCCCCTGTGATTACCGAAAAGTCGACCAAGCTCTCAGAGAGCAACCAGGTGGTTTTTCGGGTTCCCGGCACGGCAACGAAGCCGCAGATCAAGAAGGCAGTGGAAGAGCTGTTCAAGGTCAAGGTCAAGGCGGTGAACACCTTGGTCACGAAGGGCAAGAAGAAGCTTTTCCGCGGTCGGCCCGGCGCGCGCAGCGACGTCAAGAAGGCGATCGTAACGCTCGAAGCCGGCAACACAATCGACGTCACGACGGGTCTCTGAGGTAAGATATCATGGCATTGAAGACATTCAGGCCCACGACGCCGTCGACCCGCCAGCTGGTGCTGGTCGATCGCAGCCACCTCCACAAGGGGCGCCCCCTCAAGGCGCTGACAGAGCCGCAGCACTCGACCGGCGGGCGCAACAGCGATGGTCGCGTGACCTCACGCTGGCGCGGTGGCGGACACAAGAAGCTGTATCGCGTCATTGATTTCAAGCGTCGCAAGTTCGACATGGAAGGTACGGTTGAGCGCCTGGAGTATGATCCCAACCGCTCGGCGTTCATCGCTTTGGTGAAGTACCCGGACGGCGAGATGGCTTATATTCTTGCACCGCAGCGTCTGTCCGCTGGCGACAAGGTCGTGGCAAGCGCGAAGGCGGACGTGAAGCCGGGCAACGCCATGCCCCTCGCGGCAATGCCTGTCGGTACGATCGTGCACAACATCGAGTTCAAGGCTGGTGGCGGCGGGAAGATCGCGCGTTCGGCTGGCACCTATGCGCAGTTCGTGGGCCGTGACCAGGGCTATGCGATTTTGAGGCTTAACTCGGGCGAGACCCGCAAGGTGCGCCTCGAGTGCATGGCAACCGTTGGTGCGGTGTCGAACCCTGACCACATGAATGTTGTGATCGGTAAAGCCGGTCGAAACGTTTGGAAGGGTTGGCGTCCTGCGGTCCGCGGCACTGCAATGAACCCGATCGACCACCCACACGGTGGTGGTGAGGGTCGCACCAAGGGTGGTCGCCATCCAGTGACCCCGTGGGGCAAGGGAACCAAGGGCAACAAGACGCGCACCAACAAGCGCACGTCGAAACTCATCGTGACCAGCCGTCACGTGAAGAAGGTTTAAGGCGCATGGCACGTTCAGTCTGGAAGGGACCATTCGTTGACGGCTATCTGCTGAAGAAGGCAGAAGCTGTGCAGAAGTCCGGCCGCCGCGAAGTGGTGAAGATCTGGAGCCGTCGCTCCACGATCCTGCCACAGTTCGTGGGCATCACCTTCGGCGTCTACAATGGCCAGAAGCACATACCCGTGCTGGTCACCGAGGAAATGGTGGGTCACAAGTTCGGCGAGTTTTCGCCGACGCGCACCTTCCACGGTCACACCGCGGCGGACAAGAAAGCAAAGAGATCCTGATGAGCAAGCCAAAGAGAGAGCGTTCGCTCGCGGACAACGAAACGAGGGCAGTGGGCCGCATGGTTCGCAGCTCGCAGTACAAGCTGAACCTTGTCGTCGAAAGCATTCGCGGCAAGTCGGTCAACCAAGCCATGGCTGACCTCGAGTTCAGCCCCAAGCGAATAGCCAATGAAGTCAAGAAGGTTCTCTGGTCAGCCATCCAGAACGCCGAGAACAATCACAATCTTGATGTCGATGACTTGGTCGTGGCGCAGGCCTGGACTGGCAAGAACATGGTGTTGAAGCGCTTTCATGCGCGCGCCCGCGGTCGTGGCGCCCGCATCGTGAAGCCCTTCAGCGAACTCACCATCGTCGTGCGCGAGCAGCCGAAGGAAGAGACGAAGGCAAAAGGCAAAGGCAAGCGCGGCAGCAAGCCGGCGGCGAAGAAGGAAGCAGCCTAATGGGTCAGAAAGTCAATCCCGTCGGCCTCAGGCTGGGCATCAACCGCACGTGGGATTCCCGCTGGTTTGCCGATCGTCGCGAGTATGGCCAGTTGTTGCACGAGGACCTGAAGATCCGCGAGTACCTGCTCGACAAGCTCAAGCAGGCCGGCGTTGCACGTATCATCATCGAGCGTCCGCACAAAAAATGCCGCGTGACGATCCATTCGGCCCGCCCGGGCGTTGTGATCGGCAAGAAGGGTGCTGACATCGAGAAACTCAAGTCGGACCTCGGCAAGTTCACCAAGAGCGAAGTGCACTTGAACATTGTCGAGATCCGGAAGCCTGAAGTTGATGCGCACCTTATCGCCGAGAGCATCGCCCAGCAGCTCGAGCGCCGCGTGTCTTTCCGCCGTGCCATGAAGCGTGCGGTGCAGTCGGCACTGAAGCTGGGTGCACTTGGCATTCGTATCAACTGCGGCGGCCGTCTGGGCGGCGCAGAAATCGCCCGTGTCGAGTGGTACCGCGAAGGTCGCGTGCCTCTGCACACGCTGCGCGCGGACGTCGACTTTGCTGTTGCTACGGCCAAGACGGCCTACGGAACTTGCGGTGTCAAGGTTTGGGTGTTCAAGGGTGAAATCCTCGAGCACGACCCGATGGCGCAGGACAAGCGTCTCAACGAATCGAACGAGCCCGCTGGCAGCAAGCGTCCTGTGACGCCCACGCCCGCTCCGGCGCCGGCCGAATAGGACACGGGCCAACAGGGAATCGGATAAAAACAATGCTGCAACCGAAACGGACCAAGTTCCGCAAGCAATTCAAGGGCCGTATCCACGGCAAGGCGACGTCGGCGACAACGCTCGACTACGGTGAGTTCGGGTTGAAGGCACTCGAGCCGGAGCGCATCACCGCGCGCCAGATCGAAGCTGCCCGCCGCGCCATCACGCGCGCGATGAAGCGCCAGGGTCGGGTGTGGATCCGCATGTTCCCGGACATTCCGGTATCCAAGAAGCCGGCCGAAGTTCGCATGGGTTCGGGTAAGGGTGCGCCTGAATACTGGGCCTGCCGCGTGAAACCGGGTCGTATCCTGTTCGAACTGGACGGCGTGAAGTCGGACATTGCCCGCGAGGCCCTTTCGTTGGCCGCGGCCAAGCTGCCGATCCGGACCAAGTTCGTCACCCGCCTCGGCCATACCGATTAGGTGCAACATGAAATCGCAGGCAACGGAATTCCGAAACATGAACGCAGACCAGCTCAAGGACGAGCTGGTCAAGCTCCGCAAGGAGCAGTTCAACATGCGCTTCCAAAAGGCGACGGGGCAGCTCGAGAAGACGGCGCGCATTCGCACTGTCCGCCGCTCCATCGCGCGTATCAACACGATCCTGGGTGAAAAAGCCCAGTCCTCCAAGAAGGCCTGAGGGCAGGGACCAACGATGCCGAAAAGAATTCTCCAGGGCACTGTCGTCAGTGACAAGAACGCAAAGACGGTTGTGGTCAGCGTCGAACGCCGCTTTACCCATCCGATGCTGGGCAAGACCATTCGTCAGTCAAAGCGCTACCACGCGCATGACGAGCAGGGAAAGTTCAAGGCTGGCGACACGGTTCGCATTCAAGAATGCAGGCCGCTGTCCCGTCTGAAGCGGTGGGAAGTGCTCTACGACGTGCCGGCGACAAAGGCTTGAGAGACAAGGGCAGTTTGCCATGATCCAGATGACAACAAATCTTGACGTTGCCGACAATTCAGGCGCGCGGCGCGTCATGTGCATCAAGGTGCTTGGTGGCGCGCAGCGCCGCTATGCATCTGTAGGCGACATCATTGTGGTGTCGATCAAGGAAGCCATTCCCCGCGGCAAGGTGAAGAAAGGCGACGTCATGAAGGCCGTCGTCGTTCGCACGGCCAAGGAAGTGCGCCGCCCGGATGGCTCCTGCATCCGTTTCGACCGCAACGCGGCAGTTCTCATCAACAACCAGGGCGAGCCCGTGGGCACGCGCATCTTCGGGCCGGTCACGCGCGAACTACGAGCGCGCAACCACATGAAGATCGTCTCGCTCGCGCCGGAGGTGCTGTAGTCATGCCAGCGAAGTTCAAGAAAGGTGATCGCGTCATGGTTGTTGCGGGCGAACAGCGCCCCCGCAAGGGCCAGGATGGCAAGAAGAAGCCCGTGGTTGGCCAGATCCTCAAGGTTTACCCCGACGAGGACCGCGTCCTCGTGTCCGGCGTGAACATGATCAAGCGTCACACCAAGCAATCCGCGCGCAGCCAAGGTGGTATCGTGACCAAGGAAGCGCCAGTTCACGTGTCCAATATCGCGCATGTCGACCCCAAGTCGGGTGAAGCTACGCGCATCGGATTCAAGACCCTGCAGGACGGCCGCAAGGTCCGTTATGCCAAGAAGTCCGGGGAAGTCATCGATGTCTGAAGACAAGAAGGAAACCAAGCCCAAGAAGGCGCCGAAGGCTGCCGGCGGTGGCGATGAGGCCAAGGCCGCGAAGGCCAAGGGTGAGAAGAAAGCAAAGAAGGGCGACGCCGTCCCCGAGGGTGCTGCCGCGAGCGGTCAGTCGGATTCGACTCGTTCCAAGGCCATCAAGCTGGCTGAGGGCGAGAAGTATGTGCCACGAGCCCGCAAGCGCTACGATGATGTCATCCGCAAGGCCCTCATGGATCAGTTCAAGTATGCGAACGCCATGCAGATCCCCAAGCTGGACAAGATCGTGATCAATATGGGCGTTGGCGAAACGACTGCCGACACCAAAAAGATCCAGTCGGCCGTCCGCGACCTGACGCTCATTGCAGGTCAGAAGCCGGTCATCACCAAGGCACGGGTCGCCATCTCGAACTTCAAGGTGCGCGAGAACATGCCTCTGGGTGCGAAGGTCACGCTGCGCAAGGAGCGGATGTACGAGTTCCTGGACCGTCTTGTCACAGTCGCACTGCCGCGCGTGAGAGATTTCCGTGGCGTCTCGCCCAAGAGCTTCGACGGCCGGGGCAACTACTCGATGGGTCTGAAGGAGCACATCGTGTTCCCGGAGATCGACTACGACAAGATCGACGCGGTCTGGGGCATGGACATCACCATCTGCACCACCGCCAGTACGGACGAGGAAGCCAAGGCATTGCTGTCAGGCTTCCAGGTCCCCTTCGCGAAATGATGTATCGGAAGTAGGAAGACATGGCAAAGAAGAGTTCGACCGAAAAGAACAACCGGCGCATCAATCTCGTGAAGCGCTACGCGGGTAAGCGCGAGAAGCTCAAGTCGATCGCCAACGACATGTCGTTGGCGCCCGAGGAGCGGTTCGCAGCTCGCCTTAAGTTGGCCGAGTTGCCGCGCAACTCTGCGCCGACACGCATTCGCAACCGCTGCGAGCTGACTGGACGCTCGCGCGGCAACTATCGAAAGCTGAAGATGTGCCGCGTGAAGCTGCGGGAACTGGCCTCGTTCGGGCTTATTCCCGGCATGGTCAAGTCGAGCTGGTAAGGGGACTGAACGAACATGGCAATCAACGATCCCGTTGGTGATATGCTGACCCGCATCCGCAATGCGCAGATGCGGGGCCAGTCGAAGGTCTCGACCCCCGCGTCGAAATTGCGTCGCAATGTTCTCGACGTCCTGGCAGCCGAGGGCTACATCCGCGGCTACGCGGAGGTAACGCTCGCGGCAGCCAAGCCCGAGTTCGAGATCGAGCTGAAGTACTTCGACGGGAAGCCCGTAATTAATGAGATCCGCAGGGTCTCGACACCGGGCCGCCGCGTATATTCGGCAATCAAGGACCTGAAACCGGTCCGAAACGGATTGGGAATTTCGATTTTATCGACGCCCAAGGGTGTCATGACGGACGCAGTGGCCCGCGAGCAGAACGTGGGCGGCGAGGTCCTCTGCCACGTGTTCTAGGGACACAAGGCAGGACACGGGAGAGGCGAAGGAAACAGGCTATGTCACGAATTGGAAAAAAAGCGGTTCCGCTGCCGCAAGGTGTGACGGCCACGATCAAGGATCGTGACGTCAAGGTAAAGGGCCCGAAGGGCGAGCTTTCTCTGCGTGTCCTCGAAGGTATCGATGTCAAGCTCGAGAAGGACGGCATCTCGGTCATGCCGCAAGAGATGACAGACCAGATGCGCGCCCGTTGGGGCATGCAGCGTACGTTGGTGAACAATCTGGTCGAGGGCGTCTCGAAGGGATTTACGCAGACGCTCGAGATCAACGGCGTTGGTTTCCGTGCCGCCGTGCAGGGCAAGAACCTGCAGCTGCAACTCGGGTTCAGCCACGACGTGGTCTACCCGATCCCGGTCGGCATCGACATCAAGTGCGAGAAGCCGACGATCGTCGTGGTGTCCGGTGCCGACAAGCAGAAGGTAGGCCAGGTCTCCGCCGAGATCCGCGGCTTCCGCAAGCCCGAGCCATACAAGGGCAAGGGCATCAAGTACGCTGAAGAGAAAATTCGCCGCAAAGAAGGCAAGAAGAAGTAAGGAACGCACCCATGGCACTCAATCGCAAAGAGCTGTTCGCGCGCCGCCAGCGCCGTGCACGCTTCAAGCTTCGCAAGGTTTCGGGCCTTCGCGCGCGCCTTTCGGTCTTCAGGTCATCCTGCCACATCTATGCGCAGGTCATCGACGACACGAAGGGCGTCACGCTGGCTTCGGCATCCACGCTGGATGAGGAAGTTCGCAAGTCTCTCAAAGGCGGCAAGGGCACGGACACGGCAGCAGCGGCGGTCGTTGGACGCATCGTGGCCGAGCGCGCGGTCAAGGCAGGCGTCAAGGACGTCGTCTTCGACCGTGGCGGTTACATCTATCACGGCCGGGTAAAGGCGCTCGGCGATGCGGCTCGCGAAAGCGGCCTTAGCTTCTGACAGGAAAAGGGATCGAGAACCAATGGCGCGCGAAGAAAGAGAAGAGCGGCCCCGGCGTGGTGAGCGCGGCGGGCGTGATCGCGAAGAGCGCGGCGAACGCAGTGAACTGGTCGACAAGCTGGTCGCCATCAACCGCGTGGCCAAGGTGGTGAAGGGCGGCAAACGCTTTGGCTTTGCAGCCTTGGTGGTTGTCGGCGATCAAAAGGGACGCGTGGGCTTCGGTCATGGCAAGGCACGCGAAGTCCCCGAGGCGGTGCGCAAGGCGACCGAAGCTGCCAAGAAGCAGCTTGTCCGGGTACCCCTGCGAGAAGGGCGTACACTCCACCACGAGGTGCTGGGACGCCATGGCGCCGGCAAGGTCGTGTTGCGCCCGGCTCCGGTCGGAACAGGTATCATTGCGGGTGGTCCGCTGCGCGCCGTATTCGACGTGCTCGGCATCCATGACATCGTGGCCAAATCGGTCGGCAGCTCCAACCCCTACAACATGGTCCGGGCCACGTTCGACGCCCTCAAGGGGCAGTACAGCCCCAAGATGATTGCCAACAAGCGAGGCAAGTCGGTTGCTGACGTGATCACGTCGCGTCGTTCGCAGTCTGCCGCCGAAGTATCACCGGAGTAATACACATGGCTTTGCGTACGCTGGAAGGTCGACCCAAGAGCAAGACGATCACGATCGAACAGATCGCAAGCCCCGCGCGCCGGCCCGAGATCCAGCGCGAGACCCTGATCGGTCTCGGGCTCGACAAGCTGGGACGCCGCAAGACGCTCGTCAATTCAGACGCCGTCTGGGGCATGGTCTGCAAGGTCAGGCACATGGTGCGTATCGTAGAGGACGCGAAGAGCTAATCGGGCGGACAGGACATGAAACTCAACGAAATTCGTGACAACGAAGGCGCCCACAAGCGCTTCAAGCGCATCGGTCGCGGCTCGGGCTCTGGCAAGGGCAAGACGGCCGGCCGCGGTGTGAAGGGCCAGAAGGCCCGCACGGGCCACCACGGAATGTTTGGCTTTGAAGGCGGCCAGATGCCCCTGCACATGCGGGTGCCGAAGCGCGGCTTCAACAACATTTTTGCCCGCGGTTTTGCCATCGTGAATACGGGGCAGCTCCAGAAAGCGGTTGACAGCGGCAAGATCAAGGCCGGTGACACCCTCGATGCTGGCAAACTTGCAACACTCGGCCTGGCGCGTAAGGCCAAGGACGGTGTCCGCCTCCTTGGAAAAGGTGACATCAAGACCAATCTGAACCTTGAGGTCGCGCACGCCTCGGCTGCAGCAATCGAAGCGGTGAAGAAAGCGGGCGGCAGCGTGAAAGTGGTTGGCGTGAAGGCCAAGCACGTAACGCGCAAGGACCGCGGTCCGGGAAAGCGTGAGCAGCGCCGGATCACGGCAGCCAAGAAACGCGAGGAGCGCGCGGCCGGCCAACCCGGTTAGCCGGCTAGAGACCCGCGCCGGTCCAGGGCCACGGGGGCAGGCTCGGGTGAACGCGCGGAGTGGGACTGCACGCGAGGAGAGATGACATGGCGTCAGCCGCCGAACAACTTGCCGCCAATGTGAACTGGTCGGCGTTCTCCAAGGCCGAGGAACTCCAGAAGCGCATCTGGTTCACGCTGGGTGCGCTGATTGTTTATCGTCTTGGCACCTTCATTCCGCTCCCCGGGATCAACCCGGACTCGCTCGCGCGCCTCATGGAGCAGCAGACCCAGGGCATTCTGGGCATGTTCAACCTGCTTTCGGGCGGTGCGGTCGAGCGCATGGCGATCTTCGCCCTGAACGTCATGCCCTATATCTCGGCCTCGATCATCATGCAGGTCATGACGACCGTCAGCCCGCATCTCGAGAAACTGAAGAAAGAAGGCGAGGCTGGGCGAAAGACCATCAACCAGTATACACGCTACCTGACAGTCTTCCTCGCTGCAGGGCAGGCCTATGCCATCTCTGCAGGTCTCCAGTCCACGCCCGGCCTGGTGATGATGCCGGGCATCGCATTCAGCGTCACCACGGTCGTGATCCTCACGGGCGGCGTGATGTTCCTCATGTGGTTGGGTGAACAGATCACGTCGCGGGGTATCGGCAACGGCATTTCGTTGATTATCTTCGCAGGCATCGTGGCGCAGTTGTTCCAGGGCTTCGCGAGCACCATGACCATGGCCGACAAGGGATCGATTTCCTGGGGCGCAGCCATCGGGCTCTATGTGCTGGTCGCAGTCGTGATCATGGTGATCGTGTACTTCGAGCGCGCTCAGCGGCGTCTGCTTGTTCAATACCCCAAGCGCCAGATGGGGAACCGCATGTTTGGCGGGGACAGCTCTCATCTGCCGCTGAAGCTGAACACCTCCGGCGTCATCCCCCCGATTTTCGCGTCCTCGCTGTTGGTTGTTCCAGCGACGGTCGCTGGGATCTATGGCACCAATGCCCCTGACTGGCTCGCTGAGACCGTGCGTCTGCTAACGCATGGGCACCCTCTCTACATGGCACTCTATGCGATCCTGATCGTCTTCTTCGCCTTCTTTTACACAGCGGTTGTCTTCAATCCAACGGAGACGGCCGAGAACCTCAAGAAGTATGGCGGCTTCATTCCAGGACGCCGTCCCGGCAAGCAGACAGCCGATTACATAGACTACGTTCTTGTAAGGCTGACAGTTGTCGGTGCCGCGTATCTTGTTGGCGTGTGTCTTATACCCGAGTTCATCCTGGCCCAGTATGGCGGGAACCTGATCCTTCTGGGAGGTACGTCGTTCCTGATTATTGTGTCGGTAACGATGGACACGGTGGCACAGATCCACAGTCATCTGCTCGCCCACCAATATGAAGGCCTCATCAAAAAGGCCAGGTTCAAAAGCCCGAGAGGCAACGCATGATCGTTGTCCTCTTTGGTCCGCCGGCAGCTGGCAAGGGTACGCAGGCGACCCGCATCAAGGCCAAGTATGCCATTGCTCATCTGTCAACAGGCGACATGCTGCGCGCAGCGATCGCCGAGGGTACAGAGATCGGCAAGAAGGCGAAGGCCATCATGGACTCGGGCAAGCTCGTCCCCGACGAAATCGTGGTCGGCATAATCGCCGAGCGCATCACGCAGGCCGATTGCAGCAAGGGCTTCGTGCTTGACGGGTTTCCCCGCACGGTCAACCAAGCCAAGGAACTGGACACGATGCTCCAGGCCAAGACCCTGTCGGTCACCCACGTGATCGTGATGGACGTTAATGAAGCCGAGCTCATCAAACGTGTGGAAAACCGTGCGGCAGAAGCGCGCCGCAAGGGCGAGCCGGTCCGGCCTGATGACGATCCAGAGACGTTCAAGAAACGCTTGGGAGTTTACAAGGCCGAAACCGCTCCAATCCTGCCTTATTACGAGAAACAGGGAAAAATCCACCACGTCGACGGCATGAAGCCTGTAGACGAGGTGACCGCCCAAATTGACGCAGTCATCAGCAAGCCTGCTCCGAAGAAAGGGTGGCTCTGGTAATGGTTGACCGCGTAGGGGAAAAAATTATAATCCGCGCTCTTCCGATGAACGGCGCGGACGCTGCCTCCCGGGTAACCGGGGCGTGGCGCCTTATGTCATTGTCGAACGAAGATCTGCACTAGGAGAGCATCGTGGCCCGCATCGCAGGCGTCAATATTCCGACCAACAAGCGCGTGCACATCGCACTGCGTTACATCCATGGCATTGGCCCGGTCAACGCAGTCGAGATCTGCCAGAAGGTAGGCATCGCCGAGAACCGTCGCGTGAACCAGCTGTCGGACGCCGAGGTCATCCAGATCCGCGAAATAATCGATCGCGAGTTCATCGTCGAGGGCGACCTTC
>CAZABH010000055.1:0-10617 GCA_964483585.1 uncultured Flavobacteriaceae bacterium
TGGCCAGTTCAACACGGACGGCTCGACGTTTGACCAGCTCGGTCGTTCGTACCGCGTGGGTCTGCGCTGGAGGCGTTAATCCAGTCCATAGTGACTTGAAGCAGCGGCGGCCCGAAAGGGCCGCCGTTTTTCTTTTTGGGGCGAAGTGTTTGATCTTGTCCGTGGCTCATGTTCAGGTGGCGGCATGACAGGACCTCAGCAAAAACTCGCCTTGGGATTGCAACGCTCGGTCCAGCTCATCTCCCGGGGAGAGCTGTCAGCCGCGGTTGGGGAGCTTGATACCCTTGGGCGGGCCTTTGGACGTCATCCTGATATCCTGCAGATCAAGGGCGTTGCCTTGCGCCGCATGGGGCGCCTGTCTGAGGCCATCGACCAGTTCCGGCAATCGCTGAGCCTGAACCCTCGGCAGCCGCATGTTCATAACAATCTTGGCGGGGCGCTGGCATCGGCAGGGGCGGCTCAGGATGCTGAGGCGCATTACCGCCAGGCGCTGACCCTGAAGCCGGATTACACCGAGGCGCGTTACAATCTGGCATTGCTGTTGCTTGAGGCCCGGCCGGATGCCGCGCGCGACCTGCTGAAGACAGTTACCACGCAGACACCGACCTTCGGACCTGCATGGGAGGCCTTGTCTTTGGCCCTGGGCAAGCTTGAAGACCGTTCCGGTGCGATGGCAGCCGCTCGCCAGGCCGTTATTCTGTCCCCGCACTCGCATACTGCGCAGCACAATCTTGGCCAGGCCGCCATCGAACTGCGCGACTATGGTGGTGCCGAGGCCGCCTATCGCCAATCGGTGACCCTGCAGCCTCGCTCGGATACGGGCTGGGTTGGCCTCGGCAATGCCCTGCGGGCGCAGGAGCGCAACGACGATGCCATTATCGCGCTGGAGCAGGCCGTTGCGGCCAATCCTTCAAATGTTGATGCGCACCGCATCCTGAACGAGCTGCTGTGGCAGACCGGGCGAAGCGAGCGCTACCTGCAATCCTTCGCGCAGGCCGTGGCCTCCGTTCCGAAGGACAGCGCGATCCGGACTGCCTTTGCCCACGAAATGCTGAGGGTGCAGAAAGCCGAGGATGCGTTGCGTGTTCTGGAACCCGTCGGGGCCGAAGACCGCCACGCCGCACAGGCTGAAGACATTCGCGCGCGGGCCCATGGCATCCTGGGGGACCTGCCACGCGCGCTTGAACACCATGCACGCGCCGTCAAGCGTGCCCCGGGGGACATGTTGCTTGCCCGCAACCGTGTCGAGACCCTTCTCAAGGCGGCGCAGCACGATCAAGCGCTGCATGCCTGCGAGACCAGCCTTGCGCAGGCGCCGCTGGACCAGGGCATGCTGGCCATGTTCACGACGGCGCTGCGGCTGACGGGGGATCCACGCGAGGCTTCGCTTGCGGATTTCCAGTCGATCGCGCGGGTCTATGCCATCGACCCGCCGGCCGGGTTCTCGGGCATGGAGGCGTTCAACGAGGCGCTGGCCGACGAGCTTCGAAAACTCCACACGACCCGGTTTCATCCTACGGACCAGACCCTGCGTGGCGGGACGCAGACCTTCGGTGCCCTTTTCGACCGTGACGAGACGCTGATCCGTGCGCTGCGGGAACAACTGGAGAAGGCGATCGCCGACTATATCGGCCGGATGCCCGAGGATGCCCATCACCCGCTCTTTGGTCGACGGTCACGGGATTTCGGGTTCTCGGGCTCGTGGTCGGTTCGGCTGCATGGCGGCGGCTTTCATACGAACCATTTTCACCCGATGGGCTGGATCAGTTCTGCCTACTACGTGAAGGTGCCAGACGAGGCATCCGATGAGGACGCAAAGCCTGGGTGGTTCAAGCTGGGCGAAACCAATCTTCAGCTCGGCGCCCATGAGCGGGTTCAGCGGCATGTGCAGCCCCGGCCGGGGCACCTGGTCCTGTTTCCCTCTTACTTCTGGCACGGCACCATTCCCTTCAATACCAGTGACGAGCGCATCACGGTGGCGTTCGACGTGGTTCCCAGGGCCTGACAAGATCCAATCCGCCCTGAAATGCATCGGGCGTTTACGCCGCATTAAGCCTAACCGACGCAAGGTGCCCGGGATTTATCGGGGCATGCCGGCGCGTGCCCCCACCAAAGGGGAACTCTCTAGCGATGAAGACCAGAGCAACACTGCTCGCGGGCGCCGCCCTGCTTGCCATTCCAACTTATGCAGATGCAGCCCAATTGCGTGGCACCTATGTGTCCGTCGAGGGCGGTGCAAGTTGGGTGCGAAACGAGACCTTCTCACAAGAAGTTGTCACCACGTCCTCGCCGTCAAGCACGATCGACTACAACGCATTCACAAATGAGTTCGAAACCGGCTGGGCCGTCTTCGGAAGCGTTGGTTATGCCTTCGAGAGCGGTATTCGTACCGAACTCGAGTTTGGCTATCGCATGAATAAGTCGCTTCAGGACGGGACGAGCTCGTCGATCCATGAAGAGGGCGAGCTGCGTGAGTTCACGATCATGGCGAACGCTCTCTATGACATTCAGCTCACGGATCATATGTCGTTCAGCCTTGGGGCTGGCGTGGGCGTAGACCGCGCGCGCCTGACCATCCCTTGCGGTTGCCTTGATGAAGATTCCTGGTCGCTGGCCTATCAGGGGATCGCGGGTATCAATTATGCGCTTGGCTCGCAGACGCAATTCTTCATCAATTACCGTTATCTGCACGTCGATGCGCCGGAGTATAACTGGTTCCTCGCTGGTTCACCGTCGGAAGACAGGCGCGTTCGGTTCCTGGGTGACCTGAACAAGCACGCTGTGACGCTTGGCTTGCGCTTTGCGTTCAACGGCCAGACGCCGCCGCCGGTTGTGCCGCTGCCGCCGCCCGAGCCCCCTGCCCCGCCGCCGCCGCCACCCGCGGGTCCCGAGCAGTTCGTTGTGTTCTTCGGCTATAACAAGTCGAACATCACGGGCGAGGCCATGCAGGTGATCGCCGATGCCGCGCGCGTTGCGAAGGAAACCGGGTCTGCATCGATCCTGATCGTCGGACACACCGACAGTTCCGGTTCTGACCGCTACAACGAAGCCCTGTCCCAACGCCGCGCCTCGGCTGTGAAGAGCGCGCTTGTCGACCTTGGCATCGAGGACGGCAAGATCTCGGCGATCGGCAAGGGCGAGACTGAGTTGGTCGTCAAGACCGGCGACGGCGTGAAAGAACCCCAGAACCGTCGCGCGACCATCGACCTGAAGTGAGGCGCATATGAAGAAGGCATTGCTTGCCAGCACGGCGCTGGTGCTCGTTTCGGCTGAGGCGTTCGCGGGCGGCTTGCGCGGCAGCTATGCCTCGATCGAGGGTGGAGCGACATGGTTCCACCCCGAACTCCTGGCGCAGACCACGACATTCGTCAGTGCGCCATCGACAGCCAACGAGTATCAGGCCGAGTTCGCCACCGGCTGGGCGGTCTTCGGCAGCGTGGGTTACGCCTTTGACAGCGGGGTTCGCGCGGAACTTGAGCTGGGGTACCGCTCGAACGAGCTCAACCGCCTGTTCAACAGCAGTGGCAGCACCATGCCTGATGGCGGCGAGTTCAGCTCGTTCACCGTCCTGGCCAATGCGCTCTATGATATTCCGGTGGGCAAAGTGGTCACGCTGACCGTGGGTGCCGGCCTCGGGGTCGAGCAAGCCAAGCTCGAAGTCGATGATCTGGGTTTCAGCGACGATGCGTGGCAGGTTGCCTATCAGGCGCTTGTCGGCGTCAATTACATCATCGGCGACAGAACAAGCCTGTTCCTGAATTACAGGTATCTGCACACCGAGACGCCCGACTATTCGGTTCTTGTGGACGAAGTTACGGGCGAGAGTCAGTTCACGACCTTCCTCGCCGACCTGAACCGGCACACGGTCACGGTGGGCCTGCGTTACGGGTTCGAAGGACGCAAGGCGCGCTGAGAGCGCAACTGATTCGGTGCGATTCGTCACGAACGAGAGCAACCCACGGGCGAAGCCGCGCTTCGCCCGTTTCTTTTGCGAGCTGATTTCCTGCAGATTTGCTTGCTTTCCACATCTACAAATCCTTGCATTTGACATCGACAAGGACCGGATGCACCCACGGTCACAACTGGGTCGGGCACGGAATTTATCGGTCCGACAACAGAAAAAAACCAGGTAAGGGGTGTTCATATGTCGTTGAGGAAGATGCTGCTGGGCGCATTCTGCGCTGCAGCGGCTTGCGGATCAGCCAGCGCCGCCAGCACTGAAGGTTGGTATCTCGGTCTCGAGGCCGGGGCGAACTGGGTTGATGACTGGGCCGCGGTCGCAACGCCGCGCGGAGGCGCAGCTGGTGCCGGTGAGGCCTCGTTCGATACGGGGTGGGCTGCGCTTGGAAGCGTCGGCTATGCGTTCTCCGGCAACTGGCGCACCGAGCTCGAGCTTGGGTTCCGCGAGAATGTCCTGTCGACCAGCGCGCCGGCCGGTTTGCTGTGGGACGAAGGTCGTCTGCGCGAGACGACGGCGATGGCCAATGTGCTCTACGACCTGAGCCTGACGGATCGCCTGTTCCTGTCGCTTGGCGCGGGTGCCGGTGCCGACCACGCGAAGGTCACCGACCGGCGTGCAGGTGCCGAGTACTCCGATGAAACCTGGAGCCTCGCCTATCAGGGCCTCGCCGGGGTGAACTATGCCATCGGCGGGCGGACGACGGCGTTCCTGAACTATCGCTACCTGCGGGTGGGAGAGCCTTCCTTCGACATGCGAGACAAGTACAACGGCGCGACCGACGCCCTTCAGCCCTATGGGCTGGATGGCGATGACTTTGCCAAGCATGCTGTCACGGCGGGCTTGCGTTATGCGCTGAATGCTCCCGGCAGCCAGATGGCGGAAACATTGCCACCGCAGGTGATACCGCCCATGGATCCGGCGCCGCCGGCACGCCAGTTCATCGTGTTTTTCGGCTTCAACAAGTACAACCTGACCTCTGCGGGACAGCGTGTCGTCAGCGAGGCAGTCCGCGTGGCCAAGGAAACGGGCAGCGCGACGGTGCTGATTACAGGCCACACGGACACGATGGGCTCGCCGGATTACAACCAGCGTCTCTCGATGCGCAGGGCCAATGCCGTGAAGTCGGAGATGGTGCGCCAGGGCGTGTCAGCCGCTGCCATTTCTGCGACAGGCAAGGGGGAACTTGAACTTCTGGTTCAGACCAACGACAACGTGAAAGAGCCCCAGAACCGTCGCGCGGCGATTGATATTAACTAGTCGCATTCCACAAATCTGCCAATTTTCGATGTGGGCGGTCCTTGGGGCCGCCCATTGCATTTTGGGCACAGTGTCAGCGCAATATTCAATTCGCTTCGCTCCGTAATTGACCTTGGGGGCCGATTGACGGCTCATTTTCCCGGATTGGCCAAGTCTTGCATGCCCCTCGCCGGGCGCAGGCAAGCTGGCATTGGGAGAGATGCATGCTCAAGAATACGCTTCTGGCGTCGGCGCTGGCGCTGTCGGCCTATACGTTGTCCACGACAGCCGAGGCCGGCCATCGCCATCAAGGCTGGTATGTCGGGATCGAGGCTGGCGCGACGTGGATCGTCGACGCCGATTTTGATGCGCCGTCCGTGGCCTCGCCTGTGGAGGCCACCTTCGACACCGGTATCGCCCTGTTCGGTGAGGTCGGTTATCGCTGGGAGAACAACTGGCGTGTCGCGTTCGAGTTGGGGCTGCGCGAGAACGACGTGGACTGTCTGCGGGTGGGCGCCAGCTGCGTCGCGAACGTGCTGTCCGACGTGACGCAGTTCAGCCAGATGATCAATGTCATCCATGATGTTCCGCTGGCCGAGGACACAACGCTGTCCGTCGGTTTGGGCGTTGGTGCTGCCTATGTCGATGTGGACGGCACCGCATGGACGGACGACAGTGACTATGTCTTTGCAGGTCAGGCCTTGTTCCAGCTGTCGCAGGCCCTGACTGAAGACGTGGACCTTGTCCTGTCCTATCGCTTCATGACGTTGGGCGATCCGGCCTTCAAGCGCGTTTCCTATGGCGCGCTGGAGATGGAAACCGAAACGCACACCATTTCGGTCGGCTTGAGCTTCGACCTTCATGCTGATGCGGCTGCTCCGGTGGTCGCGTCTGCTCCGCCGCCCGTCACGCCCGCGCCTGCACCGAAGCAGTTCATCGTGTTCTTCGGCTACAACAAGTTCAACCTGACGCAGGAAGGCGTGGACATCGTGCGTGAGGCTGCGGCGACGGCGATGCAGCAGGGCTTTGTCACGATCCTGGTTACAGGTCACACGGACACGTCGGGCTCGAGCACCTACAATCAAGTCTTGTCCGAGCGGCGGGCTGAGAGCGTCAAGAAGGCGCTGGTCGCGCAGGGCATTCCGGCTGCGGGCATCGAGACGACCGGCAAGGGTGAGACCGTGCTTGCCGTGCAGACCGCCGACCGCGAGAAGGAGCCACGCAATCGGCGGGCCGAGATCAATCTGAACTGAGCGGGCCTTATCGTCCTGCTCGCATTAAAAAAGGGCGCCCTCGCGGCGCCCTTTTTCACATGCGCAGCCCGTCAGGGTGTTGTGGACGCGGGTGCCGCGGCCGCCGGACGCTCGGGCTTCATGCGTGGCAGCGGGATCAGACGCCCGCCTGACGATGCCGTAATGACGGATGGAGGGCTGCAGGTTTCCTGACCGTGGCGGTTGGCCGATGGCTCGAGCGCCACGAACTGAACCAGTTCGGGCTTCTCGGGCCCCAACAGCTTGTCGTAGAGGCTGGCCGAGTAGTTGCAGAACTCGGTGATGTTGGCGAGGCTGCGTTGGGACACCTCGTTGGCCGTCCTCGACTTGTAGTCCTCAAGGCGCGATTCACGTGCAAAGTGCGCCATCAGGGTTCGATGCGCCACCATGAGGTCCGAACGGTAGGCGGTCACGAACTCGTTGTAGCGCGGGGTCAGTTTGCAGGAGAGCGCACCAACCACGAGCTCGGTCTGAAGCATCCTGAGCTGGAACGCTGTCAGGACCTTGCCCTTCACGCATTGGGTCTTGCCCTTGCCGCCTGCGGAGGCCAACGCAGGGGTTGCCGTAAGAGCCAAGGCTGCAATCAACAAGTAGAGATGTGAAATCTTCATGGGTGCTCCTTCGCGCCGAGTCAGTTAACACAGTCGGGTCGGTCAGCAAAAGGCCCGGGTGCAGCTTGTCATCCCTGTTTTTGCACGCTGGCGGCCCCCGCGGCGCGCGCGCGTGGACCTTGCTTCAGCCTTTCGAGTGCTTGATCTATAGTGCGGTCTGCAGGAGGGACAGGATGAGACTGACGACTTTGATTGCTGCCGCGGCCTTGGCGCTGACCCTGCCCGCATCTGCAGATGCCACATGGCGCGACGTCGATCCTGAGGATCTGGTCGTGATGGATACGGTCCATGGTCGGATCCTTCTGGAGCTGTCCCCGAGCTTTGCGCCCCAGCATGCCAAGCGGTTTCGCGACCTCGTGCGGGCAAAGTTCTATGACGGCAAGTCGTTCTATCGCGTGATCGACGGGTTCGTGGCGCAAGGCGGCATCGGCGAAGGCGATGACAAGAAGCTCGCTGAATGGCCGGCTCTGAAGGCCGAGTTCGACCGCAATGCGGGGACCGACGTCAATTTCGTTCCGCTTGGCTCGCCTGACCTGTTCGCCGATCGCGTCGGTCACGTGGACGGGTTCCCGGCCGGACGCAGCACGAAGGACAAGCGCATGTGGCTGCTGCATTGCCCGGGTGCGCTTGCCATGGCGCGAGACAATGAACCGGATACGGGTGCCACGGAGTTCTATGTTCCCATCGGGCATGCGACGCGCCGGCTGGATCGCAATCTGACCGTATTCGGCCGCGTTCTTGACGGCATGAAGCACCTGCAAAAGCTGAACCGCGGCGATCCCAAGGTCGATAGTGGCGTCATCCAGGATCCGGGCAAGCGAGACGGGATCGTGCGGGTGCAGATGGCTGCGGACATTCCCGAAGCAGAGCGCCCCCGGGTGCAAGTCATGGACCCCGCCTCAAAGGCCTTCCGCGATTTCAAGGCGCAACGCAAGAACCCCGCGCCAGATTTCTACAAGCGGGTAGCCCCTAATCTGGATGTCTGCAGCTTCAACGCGCCTGTTCGGTTGAACGACGAGATCAAGCCGGAATAGGCCCTTCCGTTACAGCCTCGTCCCGTTGATCCAGGTCAAGGAGATGCGCGGCTACGTGCCCATACTCTGCGGCATCGCCTGATGCAGAAGCCAGGTAGGCCATGCTTGCGGGCCAAGGTGCGCCGTGGATCATATCCAGACACAGCAATTGAAGCGGATCCGCTTGTTTGAGCCGTTGCCAGCGGCAAGCCTTGCGCGTCTGGGCGGCATTGCAAGTGTGCGACGTCTCGAAGCTGGCGATGTCTTGTTCACGGAGGGCAGCGTACCGCAATCGGTGCAGGCGATCCTGGAAGGCAGCGCAGTGCTGATCAGCAAAGGCTGCGCGGAGGAATCGGTGGTCGAATTCCTCGGTTCAGGGGACAGTATTCTTCTGCCATCCATCCTGCTGGGTGCGCCCTACCCTGTCAGTGCGCGGATGTGCAGCGCGGGCCTCGTGCTTGAGCTGCCTGCACAGGCTTTTGTGAGGTTGGTCGCCGCGGATACCGCTCTTGCGCAGCACTGCGCGCAGTCTGTCTCGCGTCAGTGGGGTGTGCTGCTTGCGCAGGTCAAGCAGATCAAGACGCAAGGTGCAGCCGAGCGGCTGGCGCATTTTCTCCTGAGCCAGGTCAGCGCCACGATGGGCCCAGCCTCGCTGACGCTGCCAGGCATGAAGAAACAGGTGGCCACGCGCCTCGGCATCAAGCCCGAGACGCTGTCGCGCACCCTGCGCAAGCTTCGTGCGTTCGGCGTCGAGGCTCAAGGCGACCTGATCCGCATCCGGTCGATCGAGCGGCTGCAGAGCCTGCTCGCGCATGAACCGGCGGGACGGGCCTGAGGTGACCCCGACGGGCTTTGCGAACATTTTCGTGAAGTGAAGGCGGCGTTTACCCTGAAATCCCCAGATTTCTGACATTTTTCATGTCTTCAACGCACGGTTGATCAAGGTTTTGCGACCGGGAAGCGGATTGCGGAGCAGGTGCCTCGGCCATATCCTTGAGACTGCTCAATGAAGCTGAAAACCAATTAATTCCAGCAAGGAGTGAACGTGATTAGATCCCTGCTCAAGGCCGTGGTCACTGCCGTCGCGATGACCTGCGCCACCGTCGCCATGGCGGCGCCCTCGCCAGAGGTCTACGGGACCCTTCCCGTTGTCCAGAGCGTGCGAATGTCTCCTTCGGGAAAGTATTTCGCCGTTGTCATGAACCTGAACGGGCAGCCATCTGTCCGCACGTTCGACGCCGAGACCCTTCAGCAGGTTGGTGGCGTGGCCACCGCCAAGCAGCAGGTCATTCGCGGCGTGCGCTGGCAATCCGATGACCGCCTCATCCTGACCGTCATCGAGGTCGTGCGCATCGACGAGAACGTGACGCGCGACACCAGCGAATTCGGCGGCACGAATGTATGCCGCTTCATGTCGGTCAGCCGCGATGGCAAGAACGTCATCCAGATCCAGCCCCCAGGCGCGCTGCGCAATGCGAGCCTCTCGTGCAACTGGGTCGGCTGGGGCCCAGAGCCCAATTCCGTGCTGATCCAATCTGGCATCCTCGGCGGATCTGGCTTGAGTAGCCGCAGCCAGAGCCGGGTCGACGTGAAACCCATCATCGTGAACACGCTCACGGGCGATGCGCGCGTGGTCGACGAAGTTGGCTCGCGTGGCACATTCAACTGGCGCGCTGATCGTACGGGCGCGATCCGCCTGCGGTCCGACTTTGTGACCGGCAACGAGATCATTTACGCGCGGCTCAAAGGCTCAACCGACTGGCGCGAAGTCCACCGCCAGCCGGCGCGCGACTTCGAGGTGGAGTCCACGGGCAGCAAGCAGGGGATCATCCAACCTCTCGGGTTTGCCGATGACCTTGACAAGCTCTATGTCCTCTATTGGCCGGGTGACCGCGCGGCGCTGGGTCTGATGGACCTGCGAACGTCGCAGATCTCGATGGTCCACAGCGATCCCAAGTATGACGTTGGCGGGCCGATCGGGCTTGGTGAAGGCACGGTTGGCGTGTTCGTCGATCGCGATTTCCCGACCCAGATCTTCTTCAACCCCCAGGCCAAGGCGGTCCAGGCAACGATCCAGGCCAGCTTCCCCGGAAACCTGACGCGGATCGTCGATGCATCCGAGGACTTCAAGCGGGTCGTCGTTTATGTCGAGGGGCCGGCGGCTCCGGGTGGTGCCTATCAGGTCCTGGATACGGTGAAGAACCAGGCATCGACGATCAGCCGCGCCTATCCGTCCCTTGATCTCGCCTCGACCGGTGACCAGCGTTATATCACCTACACGGCACGCGATGGCATGAAGATCGATGCCTATTTGACGCTGCCGCGTGGCACGTCCGGAAAGGGCCTGCCCGCAGTGATCCTGCCTCACGGCGGACCGCAGGCGCGCGACAGTGGCGGCTTTGACTGGCTTTCGCAGTTCCTCGCCAGCCGCGGCTATGCAGTGCTCCAACCGCAGTTCCGCGGCTCGGATGGGTTCGGCACGCAGTTTGCCCTCGCAGGTCGTCGCCAGTGGGGCCGCAAGATGC
>CAZABH010000056.1:0-5870 GCA_964483585.1 uncultured Flavobacteriaceae bacterium
TGCCGTTTTTGCCTTGCAGTGTTCGTGGGTGGTCCGCCTGTACGGACCAAGACGGCCCTTAATTTCATCGCCTAAGCACTGTCATGGTCCGCGCAGGCGGGCCACCCACGTCTTTCTGCTGAGCTTTGGTCATGCGACAATTTGTTCTCTTTTTGTTTTCGGCGATTTCGGCGATGTTCGGCGCTGCAGATCGATAGCGTCGGACTCTGTCCCGATCGATCTTTCTTTCAATCAATGACGATGAAGCAGGCGTGGCTCGGGGTTTGGCCCCGGGGCTGGCGCTTGCTTTTGTGCCGGGAGTTTCCTGATGACGAAGATTGTGGTGACCCGCGTGCCGGCTGACCGGCCGGGGACGATTTTGCTTGTGCGCTTTGGCGTGGTGATGGGGATTGGTTTGCTGACGGACGCCGGGTGGCTGGTGCTGGATATCGGGCATCCGGCGCAGAGGGCTGAATGCGTCGCTGCACTCAGGGTGCATTATCCAGAGGTCTTGTCGGGATGTGACGCGCTGGATGAAGCTTCGCGCGAAGCTGAAGCGGACAGCGTGGCTCCCCGGGCCGGATTCGAACCAGCGACCAACCGGTTAACAGCCGGTTGCTCTACCACTGAGCTACCGGGGAATACCTGTCGCTCTGGACTACCGCATGGGCAGGGGCGTGCCTATATCAGAGCGTCTTTGCCCGCGAAAGCGGAAATGCAAGCCTGGAGGGTGTTCGATGGCATATATCCGGATTGGGGCCTACAGAATCCGCGTTCCGCGGACGCGCGCGGGCCGCACGGCGCTGGGTGGAGCACTGCTGGCTGGCGGTGCCTTCTGGTGGTTGCCAGTCCTTGGACTGTGGATGGTGCCGGCAGGGCTGGCTGTTCTATCGGTCGATTCGCCACGGGTGCGACGGTTCCGGCGGCGCAACGAAGTGAAGACCATCCGCTGGTGGCGCGCACGGCAGTTGCGGCGCGCGGCAGCCGCCGCAGAGCAGGGTGCGACCCGCCCCTGACCCAAAGAAAAAGGGCCCGGAAAGAACCGGGCCCGAAGTTTGGGTAATGGTGGGGTGTCTTCATGGGAAGACGAGGGGGAGACTGGCCCCTGATGGTTAACAAATCGTTAACGATGCGTTGCCTGCTGGACACGATCCGCGGTTCTGGAGATCGTTTGTTTCATGTGTGTTGCGAGGGGTGTTCTGCAAGCATCTGATTATGTTGGTTTCGATGCTTTTGACCCCGGAATCTGCGTCCTGAATCTGATCGGGGATCCGTGTCTTGAATGACACAGCTATTTGCGTGCGCCGTGGTGTCAGGGGTCGATCCAGTGGCCGTGCGTACGGGTCTGGCTGACAGAATCGCTGCCACATGCCGGTCTTGTCGTGGGTGAGATTCGCAGATTGAGGAGGGGGAGGTTGGAGGCGACGCCCGGAATTGAACCGGGGTACAAGGTTTTGCAGACCTCTGCGTAACCACTCCGCCACGTCGCCATCTGAAGTGGGCCGTCCGTATAGCAGACAGATCTTGCTGTCTCCAAGAAGAATGCGGGCCTCTTTCCCAAGGTCGTTGTTTCCGGCCTGATTGTCAGCATGGTTGGCGCTGGTTATAAGCGGCCAAACTCATCTCTCACGATTTCCCCGGAATTGCGCGATGCAGGACATGTCGAAAGCCCGTCACTTCATGGTCGAGGGGCAGGTGCGCACGAATGACGTCACGGACCTGCGCATCATCGAGCTGATGGGCAGCATCGCTCGCGAGCGCTTTGTCCCGCCCGACAAGCAAGCCCTGGCCTATGCCGAGGCGTGCGTCGAGGTCGGACCTGGGCGGTTCCTCGCCGATCCGCGCAGCCTTGCCAAGCTGGTGCAGGCGCTGGAAATCCAGCCTGGCGACCGCGTTCTCGATATCGCCTGCGCGACCGGTTACTCCAGCGCGTTGCTGGCCGGGCTGTCGGCGGATGTCACGGCGCTGGAAGAAGACGAGGCGCTTGCCAAAGCGGCAACGGTGGCGCTGGCCGGTGTCGAGCGGCTGGGGCGCCTGTCGGGCGTGGTTGGTCCGTTGAAGGCGGGGGCGCCGCAGCACGCGCCCTATGACGCGATCCTGGTCAACGGCTCGGTCGAGGAGATCCCGCAGGCCTGGGTCGATCAGCTGAAAGATGGTGGACGGTTGGCTGTTATCCTCAACGGCGGACCGGTCGGTAAGGCCAATCTGTGCGTGCGGAAGGCCGGAATCCTTGGGAAAAGGGTCGTTTTTGATGCCACCGTGCCGCCACTGCCCGGTTTTGCCCGCGTCAAGACGTTCGCATTTTAACTTCTGATTGTGTTGTCAAATCAGTAACTTGTTCCTATGAGTTAAGCTGGCGTTTACGGTTTTTCTTATAAGCTGCTTAGCAATTGAGCGAAGTGGCAAGGGCTGGTTGGCTGTGGGCAATACAAACAAGACTTATCGGTTCATTTCGTCTCGTTTCAGGGCTGCGCTTCTGCTGAGCGTTTTCGCTGTGCCGTCGGCTCTGGCGGAAGACACGCTGACGGATGCATTGGTCAAAGCCTACCAGAACAATCCGCAGCTGATGGCAGAGCGCGCGAACCTGCGTGCGACGGATGAATCCGTCGCGCAGGCGATCGCCCAGTGGCGCCCGACGATCACCATCAACGGCAACTTCACACGCAGCGAGACCGAGACGAAATCGGATGTCCCGGCGATCGTCAACGAGAACCGCACGGATACGTGGGGCGCGAATGTGACCGCCTCGCAGACCTTGTTTGCCGGTGGCACGATCCTGGCGCAGCGTCGACAGGCGGATGCTCAAGTGCGCGCCGGTCGCGCGCGCCTGCATGCAACCGAGCAGACCGTTTTCCTTGATACTGTCACGGCCTACATGAATGTCGTGCGCGACGAGGCGGTCGTGAAGCTCAACAAAACCAATATCGAGCTGTTGCAGAAGCAGCTTGAGGCGGCTCGCGCGCGTTTCGACGTGGGCGAGATCACGCGCACGGATGTCTCGCAAGCCGAGGCGCGTCTTGCCGCCGGGCAGTTCCAGCTGACAGCGGCCGAGGCCAATCTGGTCGCAAGCCGTACGTTTTATGAGCGGACCGTGGGCGAGGCCCCGGGTACGCTTTCGCCGAAGCCTGAAGTGCCGGTGCTGCCGGAGAGCGAGACAACTGCGCGCGACACGGCGAACAAGGGTAATCCCCAGCTGGCGGCTGCGCGGGAAGTCGAGCAGGCGGCAGACTATGCCATCGACTCGGCTGTGGGGCGCCTGCTGCCGCGCGTGAGCGTGTCGGCCAGCTATGGTCGCAGCGGCCAGGAGTTCGGTCCCGAGACGATCGGTGATGACACGCGTGTGTCGGCGCAGGCTTCGTGGCCGCTCTATCAGGGCGGTGCCGAGTGGTCGCAGATCCGTCAGGCCAAGGAATTCTACAACAAGGCGCGCATGGACACCGAGTTTGCCCGTCGGTCGACTGACGAGCGCGTGTCCAACGCGTGGGAAGCCTATCGTGCGTCGAGGGCCTCGTCCGAGGCCAATCGCCAGCAGGTCAAGGCCTCGGAGATTGCCTTCGAGGGCGTGCAACAAGAGCTGGAAGTTGGCTCGCGCACGACACTGGATGTCTTGAACCAGCAGCAGGAATTGCTGAATGCGCGCGTTGCCTTGGTCCGCAGCGAGCGCGACGAGGTCGTTGCCGGCTTCACGCTTTTGTCCACCGTCGGAAAGCTCACGGCGGCCAATCTCGAGCTGCCCGTCGAGATTTATGACCCGAAGGCCAACTACAACATGCAGACCTGGCGCCCGCTCGGGGCAGCGACATACTGATTGACACTGCGGCTGAGCCCTCGCGGCTGCCTGAGACATTCACCCTAAACGGGTAGAGTGCCTGTGGATTTCGCTCAACGCTTTCATTTGGCCGCGGCTTGGCATACTTTCGCCGCTCGGGGCTGGAAGCCTGCCTGACCAAAGGTCTGAGAACGATGGCGACGTCTTCGGCGCAACAAGAACCAACGATGGAAGAGATCCTCGCTTCCATCCGGCGGATCATTTCCGAGGATGCGTCGCAAGCTGGCGCCCCGGATGGGGTGTCTGTTGCTGCGCAGCCTGCGCCCGTGGCGGCGCCAGCTCCTGTTCCGGCGCCTGCGCCTGTGGTTGAGCCTGAACCGGAAGTCCTCGAGCTGACCAACATCGTCACGGACGAGGGCACGGTTGGTCCCGAGTTGGCTCCGGAACCCGAGCCTGTTCCTGAACCGCCGCGTCGTCGGCCGCAACCCGAACCCATTCCAGAGCCCCGCATCTCGCGCCGGGCACCCGCACCAGAGCCACGCCACATGCGAAACCAATCGGATCTAGACATGGTCGACAAAGATGACGGCATTCTATCGTCGCAGGCATCATCTGCGATTACCAATGCCTTTGGCATGCTGAGCCGGGAGCGTGATGTCAGTGTCAGCGGTGCCTCGCTCGAGGAAATCGTGACCCAGATCATGAAGCCGCTCTTGGCCCAGTGGCTCGACGAGCACCTGCCTGAAATCGTCGAGCGCGTCGTACAGCAGGAAATCGAGCGCGCTGCGCGGAGCAGCGGCCGGCGCCGCTAGCCGCACCCCTTTCAGCCCCGCTCGACAAACGCCGCGCAAGCCGCTTATGGCTTGTGCGGTTTTCGTGTTTCCCAATTCCTGAACAGACTGACGATCATGCTCGAGAAGACATTCAATCCCAAGGACGTTGAAGACCGCCTCTACCAGGCGTGGGAAAAAAGCGGTGCCTTCCGCGCGGGCAACCGGCCGGGCGCGGAGCCTTTCACCATGGTCATCCCGCCGCCTAACGTCACGGGGTCGCTGCATGTGGGCCATGCGCTGAACAATACGCTGCAGGACGTGCTGGCGCGGTTCGAGCGCATGCGCGGCAAGGACGTGCTCTGGCAACCTGGCACCGACCATGCCGGCATTGCGACGCAGCTTGTCGTCGAGCGTCAGCTGCGCGAGGCGCAGACCTCGCGCCAGGCGATGGGCCGCGAGGCCTTCATCAAGCGCGTTTGGGAATGGAAGGCTGAATCGGGCGGCACGATCACGCGCCAGCAGCGCCGCCTGGGTTCAAGCTGCGACTGGTCGCGCGAGCGCTTCACGATGGACGAGGGCCTGAGCCGCGCGGTGCTCAAGGTGTTCGTCGAGCTCTACCGGCAGGGCCTCATGTACAAGGACACGCGCCTTGTGAACTGGGATCCCAGCCTGCAGACGGCGGTTTCGGACCTCGAGGTCGAGAACATCGAGGTCAAGGGCAATCTGTGGCACCTGAAATATCCGCTGGCCGATGACGCCGACACGTTCATCGTGGTCGCCACCACGCGGCCCGAGACGATGCTGGCCGACCAGGCCGTGGCGGTGCATCCGGAAGACGCGCGCTACAAGGCGCTTGTGGGCCGCATGGTGCGCCTGCCGCTGACGGGGCGGCTTGTTCCGATCATTGCCGATGAATACGCCAATCCCGAAAAGGGATCGGGCGCGGTGAAGATCACGCCGGGCCATGATTTCAACGACTATGAGGTGGGTCGGCGCCACGGGCTTGCGGTCGTCAACATGTTCACGCCCGATGCGAAGCTCGGGGCCGACGTGCCGGAGGCCTATCGCGGGCTCGACCGTTTCGTCGCGCGCAAGAAGATCGTGGCCGACATGGAGGCCTTGGGGCTGCTCGAGAAGGTCGAGCCGGTCACCCATGCCGTGCCGCATGACGAGAAGTCGAAGTCGGTCGAGCTCGAGCCGATGCTGACCGAGCAGTGGTACCTGAACGTGAAGCCGCTGGCCGAGAAGGCGATGGCGGCGGTGCGCGACGGTCGCACGAAATTCATCCCGCAGCGCTTCGAGGACGAGTATTTCCGCTGGCTGGAAGATATCCGCCCGTGGTGCGTGTC
>CAZABH010000056.1:5894-8130 GCA_964483585.1 uncultured Flavobacteriaceae bacterium
GGGCCACCAGATCCCGGCCTGGTACGATGCCGATGGCAATGTCTTTGTCGCCGAGAGCGAGGCCGAGGCATTGGCCGCAGCGCGCGCCAAACACGGGCGGGATGTCGTGCTGACGCGCGATCCGGATGTGCTCGATACATGGTTTTCCTCGGCGCTCTGGCCGTTCTCGACACTGGGCTGGCCCGATGCCACGCCCGAGATGAAGCGGCACTACAAGACCGACGTGCTGGTGACGATGTTCGACATCATCTTCTTCTGGGTCGCCCGGATGATGATGATGGGCCTGCATTTCACGAACGAGGTTCCCTTCCATACCGTCTACATCCATGCCCGCGTCGTCGACGAGAAGGGGCAGAAAATGTCGAAGTCGAAGGGCAATGTGGTCGATCCGCTCACGCTGATCGAGCAGTTCGGTGCCGACCCCTTGCGCTTTGCGCTGGCGATCGCGGCGGCGCCCGGCAAGGACCTGCGCATGGGGCCTGGCCGGGTCGAGATCTATCGCAATTTCTGCACCAAGCTCTGGAACGCGGCGCGCTTCTGCGAGATGAACGGTTGCGTGCGGGTCGCAGGCTTTGATCCGGCGCGCGTCGGTTCGGCCGTCAATCGCTGGATCATCGGCGAGTTGGTGCGCACGAAGGCCGAGGTGACCAGCGCGCTTGAAGCGTTCCGCTTCAACGATGCGGCCGGCGGGCTCTACGAGTTCGTGTGGAACGTCTATTGCGACTGGTACCTCGAATTCATCAAGCCCGTGTTCGCGGGATCGGATGAGGCCCAGAAAGCCGAGACGCGGGCGACGGCGGCGTGGGTGCTCGACGAGATGCTGCGGCTCATGCATCCTTTCACGCCCTTCATCACGGAAGAGCTGTGGCGGGTGACGGGCGAGCAGGGCCCGGCGCGTGAACGCTTGTTGATCGAGGAGCGATGGCCGGACTATGCCGCCATCGCGCGCGACGTTGCGGCTGAGGCCGAGATGAACTGGGTGAAGACGCTGGTGTCTGAGGTGCGTTCGGTGCGGGCCGAGATGAACGTCAAGCCCTCCGACAAGTTGCCGCTGGTCCTGAACACGCCCAGCGCGCGCGAGCGGGAATGGCTGCAGCGCCACAATGATCTCATCCTGCGCATGGGGCGGCTGGAGAGCGCAGTTTCCGGGGACAGTTTCCCGAAGGGTGCGGCGCAGGTCGTCGTCGGCGAAGGTGTTGCGGGCCTGACGCTCGAGGGCTTCATCGATTTTGCCAAGGAACGCGCGCGGCTGTCGAAGGACCTCAAGAAAGCCGAGGACGAGGTGGCGCGTGTCGACCAGAAGCTCGGCAACGCCAACTTCATCTCGCGCGCGCCGGAGGATGTGGTGCAGGAGTTGCGCGACAAACGCGACGAGCATGAGGCCACGCGCGCGAAGGTCGCGGAGGCGCTGAAGCGGTTGGGGTAGGTCGCGGGTGGGGACCTCTCATGCGCAGCGCTTCGGGTAGCCCCGCGCGCGGCGCTCCTGAAGATGGTGTTATGGCGTAGGTTGGAACACTTGGGGGTGGGTCATGGATCGACTGGCAGGAGTATTGGGTGTTGCAGGCGTGGCTGCAGGCTTGGGGTTTCCTGTCTATTTTGGTGGGCTGGACCCTGCCTACGATCCCATGCGTGACTTTATCAGCGAGATGGGTGCTGCCGGTGCGCCGAATGCCCCTATGGTGAACTGGGTGGCATTCCTGCCGACGGGTCTCATCCAGATCGCGTTTGCGTTGTGTGCGTGGATAGCGTTGCCACGTTCAGGTGCCATGACACTCGGGATCATCGGATGGCTGCTTTTCTCGGTAGGGTATGTCGCAGCTGCAGTCTTTCCATGTGACACGGGCTGTATCGGAGACCCCGGCAGCTTCTCGCAGCAGATGCACTTCGCATTGGGAGTGCCCGGCTATTTGCTGGCTCCCGCTTCGGCGCTCATGCTCGCCCTTGCTGCGCGCCAATGGCCGGGAGGTCAGTGGATATCCATCGTGGCCCTGCTCGGTGCGGTTGGCGGTGCTGCCAGTCTTTCAGCACTTGCCGGTGACTTCGACGGGAACATGGTCGGGTTGTGGCAGCGCCTGCTGGAGGCCTCGGTCATGATGCCGATGTTGGCCATCAGCACCTATCTGTTGGTACGAAGGCCTGCATAGAGAAACTCCCTCCCCCGCGGGTGCCCCCCGGGGGAACCCCCACGTGGGGAGGGAGGGGAAAGGGTGGTTTGGACCACCCGGGGGGGGGGGTT
>CAZABH010000056.1:8140-10168 GCA_964483585.1 uncultured Flavobacteriaceae bacterium
CCCCGCGCGGGCCGCGGGGTTACTCCCACCCTTGGTGTGTTATATAACGGGTTTTTTTCTCCCTAGATTGCGTGGGTTTCCCCGCGCGCCACGCGCGGGGGAGGGAGTGCGTCGCCCGGAACGCTCTGACAGCGCACGCCCCTCCAGCCTCGTCGCCGCGCGCATGACGCATATTTGGTTTTGCCGTGAGAAGGCAGAAACGCTAAGCAATCGCAGTCAGCAAATCCTTCGAGAGAGCCATGACCACATTCGACAAGTCGAAGCTGCCGTCCCGCCACGTGACCGAGGGGCCGGCGCGGGCGCCGCATCGGTCTTATTACTATGCGATGGGGCTGACGGCGGAGGAGATCGCGCAGCCTTTCGTCGGCGTGGTGTCGTGCTGGAACGAGGCGGCGCCCTGCAACATCGCGCTGATGCGCCAAGCGCAGTCGGTGAAGGCGGGCGTGAAGAGCGCCGGTGGCACGCCGCGCGAATTCTGCACCATCACGGTGACCGACGGGATCGCCATGGGTCACCAGGGCATGAAATCGTCGCTGGTCAGCCGCGACGTGATTGCGGACTCGGTCGAGCTGACCGTGCGCGGCCATTGCTATGACGCGATCGTTGGACTTGCAGGTTGCGACAAGTCGCTGCCGGGGCTGATGATGGCGATGGTGCGGCTGAACGTGCCGTCGGTGTTCATGTATGGCGGCTCGATCCTTCCCGGCAAGTTCAAGGGGAAGGATGTGACTGTCGTCGATATCTTCGAGGGCGTGGGCCAGCATGCGGCGGGCAAGCTGTCGGACGAGGACCTGAAGGACCTCGAGTGCCACGCCTGCCCGGGGGCGGGCGCCTGCGGCGGGCAGTTTACGGCGAACACGATGGCCTGCGTGTCGGAAGCGATGGGGCTGGCGCTACCGTTCTCGGCGGGGCCGCCGGCGGAGTACACCTCGCGCGATGACTATGGAACGCTCAGCGGCAAGGCGGTGATGGAATTGCTCGCCCGCAATATTCGCCCGCGGGATATCGTGACGCGCAAGGCGCTGGAGAATGCGGCTGTCGTGGTCGCGGCGACAGGCGGCTCGACGAATGCCGTGCTTCACCTGCCGGCCATTGCAAATGAATGCGGGATCGATTTCGACCTGTTTGCCGTGGCGGAAGTTTTCAAGAGGACACCCTATATCGCCGACCTCAAGCCTGGCGGGCGCTATGTGGCGAAGGACATGTACGAAGCGGGCGGCGTGCCGGCGCTGCTGAAGGTGTTGCTTGATGGCGGCTATCTGCATGGCGACTGCATGACAGTGACTGGCAAGACCCTGGCCGAGAACCTGAAGGATGTGACCTTCAATCCGAAGCAGGATGTGATCCGGCCCTTGTCGAACCCGCTGTCGCCGACGGGTGGTGTCGTCGGCCTGCGTGGCAGCCTTGCGCCCGATGGGGCGATCGTGAAGGTGGCAGGGCTTGCGCACCTGAAACACCGGGGGCCTGCACGCTGCTTCGACTGCGAAGAGGATGCGTTTGCGGCCGTGCAGGAGCGGCGCATCCAGCGTGGCGATGTGATCGTGATCCGCTATGAGGGGCCGAAGGGCGGGCCCGGCATGCGCGAGATGCTGTCGACGACGGCGGCACTCTATGGGCAGGGCGAGAGCGAGCACTACGCGCTGATCACCGACGGGCGCTTCTCGGGCGCCACGCGTGGGCTGTGCATCGGCCATGTGGGGCCGGAGGCGGCGGACGCAGGGCCGATCGGGCTCATCCGCGATGGTGACATCATCGTCATCGACGCCGAGAAGGGGACGCTTGATGTCGAACTGTCGGCGGACGAGCTGGCGAAGCGTCGGGCTGAGTGGAAGCCGCGTTCAACGATCTACACGTCCGGTGTGCTGCACAAGTACACGCTGACGGTTGGTCCTGCGCGGGCCGGCGCGGTGACCCATCCGGGCGGCAAGGCCGAGGGGCATGTGTACGCGGATATCTGAGGGCGCCCTTCATCGGGCAACTCCCTCCCCCGCGCATGCGCGCGGGTACTCCCTCACTTCGTGAGGGAGA
>CAZABH010000057.1:0-9241 GCA_964483585.1 uncultured Flavobacteriaceae bacterium
TTCGGCGATTTCGGCGATATTCGGCGCTGTCAATCCATAGCGTCGGAATCTGCCCAGCGGCCAAACGTGGCCCCTCACGCATCCGCGCCTGACACAACGATCCATCACAATCCGGCATTGCCGAAGGCCCCGCAGGGCCCATCGGGGACGTGCCCTCAACAGGAAAGACGCGCACATGATGTGCGACATCTGCAAGTACACCCAGGACGGACCCGGCGTGATGCGCCTCGAGCGCCGGGGCGAGTTCCACGGCATCGCCACCCTGAAGGAGGACGGCTGGCATATTCACTGCTGCCCGCCGGATCCAGAACCTCCGGCCCTTGCCGTTAACCCCGCACCGGACAGCATGCCGCCCCAGCATCCGGCCAGGACACCGTCCAAAAAACGCAGAAAAAAGAGGAAATGGTGCCTGGGGCCGGAATCGAACCAGCGACACGCGGATTTTCAGTCCGCTGCTCTACCAACTGAGCTACCCAGGCCCGGCGCACAAATGGCGCGGAAGGGCGGGTTTATAGGGGCTTGTGGCCCACCTGTCCAGCAAGGAAAGCAGGGTCAATTTGGCACCCCGCCGCCCCATGCTATGAAGGCGGTATCAGCCATTCGCCCTCCCTGAGGATCACACGCCATGACCGCCTGGACCTGTTTCGACGTCGAGACCAAGGACAAGATCGCCCATATTCGCCTGAAGCGCCCCGAAGTGTTCAACACCATGAACCGCGCCTTCTGGAACGAGCTGCCGCAGATCGTGCACGCCATCAACGACGAGGCCACCGCCCGCGTCATCGTCATCTCCTCGACCGGCAAGCATTTTTCGGCCGGCATGGACCTCTCGGTCTTCACCGACGGGCAGGGCGTGGCTTCCGGCCACACGGGCAAGCGCGAAGAGGGCCGCGCCCGTCTGTCGCTGCGCGCCGAAGCCCTGCGCCTGCAGAAGACCTTCAATTGCCTCGACGAAGCCCGCATGCCGGTCATCATGGCCATTCAGGGAGGCTGTGTCGGCGGCGCGGTCGACATGTCGACCTGCGCCGACATGCGCTTTGCGACGAAGGACGCTTTCTTCGTGATCCAGGAGATCAACCTCGCGATGACCGCCGACGTCGGCACCTTCCCGCGCCTCTGCCACCTGCTGCCGCAGGGCATCGTGCGCGAGCTCGCCTATTCAGGCCGCCGCCTCATGGCGAAGAAAGCGCAGGATCTTGGCTTCGTGAACGAGCTCTTCGACACCCACGAGCAGATGCTGGCACATGTCATGGAGCTCGCCCGCGAGATCGCCTCGAAATCGCCGCTCGCCGTCCACGGCTCGAAGGTCATGATCAACTACGCCCGCGACCATTCGATCGCCGACAGCCTCGACTATATAGCCACCTGGCAGGCCGGCATGTTCAACCCTACGGTCGACATGTACGAAAGCTTCCGCGCCAAGCAGGAAAAGCGCGATCCCGTCTACGAGGACCTGCTCCCCGCCCGCAAGGCGATGTAAGGGGACACCACGCGACATGACCACGGAAGCAAGGCCGGCGCTCGCCGGCTACAGCGAGGTTTTCCCCGAAGCCGGTTTCAACGCCTTTGTGGGCCCCGTCTGGCGCGCCGATGACGGCTCGCACTATCTCTTTGATGTCCGCGAGGTTCACCTCAATGGCGGCGGAACCCTGCACGGCGGCATGGCCATGGCGCTGGCCGACATCGTCATGGGCCGCACGGTGCGCGACGCCCTCGACGGCGGCCGTGCGCTGACGATCTCGCTGAGCTGCGACATCGTCACGCCCGCGAAGGCCGGCGAGCGCATCACGGGCCGGGCGACCATAACGAAGCGCACGCGCACGATCGTCTTCATCGCAGGCGAGCTGAGGGTCGAGGACCGCGTGATTCTGACAGCGACCGGCATCTGGAAGATCCTGGGAGAAGGCTAGGGCATGGCCGACTACACCGACAAGCCGCTTCCACCCGCGCGCAACGTGCCGGCCCCCGAAGGCTGGCGCCCGGCCGACCAGTTCGACCCCTTCGAGGCTGCGATGGGCCCGTACTTCGAGCGCTGGACCGACGGCCAGCGCGCGTTCGCCTTCATCATCGATGACCGCCACACCAACGCGCAGGATGTGGCCCACGGCGGTGCACTGCTCACATTTGCAGACGCAGCGCTCGGCTATGCCCTATGGGACGCGACCGACCGCAGCCCCTGCGTGACGATCAGCCAGCAGAGCCAGTTCATGGCCCCCGCCTTCGCAGGCGACCTCGTGACCTGCCAGCCCGAGCTGGTGCGCAAGACCCGGGAAATCGTCTTCATGCGCGGCGATTTCAGGGTAGGGGACCGCGTCGTGTTCACGGCAACAGCTGTCTGGCGCATCTGGCCCAAGGCCTGACGTGGTTAATAACCTGAATACCACTCTCTGCGATGCTCTCACTCATGAGCGCTTCCCGGACATCAGCAGAACTTGTTCTCGGCACAGCAGCCCTCGCCACCGCGCAGGGTGAGGCAGCCGCGAATCAGGCGCGCGCCGTTCTCAAGGCGGCCCTCAGCGCCGGCATTCGCTGGTACGAACTCGCGCCGGGCAGCCAGCACGTCGAGACGCTGGTGGGCCAGGCGTTTCGCGGCAACCGCCGCGCCCGCCTGATCGCCCGCCTCGATACCGGCGCCTTCGCAGCCCCCTCCCGCAACGCCATCGAGGCTGCGATTGCCGCCATGGCCCGCCGGCTGGGCGTGGCCTGCATCGATACGCTCGCCCTCGACAGCCCCGCCGCCATCACCGCGCACGACGGGAAACTGTGGCGCGCCCTCGGCGAGCTGCGCAACGAAGGCCTGGTCTACGACCTCGCGGTGCACGTCGCTTCGCCCGAGGAAGCCCTGCGCGCGATCGCAGAGCCCGCCGTCACCTGTCTCCAGCTTCAGTTCAACGCACTCGACTGGCGCTGGCACGAGGCGGGCGTCGTCGACGCCCTCAAGGCGAGGCCCGACATCCGCGTCCATGCGCACTCGGCCCTTCTCCAGGGATTGCTCGCAGGCAAGCCAGGCACAACTGAGCCCGCCAACCGCGGCTTCGACATCGAGGCCTTGCGCCTCACGCTCTGGACCATGGCCCGAGACATGGGCAGGGATTGCCCAGCCGACCTGTGCATCGCCTATGTCCGCGCGCAATCCTGGATCCACGGCGTCATCGTCGGCACGGCAAGCCAGTCGCAGCTGGCGCTGAACATCGCGCGCTTCCGACGCCCGGCCCTGACCGGCGACGAGATCGCGCGCGTCAACGCACTGATGCCGCGTCCCGCGCTCTCCGTCCTCGAGCGCAGACCCGGCCGCGCCCGCGCCGCCTGATAAAGGGCAGGGCCCCATGGACCCTAAACGCTTCGGCTTCCTGCAGCGCTGGCTCGGTCGCAGCGCCGCGCCCGCAACGCCAGCCCACATCGCCCCCGAGCTGCGCCAGCGCCTCGACACCTTTCCGGTGACAGCGGGTCTCGGCGATGCCGCGATCGAGGCCCTGCTTGCGCGCGCCGGCTGGTTCCTCCTGCCGGGTGGCGAGACGCTCGTGCGCGAAGGCGACGATGACCGCGCCGTCTTTATTGTGGTGACAGGATGCCTCGGCGTCTTCGCACCCGACGATCACGGGCGCGACCGCCTCATCGCCCGCGTTCCTGCCGGCGAGACGGTTGGAGAGATGGCCGTCATCACGGGCAACCCGCATTCCGCAAGGCTTGTGGCCCTGCGCGACAGCGAGCTTCTGCGCATCGCCAAGGACGATTTCGAGGCACTCCTTGCGCGCCATCCCCGTCTGGCGATGAACCTGATGCGCCTGCTGGTCAGCCGTCTGCAGCACACTTCGCGACAGGCAAGGCTGCCGCAGATGGCGCGCACCATCGCCTTTGTGCCGACCCAGCCCGGCATAGACACGCAAGCCCTTGCCGCAAGCCTTGTCTCAGCCTTTCGCGGCCTCGGCCTGGGCGCGACACCGCTCGGGCCCGAGGCAGCAGGAAACGCAAGCGACTGGTTCTCGCGCTGCGAAGTCGAAAACGATGTTGTGCTCTACATGGCCGATGCCGCCGAAACACCATGGACCGAGCTCTGCCTGCGCCAGGCAGACCGCATCATCCTTGTCGCGCGCGCTGGCGAACCCGTGAACATCACCTTCTCCGACCCGGAGGCCCTCGGACGCCTGCGGCGTCAGCAGGCCGAGCTCCTCCTGCTGCAATCTCACGGAAGTCCAGGTCGCTCGCGCCTTGAGGTTCCAAACCCGACGCCGCTGGGACAGCACTATTACTTGCGCGAGGGCCACCGCTCCGACTTCGCGCGCCTCGCACGCATCCTGACGGGCAGGGCAGTCAGCCTCGTTCTCGCAGGTGGCGGCGCCAGGGGCTTTGCCCATGTCGGTGTGATCCGTGCACTGAAGGAGGCAGGAGTACCCTTCGACTTCGTCGGCGGCTCCAGCATGGGCGCGATTATCGCCGCAGGTGTCGCCATGGGCTGGGACACATCCGAACTGAAGGCCCGCATCCGCAAGTCCTTCGTCGACGAGAACCCGCTGTCCGATTTTACCCTGCCGCTGGTCGCTGTCCTGCGGGGCCGCAAGGTGACCAGGCTGCTGCAGGACAATTTCGGTGACATGAAGCTCGAGGACCTTCCAACGACCTATTTCTGCGTCTCCTCGAACCTGACGCTGGGCCGCGCCCACATCCACCGCGAGGGTCCGCTCTGGAAGGCATTGCGCGCAACGGTATCGATACCGGGCCTGCTGCCGCCTGTCGTCCAGGACGGGCAACTTCTGGTCGATGGAGGCCTGATGAACAACATTCCCGTCGACGTGATGTCCACGATCGCCGAGGGCCCGGTGATCGGCGTCGATGTCGCTGGCGACGAACCGCTGCTCGCCGACAGCGAGGATTTTCACGAGGGCCCCTGGCTCCAGGTCCTTGCTCGCCAGCGCAAGGGCGCCCCCTCGATCATCTCGATCCTGATGCGCACCGGCACTGTCGGCAACGAGGTCCAGCGCCGCGAGGCCCGCGCCAAGGCAACCGTGCTCTTCGACCCACCGCTCCCCGGCATCGGCCTCAGGTCATGGCACGACTTTGACGAGGCGGTCGAGCAAGGCTACCGCCACGCCCTCGAGGTAATCGAGCAGGACGGCCTCGACTTCATGTGGACGATACGGGGACATGGAGGCGCCTGACAGCTTTCCCGATCATCCCGGCCGAGGCGAAGCCGAGAGCCGGGACCCAGCTTGCATGGCATCAAACCAGCGGCCTCTCACCGCCCCCCAAACGCCGCAACCGCCGCACGCGCGATGTCTTCGCCCCATTCCTGAACGAAGTGTCCGCCCTCGGCGATCTCCATGGGCGCCGGACAGCCGCGGATGACACCCCGCAGCCGCGCCATGACATCAGGCCCCAGCACCGGATCCTTCATGCCGACCGCCATGAAGCTCTGCCCGCGCCAGTCCTGCTGCCACCACCGCACGGCCGCGCGCGAGACATCGGTCCCCTCCATGTCAGGGGACACCATGACCATCTGCGGGAAGCGCCGCGCACCCGCCTTGTAGCGCACATCAGGGTAGGGCGCGTCATAGGCGGCAACCTCCGCCGCCGTCAGATGCGGGGTGCTGCGCTTCATCAATGCGCCCACGGGCAGGTCGGGATTGGCCGCCGCATAGGCCTTCCAGGCGTCGAACCCCGGACCTGGTGTCTCCCCCGTGGCCAGCGTCGTGTTCATGACGATCAGCCGCGAGAAGCGCTCAGGCATCTCCATGGGCAAAGTCAGTCCCAGAAGCCCGCCCCAGTCCTGCACCACCAGCGTGATGTTGCGCAGGTCCATCCGTTCGATGAAGGCCAGCAGCGTCTTGCGGTGAAACGAGAACGTGTATGTAGCGTCCTCGACCGGCTTGTCCGAGCGCCCGAACCCGAACAGATCCGGCGCCACCACCCGCGCCCCCGTCGCCGCGAACACGGGGATCATCCGCCGGTAGAGATAGCTCCACGTCGGTTCGCCATGCAGGCACAGGAACACCGGGCCGCGCGAGGCCGCGTTCTCATCGACATAATGCAGCCGCAGCCCGGGATAACCCGCAAGGTCTTCGATGTAATGCGGTGCGAAGTCATATCCGGCAAGTGCCGAGAAGCGATCCTCCGGTGTGCGAAGCGCAGGGATTACGATGTCAGGCGTCATGAAAAACCCTCTGGAAAGCATGCCGCGCAATCTGTCACAGCACGCAGCCAAAGGCCAAACAAACCCCTCGCCAAAACCCCCGCCGAGCGGCTAGGTTCCGCCCGCAAACCCCTTCGCATCCATCTGACCGAGGAGTATCCCGACATGCGTGAAGCCGTCATTGTTTCCACAGCGCGCACCGGATTGGCCAAGTCCTATCGCGGCGGTTTCAACAACACGCACGGCGCGGCGATGGCCGGTCATGCGATAAAGCACGCCATCGCGCGCGCGAAGATCGAGCCGGGCGAGGTCGAGGACGTGATCATGGGCTGCGGCCTTCCC
This sequence comes from uncultured Flavobacteriaceae bacterium, assembly GCA_964483585.1. Classification (GTDB taxonomy): domain Bacteria; phylum Pseudomonadota; class Alphaproteobacteria; order Micropepsales; family Micropepsaceae; genus SZUA-430. Next base: position 6,470 of record CAZABH010000057.1, read on the forward strand.
GAGGGAGCGACTGGCCAGAACGTCGGCCGCAACGCCGCCATCTGGGCCGGCTGCCCGGTGACGACCTCGGGCTCGACCATCAATCGCTTCTGCTCCTCGGGCCTGCAGTCGATCGCGATTGCCGCCGGCCGCGTGCTGAACGAGGGCGTTCCCGTCGCCATCGGCGCCGGCGTGGAATCGATCTCGCTCGTGCAGGGCAACATGAACATGAACCGCATCGTCGAAGAGAAGCTGATGCAGACCTATCCGGCGCTCTGGATGCCGATGATCGACACGGCCGACATCGTGGCTGCGCGCTACAACATCTCGCGCGAACGCCAGGACCGCTTCTCGCTCGAAAGCCAGAAGCGCACCGCGGCCGCCCAGCAGGCCAACATCTTCGCCGACGAGATCGTCCCGATGGACACCGTCATGACCGTCACCAACAAGGAGACCGGCGAGACGAAGAACGTGCCCTACACGGTGACGAAGGACGAGTGCAACCGCGCCGACACAACCTATGAAGGCCTGTCCTCGCTCAAGCCCGTGAAGGGCCCGGACAAGTTCATCACCGCCGGCAACGCCAGCCAGCTCTCCGACGGCGCCTCTGCCTGCGTCGTCATGGAAGCGGCCGAGGCTGCCAAGCGCAACCTCAAGCCGCTCGGCGTGTTCCGCGGCTTTGCGGTCGCCGGCTGCGAGCCCGACGAAATGGGCATCGGCCCCGTCTTCGCCGTGCCGCGCCTCCTGCAGCGCCATGGCCTCAAGGTCGATGACATCGACCTCTGGGAACTGAACGAGGCCTTCGCCAGCCAGGTCCTCTATTGCATGGACCGCCTCGGCATCCCGCACGAGAAGCTGAACGTCAACGGCGGCTCGATCTCGATCGGCCATCCCTTCGGCATGACCGGCGCCCGCCTCGTGGGCCACGCGCTGCTCGAAGGCCGTCGTCGCAAGGCGAAATACGCCGTCATCACCATGTGCGTCGGCGGTGGCATGGGTGCAGCCGGCCTGTTCGAAGTCGTCCACTGATCAACCAGGGGTACTCAAGCGCCATGCGTATGTTGCGCTCTTTCGTGGCAGCCATCAGCCTCTTGGTGCTGGTCGGCTGCGACGCATCTCTCCTGCGCAGCGCACCAGGCCTTGCGCCGGTGGTGCAGGGCCCCGAAACCGAGCAGGCGATCAAATCTGCCGCGCAACGTTACGCAGGCCTTCTCCTTGCGATGGACGCAACAGGCGTATCCGAAATGTACGCGACAGAAGGTGTGTGGGACCGCGCCAGCGGCCCCCTCACAGGCCGCGACGCCATCCGCAACGCACTCACCAACGCCAACGGCGTGACCGTGCTTGGTGTCGACATGAAGACAGCCAGCATCACCTACAACGGCCCCGCCGTCATCCAGACCGGCGAAATCGCCCAGACCGTCAAACTCCCCAACGGCCGCACCACCACCTCCACCGCCCGCTTCGAAGCCACCTGGATCCGCAACCCCGAAGGCACCTGGCGCATCCACCGCATGGTCACCCGCCCCAGCACCGCCAAACCAGCGGGCTCTTGAACTCTCTCCCTCACGAAGTGAGGGAGTACCCGCGCGGTACGCGCGGGGGAGGGAGTTCATCGCCAGCAAGCGCATGCATATCCTGTTACAATTTCAACGTTGCCTGTAGCCATCAGCGCGGGCTCTGCTCGCGCGATGAAGCCCGTGAGCACACGAAAATTCGCCCGCACCCAGCGCCAGAACATGAACCACGCCGAGGCGCGCCTGTGGTCATGCCTGCAGGGCGACAAGCTGTACGGCCTCAGGTTCCGCCGCCAGTACCCCATCGGCCCCTATTTCGCCGATTTCGCGTGCCCCCGGGTCAGGCTCGTCATCGAAGTCGATGGCGCCACCCACTGGACGGATGAAGCACAAGCCCGCGACGCCCGCCGACGTCAACATTTGCAGCGTGAAGGTTGGCACGAGATCCGGGTATCGAACGAAGAAGTCTATGGAAACCTGGACCGCGTCCTCGAATACATCGCCACCGAAGCACTGCAACGAACCCCACGCTAGCCTCTCTCTCTCCCTCACGAAGTGAGGGAGTACCCGCGCGAAAGCGCGGGGGAGGGAGTTCATCGCCAGCAAGCGCATGCATATCCTGTTACAATTTCAACGTTGCCTGTAGCCATCAGCGCGGGCTCTGCTCGCGCGATGAAGCCCGTGAGCACACGAAAATTCGCCCGCACCCAGCGCCAGAACATGAACCACGCCGAGGCGCGCCTGTGGTCATGCCTGCAGGGCGACAAGCTGTACGGCCTCAGGTTCCGCCGCCAGTACCCCATCGGCCCCTATTTCGCCGATTTCGCGTGCCCCCGGGTCAGGCTCGTCATCGAAGTCGATGGCGCCACCCACTGGACGGATGAAGCACAAGCCCGCGACGCCCGCCGACGTCAACATTTGCAGCGTGAAGGTTGGCACGAGATCCGGGTATCGAACGAAGAAGTCTATGGAAACCTGGACCGCGTCCTCGAATACATCGCCACCGAAGCACTGCAACGAACCCCACGCTAGCCTCTCTCTCTCCCTCACGAAGTGAGGGAGTACCCGCGCGAAAGCGCGGGGGAGGGAGTTCGTCTCTGCAGGCCACTTACGCCAACCCAACTCCTCCGTCTGCAGCAGCTGACGCTGCCGCATCCACCTCCTCACTACGTGAGGAGGAAACTCTCTCCCTCACGAAGTGAGGGAGTACCCGCGCGGTACGCGCGGGGGAGGGAGTTCGTCTCTGCAGGCCACTTACGCCAACCCAACTCCTCCG
>CAZABH010000058.1:0-9190 GCA_964483585.1 uncultured Flavobacteriaceae bacterium
ACCCTTACGCCGCCCTCATTCCCCTTCCCGGTAAACAACAATGTCAAATCGCAGCGCCCAAACCAGCCGGGCGAGCCCCGCGGTATCCAGACGAACAACGCCGCCGGTTGCCGTGTTTCGTAACACCCGGCGGCGTCGAGGAGCGGGGGTATATGGGCCCGTCACACGATTGTCAAACGCCTTTTGCGCCAAAAATCGCTTTTCCACACCATCACACAAAACCAAACAGTCGCACCCCGCAGATCAGCAGTGACCCCATGGAAAACAGCCGATCAACCACATGCCGATCAACCACATGCCGATCATCCAGCCTGCGCGATATAGGCCTGCATGGACGTCCGCTCCAGCTCACTATCCTCGATGCATCGCTTCACAATGTCACCGATGGAAACGATCCCGACCAGCTGACCCCCTTCGACCACAGGCACATGCCTGAACCGACCTTCCGTCATCATCGCCATGAGGTCTTCAGCCCGATCGGTCAACCCACATGTGCCAACCTCCCGGGTCATAATCTGGTCAACGCGGGCCGACAAGGCAGCCTCCCCCTTGCGCGAAATCGCCCTGACGACATCGCGTTCGGAAACGACGCCAAGCAACGCACCGCCAGCCCCCTCGACGATAACAGCACCAATCTTACGGGACGCGAGCACATCGCAAACCTGTCGAACCGTTGCGCCTGGTTGAACTGTCTCTACGCGCGCACCCTTGTGTTTCAGGATTGAAGCAACAGTCATTTCGTCCTCCCTCGATGGGCGGCGGACACATCGGATGCGCCGGACGACTGACCAAGCGCGCCTGCGGCCGCGGCCATAACCATCACAGCATGCGCCGGAAACCGGAACGGCGCAATCCAATTGCATCAAGGTTTCAAGCTTTAGCAGACGCACCAAGACAAAACTCTATCCGTACACGGATGGCATTGTGTAAGGCGGAAAATACCAACAGTTACAGAAGGTTCTGCGGTGAACATTTACCGTGCACGCCTGCACCACGGGGCAGCCGCCATGATAAATCGAATAAATTCCGTGCTGTTTCTCTACCGCATCCATAGTATTGTGCGGCGCAGCACGCACCACCCAGGCACAAACGGCATGAGCACTGAGCCCCAGTCTACCCCCACATCGGCCAAGCCCTTGACAGTGCCGGACATCATCGCACGCAAGTCGCGCTCACCCATTGTCTGCCTCACGGCATACTCGACACCGCAGGCGCAGGTCGTGGACCAGCACTGTGATCTTGTTCTCGTAGGCGACAGCGTTGCCATGGTCGTGCACGGCCTTCCGTCCACCGTTGGCGCCACACTCGACATGATGATCCTGCATGGCGCCGCCGTCAGGCGCGGTCTGCAGCGCGCGCTAATGGTCGTCGATATGCCATTTGGCAGCTACGAGGAAAGTCCGGAACAGGCCTTCCGAAACAGCGCGCGCGTAATGACAGAAACAGGATGCGCAGCCGTGAAGCTCGAGGGCGGCGAACGCATGCGCGAGACGATCCGCTTCCTCACCGATCGTGGTATTCCCGTCATGGCTCATGTCGGCCTCACGCCCCAATCCGTCCACGTATTCGGTGGTTTTCGCCTGCAAGGCAAGAAGGACGACGCCGCACGCATTGAAGCAGATGCCAAGGCTGTCGCAGAAGCCGGTGCGTTCTGTGTGGTGCTGGAGAAGATCCCGGCGGCCTTGGCCACGCGGATCACGCGCGACATCCCCGTCCCCACCATCGGGATCGGTGCCTCACCCGACTGCGACGGACAGATCCTGGTAATCGATGACATCCTAGGACACTATGCCGGCTTCAGGCCCAAATTCGTCAAGCGATATGCCGAAATGGGAGCCATGGCAGACACAGCCGTTGCAACCTATGCCGCGGACGTCCGCACGCGCCGCTTCCCTGGCCCGGAACACATTTTCCACGACCCGGACTGACCGCAATGGCCAACCACGCCCTCCAGATTGTTCGATCAGTCGAAGACCTTCGCGACACCGTCAACGGATGGAAATCGTCAGGGCAGAAATGCACTCTGGTCCCAACCATGGGCGCCCTGCACCAGGGTCATCTCGAAATCGTGCGCATGGCCCGCACACTCGCCGACCGAACCATTGTGTCCATCTTCGTAAACCCGATCCAGTTCAACAACCCAAGCGACCTCGCAAGCTATCCGCGCACACTGGAAACCGACAGCCGCATGTTGTCGGAGGCAGGTGTCGATCTTCTGTTCGCCCCCGCACAAGCCAACATGTACCCGGATGGATTTGCCACCAAGGTCAGCGTCGCACGCTTGAGCGAAGGATTGTGCGGAGCATTTCGGCCGGGACACTTCGAGGGCGTCGCCACGGTCGTCGCGAAACTCTTCAATCAGTCGCAGGCCGACTTTGCAGTGCTTGGAGAGAAGGACTACCAGCAACTCCACGTCGTCAAACGCATGACCTCCGACCTGGATATACCAGTCACCATCATCGCCCACCCCACGGTGCGGGAACCTGACGGGTTGGCCATGTCTTCGCGGAATACGCGCCTGACACCAGAAGAACGCAAGGTCGCGCCCGAACTCGCACGCCAACTGCAGCTCGCAGCGGACAGATTTCGCGCTGGACTGCCCACCGCGGAGATCTGCGCCAGTGCACGGGCAAGCATCCTTTCCGCGGGCTTCTCATCCGTCGAGTATTTCGAGTTGCGCGCTGAGCGGGATCTCATGCCGCTGCAAAGCCTGACGGAACCAGCACGATTACTCGTCGCAGCAAACCTGGGCCGCGTGCGCCTCATCGACAACATTCAAATCCTTCGCTCCTGAAGCACCAAGAGGGAAATGGAACGAAAGTGTGCGGTCGCTTCACTCAGGCCTTCTCCTACAGTGAGCTGCATGCCTATTTTTCGTTCTTCGGACAACCGCTCGGAAACCTCGAACCACGCTACAGCCTGTGTCCCACACAGGACATCATCGTCGCCTTGCCAAGCGCAACCGGGGGCCACAGCCTTGAGCGCATGCGCTGGGGCTTGGTACCAGCATGGTGGCACAAGCCGTTGCGTGATCTGCCCGCAACGTTCAATGCAAGGGTTGAAACGGTCAAGCAGAAGCCAACGTTCCGCGCCGCATACAAGTCTCGAAGATGCATCATTCCAGCGTCGGGTACCTATGAGTGGCAATCCATGCCCGATGGAAAGCAACCCTGGTACTTCACGCCCACAAGCGGTCCGTTATTCCTGATTGCCGGACTATGGGATGAAGCCCCCGACCCCGAAAAGCCCGGTCTTGCCATACGCTCGACCACCATGGTCATCACGCAAGCCAACCCATTCGTGGCACGTTATCACGACCGCATGCCTGTTCTGCTCACGCGCGAGAGCATGGCAGGCTGGCTGTCTGGCGCCATCGAGGCCGATGCACTCCCGCCGCCAGCCAATGATGCGATCGTGGCAAGCCCCGTGTCACGTCGCCTGAACAACGCCCGCGTGCGCGACGAGGAGACGTTGATCACTCCTGTCAGCATCCAGACAGGCTTGCTTCTTTAAGCACTGATCCGCGCGGGCTCAAGCGTACACCGGGGCAAAACCTCGGTGACAATGCTCGCCGACGGTCGACCATAAAGATAGCCCTGTCCATAGTGAGCACCATTGGCGCGCAGATACTCAGCGACTGCCTCGTTCTCTATCCCTTCAGCAGTCACCTTCAGGAACATTGCGCTGGCAATTCCGAGGATCGCATTGATCAGCGCAGCTCGGCCAGGATCATCCGTCTCAAGATCGGACGTGAAAGAGCGATCGATTTTGAGTTTCGAGATTGGCAAGGTTCTCAGAAGCGCAAGCGATGAATAGCCGACACCAAAGTCATCAAGCGCGATCTGGATACCGCACCCCTTGAGCAGCATCAGCATGGGCCGAATACGATCAAGATCCCCGATAGCCGTCGTCTCGGTGATTTCCACCTCGAGCAGGTGGGGTGGGAACCGCAACGTCTCAAGCTCTTCGATAAGCTGCTTGATGAACATGGGGTTCTCGATCTGCGCGGGGGCCAGGTTGAGGGAAAGCGATGTGGTGTGACAGCCCTCCACATGCAGCTTGCAGGCAGCCCGAAGCATAAGCCAGAACAGCTTGTCGACCAAACCCGCATCCTCGGCAATCTTCACAAACTCGCCAGTAGGTACACTGCCCCGAACCGGATGGTTCCACCGCGCAAGAACCTCATGCCCGACAACCTTGCCCGTCCCAAAATCAACGAAGGGCTGAAAGAAGGGAATAATGCTGCCATCTTCCATCGCAAGCTTGAGCTCCGTCTCCAGCTCAGCCCGGTGGCGCATCCCTTCATCCGTAACCGCGTTGAAGACCAGAGCCCCCGCGCGGCTTGCCTTGGCACGGTACATTGCCGCATCTGCACAGTGCAGAACTTCCTGGAAGGTGCCGCCGTCGCGCGGGAACAGCGCAACGCCGACCGATGCACCTACTGTCAGAACGTGGCCATCACATTTGATTGGCTGAGACAAAACCTCGATGATGCGGTCTGCAAGATCAAGGGCCCCCTCCTCGTCGACTGAAACATGAGCCTCGGTCAGGATGGCAAACTCGTCGCCACCCATGCGAGAAACCGAATAATCGCCAAGAACAGTAGACAGAAGTCGATCAGCGATAATCCGCAAGACCGTGTCGCCAACAGCATGACCAAATGTGTCATTGATGGGCTTGAACCTGTCGAGGTCGACAAGGAGCATCGCAAATTTCGCTTCTGGATGATCCGAGCGTGCCTCGAATTGCTCCATCAAGTCCCTCCGGTTGCCGAGGCCAGTCAGGGGATCACGCTTGGCGAGGCGCCGGCTATGCTCCTCGTTATCGCGTCGCCGGTCTGACTCCCGGCGCACAGACAAAAGCTCTCCTATCGCCACTGCAACCAAGCCCAGCTCATCCTTCGAGGCATCCAAGTCAACCGGCCCAGCGACAAGCAGGACACCCATCGGGTCGTGCCCGGTCCCGATAGGGAAAGCCATGAAGCACGACGCTCCCAACTGCCGGGCCGTAAGCCCGCCGAAAAGTTCGTTCTGGCGCAACGCATCAAGCAGAAGCCCACCAAGTGATGCTGCATTCGCGATACGCGGCAAAGTACCTGGCTCGATCTCCTCCGCCAGTTCATCCGTCTTCGCATAACCCAGCATCAGACCCCAGGCACTGCGATCCTTGTTCGTACCAAGCTCGACAACCAGCGATGACGTGGCACCAACAACATCATTCAGGACATCCAGCAATTCCGGCAGGCTGCCATAGATCGCACCCTGAACCATTGCTTCCGATCGCACCTTGGCGAGACTGCGCTCCAGTCGAAGCCGACGCTGGTGGCGCATCTCAACCTGCTTGCGCTCGGTGATGTCATAGGCGATTGCCACAAAACGATCGACCTGCCCATTCTCACCCAATAGCGGACTGATGCAGGCATCCACCCAGAACAGTTCGCCGTCTGCCCTTCGATTGCAGATTTCGCCTCGCCAGAACCCTTTTCCACTCAAGGTTTGCCACATGGCCTCGAAGAACGCCGGCGAATGCTGCTGTGAGTTTAGAAGCCTGTGTGACTTGCCGATGATCTGGTCGCGTGAATAGCCGCTATGCTTCACGAACTGGTCGTTGACCTCGAGAATGACCCCCGAACGGTCCGTGACCGAGCAGATCGCATGCTGGTCGAGTGCGCGCTGGTACGCGGCAAGGTTCTCGTTGAGCCGCTGTGCCTGGGCAAGCGCCCGACCCACACGATTAACCTGGGAGGCATTGACGGTCAGCAACGGAATGAGCAGCGACGCAGCCATCACAATGCCCAACGTGCCCACGACCGCGTCGAGGATCAGGTTCGAGCCAGCCTGCTCTCGCGCCTGCTCGACCAGTCCAATGGCCGCCACGGCGCGATCGATGACCGGCGAGAATTCGTCAACAGCCTCAACCAGAACCAGGGCACTGGTGCGCCGACCTGAAGGCTTCGCACGCAGCACGGCAACGCCAGCCTGGCGCACCTGCTCCCACGCCCGGTCGATCGTTTTCATTGAAGGGTACTTACCGATCGACGCGATCAGGGAGGCATTGCGAGAGCCGTACGCAACAAGTTTCGCGCGTGCGTTCGCCTGCTGGGCAAGTGACATGTTGAAGGCTCGCAGGAAGCCCCCTGGGTCACGCGCACTCACCTCCGAGACAAAGGCCTTCCGCCCGGAGAGCTCAACGACGCTGCGAAGCCGGACAAGAGCACTCGTCAACTCGGCGGCCGAGGCCGCCTCACTGGCACGCAGATGCTGGCTAGCGTCACGGGCAAACGCACCGAGGGTAAGCACCAGAGCGAGAGCCATCACGCCCTGTAACACGACATTCCGCGCCGCACGGGCGGCCTCGTCATCACCGCCCAATCGCACGCGTTCCACCGCGAGGTCGACCTTGACAAACACGAGGCTCACAAGCGCGCCAATGGCCGACAGCGCAACGGCGTTCAGGAACGTGACATCAAGACCCGACGTATCGCGCCCCAAACCCTGAAACAGGGGATGCAGAACACCCGAAAACGCCGTCACAACGAGCAGCAGGATAAAGGCACTCACCGCATGGATTCGATTGCCTTGCCAAGCCCCAGAGCGCCACTCCACCTGCATCCCGAGAAATACACCTGCAGCGACGATACCGACCAGGAACCCTTCAAACAGCGACTGCACTTGAGCGGAATCCGCGACCAATCCCAAGCCCGTCAGGACATAGACCAACAGCCGGTCCGCCCCCAGAATGGCGACGAACACCCAGGCTGCCAGCAGGCGCGCGTGTGATGGATTATTCCTCATGCTCCAAAAAATAGCGGAAACACATCAATCGAAGCCTAACCGGCAGGCCGAAAATCCCACCTCAACCCCGAGATAATCGATCATCCCGCCCTCATGGCAGATCGGATCCTTTATTTGGCGTAAATCTGGGTCCGCCCTATCGGGCCAACAGCATGCTGGCTGGCCCTCACCAATTTTTGACTTTCCGGCACCGATCAGGATGAGTATGAGCCACATGACGACCCCGCAACCGGACAAGGTCCCCGACATGATTGATCGCCGCCAGCTTCTTGCCGCAGGTACAGCCCTTGCGACCGTTGCAGCCACATCGATCCCTTCCATTGCCGCCACCAAGGCACCAAAGGCACCCAAGCCCATGAAGAAGCCAGTGACCATTACGCAAGTCGGCCGCACCCGCACCGACGAATACCAGTGGATGAAGGACGACAACTGGCAAGAGGTTCTGAAGGATCCGTCCTTGCTGCGCGCCGACATTCGCGATCATCTGTTAAAGGAGAACGCCTGGTTCGACGACCGCATGGCAGACACCAAGGCATTGCAGGAAAAGTTGTTCGAGGAAATGAAGGGCCGCACGAAGGACGACGACAGCTCCGTGCCCTCACCCGACGGACCCTGGGCCTACTACATGCGCTTCGACAAGGGCGCGCAGCACCCGACCTATGCGCGAACGCGGCGCGAGGGTGGAATGGAAGAGGTCCTGCTCGACGTCGAAGCCATGTCGAAAGGCAAGGCCTATTTCCAGGTCAGCGTGACATCGCAATCTCCTGACCACAAGCTCTACGCGTGGGCCGAGGACGACTCCGGCGCCGGCACATATCGCCTGCGCGTAAAGGACATTGCCACCGGCCAGCTCGTCGGGACACCGATGGAAAGCACCTCGGGCAGCTTTACCTTTTCGCCGGATAGCCAGTACATCTTCTGGACCTTTCAGGACGACAACGCGCGCCCCGTGAAGATCTTCCGCCGCCCGGCCCGCGGCGGAGAGGATGTGCTGGTCTACGAGGAACAAGATCCCGGCATGTTCCTCGGCGTCGGCACGACGTCGAGCCGCAACTTCATCGTGATCGCAGTTGCAAACCAGGAAACCTCGGAATACCTCGTGATCCCTGCAGGAAAGGCGACCTCGGAGCCTGTCGTCTTCGCCCCGCGCCAGGTAGGCCAGCTCTACACACCCGTGGATTTCGACGGTCGCTGGTACATCCACACCAACGCGGACGGAGCCGTTGACTTCAAGATCATGACGGCGCCACACGGCACCACCGAACGCTCCAACTGGAAGGATTTCATACCGCACCAGCCAGGGCGCTATATCTCCGGTGTCGATGCGTTCAAGAACCACATGGTGCGCCTCGAGCGCGCCAACGCCCTGCCCCGCATCGTGATCCGCACGCGCGACGGCCAGGAACACATGATCACCCAGGAAGAGTCCGCCTATGCGCTCGACCTGTCGCCCGGCTATGAATACGACACCACAACGATGCGCTTTGTCTATCAGTCGCCCTCCACGCCGCGGCAGTGGATCGACTATGACATGGAAAAGCGCACGCGCACCCTGCGCAAGACGCAGGAAGTGCCCTCCGGCCACGATCCGGCACGCTATGTGACCGAGCGGTTCTTCATCAAGGCCAAGGACGGCGCAGAAATCCCCGTCACCACGCTGCGCCTGAAAAACACCCAGAAGAACAGCAACGCGCCCACGCTGCTCTATGCCTACGGCTCCTATGGCTATGGCACGGACGCAAGCTTCAGCGTGGCACGGCTGAGCCTGGTCGACAGGGGCTGGGTCTGGGCCATCGCCCATGTCCGCGGCGGCGATGAAAAAGGTCGCGGCTGGTTCGAGGACGGCCGCAAGAAGAAGAAGATGAACACTTTCACCGACTTCATTGCGGTCGCCGAGGGCCTGGTTGCCCGCGGTGACAGCGGCAAGGGGCGCATCGTGTCCTATGGCGGGTCAGCCGGCGGCCTTCTGGTTGGCGCAGTTGCCAACCTCGCCCCCGATGGCCTCTTCGGCGGTCACATAGCAGCCGTGCCCTTCGTCGACGTGATCAACACGATGAGCGACACGACCCTGCCGCTGACCCCGCCCGAGTGGCCCGAATGGGGCAACCCGATCGAGAGCGCAGAGGATTACGACACGATGTGGGCCTACTCGCCCTACGACCAGGTCGCAAACAAGCCCTACCCCCCGATCTTCGCCTATGGCGGCCTGACCGACAGCCGTGTGACGTACTGGGAGCCCGCCAAATGGGTCGCCCGCCTGCGCGACCGCGCCCCCAAGGCCGGCCCCTTCCTCCTCCACATCAACATGGACGCCGGCCACGGCGGCGCCTCAGGCCGTTTCAACCGGATGAAGGAGCAAGCCCGGGATTTCGCCTTTGCGTTGAAGGTGATGGGGG
>CAZABH010000059.1:0-1156 GCA_964483585.1 uncultured Flavobacteriaceae bacterium
CGGCTTCCAGAGCGCGGATCTGCGTGTAGTCGAGCCGCGACAGCGCCACGAGCAGGCTGGCGCGCGCCGCCCGCAGCGCGGCTTCGGCTGCCACATACTCGGTACCGCTTGGAACATTGCCGGCGACCTGGGCCTGTGCGGAACGAACCTGCGCCTGCGCGACATTGAGGGTGCGTCGCGCGTTGTCGAGCTGGACCTGCGTCTCGAAGCCGCCCGAGCGCAGGCTTTCCACGCGGGCATACTGCTGCTGGGCGTTGAGCAGGTTCGACTGCGCCTGGCTCAGGTTCTCCCGCGCCACGGGCAGCGTCACCTCGACGATCTGGCGCAATCGCGCCTCGGCCTGGGCCATGGCGGCTTCCGCCTGCTCGACGCTCGCGCGCAGCTCGCTGTCCTCGAGTGTCACAAGAACCTGGCCCATCTCGACCGCCTGGCCTTCCCGTACCGGAACCGATGCGACGGTTCCGGTGATCTGGCTGCCGATATTGACCCGGTGTGGCGTCTCGACCCGGCCGCTTGCCACGACGCTCTGTATCAGCGCGCCGCGCAGCACGGGCTGCGCCGGCACGATCGGCCCGAGAAGCCATGGCATCGCGACGTAGAGGGCAACGCCGATCACGATAAGGGCTGCGATGGCGCGCCAGCGCCAGCGCCAGAGGTTCCGGCCCGGGGTGATGCTGACGGCGGGTAGCGGAGCGACCCTGCTCGATGCCGGCGTGCCCGCGGTCCGTCCGACCGTCGCGGGCACGCCTGCCACGGGGATCGACGGGTTGAGCGGGGCGCGTCGATCCGAAGTGCCGGGCTCGGGTGAGGGATCGGTCGGCATGGCGGGATTATGGTGTCCTTGTCGGGTCAGGTCCCCGATTGCAGTTCCTTGTATGTGGCGGCACCGACAGCGGCCCTCCATGCCGGCGATGACCGGGAATGCCATTCTGGCACATGACATCGACGTTGATATCGGCCCGCCATGGGCAGCGTCCAATTGCGCATCCGGCCGGAGCCCCAAGGGTCAGGCATCGGCCATGACGAGGCGGGCCAGCGCACCTGGTCGGCTCCCAATCCAGCCGCCGGGCAAGCGCGCCAAAGAAAGGCCGACCACACACTGGCTGATGCGCGCGCTGTGACGCCGCTCTCACCTTGCCAGCGCTCGTCTGCCGCC
>CAZABH010000059.1:1256-8889 GCA_964483585.1 uncultured Flavobacteriaceae bacterium
CTCGCGGCCCTCCTCGATGCCGCGACGCGCGGGCTTCAGCATCTCCTTCCGCTCGGTCGCGGCGCCTGCTTCGCGATCGTCTGCACGCTATCCGCAGGCGTGATCCTGATGGGCATCGCCTGGGGCGGCTACACGATCGTCCAGGAATGGGACGCTTTGCATCGGGTCCTCAGCAGCCAGCTGAAGAACATCGGGGACCAGCTCGCGGAAATCGGAGTACAGACGCCCGGTCCGCGTGGAGGGCGCATCACCGACGAGCAGATCGCCAGCATCCTCCTGCCAGATCCCGCAGGTCTTTTTGGTCAGGCGCGCACCGCTCTCGGCACGGCGGGCGATGTCCTCCTCATGCTCTTCATCGGCTTCTTCGTCGGCCTCAATCCCGCGGCCTATAGACGTGGCCTCGCGAGCCTCATACCGCGCAGCCGCCGCGGCGTCGTGCTCGACGTCGTCGACGACATGGCGGAGACGCTGAGGTGGTGGCTTGTCGGCCAAGTGGTCACCATCGTCGTGGTCGCCCTGTCGATCGCGCTTGCGCTCATGGCGCTGGGCACGCCGGGCGCCCTGGTTCTCGGTCTGCTGGCGGGCCTCCTCAACTTCATTCCATACCTCGGCGCCTTTGTCGCCGCGGTCCCGATCGCAATCGCCGCCTCCTCACAGGGGAGCACGATGGTCGTCTGGGTGATCGCGATCTATCTCCTGATCCAGATCATCGAAGGCTATGTGCTCACGCCTCTCGTTCAGCGACGCACTGTCCATATCCAGCCCGCCCACGCGCTCGGCATGCAGATGCTGATGGGAACGCTGTTCGGCGCCCTTGGGATCGCGCTTGCGGCTCCTCTTCAGGCGGTGCTTCGCGTTGCGGTCATCCGAAGCTCGGCGGGCGACGCGGACCAGGCCTGAGGATCGCTGCGACAGCGGGCTTGCGAGACGCAAGGCCTACTTGCCTGCCTTTCTCCCCGCGAAGAAGCCGCTGATCAGCGAAATGGCGAGCAGTTCCATGGGCGACAGGTCTCGTCCCCCTCGGAGTGCCGCGATCAGCGCCATTGGATCCTGGGGCGTGCCGGCCGCGTCGAGGGGCTTCAGCAGTGCCTCAAGATTTTCGGGGGATGCCGGCGCCGCAGGGCGGTGGCGTGACGACCTGGTGTACCAGCGGGCGAGCGCGACACCGGTCATGATCGCGAGGGCCGCGTAGGCACCAGAAATCACCGCCGCCGCGAAGACAGGCCCCTCCGACGCGCTGAGATGCGTGTAGGCGGCGAATGTACCGAAGCCCAGGCTGACGGCTGCGAACAGCGTCACCACTTCGGCACCGATCACGCCAATCAGGAAATCGCGCGGGTGCCAATCCGCCGCGGCGACCAGGAGGCGATGCAGGCCGCGCAACATCCGAGGTCAGTGCCGCGAGCGACTCACCATGCCGAGCGCCATTCCGACGCTGAACGCGATCAGCATGGCCGTCAGCGGATTGCGTGCGATGGAGGCCTCGATCTCTCCGCCTGCCGCGTGGACGCGCGACGTCACGTCTGCGGCCGTGCTGGCCAACCGCGCTTTTGCATCGTCAACGGTATCGGAGACGTGCTGCGCGGCCCCCTTCGCCTGGCTCTGCAGCAGCGCGCTGATGGACTCTGACAGGCGTGCTACGTCCTGCCGGAGCGCAGCCAGATCTGCCGTCATGTCCTCGCCGGCGCCTTCGGAACTCTTGGTCATGGGCATCTCCAGCCATCAGCAAGACATGGCGGCCATCGCGCCATGCCGACATCCGCATGCCTTGAACGGTCAGTCCGGCTGTATGCGCGTGATCTTGGAGCCGTTGATCGAAAGGGAAGCCATCAGCCCCTGCTGGCTGAAGCTGATCGCATAGACCGGCTCAGTCAGTGTCGTTGAGGTGATGTTCGCCTGCAGACCCTGGTCGAGCGCCACAACCGTCGGCCCGGTGCCAATCTCCCAGCCACTGGCGGCATCGAGTGCGGCACGCGCGGCGTCCGTCATGAAGAACATGGCGAGACCCGCGACCTGTGCGCCGATCGTGAAGCCGAAGGAAGCGCCGGCGATGTTGTAGTATCCGATCGTGCGTTCGCCCGCGATCAGTGCGCCCTGCCCGTACTGGCCCCCGACGATGAAGCCGCCGCTGAGGATGCGCGGGAAGATGAGGATGGACTTGGCTCCGGCGAAAAGCGGGCGGGTGTTCTCCTGGGCGCGAAGCGTGCGCAGCGCGTTCGCGACTTCCGCGTCGATCTCGGCACGCGTGGCGGCGTGCGCCTTGCGCGGCGCCACGCTCAGCAGGGCGGGCGCGAGGGCGATCACAGCGCCCATGGGGAGCAGCTGTCGGCGAGTGGTCTGGGGCATGTCGTCCTCCTGACGGATGGCGCAGGCGCCGCCCGCAACGTGCTGGAACGTGACCTTCGCGTTCACTTGAAATCCTGAAGAAGCCATTCTCGGTCTGATCTCAATTCATGCGCCATGATGCAGATCAACTTCGCGGCCGCCTCCTGCTTGTCGACGCCTTCCTGTCCGAATTGCTGCGGCCGTCGCGCAGCGGAGCGACCCCGCAGATCGGCTTCAACCAAGAGGCTGTTTGCTTCCCGCAATTGGCAGGCTGACGCGCAAAGCCACCTGCCAAGGCAGTGCTCCAGATCGACCGACTGCGCAGCGCAGATCGGTCATCGGCTTCGTCCGTCAGCCCTTGGGCGTCTCAGCGAAGGCCAAGAAACCCCAGGATGAAAAGCACGATCACGACGGCGCCGACGATGTAGACGATGTTGTTCATGGCCCATCCTCCTTTGCTGGCGAGAAGCGCCCTTCGTCTCACAAGGACTATCGCGCAGACGCCGGCGGGCGCCGGGGGGCGGTGGCCGCCGCGACGCTACGTGGAAACCGACTGACGGTCGCACGAGCGTTGCACGGAACCTGGACGATCTCCGTGCTTGCCACGTCGATCCTGCGCAACCCGATGCACCGGTGCCGACCCGCCATGCGATCCTCTTCGCGTTCGACATGACATCAAGCACGTGAGGCTGAAGGCAGCCACCACGCGCCCCGCCTATTGTCATAATCGTGATATATATGAAGCAGCGGAATGATTGCAGACTGAAAGATGTGGGCGCACCTCAATGATGGCTGCGATCGCAACGGAGCCTTGATTGAGAGGAGACCGAATGACGGCTTGCCAACGCGTCACGGTCGCCTTGCAGGCTCTCGACGGCTTCGCACTGCGGGAAGGTCAACAACGCCGACTTCTTGCCGGGCAATGCGGCCGCGCGCGCATTCGACTGGACTGCGGGCAGCAATGATTCCGGCGCGCACGCGATGCAGGCCAAAGGCGTGGACACCAGACGCACGCAGGAACAACCGCAACGAGGGACGCGGGCTCGGCCAGACCGCCAATCCCCGCAGCATTGAAGGAGATCGTCATGCGAACCCGGACTGCAGTTGCATTGGCCTTGGCGTTGGCAGGCTCCGCGGCTCTGGCGCCGAGAGCCATGGCCCAAGGATCATCGGCACCGACGAGCTCAGCCATCGTCACGCATGTCCAGACGGCCAGCGAACTCGCCGCCGTCTGCGATCCCGCCTGGGGCGGCGTGCCGCGGCTGGAAGCCATCGCCTACTGCCAGGGCTTCCTCACCAGCTTCGGCCAGTACCACACGTTGCTGTATCCGCAGGGCGGACCCGCCAGGCCGCTCTTCTGCATGCCACGGCCGGGGCCGACCGTGGCGCAGTCCGGTCTCGCCTTCGCCGCCTGGGCACGGGGGAACCCGCAGTACGGGAATGAGCCGGCGCTCGATGGCCTCCTGCGCTGGGCGCAGGCGACATTCCCCTGCCCGGCA
Source organism: uncultured Flavobacteriaceae bacterium (assembly GCA_964483585.1). Lineage (GTDB taxonomy): Bacteria > Pseudomonadota > Alphaproteobacteria > Micropepsales > Micropepsaceae > SZUA-430. The sequence goes on from CAZABH010000059.1 coordinate 5,081, forward strand.
AGCCCGCCCGCGCGCAGCACGCGCTGAGACACAGGAGACGATCATGCGCTCGACGCGCCTTGCCATCATGCTTCTGGCCGGTCTCGGACTGGCCGCCTGCGGGGGGATGACCCCGACGCAGCAGAACGTAGGGATCGGTGCCCTCGGTGGTGCCGCCGTCGGCGGCGTCGCCGGGTCCTTCAGCGGCAATGCCGGGATGGGTGCCCTGCTAGGCGCCGGTGTCGGCGGCCTCGGGGGCTACCTGTACGACCAATCGCTGCGGTCTCGCCCGACCTACCGATAGCGAACCCAAATGCATCGCGATCGCGGTGGCGACGATTGATCAGCCTACCGGGGCAGCCGCAGCGCAGGGTGCCCCGGCAGCGAGGTGAATGCCGACACGCATGCGCGATCAGGAGAAGAACTCATGTCGCTTGGAATGATCCTGCTCATCGTCCTTGTCATCGCCTTGCTCGGGGGCTTCACCGGGGTGGTCGGTGGCTACGGGTATGGCTTCGGCCACAGGGGCGTCGGCTTGCTGGGCACGGTACTGATCATCGTCCTCATCCTCGTGCTCCTTGGCCGACTCTGAGCCGCTCCATCCGACATCGGACGAGCCGGCTTCGCCAGCCCTCCGCGCAATGTTCGGGCGCGCTCCGCACGCCTCGATCCTCAAACCTGCAGGCGGCTAACGACAATGAATCGCAAACTTCTCTTCGTCGCGATCGGCGTGCTCGGGATCGGAGCCGGTGTCCTCGGCTACTGGTTCTACCAGGAGCAACACCGGCCCGGCGTCGACATCACCATCAGCCCAAGCGGTGTGACCGTCCAGGAGAGATAGTTCCGCGGAAAGTCGATGCTGGCTGACCCACCGCGCATCGAGCGAGTCCTGATGAGCCGCCTTCATCTGCATCCGGAGAGCCACCTTGTCGACCGCATTGGATGGCTGCGCGCGGCGGTTCTTGGCGCCAATGACGGCATCGTCTCGACGGCCAGCCTTATCGTCGGCGTCGCTGCAGCGGCCGCGACGCAGAGCGATGTCCTGCTTGCAGGTATCGCGGGGCTGGTGGCCGGTGCCATGTCCATGGCGGCCGGCGAGTACGTGTCGGTCAGTTCGCAGTCCGACACCGAACAGGCCGACCTCTCGCGTGAACGCGCCGAGTTGCGGGACAGCACAGAGGCCGAACGGGACGAGCTCGCTGCGATCTACGTCAAGCGTGGCGTCGAGCCGGCCGTTGCACGGATTGTCGCCGCGCAACTCATGGCAAAGGATGCGCTTGGCGCGCATGCACGCGATGAACTCGGGATGTCCGAGAGCACGAGCGCGCGGCCCGTCCAGGCAGCGCTGACATCGGCAGCGACATTTTGCGTCGGCGCCGCGATGCCTCTGCTCATGGTGCTGATTGCGCCGGCCGACGCGCTGGTAGCGGTTGTCTCCGCCGCGTCGCTGGCCTTCCTCGCCCTTCTGGGTGCCGTCGGCGCGAGGGCCGGTGGTGCCAATGTCCTGCGCGCGACGGTCCGGGTCACGTTCTGGGGGGCGCTGGCGATGGCCCTCACGGCTGGCATCGGGAGGCTTTTCGGCGCGGTCCTCTGAAGCGCCGGGCCGCCTGAGGATGCGGAAAAGGGCTCTCCAGCCGCATCCGCCCCATGTTATCCGCCCTGGGTCCTGCCTTCTCCGGATCGCCACCGCGAGGAATGGGGTTCGATGCGCAACACCGCTGAGCAGGGCCATTCGCAGCGTTTCTTCAGCGATTTCATCCGGATCGCCGGCCCGTATTGGGCAGGGCGGGAGCAATGGCTGCCGCGTTTGCTGGCGGTGACGCTCGCGCTGCTCGTGGTCGCTCAGGTGGCGCTCGTGATCCGGCTCAACATCTGGACCGCGGACCTGTTCGACGCGCTCGAACGGCGCTCGACCGACCGCGCCATGGCCCAGATCGGCATCTTCGTCCTCATCATGCTCGGCATCATGACGACCAACACGGCGCATCTGGTGGTTCGCCGGCATCTGCAACTCGACTGGCGACGCTGGCTGACGGCGCGGGTGATCGGCGACTGGATGAACAATGCACGGCACTATCAGGCCGATCTTGTTCCAGGCGATCACGCAAACCCGGACGGGCGGATTGCCGAAGACATCCGCATCGCCACGGAGGTCGCCATCGATCTGGCCAGCACCCTGTTCTACTGCATTCTTCTGCTGGTGAGCTTCGTCGGCATCTTGTGGTCGCTTTCGGGCTGGGTCCGGGTGGCCAGCCTGGATGTGCCCGGGCATCTCGTCGTACTCGCGTTCGCCTATGCCGGCATGGGCGCCGTCGTCGCCTTCCTGCTGGGGCGGCCTCTCGTGCGCGCCACCGATCGGCGGCAGACGAGAGAGGCCGAGTTCCGCTTCAGCCTCGTACGGGCGCATGAGAGTGGGGAGCCGATTGCCGTTGCGCGCGGCGAGCCCCTGGAGCGCGCGCGCCTCAAGACCGTCTTCGAGACCATCGCGGAATCCTGGCTCGACCAATCCCTCGGCCTGGCGCGGCTGATGGCCTTCTCCTCCGGCTACGTGACCCTGGCGGCCGTGCTTCCCATCCTGGTCGGCACGCCGCGCTTCCTTGAGGGCACGCTCTCCCTCGGCCGCCTGGTGCAATCCGGGCAGGCATTCCAGCAGGTCACGGCGGCCCTGTCCTGGCCTGTCGACAACCTGGCCCTGATCGCCGGGTGGCGTGCCTCGGTGGAGCGCGTCCTCATGCTCGACGAGGCGGTCCGCATCGTTGCCCTGGAAGCCGCCCGAACTGGGGAGACGGCGATCAACCTGGATCGCGCGCCGACATCCCCGCTCGGCGTGCGGGATCTGTGGGTTGCGGCGCCCGACGGCACCGTCATGCTGTCAGGCCTCACGCTGACCGTGGAGCCGGGCGACCGAGTCCTGGTGGATGGCGACCCCGAGGCAGCGAGCGCGCTGTTCCGCGTGCTGGCCGGGGTATGGCCCTGGGGGCGAGGTTGGGTGGATCTGCCGGCCGATACCGGAATGATAGCTGTTGGCCCCAGGCCATTCCTGCCCGCGGGATCATTGCGCCAGGCACTCGCCTTCCCGGAGACGGCGGAGCATCACGATGACGCCGCGCTGAAAGCCGCACTGGTCAGCGTGGGTCTCGCGCATCTCGGGAAACGGCTGGACGAATCGGCGGACTGGCTGCGGGTGCTGAGCGCCGCGGAAGTGCAGCGCCTGTCTTTCGCGCGGCTCATCCTGCTGCGTCCGCATTGGATCGTCCTTGGCGATGCGACTGATGCGCTCGACCCGGCCTCGGCCGACGACATGCTGCACCTGATCGTGGAGGCGCTGCCGGAGCTGGGCATCGTTCTGATCGGGCGGCACCCCGGATCGGAGGACATCTTCAACCGGCGGCTTACACTGGAGCGTGCGTCCGACGGCGAGATACTGCTCCATGAGATTTATGCACGGCGTCAGGCAGCGAAGGTGCCGCGCCCAAGACCGCTCAGCGTCATCGATCGACTGCGGGAGGGATACGGGCGCTGATGGTGAAGGCACCCTAGCCATCGCCAGCCGAGTCAGCGCTTGCGATCCAGGCCGCGTGTTCCCGTCCGGCAGCGGACGCAGTTTGGCTCCGCCATGTCAGATGCGCGGAGCCGCACCTGTGCTATGGCTTCAGGGTGTCCTTGAGGGTCCCGACGAGATTCTGGGCCTTGCCCTCCGCCTTCTCCACCTTGCCGTCCACCTGCAGCTTGGCGTCGCCGATGGCCTTGCCGACGGCTTCCTTGATGGAGCCCTCGACCTGCTTCACCGAGCCGATGATCCTGTCCTTGTCCATGACCGATGTCTCCTT
>CAZABH010000060.1:0-8653 GCA_964483585.1 uncultured Flavobacteriaceae bacterium
GAAAAGGCTCATCCCCGCGGAGGCGGGGATCCTTGGCCCGCGCCTGCGCGGCGCAGAGATCCCCGCCTGCGCTGGGGGCCTTGATCTGACCCATCGAGGCAACGGGGACAGCCATCAGGTGAGCTAAACTTGCGCAAGTGACTGATTCGTCACAAACGCCGGAGTCCCCATGCTGACCAAAGCCCAGTTGAAGTCGATCTTTCCGAAGGCAGTGGATGCCGAACTCAATGCGTTCATCGCGTTCGGTGAAAAAGCGCTGAAGGAGTCGGGCATTCTTCAGGGGATCAATCGCCTTCATTACTTCCTTGCGCAGTTGGGACACGAGTCCAACGGGCTGACCGTCAAGGAAGAGAACCTCAACTATTCGGCCGAGAGGCTGACCAAAGTCTGGCCCGGCCGGTTCCCCACACTTGACGTTGCGAAGAAGTATGAGCGCAACCCCGAGAAGCTCGCGAACTTCGTCTATGGCGGGCGCATGGGCAATGTGAATCCTGGTGATGGCTATCGGTATCGCGGGCGCGGTTATATCCAACTCACGGGTCGTGATGCCTATCGCGAGGTTGGACGGATTGCGGGGATCGACCTTGAGAATAATCCTGATCTGGCTAGCGAGCCCGAATATGCCGTGCGCATCGCCTGTGCATTCTGGACCTGGAAGAAGCTCAATCCAACCTGCGATGCTGGCGACTTTGCGGGCCTTACGCGCCGCATCAACGGAGGCGTCAATGGGCTTACGGACCGTTTTGAGTGGCTGGAGAAGGTCCAACATCTTCTCAAGACCGGTGCGCCCGTCGCCCCCCCTGTCACCACGAACCCGGTGCCTTTACCCCGCCCCAAGCCAACGCCGCCAGCAGACGAATCTGAAAGCCTCACCAACCCCGCCATCCTTGCTGCGCAAAAGAAACTGACGACCTTGGGGTATTATCAAGGGGTGATTGACGGGATCTACAACCAGATGCTCCGCACGGCGATCTGGGCATTCCAGACAGACGAGGATCTGCCACAGACGGGGCGCCTGGACGAGCGCACGCGCCAGGAGCTCAACGTCTAGGGGGCGCTGAGATCACTATCAGGCGAATTCGTCACGCTCGCGAAAAACGACGGCCAGGAAAATCCCAACTACGCCGAAGACGGCAAAGGCTGGCAATGCGAGGACCGCGTTGAAGATCTCCACGGCCACGCCGGGAACCAAACCGGAGAGCCAGACCTTGAAGCTTTCGACACCAGTGGCCGTGAACATGCTCCAGACGTTCTCGAGCGTGCGCAGAACCGGCTCCTGCCCGCTTTCCAACATGGACACAACGTCGGCCCCCAGGAACATCAGCCCCAGCACGATCAGGATCAACGCTATAAACCGGAATAAAGCCATCAGAAACGCCCCCACTTCAGGGATGGATCCTACTTCAGGGCCGGGGCGTTGCTCAAGGTTTACGCTGCAGCGCAAAAGCCGCATTCCTCCCCCGGAATTCTGCGACTTTCACCCCGCACTTTCACCTTGCTCCAAGATTCCCGCGCACTATAGTCCCGCCTCCTGACAGTCTTGCATGACGTCAAAGGACAGATGGCCGAGTGGTTTAAGGCGCACGCCTGGAACGCGTGTATACCTGAAAGGGTATCGAGAGTTCGAATCTCTCTCTGTCCGCCATCCCAATGCCTGCCCCTCAATGCAATCGCAAATAACCTGGTTTGAATGCTGGCAGCGGTCCGGGTGCGGGGCTGGCTACGGATTGATCCTGCGAGTGGTCGAGCACATCATGACTGACTGTCAACGAGAGTCCCTCTCATGAATGAGAACCAGCAGAAGATCATCCAAGCCCTGCGGTGGGTGCTCTATCCGATAGCGCTGATCATGACAGTGGCCTTCGCTTGGGACTTCTTCGCAGGGGCCGAGGGCAAACTGTTCCATTCCGCCTCGGGCTTGCTTGATCAAGTGAGCGATCCACTTTTTTTACTGGTCACGCTGCTGTTCTGGTTTGTCTTCGCAGCGCTTGCTTTCGAATTTCTCCGTCGCGAACTGGCTGGCGTGCAGACCCGGGCGCGGATGGGACGTGTCGAGCTTTCGATGCGACGACCGTTCGTTATGGGGCTGCTTGTTCCACCCGTAGCTGTGCTTGGCCTTGTTGTCCTGATGAATATGATTGTCTTTCGGCCCGAACTCGTGGCTTTCGACGCGGGCGACACAAGTATCGATGCACAGGCGCTGTTCTGGTTGTTCTATGGGACCGGTCATTTTCTGCTTGTGGTGTTTCTGCTGCGCGCCCTTCGCAACAAGCCGTTCTTCGTGCTGACGGATCGTGGCTTCCTTTACGAGCCTGGGGATCTCTCCACCGGGCTGGTTCTGTGGTGCGATGTTGCCGGCCTGAGAGAGGTCGATCTGCTCCAGGGCAACACGACTGTTCAGGGGCCGCGCCTGGGCAGGACCCTTGTCGTGAGCTTGAAGAATGCGGATTCCTATAACAGGCACTACAACCCTCTCTTGCGTCTCCTTGTTGGACAATCGATGAAGATCGTGCGCTATCAGGCCGAAGGTGATGGCGACATGGTCGTGGCCGCAGAGGATTTTGGCGCGCGGTATGCTGAGGTGCGCGAGATGATCGCGCGCCGCGTTGCAGCGGCTGGGGGACAGGTCACCCTTCTTTGACCTTGCACCGTCACCATTTACGCGCCTTTAGGGTAAATGAAAACTTCCGCACGCCCCCAACGTTTTTTTTAAAGCAGCAGCGTAGACAACCCAGTGCTGCACCCACTCTTCGGGTGATTTCTGCGTTTGTGTTAAGGTACTAACGGAATCCATGCTGCAAATACGTTATCTGAGGCGCGTGCTGCTGACCGCCATAGCGCGCTACTTGCGGGCTCGCGGCGGCAATGTGTCAATCACATTTGTGCTGGCGCTGGTTCCTATGACGCTTCTGGTGGGCGGCAGCATTGACTTGGTTAGAGCGATGGCTGCCTCCTCGAGCCTGCAGGCGGCAGTCGACTCGGCAGCGCTGGCTGCGGCAAACCTTCGCTTTACCAATTCGCCGACGCAGACTGCGCAGTCCTATGTGAATTCCGTGATCAGTGGTGAGGATTTACAGCTCCAAAACCTGCAAATCACGATCAACGAAACAAGCACTCCAAACTCCCGCGATGTGAAGGTCTCAGTGACGGCTGAATTGCCGACCACGCTCCTTGGCCTGATTGGCATCGACACCGTTCCGGTGATGGCCGAGGCCCGCGGCACGGAAGTGATCACGAATGTCGAGATTTCCCTGGTCCTCGATGTTTCTTCGTCGATGGACGGCCCGCGCATCTCGAAGCTCCGAACCGCAGCCATGGCTTTTGTCCAGCAAGTCCTGGCAGATGAATATGTCGACACCACGACGCTGTCCCTGATTCCCTATGGTGGCACCGTCAAGTTGCCATCGTCATTTCACTCTTATGTCGTCGATACGCCGACCTATGAACAGCCGGTCAACGGATATATCCTTCCCGTGCCAGAAAACGCTTCGACATGGAATGGTTGCCTTGACATGTCGGCGAGCGACGTCCGCTCGATCATGCTTTCGACCGCGAGCCACGGCGTTGTTCCCACCTTCACAATCTGGAATTCTTCCAACCCGTGGTGCCCGTCATCGAGCAATGCGAGAGCTGTGTTTCTCAGCAATGACCGGACTGCCCTCAGCAATCAGATCAATACGTTCAGCAATGCGACACTTTCCGATGGCACGGGAACCGATGTCGGCACGAGCTGGGGCGTTCGGTCTCTTGACCCAGCGTGGCGCGGCAAGCTTGGTGCGCCATCCGCGGCTTCCAATCGCCCTGCAGACTATGGCGACGCCCAAACCCGGAAGTTCCTGATCATCATGACGGATGGCGGCATTACAGGCCAACTGCGCCCAAAGGCTGGCTGGACGATCGCCGGGCCAACGCATGTTGGTACAAACGGATCCAGTTTTATATACAGTCGCGCTGCCGCGCTTGAGAGCTTTTATGAGCTCTGCGACTATGCCAAGGGTAAGGGGATGGCCGTGTACACGATCGCGTTCATGGTCAACAGCACCAGCATTCAGAACGAGATGCGAAACTGTGCATCCAGCGCCAGCCAGTTCTACAATGTCGACATGCTGGACATTGAATCAGCCTTCTCTTCGATCGCCTCGCAGATCTCGGCGCTGCGACTTGTGGATTAGGCGGCAATCGCGCTGCTTGATCGAGAAGTGTCTGCCATGTTGCGCCCGCGGTCGCGGTTGGCGGCGCGCTGGCCTGTCCCAACGGCATGTTCGCCTTCAATCCAAACGCACGGGCGACACGACCTGATCCGCCCCCAGAAGCCCTGCAGCAAGCCTGCATGCCCTCACATGCCGGTGCGGTGAAGCGCCACCCTGTCCACGAAACTGCTGGGTGGAATGGTGAATGGGGGGTGGTCACTTGCAGGTGTCCCGCGCTTGAGCATAGAGGCCTGCACGTCGTATTTTTCAAATGTCTGCGCCATGTCAGGCAGAGGCTTCGCGGGCCGCGCCGCATAAGGGATCCTCGATAGATGCCCACATATGTCAAACTCATGCCCGGCGATCCGGCGCCTTGGTTCGTCCAGAGGTCGCATGCCAATCCTCGCTTTGTTTTCAATTCAGTCGCGGGTCGCTATGTCGTCCTCTGCTTCTTCGGGTCTGCGAGCGATACGCACAGCAAGGCGGCCCTGAAGGCGGTGCGTTCCCGCCCTGCCCTGTTCGATGACGTGCATGCGTGCTTCTTCGGTGTCAGCAATGATGCAAGCGACGAGCGTGAGCAGCGGGTTGGCGATCACTATCCGGGCTATCGACAGTTTTGGGATTTTGACGGAGCCATTTCCCGCCTCTATGGGGCCTTGCCGACAGAGGCGGTGAATGGATCACCGCTGGTGCGCCGCCAATGGGTCGTCCTCGATCCGATGCTGCGGGTCCTGAAGACGGTGCCCTTCGAGGCCGACAGGAGCGACATCAACATCCTGCTTGACTTTCTCGGGGCGCTTTGTGAGCCGGCACGCTTTTACGGTTTCAACCTTCAGGCGCCCATCCTGTTCCTGCAGAACGTTTTCGAGCCGGAGTTTTGTCAAAACCTCATTGATCTCTATGAGAGGGTGGGTGGGCACGAGTCAGGCTTCATGAGCGAAGTCGATGGCCGCACGGTCCTGGTGCACAACCACCACCACAAGCGACGCAAGGACTGCACCATCGAGGATGACGGCGTCATCCGGGAGACACAGGCTCGCGTCCTGCGTCGCATCGTGCCGATGATCCAGAGGGCCTATCAGTTCAAGGCAACGCGCATGGAGCGCTATATCGTATGCTGTTACGAAGACAAGGATGGCGCCCACTTCAGGCCTCATCGCGACAACACGACCAAAGGGACAGCCCACAGACGCTTTGCGGTCTCGATCAACCTGAATTCGGACTTTGAGGGTGGCGAGATCTGCTTCCCGGAGTATGGCCCACAAACATACAAACCGCCGGTGGGCGGGGCTGTCGTCTTCTCATGCTCTTTGCTGCATGCCGTTACCACTGTCACACGTGGACGTCGCTATGCGTTCCTGCCGTTCCTTTATGATGAGGACGCTGCGCGCCTGCGCGAGGCCAATGCCGGGTTTCTTGAGAGCGACGGACCCGTCTATAGAAGCGGGCTTGAGGGCGACTGACACAGGCCCTGTGCGGGTCACCCGCGTCTGGCGAACCTATGCGATACCACCGAAACGCCAGCGCAGGCGGGTGCCCGCATGGAACGGAACCACCTTGTTCGGGCCAAGCTGGCAAACGACAGGGACTTCAACCTCTTCGCGGACAAGCTTCACGTGCTGCTTGTTTACAGGCAGTCCGTAGAAGGATGGGCCGTGCAGGGACGCAAAAGCTTCGAGACGATCGAGTGCCCCCTCTTCTTCGAACACCGTTGCGTAGCTTTCCAGCGCAATCGGCGCGTTGAAGATGCCGGCGCAGCCGCAGGCGGTTTCCTTGGCGCTCACGGCGTGGGGGGCGGAGTCGGTGCCTAGAAAGTACTTCGGTGAACCCGAGGTTGCGGCCTTGCGAAGCGCCAGGCGGTGACGCTCGCGCTTTGCAACCGGCAGGCAGTAGAAGTGGGGACGAATGCCCCCCTCGAACATGGCGTTGCGATTGATCTGAAGATGATGCGGCGTGATCGTTGCCGCGATTTTCGATGGTGTGCCGTCGACGAAGGCGACAGCTTCGGCGGTGGTGATGTGCTCGAAGACGATCTTCAGGCCCGGGAATGCGGCCACCACCTGCTGCAGCACGCGATCGATGAAGACGGCCTCGCGATCGAAGATATCAACCGTGTGATCGGTCACCTCGCCATGGATCAGGAGTGGCATGCCGATGCGCTGCATGCGCTCGAGCACGGGCCAGAGCGCCTTGACGTCGGTCACGCCGTGGGCCGAATTGGTCGTTGCGTGCGCCGGGTAGAGCTTGCAGGCCGTCACGATGCCGCGTGCAAAGCCATCAGCGATGTCGTCGGGGCTCGACGTGTCGGTCAGGTAGATCGTCATCAGTGGCTCGAACGCGACGCCAGCCGGAACGACGGCGCGGATGCGCGCGCTATAGGCCTCGGCAAGGGCCGTGGTTGTCACCGGAGGGGCGAGGTTCGGCATGACGATCGCGCGGGCGAACTGGCGCGCGGTGTGGTGGACGATGTCACGCAGCGCCTCGCCATCGCGCAGATGCACATGCCAGTCGTCAGGCTGACGGAGAAGAACGGTGGAGGGTGAGGATGGTGCAGGGTGGGTCGCGGTCATTTGTCCTTGATGCCCGAAGTTGTCAGCCAAGAAAAGGTGCTTTGAGGCCGTCGCATCACTTCGCGGTAGGCTGCAAGTGCCGTTCAGCCTGCGTTCAGCTTGGGCGGCCTAGAAGCTGATGCGACAGTCAACCTTGGAGGGTGCTCGCATGTTTCGGCTGATCCTGTCCTTGTCACTTGCCTTGCTAACCGGCAGCTTTTTCGCGGCGGCGCCTGCTGCTGCCGATGTGCCCGTGTCGCGTGCTGATGGCAGCCTCGTTCTTGCCTATGGGTACGATGGTGATCGGCGACACAGATGGAATGAGCGAACCTGTTGCCGCCGTGATGAACGCGGCGGGTACAGGATCTTCTGGTCGACTTTCGGAGAGTGCTATCGCAGCCGCGGCGAGCCTGCCACGAACAAGACCTGCAGAAAGCATGGCGGCTTCCACCCCTATGCTGGCGGCTCGTGGGGGCATCAGGGCTGGCAGGGCGATGACTGGAACGAACGCTGGTGCTGCACCCGTGGGGGCCATGTGTGGTGGTCGACCCGCGGCGAGTGCCTCAGGGCTGGCGGCCGACAGGCAACGAACAAGACCTGCCGGCGTAACTAGCCCATCGTGACCAACCGCTCCTGCGGGCGACTGCCTGCGGGAGCGACCTAACCTGTCTGGCGCGTCAGGGCTGCATTCAGGATGATCCCGACGCCCACGATTGTCGAGATGATCGGCATCATCCCTGCGTCGCCGAAGAAGGCCCAGGGGATCGCAATGAACATGACCGGCGAGGCAAGCTCGACCAGGCGGTGCAGGAAAACCGGAACGATGCGGATCAGTCCCAACGGATAGTCCGTGACAAGGTTCAGCCCCATACCCATGACAACAAGGCCGACGGCACACTGGGTGGCCTCTTCGTGGTTGGTATACTCGTAGACCCAGGGTGACACGAGTAGCAGCCCCAGCAAGACTGCATCCAAAAACGCATGAGCGCTGAGCGAGATTGGTGCGTACTTCAACAGTGTCTCCTCATCTGTGCATCTCCTGCAATCTAACCCATGCAGCCCGGCCTCGCACGGGGAGATTGCACGGTTAATGGGCTTCGGCTAAACAGCGTCTGCTTTTTGCTGCACTGCATTACGACACGGGGACGCCATGGCGCTCGACAAGTATCTCGAAGAAGGCATGTTCAGAAGCCGCTGGATCATGGCGCCATTCTATGTCGGCCTCGTGCTGACGCTGGTCATCCTGCTGGCAAAGTTCACGCAGGAGCTGGTGCTGTTTGCCCCGACCGTCCTGCAGATCAGCGAGGCCAAGGTGATCCTTGGCGTGCTGACGCTGATCGACCTCGTGCTTGCGGGAAACCTGCTGCTGATGGTGATCTTTGCGGGGTACGAGAATTTCGTCTCGAAGATAGATACCGGCGACAGCGAAGACCGGCCCGACTGGATGGGCAAAGTCGACTTCAGCGGCCTGAAGCTGAAGCTGATCGGATCGATCGTCGCCATCTCGGGCATCCATCTGCTCAAGGCTTTCATGGACATCAAACAGATCAGCAAGGAAGACCTGTTCTGGCTGGTGCTTATCCATATGGCGTTCGTCATCTCGGGTGTGCTGTTTGCCGTGATGGACTATCTCACGGCGCGCAGCCACGCGGTGATGCTGCAGGCCGAGGCTGCGCATCAGGCGGCGCTGGCGCAGGCGGCTGCGGTGAAGGCGGCAGTGGTGAAAGAATAGCTGCGGCTCACGAATGGCGCCTGCGTCCGGGATCGCGCTTTGCGGCTTTGACGCGTGACAGGGGACAGTCGATCGGAAGACGTGGGTGGTCGGGCGGCGCCGGCCCAGACGGGGGGGGTGGGGATAACCAGCGCGTGCAGTGGGGGGCGGGCAGCCCCCCCACGACTTGTGTCAGGTGGTGG
>CAZABH010000061.1:0-8499 GCA_964483585.1 uncultured Flavobacteriaceae bacterium
GTTTCCTCCGCACGCAGTGAGGAGGTGGATGCAGCAGCGAACGCTACTGCAGACGGAGGAGTTCCTCGACGCAGCTAGAGCGGGGTCCGGGATCGCTTGCCTGCGCTCGCGTCCGGGATGACACAGTTTGTAATCAAATCTCTCCGTCAGCCTGGAAGAGCGCGGTGGCTGCGGATGGCGGCGATGAAGGGCTCTGCGAATTCGTTGAGCTTGGCGGCGCCGACGCCGTGGACTTCGGCGAACTCGTTAGGGGTTGCCGGCTTGCGGGCGGCCATGTCGATGAGGGTTCGGTCGGGGAAGATCGCGTAGGCAGGGACGCGGCGCTCGCGGGCGAGGATGAGGCGCAGCTGCTTCAGCGCGTCGAGGAGCGTGGCATCGGTGTCGGGAAGCGCTTCAACGGCGGCGGTGGAGCGGGCCTTTCGCTCGGCACGCTTGGTGCGGGATGGCGGGCGGCACTCGAACCGGGCGGCGCCGCGCAGGAGGTCCCTGCCCTTGTCGGCGATCGTCAGGCCGCCGAAGCCTGCGATGTCGAGGGTGAGGAAGTCGGCAACGACGAGCTGGCGGATCATCTGCTGCCATTCCTCGCGCTTGCGGTCGTTGCCGGCGGCATAGGTCGCAAGCCTGTCGTGGGAAAGACGCGCGATGCGCTCTGTGCTGGCGCCGGTCAGCACATCGACGATGTGGCCGGCGCCGAAACGCTCGCCGGTGGCGCGGATCGTGTCAATGATGAGCCTGGCCTCGGTCGTGGCGTCGACGAGTGCTGCGGGTGTCAGGCACGCATCGCAGTTGCCACAGGCTTGCGCCTTCTCGCCGAAATAGCCGAGCAGGATCTGGCGGCGGCAACTGACGGCCTCGCAGTAACCGACAAGCGCACCCAGGCGCTGGTGCTCGCGGCGTTTGCGGTCCTCGCCGGCGTCTTCCTGGTCAATGAACTGGCGACGCATGCGGATGTCCTGCAGGCCGAAGAGCATGAAGGCCTCGGCCTTGGCGCCATCGCGACCGGCGCGCCCGAACTCCTGGTAATAGGCCTCGACGCTGCCCGGCAGGTCGGCGTGGAAGACGAAGCGCACGTCGGGCTTGTCGATGCCCATGCCGAAGGCGATGGTCGCTGCCATCACGACGCCCTTCTCGGTCATGAAGATGTTCTGGTTGGCCTCGCGCACGTCTTTGTCCATGCCAGCGTGATAGGCGAGCGCCCGGATGCCCTGGCTTGCGAGCGCCTCGGCGGCCTCCTCGGTGCGCTTGCGCGAGAGGCAGTAGACGATGCCGCTCCTGCCGCGGCGCGCGGCAACGTAGTCAAGCATCTGGCGTTTCCAGTCGCGCTTGGGTTCGACGGCAAGCGTGATGTTGGGGCGGTCGAAGCCGAGCACGAACATCTCGGCGTCTCCGGCAAAGAGCTTGGCCGCGATGTCGGCGCGGGTGACCTCGTCCGCAGTGGCGGTCAGCGCTGCAACAGGGATCGACGGGAAATGCTGGCGCAGGCTTGATAGGGCCTCGTATTCGGGACGGAAGGCGGGGCCCCACTGCGAGATGCAATGCGCCTCGTCGATGGCGATGAGGCGCACGTCGAGCCTTGCGAGGGCCTCGAGCATGCGTTCGGTCATCAGTCGCTCGGGGGCCATGTAGAGAAGTCGCGTGTGGCCAGAGGCTGCGCGGCGCCAGGCGTCGACATTGTCCTCGCGCGACTGCGCGGAATTGATGCTGTCGGCTGCGACGCCAGCCAGGCGCAAAGCCTGGACCTGGTCCTGCATGAGGGCGACAAGCGGCGAGACGACGATCGTCAGGCCGCCCTGCACCAGCGCAGGGACCTGGAAGCAGAGCGACTTGCCCGAGCCTGTCGGCATGACGGCCAGCACGTTGCGGCCTGCGAGCAGCGCGTCGATCACGGGCTGCTGACCGGGGCGGAAGTCGTCGTAGCCGAAGACGTCCTTGAGGACCTTGCGCTTGGGATCTGCAGTCTTGGCGAGGGCTTGCATGGGGCGCGGCCTGAGGGATCGGGGCTCGGGTGTGGAGGCGATAGCAGCCGCGCGGGGCAAACCCTATCGGGGGAGGCGCTCGGCGTTGGGGAGAACCTGGCTTGGCGAGCGTCGCTGAGGGCTGGGACTGTTGCTGCGTCGCAACTCATTTTTCGTAAACTGGCTTATTATTTCCCGGGATAGTTATTTCCTTGCCCGTCGGTGACCGCGGTGTTCATTTGATTGCGCTTTTAATGTTGCAGTGCAACAACGGCTCTGGTAATCGGGTTGTCTCTACGTCATCCATGAGACAGGGGGTCCAATGTCAGCGACTGTCACCACGATCGGCGCCAAGGAAACGAAGACCGCCTACAAGGACCTCTACGAGATCGGCGAGATCCCGCCGATGGGCTATGTGCCCTCGAAGATGTACGCTTGGACCATCCGCAAGGAGCGGCATGGGGCACCCGAGACCTCGATGCAGGTCGAGGTCGTGCCGACCTGGGAGCTCGACAGCCATGACGTGCTCGTCCTCGTGATGGCGGCCGGCGTGAACTACAACGGCGTTTGGGCGGCGCTGGGATCGCCCATCTCGCCGATCGATGGGCACAAGAACCCCTTTCATGTCGCCGGGTCGGATGCGTCGGGCATCGTGTGGGCCGTGGGCTCGAAGGTGAAGCGCTGGAAGGTGGGCGACGAGGTCGTGATCCACTGCAACCAGGATGACGGCGACGACGAGGAGTGCAATGGCGGCGACCCGATGTTCTCGCCCTCGCAGCGCATTTGGGGCTATGAGACGCCGGATGGTTCGTTTGCCCAGTTCGCTCGCGTGCAGGATCGCCAGCTCATGGAGCGGCCGAAGCACCTGACGTGGGAAGAGTCGGCCTGCTATACGCTGACGCTGGCCACGACGTACCGGATGTTCTTCGGACACCGTCCCCATATCCTGCGACCCGGGCACAATGTGCTGGTGTGGGGCGCGTCGGGCGGGCTTGGTTCGTTTGCGATCCAGCTGTGCGCCGTGTCGGGGGCGAATGCGATTGCCGTGATCTCGGACGATACGAAGACCGACTTCGTGATGAGCCTTGGTGCCAAGGGCGTCATCAATCGCAAGAACTTCAATTGCTGGGGGCAGATGCCGCAGGTCGGCTCGCCCGAGTATGACGCGTGGACGAAGGAAGCCCGCAAGTTCGGCAAGGCGATCTGGGACATCACGGGCAAGGGCAACGATGTGGACTTCGTGTTCGAGCATCCGGGCGAATCGACCTTCCCGGTCTCGTGCCTGGTCGTGAAGCGCGGGGGCATGGTGGTGTTCTGCGCGGGGACAACGGGGTTCAACCTGACCTTCGATGCGCGCTATGTGTGGATGCGCCAGAAGCGCATCCAGGGCTCGCACTTCGCCAATCTCCAGCAGGCGAGCCAGGCCAACCGGCTTGTGGTGGAGCGGCGGATCGATCCGTGCATGTCGGAGGTCTTCCCCTGGCATGACATCCCGAAGGCGCATACCAAGATGTGGAAGAACGAACACCTGCCCGGCAATATGGCGGTGCTGGTCAACGCCACTCGGACGGGCTTGCGCACGCTTGAGGACGTCATCGAAGCGGGCAAATCCTGAAAGGCCTTGCGCGATCGTAGGGTTCTTGCCGCTGCGGTTCGTCGCGCTTGGGAAGCCGGGTTCTTGTGGTAGAAGATAAGGGCAAGCGTCACAGGCCTGATCCGCATCCCCTGACCCGACCTTCGTGATCCATATGACCACCACCACAGAACATCTCCGCGCGTCCGATGCCCTTCTGCAGATCGTGCGCAACTTCCCGAACGAGCGGATCAGCCTGCAGGAGCTGCTTGACGGGTTGGGCGAGCGCAGCTTCGGGTTCCTGCTGCTGCTGTTCGGCATTGCCTGCGCCATCGCACCACCGGGCTTTGCCACGATCTTCTCGCTGCCGCTGCTGCTGTTTGTAGCACAGATGGTGGCTGGCTTTGATTCGCCCTGGCTGCCACGTGCCATCGGATCACGCAGCTTTGCCAAAACGGACCTCGAGGCCACGATCAAGCGTGCCGTGCCCGCGATGCGATGGGTCGAGCGGATCTGCCGGCCGCGGCTCGGGTTCCTTGTTGGCGAGCTGGGCGAGCGGTTGCTCGGGGTCCTGGTCTTCGTCCTGACAATCGTCATCGCGCTTCCGGGACCAGGCACAAACTTCCCGCCGGGTGTTGCGATAGCCTTCATGTCGATTGCCATCATCGAGCGCGACGGGCTGCTGGTCTTTGCCGGCGTGCTGGCGTCGATGGTCGCGCTCTATATCGGGTTCCTGGGCCTGCAACTCGTGATCACGGAGGTCCTGCCCTGGCTCTGGGGGCATGTGCAGGAAAACTGGACCCTCATCACTTCCCTCTTCTGAAGGCAACACCATGTCCCTGAATTCGGCGCAGCTTCTGTCCCTTGTCGGCCACGCAGTGACGGCAGTCGAGACCGTGCAGCTGGCCGCCAAAGCCGGCGTCCGAAAGGCGGTCACCGAAGCTGGCGGCATCGACCGCGCGCAGCACGAGGCGCACGGGCTGGCGTGGCTTTCGACCTATGTCGAGGCGCTGCGGCAAATGCAAGCGTGGGCGGGGCGGCTGTCCACGGAAGGCAAGCTGGGTGAGACGGAGAGCCTGATCCTGGGCGCAGCTTTCGGCGAGTACTGCGCGCACATCGTGGGCGGCATTCCGATGAGCCAAGGCGAGTTCGTGCGACTTGCCGATCTGGGCGTCTCGAGTGCGGATGCGGCACGGTTTGCTTCGGGTGCCATCCACGACCTTATCGCCCACGGTTGCAGTGCGGCCGTGCGCTCGCGGCTTGCTGAACTGATTCAGGCCAATGCGGCCTCAGCCACATTCGGGGATGTGGGCCTCGACGAGGACATGAACCTGATCCGTGCGCAGTTCGCCAAGTTTGTCGGCGACCGGGTGGCGCCGCATGCGCATGGCTGGCACCTGAAGGACGAGCTCATTCCGCTTCCGGTGATCAAGGAGATGAGCGAGCTTGGCGTGTTCGGCCTGACGATCCCCGAGGAATTCGGTGGCGCGGGGCTTGGCAAGACCGCCATGTGCGTCGTGTCGGAAGAGCTTTCGCGCGGCTATATCGGCGTGGGCTCGCTGGGCACGCGCACGGAGATCGCCGCCGAACTCATCCTTGGCGGCGGAACAGCAGAGCAGAAATCCTACTGGCTGCCGCGCCTTGCCTCGGGCGAGATCCTGCCGACTGCCGTCTTCACCGAGCCCAACACGGGATCAGACCTGGGCAGCCTGCGCACGCGTGCGGTGCGCGAGGGCGATACGTGGAAGGTCACCGGCAACAAGACGTGGATCACGCATGCGGCGCGGGCCGACGTGATGACCCTGCTTGTACGGACGAACCCGGACCAGCCGGGCTACAAGGGGCTCTCCATGTTCCTTGCGCCCAAGCCGCGCGGTACGGATGCGAACCCCTTCCCTGCCTCCGGCATGACGGGCGGCGAGATCGAGGTGCTGGGCTATCGCGGCATGAAGGAGTACGAGATCGGCTTTGACGGGTTCGAGGTGCCGCATGCGAACCTGCTGGGCGGCGAAGAGGGGCAAGGCTTCAAGCAGCTCATGGTGACCTTCGAGTCGGCGCGCATCCAGACGGCGGCGCGTGCGGTGGGCGTGGCGCAATCGGCGATGGACCTGGCGCTGCGCTATGCGCTGGACCGACAGCAGTTCGGCAAGGCGATCTTCAGCTTCCCGCGGGTCGCCAACAAGATCGTGATGATGGCGGTCGAGATCATGGTGGCCCGGCAGATCACCTATTTCGCGGCGCGCGAGAAGGATGCAGGCCGGCGCTGCGATATCGAAGCGGGCATGGCCAAGCTTCTGGCGGCGCGCGTGGCGTGGGCGTCGGCGGACAACGCGCTGCAGATCCATGGCGGCAACGGCTTTGCGCTCGAGTATCCGATCAGCCGCGTCCTGTGCGACGCGCGCATCCTGAACATCTTCGAGGGTGCGGCTGAGATCCAGGCGCAGGTGATCGCGCGCCGGCAACTCGAGGACGGGAACTAGAGCTCGAGTGGACGCCCGCGGGCCTTGCGATAGGCCAATACCATCTCGAGCGCCGAACGCGTCATCGGCGGCAGCTCGGCGTCGGACTGGTCCTTCGGGGTTACCCGCTCGCCCCAACGGATGAGGTGCGAGCAGAAGGTGAGCCCGCCGCCAAAGGCCGGCGTCAGCAGGAGGCCGCCCGGCTTCACGCGACCCTCTTCCAGTGCCTCGCAGAGCGCGACCGGCACGGTGCCGGCCGACATGTTGCCATAGCGCGAGACCGTCACCATCACGCGCTCCATCGGCACGCCGGCGCGCTTGGCGACGGCCTCGATGATGCGCTGGTTGGCCTGGTGGGGTACGACGAGGTCGATGTCATCTGGCGTCTTGCCCGCGCGCTTAAGCACATCCTCGCTGGCGAGGCCCATGCCCGAGACGGCCTTCTTGAAGATCTCCTGGCCTTCGAACTGCCACTGGGTTGCGCCGACCAGCGTTCCGGTGTGGGCGTAGGCAGTGCCCATGCCGTGGATGCGCAGGATCTCGCGCGAATCGCCATAGCAGCCGAGCTTCTCGAGAAGGACGCCCTCCTCGTTGTCGGTGGCCTGCACGACCACGGCGGCCACACCGTCCCCGAAAAGGACGGCAACGTTGCGGTCGTCCCAGTCCATGAAGGGGGCGATGCGCTCGCCGCCGACCACCAGCGCCGTCTTGATGGCGCCGGTGCGGATCATGGCTGTGGCCATCGACAGGGCGTAGAGGAAGCTCGTACAGGCGGTGTTGAGGTCCATCGCGCCGCAGCCCTCGGCGCCGATGCGCTGCTGCAGCCCCGAGGCCTGGTTGGGGCATTGGTCGTCGTGGGACGTGGTGCCCATGATGATGAGGTCGAGGTCCTTGGGGCCGATGCCCGCGCAGGCCAGCGCGCGGCGGGCGGCGACCTCGCTCATGTGGCCGAGCGAGACCTCGGAGACGCGGCGCTCGCGGATGCCCGTGCGCGAGGTGATCCAGTCGTCGGACGTGTCGAGGAACGTCGCGATGTCCGCGTTCGTCAATACGCCGGGCGGCAGGCATTTGCCCCAACCCGTGATGCCTGCATATGGCATGCGCTCTCCCCCTCTCGCTTCCGGCTCGTTGCGGCCGTTCGAAGGGGTGAGAAGATACTCCCGGCGCAAAGGGGTTACAACCAGTGGGGCGGCGCCGGGCCGACGAGCGGACCCTCAGGATTGAGGCGCCCGTCTTGACAACTTTAACCATGAGGCAGGCGGAATTTGGTTCGAACTTGTGACACGAGAGACACTTTCGTCGGGTGTTTCGTCGTTCTCGTGGTGGCCGACGCGTGGGGGATGCGGCTGCTGATTGCGTCGTGAACTTTACGCGAACATTTGACCTCTGGCAAGGGGCGGAGTGACGCAAGCGAGGTCCCGGATCGCTCGCTCATGCTCGTGTCCGGTATGACGGAGAGAGGGTGTGAAAAAATGTTCCCTTCATCCCGGCAGTTACACGCGTCCAATCGCGGAACGCGATTGGCGAGCGCGTGTTAGAGCCGGGACCCTGATTGCGCGCGTCAATGCTGCAAAGACGTGGGTGGTCTGCCTTCGCAGACCATGACGATGGTGAGTGCTTTGATGAATGGGGGAAACGGGGTTGGACACCATTTCTCTCAATTCTCTCTCCGAAAGCTGGATCAGGGCTGAAGCGGCCCGAAGCCCTGAACAAGCCTGCCAGATGCGACCAGCTCGCGAAGATAGGAATCATCGTAAGACGGCACGACGAGAACATCAGGGTTCTGATCCATGAACGAAATCAGCCATCGAAGCGTCTGGTATGTTTTGGCTCGGTTTTCCGATGTCTGCATCAAGAAGCCTTGCACCAGCCTGGAGCGGCCCGTCTGATCCCGGATGTTCGACATCGTCCAGACGAGGTCTCCGACGAACAAGACTTCTCGCCCATCGGCCATCTGGACGAAAAACAGCACGCTGCCCGGCGTATGCCCAGGCGCAGGAATCAGCACAACGCCGGGTGCCACACTGGTAAAGCCCTTCGAGGGCACTGGATCGATGCCGCGAAACGACTCTGGGACTTGCCGGTCTTCCATGTATTGCGCCGTCGCTTCGATCTGCTCGCGCGTCAGCCTCACATTCTGGATGATCTGGTCCGGGCTCTTGAACCGGGGCAAATGGCCAAGATGGTCCGGATGCTCGTGCGTCACGACGATCCGGCGTGCCGTGGCCATTGCGCCGGCGATGCGCGCCAGCGACGTGTCGTCGAATTTCTTTCCTGACTTGAAAAGCGCGGCGACATAGCGATCCATTCCTACATCGATGAGCGTGTCGCCCCAATCCGACTTGAGCCTGAAAGCTGATCGCGCCATTGTCGCGCTCCTGAAATCGAGTCCAGCCTGAAGGCCGAAGAACGGCACTTGATCCTCCGCCAGAAACTCCACCTCAATGGCGCTCGGTCTTTCTTCGGCGGGCGCGTTCGCCAAACGGCGAATGTCCGCGATCGACGGGTTGAA
>CAZABH010000062.1:0-8388 GCA_964483585.1 uncultured Flavobacteriaceae bacterium
CCTGAAAGGTCACGCTATGGCTGCATGACTCAAAACCGGATGCCTCCGGGAAAACCGGGGCGGTTCATGGCGTGTCGCGCGGGAGATAGGGTTGGAGAAGTGCGAAGAAGGGCGGGCAAGATGCCCGCGCTCCCGGGGTTCTCACTGATCTGGGTCAAGAGCGGCCCTCGTTCGGCCAGGTATCCTCTGCCTGTCAGCGAGGTGTGAGCCCCCATGAAAATTCTCTGTGTCTACAGCACGACCGAAGGATACACGGCCAAGGTCATGGCGTTCGTTGCGGCGCGGCTGCGGCAGGCGGGTGATGAGGTGACGCTGCTTGAGGCGGGGGCGGCTGGGGCGCTTGATGTCACCGTATTTGACGGGGCGATCCTGGCGGCCTCGGTCCATGTCGGCATGTACCAGAAGCCGCTTGTTGAGTTTGCGCGCGTGCACGCGGACTGGCTGAATCGTGTGCCGTCTGCGTTCCTTTCGGTCTCGTTGGCCGCGGCGGGGAGCGATACGGAGGAGCTCAAGAGCCTTGAGACGATCGCGGAGGGGTTCCGGGCCCATACGGGGTGGACGAATGCCGAGATCCACCACGTCGCGGGCGCGTTCCGTTTCACGGGGTACGACTTCTTCAAGGGCTGGCTGATGCGCGTCATCGCCTGGGAGAAAGGCGTGAAGGTGACGCCAGGGCAAGACCTTGAGCTGACGGACTGGTCCGCGCTTGGTGCGACGGTTGACGCGCTGCGGGTACGCTTCACAGGGGTGTGAGGGGCGGCGTATACGTTGCGTATGCGCGAACACTCCCAGATCTTCATAGCCCTCCCCGCCGACATCGACGAGCTTGGCCACGTCAACAACACCGTCTGGGTACGATGGGTGCAGGACATGGCCACGGCGCATTGGGGCGTAGCGGCCACGCCGTCGCAGGCAGCGGCCTATGTCTGGGTCGTGGTGCGCCACGAGATCGACTACATGGGCAATCTCGGCGAAGGCGAGAACGTCCGCGCGCGCACGTGGGTGGCTTCGGAAGCAATTGGCGCAAAATTCGACCGCTTCGTCGAGTTCTTGAAAGCGGGTCGCGTCATCGTCCGGGCGCGGACGACGTGGGCGATCCTCTCACGCGAGAGCCTGCGGCCGATCCGCGTTCCGAAGGACGTGATGGAGCGGTTCCTTTAACGTGCTGATGCGCGTCGGGGTGGCGCAAAATCACAACAAGCTCATCTGTGGCGGGGATTGATTTGTTGCGCGCAGGATGCATTGCTCGTTGTTCAACAGGAGCACGTCGAGATGGAATTTCATGTTGCCGGGCTTGCAGGGCTGATGGGTTTGCTGGATGCGCTGACCACCCATATCGGGCTGAGGGGACGGCAAGTGGAGGAGGTCAATCCGCTTTGGCGTCATCTTGATGCGCGGTTGCCGCTCGTTGTCTTTCTTGCGTTGTTGGCTGGCGGTCAGAGTGCCATCTCGCTGGCGATCTTCCATGTGCTGGGTGATGCAGGGCAACTCGGCCATCTCGCGGTGACGCTCATTGTTCCATTGTCGAATACGGTTGCTATCCTGCGGGCCCGAAAGAAAGCGTGAGGCCCATCGAAACGGCAATCGGAGGTCACCAGCACATCGCGTTAGGCCATTGTGGTGTTTTGGGTCTGTGTGCGGCTCTCGTGCCGGCCCGGTACAGCTTGATCACTACAACGTGAACAGCGCGAGCTTGGTGTTTACGAAGATCGCGAACTAGGCTCTTGCATGACGGTGCCACTTTTGGCGCCTCGAATTCGGGAATGGGTGCAATGATGAAGTCAGATACATGGCGACTTGCCTTTGTCCGCCTGGTGCGATTTACGGTGTCGTTCGCTGTGATCTGGATGGTTGCGGATTACTGGTATCCTGCGGTCGGGGTCATGAGTGTTCTGGTTGCCGGGTTTGCGCTCATGGTTTTCGGCGAGGCCAACCTCGATACGCGGCAGCGCCCTGGTACAGGGACAGATGAGATGCAATGCTCGTCCTGAGGCGTCGACCGCCCTGCGCAATCCAGGCATGGCACCGATGACGATCACTCAGGCGCCATGCCGGTGATCCGGGTAGGCTTGCGTCCAAGTTTTTTCAGTTTCCGGGCAAGGACAGGACGCAGCCCCGGAGACGCGTCGGCCGCGAAGCCCAGGTAGACCCCGGCCAGCGCTATTCGCCGGAATTGTGGCAGGCTGCATCGCCGTACGCTCCAATCGCGCGATGCGCTGCGATAGGTGCGAAAAATTTGCTCTGCGATCAGGCTTGCGGAAATTTGTCCTTCGAGAAGGCCGATGCGTTGTGCCGCCACGGTTGCTTTTTCCTGCATTGCGGTTGCCTGCCGGCTGAGGCGGTCCCATCCAGGCGGCGAGCCATAGCGATCAAGGTGGTCGATCGCCAGCAAGGCGGCGCGATGAAAATCCGGTGCGCGCTCGATCTCGGCAATCGCCACGAGAACAATGGCCTCTGCGCGTTCCAGCGGTTGGGTTTCTGCAATGTCATCGAGCGCGGTCTCGACCGATGCAATCATCTGGAGGACCAGTTCCAACAGGATTTGCTCCTTGCCGCCGACCAAATTGTAGATTGTAGGTACGGTCAGTCCTGCCCGCGCGGCGAGCTTTCGGAGGCTCAGGCCTTCGAAGCCTTCCATGGATAAAAGCATCCGTGCCTGCGTCAGGATGCGCGCACGGCGGTCTGCTTTCGTTTCCAAAGTAACCGCAACGTCCCTCATGAACCCTCAATCCTGTTCCAACCCCGCAGATCGCGAAGAGCATAGCAGGCTTTAACACTGTACAAAATTTATTTTCCCTGTATATTTGCACAGTGTTAAAGGAGAGCCACGATGCGACATGATGAGCAAGTCCGTGTCCTGCGCACGCTGATGGGGCACCTGGACCAGCAGACGAACGTTGATGCCGGGCGCCTCGTCAGGGTGCCGGTGTCGACCTATACCGATCCGGGACGCGCCACTGTTGAATGGCGCACGCTTTTTGGCTCTCACCCGCAGGTGCTGGGACTGTCGGGCGACCTGCCGGGCGCCAACAGCTTCTTCACGTCCAACGATCTCGGCGTGCCGATCTTGTGCACCCGTGACCGGGACGGGGTGTTTCGTGCCTTCCTGAACGTGTGCCGCCATCGCGGTGTCATCGTGGAAAAAGCTGATCGTGGTTCCAAGCGGCTGTTCACCTGTCCCTTCCATGCCTGGACTTATGACGCCAGCGGCTCCCTCGTTGTGGTGCCAAAGCCGGAGCAGTTTGGTCAAGTGAACCTCAAGACACGGGGTCTTGTGCCGTTGCCGGCGGCGGAGAAGTACGGACTCCTCGTGGTCAATGCCGACCGGGATGGCACGATCGACGTCGATGCACTTCTCGGACCGGCGCTGGCGGCCGAGATGGCGTCGTGGCGGCTGGACGAATGCACGCGCACAGGTGAGGCGACTTACCCGCACGCCTGCAACTGGAAACTTGCCAACGATACCTATGGCGAAACCTATCATTTCGAGACCCTGCACCGGGATACGCTGTCACCGCTCTTTTACGGCAACGTGCAGACCTACGACATCTTCGGGGTCAACCACCGTATGGGCCTGTGTATGCGCAGCATCGATCAGATGCGCGGTGAGCCGGAAAGTTTGTGGCACGTGCTGCGCGGAGTGCTGCCGGTCTATTTCCTCTTTCCCAATATCCAGTTGGTTCTCAGCGGCGAGGGACCGATCCTTGTTCGCATCTATCCCGACGGGGAGAGCCCCCACAGCAGTCGGTCGCAGATCAGCTGGTACATGTTCCCGGAGGCGAAGCGGGTTCAGGCGCGCCCGGGTGCGCCGGGGCCAAATGGAGGCCGTATGCAGGCCTTTGCCAGCATCATCGAAGCGGAAGACTATGTTGCTGCGGCCAGCAGTCACCGTGGTGCAAGGTCCGGTGCGCAGGAGCACGTGATTTTCGGCCGGAACGAGCCGGCGCTGCATCACTATCACTCCGTGTTCAATGCGGCGCTTGGCCTGCCACCTGTGGAGACGTTTGTGGTGTGAGCCTATTATGAGCCTGCCATGAGGCGGTGAAGCCATGAGCCAACCGCTGCTCGTGCGTCAACAAGGTCCTGTTGCGATCCTGTCCATCAACGATGTCCCCATGAACCGGATGTCGCTGGAGTTCATGGATCAACTGGAAATGGAGGTCGACCGGATCGCGGGCGATCCTTCAACCAGTGACCGGCGCCCCTACGCTGGTTCATCGCCCCAACGCCATGCCCGTGATCTGGCCGTGCTCGATCGTGTAGACGGCGATGGCCTCGAAGGGGTCGGTGCCGGGGGTGCGGGTGACGCGCTCGTGATCCATGACGATACCGTTGACGACGATGCGGCGCAGGACCTCGGCGTGGTTGTGCGGATGGTCGGCGAAGAGTTTCGCATAGCGCGCGCGGATGGCATCGCGACCGCGTTCCATCACGTTGCTCTTGAAGTCGGTCATCACAGCGTCCTGGCTGAAGAGGGCGGCCATGGCGGCTGCATCATGCGCGTTGTAGGCCGCGAGCTGCTGCGCGACGAGTTCTGATGGGGACATTGTCGCTCCTTGGGGCGCGTGAGGGTAAATAGGGCCCGGTTGGGCTTGCAAGAGTTCAGTCCAGGTTTTTGCCCGCGTCGGCGAATACAGGCTGGACGCAGGGGGGCAAGTCGCGCTCAATGGGGCATGATAAAGATTCAAAATCAACTGCGCGCGCTCTATCATGGGGACACTCGGGCCGCACGGATGTTCCAGTACGGTCTGGCCGTCTTTGACTTCCTGATTCTCGCATATATCGTTGCATCCTCCTTCTATCCGCGTGAAGCTTGGATGGTAACGGTGGATGCCATGTTCGGCGTTGGGGTGGTCATTGAGCTTGCTCTTCGCCTGCTGGCGGCGAAGCCGCTGAGGAGGGAGCTTCTGCATCCTCAAACCCTTGTCGACTTCATTGTCATCGTGTCGCTGCTTCTGCCGCTTTGGGGTCAGGATCTTGCATTCCTGCGGGTACTTCGGATCACGCGTGTCTTTACTGCCTATCGTTTCCTGCGGCAGTTGCGGGCGGATGTTTCATTGTTTCGGAACAATCCTGCTGCGCTCAATGCTGGTTTGAACCTCGTGGTGTTCCTGTTCCTGATGACGGCGCTGGTCTACGAGACGCAGCACGTCATTAATCCCGATATTCGAAACTACGGGGATGCGCTTTACTTCACGGTGACGGCGCTCACGACGACCGGGTTTGGTGACGTCGTGCTCGTAGGTGGTCTCGGGCGGTTCCTGAGCGTCGTGATCATGATCCTGGGGGTGACGCTGTTCCTGCAGTTGGCGAGTGCTGTTTTCAAGGCGCGGCGCGTCCACTGGAAATGCAATGAGTGCGGGCTCTTGGAGCACGAGGAGGACGCTCTGCATTGCAGGCACTGCGGGACAATGTTGCACCGTCCGCATCGGGGCTAGCCTGGTCAAGATCAATTGGGGTAGCACTTTCTTCAACACAATGCAGCGGTATCGGCTCATGAGAAAGGCTCCACTGTCCCCCTTACCCAGGCAACCTGGAGGCACATCGTGGCCCACACAGGCATGGCCGGTGGGTGATTTGCGCCTGGCCGATCGCGGGGCGTTCGAGGCGCTGGTCGACGAGGCCTTTGCGCAGCGTTTCACGCCGACGCTGGGCGAGACGCATGTGCTGCTCGTGGTGCAGGACGGACGCATCGTGTTCGAGCGTTACGGCGAGGGCTTCACGACCGAGAGTACGCACCATTCGTGGTCCAAGGCCAAGAGCATCACGCATGCGCTTGCCGGTATCATGGTGCAGGATGGCCAGCTTGATATCCTGGCGCCGGCGGATGTGCCGGAGTGGGCGGGAGATGCACGGGCGGGGATCACACTCGACCATCTGTTGCGCATGTCGAGTGGACTCCAGTTCATCGAGGAATACGATCCGAACGGGCCGGCCTCTGACGTGATCGCGATGCTGTTTGGCGAGGGCAAGGAGGATGTGGCGGCATATGCGATCTCGCGTCCGCTGGTCCACGCGCCGGGGACGTTCTGGTCCTATGCAAGCGGTACGTCGAACATCGTCAGCCGCATCCTGTCGCGCAGGATCGGTGCCTTCGGTCCGGACTTCGAATGCTTCATGCGCGCGCGGCTGTTCGAGCCCATGGGCATCACGTCGGCGATCCCGAAATTCGATGCGGCGGGCACCTTCATCGGGTCGAGCTTCTGCTTCATGACGGCGCGCGATTTTGCCCGCTTTGGCCTGCTCTACCTGCGCGATGGCATGTGGGAGGGGCGGCGGTTGCTGCCAGAGGGCTGGGTCGACTATGCGCGAAGGCCAACGTTCCAGCAGCCGGGCGTCGATGCCAACCGCTATGGGGCGCACTGGTGGCTCGACTTCGGCGGGCCAGGCTCGTTCTCGGCCAATGGGTATGACGGGCAGTTCACGGTCCTCCTGCCGGACAGGGACACGATCATCGTGCGCCATGGGGCAACGCCGCTGATGATCAAGGACAACCTGAAGGCCTGGATCGGCAAACTGGCTGCGAGCCTCGGCTAGGTCACGTTTATCCCGATTTCCGGCGACCGTGTCCCTCTTTACCAACGCCGTTCAGCGGGTGTTCATATGCGCGGCGCGCATAGTGACCTTGCTTGAGGAGTGTGATCATGCGGGGTTATCTGTTTCTGGCCATGATGGGCGTAGGGCTGTGCTTTGGTGGTGCGTTGGCGGCGAAGGACCGGCCGCAGGTGCCGCGTCCCGAGACATTGTCTTATGGCCCCGAACCGCTGCAGGCGCTGGATTTCTGGCGTGCGCGCGCAGCATCTGCGCCGCTGACCGTCTTCGTGCATGGTGGCGGATGGCGGAGGGGTGACAAAGAGGTCTCGTCGAAGACGTGGCAGGTTCCTTTTTTCCTGTCCAAGGGGCATGGCTTTGCCTCTGTGAACTATCGCCTTGTGCCTGATGTCGGCGTGGCGCAGCAGGCAGAGGATGTGGCGCAAGCCCTCAAGGTCCTGGTTGATCGCGCGGATGCCCTTGGTGTCGACCGCAAGCGCATCATCCTGATGGGGCACAGCGCAGGGGCGCACCTGGTGGCGCTGGTGGCGACCGATGAACGCTACCTGCAACGGGTCGGCCTGCAGGCTTCTGATATCGCAGGGGTGATCCTGCTTGATGGTGCGGGTTACGATGTGCCGCGGCAGATGGTGGCGGCGGGGCCCATGATGCAGCGAACCTACAGGATGGCCTTTGGCGCGGATCGCGCGCAGCAGCTGGCGATGTCGCCGATTTCCCATGTGGCAGCGCCCAATGCGCGCGCGTTCCTCGTCTTGCATGTGCAGCGCCCGGATGCAGCGGAGCAATCACGCGCACTTGCGGATGCGCTGCGCCAGGCGGGGACGCGGGCAGACGTACATGGCCTGCCGGGAGAGGGGCGGTCGGGCCACAGGGAAATCAATGTCGAACTCGGTGATCCGTCCTATCCCGGGACGGCCATCCTCGATCGTTGGCTTGGAGGTGTGCTATGAGGACCGTGTTCGTAATCATCCTGTCCCTGCTTGCAGCTGTTGTCGTGAGTGTGTCGAGCCTTGCAGCCCAGGCAGCGACCAACCTGCAGCTTGAGTGGGTGACGCCCTCGGTCACTGCACCGCGGGTCACGCAGGGCTTCTTCGACAGCCGGGCAGGTGGGGTGCGCGTCAGCTATCATGTCTATCTGCCGGCTCAGTACGCCCAGGAGCCGCAGCGCCGGTTCCCTGTCGTCTACTGGCTGCATGGGTCGGGTGGTGGTGTCGGCGGCATCCCGCGCCTGTCGCAGCATGTCGATGCCGCGATCGCCGCTGGAAAGGTGCAGCCCTTCATCGTGATCTTTGTCAACGGGTTGAGGAACGGGATGTATGTCGACTGGAAGGACGGATCGGCCCCGCTCGAGACGATGATCGTGCGCGAGCTCGTGCCGCACGTCGACGCGACCTATCGTACGATTGCCAACCGGCAGGGGCGCCTGCTCGACGGATTCAGCATGGGTGGCTATGGCGCGGCGCGTTTTGGCTTCAAGTTCCCGGAGTTGTTCGCGACGGTCTCGATCATGGGCGCAGGCCCGCTGCAGGTCGATCTGCAAGGCAATGCGCCGCGCGCGACGAAGCAGCGGGCGGCTGATGTGTTGAATGCGAGTTATGGCGGGGATCCCGCTTTCTTCCTGCAGGTCAGTCCGCGGACACTGGCGGCGCAGAATGCGCGCGTCATTGCGCAGTCGGTGCGTGTGCGGATGGTGATTGGTAGCCGTGACGAGACGTTTGACAACAATCTGGCGTTCCACGAGCACCTGAAGGCCCTGGGCATTCCCCACGCGTGGATCGTTCTCGACGGGGTTGGGCACGATCCCATGGCGACGCTGAACGCGCTGGGCGACCAGCA
>CAZABH010000063.1:0-8045 GCA_964483585.1 uncultured Flavobacteriaceae bacterium
GCTCGCAGGTGCTCCTCGGCGCGAATAATCTGTTCGATCTGCTCGAGGAACCATGGGTCAACCTTGGACGCGGCGTAGACCTCGGTTGTCGTCAATCCCATCCGGAATGCCTGGGCGATGATGCGGATCCGGTCCGGCGTGGGGCTTGCAAGCGCCGCGATAACGGCGTTGCGATCGTCGCCTGACCCGAGGCCCGGAATATCGATGTCGTCGAATCCGGTCAGGCCCGTCTCGAGTGAACGCAGGGCTTTCTGAATCGATTCCGCAAATGTGCGGCCGATGGCCATTGCCTCGCCGACGGATTTCATCGATGTCGTCAATACCGGCTCGGCGCCCGGGAATTTCTCGAATGCGAAGCGGGGTATCTTGGTGACGACGTAGTCGAGTGTTGGCTCGAAGGACGCCGGGGTTGCCTTGGTGATGTCGTTCGTCAGCTCGTCAAGCGTGTAACCCACTGCAAGGCGCGCGGCGACCTTGGCGATGGGGAAGCCTGTCGCTTTCGAGGCCAGGGCCGAGGAACGAGACACGCGCGGGTTCATCTCGATGACCACCAGGCGACCGTCCTTCGGGTTGATGGCGAACTGTACATTCGATCCACCCGTTTCGACGCCAATCTCGCGCAGTACGGCGATGCTTGCGTCGCGCATGACCTGGTATTCCTTGTCGGTCAGCGTAAGGGCAGGCGCTACAGTTATCGAGTCGCCCGTGTGAATACCCATAGGGTCGATGTTCTCGATCGAGCAGACGATGATGCAGTTGTCGGCGCGATCGCGGACCACCTCCATCTCGAATTCCTTCCAGCCGAGGACGGATTCCTCGATAAGGACTGACCCAACCGGCGACGCGTCTATGCCGCGATCAACTATCTCGATGAATTCCTCGCGATTATAGGCAATGCCACCACCCTGACCGCCCAACGTAAAGGACGGTCGGATGATTGCGGGCAAGCCGACATGCTCGAGACCTGCCAAGGCTTCCTCGCGCGTGGTTGCAATGCGGGAACGAGGACACTCAAGGCCGATCTTCTCCATGGCTTCGCGGAACAGAAGCCTGTCCTCGGCCTTGGCGATCACGTCCGGTTTCGCGCCGATCATCTCGATGTCGTATTTTTTCAGCACGCCGAGGCGATCGAGATCGAGCGCGCAGTTCAGTGCAGTCTGGCCGCCCATAGTTGGCAATACGACCATGCGTGCCGTGGGTCGTTCGCGGCGCTCGCGCGCTATGATCTTCTCTACAAATTCCGGCGTGATGGGTTCGATGTAGGTCGCATCAGCCAGCTCGGGGTCAGTCATGATGGTGGCCGGGTTCGAGTTGACCAGCACAATCCGGTAGCCCTCAGCGCGCAGCGCCCTGCACGCCTGGACGCCCGAATAATCGAATTCGCAAGCCTGTCCGATGACGATCGGGCCGGCGCCTATGATCAGGATGGTGTCGATGTCGGTTCTTCTGGGCATGGGTCAGACCATCAATCGCGCGCAGATGATGCAATGATGCCACTGCGTTTTAGGGGTTGATTAATCGGCAGGGCGTACGACGTGCGTGCAGCCAATTCACACCGGGAGCCAATCGCGAAGAGCTGCACAAGAAGAAAGCTCCCGTATTCAAGCCTGCGGTTAGTCTCCGTGCGCTGGCGTCCGTTGCGGTCGTTTGACCAGCTGCGGCGCCAGCTCTTTCTTGCCCGCGACGTTTCCGGGGATCGCTCGGGATATCGTGCGATAGCCTTGGTCATGCCTTTTCTGCCATGCGCGCGAGTTCCCGCGCCATGTTCTCGCGCGCCAGTGTCGCGTAAGCACCCTCGAAGACTCCAGTCCGGAAGATGCGGTCTCGCGAGGCCATTGCGGAGAGAAACGCCGTTCTGCCCTTTGCCCATGCCGTATCGTCGAGGTGTGAATATTCGGCGCGTACCTGGCTTGCGTAGGTGTCGTAGATGGCTGGGGGGGCGCCGAGGATTGCCAAGTCGGCGTCCAGGAAGATGTCGTCGTCGTAGTCGCGACCTCCGTCGGCGTGGTTGCGGGTCGCAAGGATCAGTTGGACCACGTGGGAGCGCAGTTCAGGGGTGGCGCCCAAGCTGTCGAGTTCCTTCATGGCTCGTTCTGCGCTGCGGGCCTCGTTGTCTTTGCGGCGCGGGTCGTAGACGATGTCATGATACCACGTTGCAAATGCAATGCGTGCCGGGTCGTCGATTTCATCGGCGTGTGTCTCGAGGCAATCGAACAGCCAAGCCAGGTGGTCCAGCGTGTGATAGTGCCGGTGGCTTTCGCCGTACGAGCGGCACAGGCTGTCGAACAGCGTGCCGACCAGTGGCGCCGAAAAATTGCCGAGCATTTGCACATGGGTGCGCCAGCGTGCCTTCAGGCTTTCGGTACCGGGGCGGGCGCTCAATGCCTTGTCTCCATGGCCTTGGCGAAACTCTGGAACAGGTAATCGCTGTCGTGGGGGCCGGGCGACGCTTCCGGGTGATACTGGACGGAGAAAACCGGTTTGCCGTCGACGGCGATGCCACAATTCGTGCCGTCGAAGAGTGAGACATGCGTCTGCCTCACGCCTGCCGGAAGGGTGGCTGTGTCGACCGTGAAGCCGTGGTTCATCGAGACGATTTCCACCTTACCGGTCTCAAGGTCTTTAACGGGATGATTGGCGCCGTGGTGTCCCTGCTTCATCTTGTGTGTTTTTGCACCGAGTGCCAACGCCAGCATCTGGTGCCCGAGGCAGATGCCGAGCACCGGTATTCCGGAGTCGACGGCCTTGCGGATGACGGGGCAGGCGTATGCCCCCGTTGCAGCAGGGTCGCCCGGCCCGTTCGACAGAACGATGCCGTCGGGTGAAAGGCGGGCAATGTCCTCCCAGCCTGTGCTTGCCGGAACAATGGTAAGCCTTGCGCCTATCGAGGTTAGGGAGCGGAGAATGTTGTGCTTCACGCCGTAATCAATCACGACGACATGGAACCTCGCTGACGTCGACGGGCGATAGCCTTGATCCCACTGCCAGCGTTGCTGGTCGAGCGTCCATGGCTTTGTTGCGGTCACTTCGCGGGCAAGATCCATGCCCTCGAGCCCTGGCCACTTTCTGGCTTCTTGTCTGATGGCGTTGAGATCGAAGGTGCCCGACGGTTCGTGCGCGATGATACCGTTCGGCATTCCGCCCTCGCGAATGCGTCGGGTCAGGGCGCGCGTGTCGATGCCGGCAAGTCCCACGATGCGGTGGCGCTTGAGCCAGATGTCGAGGTGTTGCTGGTTTCGATAGTTCGATGGATTGGTAACGCTGGCTTTGACGATCAGTCCGCGTGCTGCGGGTGTTGCCGCCTCGCAGTCTTCCGGGTTGGTGCCGACATTGCCGATGTGCGGGAATGTGAAGCAGACGATCTGGGCCGCATATGAGGGGTCGGTGAGGATTTCCTGGTAGCCGGTCATGGCTGTGTTGAAGCACACCTCGCCGATGGCTTGACCTGCGGCGCCGAAGCCGTAGCCCTCGAAAACTGTTCCGTCCGCAAGGACAAGGACGCCCGTGACTCGGCTTCGCGAGCGGGCGGTGCCCATCTCGCGGATGGTGGAGGCATGATCGGTCATGTCAGAAAGCTCACGATTTTGCGGGATTTTGGCCGTGAGCCCCGCAAATTCGCGGGACCATAGGGGACGGGATTTGTAGTCGTCAAGGAACGCCTTTGACCCAGTCCACAAGCCAGATCATCCCTGCCTGCCAAAGGGTTGGGTCGTGGTGTCCTGAAGATGTATGATTGGGGTCCCTTCCGGTCAGTGAGGACAGCCATGCTGCGTGAAAAGTTCAACGAAGCCCTGAAAGAGGCCATGCGGGCGAAGGACCAGCGCAAGGTTGGTACGTTGCGCCTCATCAATTCGGCTCTCAAGGACAAGGACATCGAGGCGCGCGGCCTTGGAAAGGGGCCTTTGGGTGACGATGAGATCCTTGCCCTGTTGCAGAAGATGATCAAGCAGCGCAACGATTCAATCGAGGCCTACGAAAAGGCCGGGCGTGGCGACCTGGTTGCCCAGGAGCAGGAGGAGAAGGTCATTATCGAGGCGTATTTGCCGCAGCAGATGGGGTCCGAGGACGTGCGTGCGGCGGTGCAGTCTGCCATTGCCGCCACGGGTGCGGTTTCGGTCAGGGACATGGGAAAGGTCATGGCTGAGCTGAAGTCCCGGTATGCGGGCCGCATGGATTTCTCGAAGGCGAACGGCGTCGTGAAGGAGCTTCTTTCGGGGGCTGGCGTCTGACCTGATGCGCTTCACGCCCCGCTTCCTTGATGAGCTGCGCGACCGGCTGCGGATCAGCGACTATGTCGGGCGTAAGGTCAAGCTTGTCCGGCGTGGGCGCAATCACACCGGATTATGCCCGTTTCATAACGAAAAGACGCCCTCTTTCTCGGTGAACGAAGACAAGGGGTTCTTTCACTGTTTCGGTTGCGGCGAGCATGGAAATGTCATCGACTTCGTGATGAAGACCGAAGGACTTTCATTTCCGGAGGCAGTCGAGAAGCTGGCAGGTGACGCAGGTCTCGAGCTGCCGCGACGTGATGCGCGAGAGGACGCCCGCGAGAAGGTTCGCAAGTCGCTGCACGAGGTGATGGAGCTGTCGGCTGCATTTTTTGAGACCGAATTGCGCGGGACGCGGGGTGCTAAGGCGCGCGCCTATCTTGACGGCCGTCAGCTGTCAGGACCCATCGCCCAGCGGTTTCGGCTCGGATTTTCTCCCGATACTCGGCATGCGCTCAAGGAGCATCTGGTTGCCAAGGGTGTCAGTATTGAAGACATGGTCGAGGCGGGATTGTTGGTGGTGCCGGATGGCGGTGGTGCGCCCTATGACCGTTTTCGGGGAAGGGTCATGTTTCCCATCGTCGATGGCCGAGGACGGGTCATTGCCTTTGGTGGCCGTACGCTGGATCCGGATGGCAAGCCGAAGTACCTGAACTCTCCCGAGACCCCGTTGTTCCGCAAGAGCACGGTTCTGTTCAATCTGGCATCCGCGCGAAAGGCCGTCGCAGCTGGTGCGCCGCTTGTGGCGGTCGAGGGCTATGTAGATGTTATTGCCCTCGCGTTATCTGGTTTCGAGGGGGCCGTGGCGCCCCTTGGAACGGCGTTGACGGAGGAGCATCTCGAACAGATGTGGCGCATGGCGCCTGAGCCCATCCTCTGTTTCGATGGAGATGCCGCGGGCATGAAAGCGGCTCAGCGCGGTCTTGATCTGGCGCTGCCGTTACTGAAACCAGGGCAGTCGCTGAAGCTTGCGTTGCTGCCCTCGGGACAAGACCCGGATGACCTGATCAGGGCGCGGGGTGCAGCGGCGATGCAGGAGGTGATCAACGCCGCCCTGCCATTGGTCGAGATGCTCTGGCGTCGTGAGATCGAGAGCGCTGACCTGTCGACTCCCGAACGACGGGCTGGGGCCGAAGTCAGCCTGATGCGACTTGTCGACGGGATCGAAGACCAGCGCGTGAAGGATCACTATCGGACCATCATGCGGGAGCGCCTGCGGACGCTCTTCGCTCCGCTCTCTGGTCGCCGAGATGGCGGAGAGCGGTCTCGCGTGGCTGATCGCCCCGCACGACCAGCCTACCAGCCCCGCACCGTTCGTCCGGAGAGGCCGGGCGCCCGGCCGGCCTGGACGCCACCGGTTTCGGAGGCGCTGCGGCGTTCCGCAGCAGGCCAGGCCCTGAAGGGAGCATCGCGTTCTGCCAGCATGACGGAAGAGCTCCTGATGCTGGCGGTTTTGCGCCATCCTTTTCTTCTCGAGGCGCACGCGGAAATGCTGGCCATGCTTACCATTTCCGAGCCAAATCTTGACAAATTAAGGCATGAGCTTCTACATGCCGCGTCTTTGGATCAATCCCTTGACAGTCAGCACCTTGGCGCCCACCTCAAGCAGTGCGGTCTGGGGGCTGTCTGCGAGCGGTTGGAGCGGCGGCCAATGCTCAGATCAATGGCGGTAACCAGGGCTGAAACGCCGCGACCTATTGTGGTGCGCGAGTTCGAGCACGCCCTTTCCCGCCATCGCAGGCTTACAGAGCTTGAGACGGAGCACGCGATGGCCGCAGAGTCCTTTCGCCGGGAGGCTACCGAGGAAAACCTTGCCCGGCTCCGTGCCATCGACGAAGAGATGAGGTCCCATCAGGGGGCAGAAGCGGGTCCGCCCGATAGTTTTTGAGTTTCCCGGGGTGCGCCCACCCAATTGACAACCCTATCGCAGAACAGACGCCGCAGTGACGAAAAAGAAGACCACCGACAAAAAGCCCCCTTCATCGAAGACCAAGGCGTCGCCCAAGTCTGACAAGAAGACGGGAAGCAAACCCTCCGCGAAGGAGGCCTCCAAGGCAAAGCCGACGGATCTGAAGTCGATCCTGAAGGCGATGGTCCGGCCCCTTCCGCCGCCGAAGCCAAAGCCGGTGAAGCCTGTGCCGCCTCGCAGTGACGCAAAAACGACGACCGAAGCGAAAGAGCTCCCGAACGACATGTCAAAAGTAGCGAGTCCCGCGACACAGAAGGCTCAGGCGAAGGCAGGCGCAAGCACTGCTGGCAAGCAGGCGACTGCGAAGAATGGAAAGCCTGCCGAAGGCGCGCCGGAGGAACGTCCAGAGTCGCTGCTCGATCTTTCAGATGCTGCGGTCAAGAAGATGATCGCTCGCGCCAAGCAGCGGGGGTTCGTGACGCTTGACGAGCTTAACAAGGTGCTTCCGTCTGAACGTGTGTCCTCCGAGCAGATTGAAGACACAATGGCGATGCTCAATGACATGGGCATCAACGTGACCGAGGCTGAGGAGAAGGACGAAGAGGGCGAGAACGGCGGTGCTGTCGCGCTTGCTCGCGAAGAGGCTGCCGTCACCAAGGTCGAGACAGAAGAGACCGAGCGTACAGACGATCCTGTTCGCATGTATCTGCGCGAGATGGGTACGGTGGAACTGCTGTCGCGCGAGGGCGAAATTGCCATCGCGAAGCGCATCGAGGCTGGACGAGAGTTGATGATCGGTGCGCTTTGCGAGAGCCCGCTGACTTTTGAAGCCATTATGGTCTGGCGGGATGAACTCAACGAGGGAAAGATCCTCCTGCGAGACATCATCGATCTCGAGGCGACTTATGGCGGTGGGCCTGAGGCGAAGGCCATGGCCGCGGAGGGTGGCATGGTGCTGCCGCCGGAATTTGCGGCAGGCGCACAAGGGGCTGGCATCCAGCCTGGCAAGCCGTTTGTTCCGCCAAAGCTGCCGCAGCTGCGCGTGGTGGCCCAGCCGCAGCCGAAGCCTGCGCCAGCCACGCGCGCTGATCCAGATGACGTTACGAACGTTGAGGCTCCCTCGCGCAGCGAAGAGGAGGCGCCGGAGGACGACGAAGGCAGCCTCTCGCTTGCCGCGATGGAGGCCGTGCTCAAGCCGAAGATCCTCGAGACATTCGAGGAGATTGCCAATCTCTACAAGAAGCTCGGGAAGCTGCAGGACGCCGAGGTCGAGGCGCATCTCTCCAGCGAGGAGCTGTCGACGAGCCAGGATCGCCGGTTCAAGAAGCTGAAGAACGAGACCGTCGACCTGGTAAAGAGCCTCAGGCTCAACAATGCCCGTATCGAGGCGCTGGTCGAGCAGATGTACTCGATCAATAAGCGGTTGGTGATGCTGGAGTCGCGCCTGATGCGCCTTGCAGAGGCACATGGTGTGGGCCGCGAGGACTTCCTGAAGGAATACGAGAACGAAGAGCTCGATCCCAACTGGATCAAACGCGTCGGCCGGCTGACGCGGCGCGGCTGGAAGGAGTTCGCTGCCGAGGAAAAGGATCGCGCGCGTGATATCCGCATGGAGATCCAGACGCTCGCGCAGGAGATGCGCCAGCCGATCACCGAGTTCAAGCGCATCGTGCGGACGGCCCAGAAGGGCGAGCGGGAGGCCCGGCAGGCTAAGAAGGAGATGGTCGAGGCGAACCTGCGCCTTGTGATCTCGATTGCCAAGAAGTACACGAACCGCGGGCTGCAGTTTCTGGACCTGATTCAGGAAGGCAATATCGGCCTGATGAAGGCGGTCGACAAGTTCGAGTACCGCCGCGGCTACAAGTTCT
>CAZABH010000064.1:0-8037 GCA_964483585.1 uncultured Flavobacteriaceae bacterium
TTTTTGCATCAGAATCCTTCGGCTTGTAATTTAGTGTCTTTAAAATCGATAATTTACAGATGCGTGTATTATAAAAAAATCTCAGTGCATAATACTCTTATGCATAGTATTTGCGACAACGTCTATTTCCAGAAAGTGGGTGAGCAGGCTGCCGACTTCCTCGTCCAACCAGTAAAAGATCTGCAACTGCGGAGGTATGTTCATGTCTGCAACCCCTACCAGGTGCGAGGGGCTGGTGACAGGACGCAGGATGTAAGCTATGCCGCAATGCACCGCGCGCGAAGGGAAGGAGAGGCCGCCGGCATGCGTCTGGAATTTCTTGCGGCGGTTTTTACCGCTGATAAAAGCAA
Organism: uncultured Flavobacteriaceae bacterium; assembly: GCA_964483585.1. GTDB lineage: Bacteria > Pseudomonadota > Alphaproteobacteria > Micropepsales > Micropepsaceae > SZUA-430. Next base: position 351 of record CAZABH010000064.1, read on the forward strand.
TGCATCGAAGTTTTTTGACCGCACTTTCCCGCTTAAGCGCTCTTCCAAAGATGTCAAGGTATTCGGGGTAGAACGACACTTGCCGCTTTTGTTTGATATCATTAGCGGTGGAGAAGATAGCGAAGCCGATTACATTGTATTTACAAATGTCGATATTTGCCCGGTGCCCCATTTTTATCGCACCATTGATGCTATACTCTCGCGCGGCTATGACAGTCTGGTCATAAATCGCCGCATTATCCAAGGTTGGCCGATCGATCCTAGCCTTGTCGAAATGATGGCAATCGAACACGGATTGCCCCATTATGGCTACGATTGTTTTGTTTTTAGGCGCCAAGCACTGGCCCATTTCGTTCGCAATAGAGCTCTAGTGGGCGCCGTTGGTGTGATGCAAAGTATTATTTACAATATTGTTGCCAAATCGCAGCGGTTGCTTTTTCTAGGTGATGTCCATCTTACATGGCATCTCGGGGACGACCACCCGTGGCAGGCGCAAGAACTGCAGGATTATGTTGAGCACAACTGGAGCGAGGCGATCACGACGCTTCACAAACTCGCTTCTGCAAATCCCAAGAGGTTCGCCAATTTCTGCCGTAACTTCCCTCATAGTCGAGTGGAGGTCCTAGAGGCCGATGGCGTGATCAGACTACGCCGCAAGGCGGATTGCACTGGATTCCTGCCTGATCTCGAAGCGGTCAATCGCGGAGTGTGAGACTGGGGCGCGAATGAAAATCTTTGGCATCGGATTCCACAAAACAGGAACGAAAAGCTTGGCCAAGGCGTTAACGCTGCTCGACTACTCTGTGACTGGCCCAAACGGTGTCGGCGACACCGAGATTGAGTCCAATGTGTTAGACTACATGAATCGTCTTGTTCCGCGGTTTGACGCTTTTCAGGACAATCCGTGGCCGCTAATTTTCCGCCAACTTGATGAGCACTTTCCCAATAGCAAGTTCATTCTTACGATTCGCAATTCCTCTGATTGGATTCGTAGCGTAGTAAACCACTTTGGTTGCAAAGACACACCAATGCGTCAATGGATATACGGCGTTGGGCATCCGGAGGGTAACGAACAAATCTACTTGCGTAGATACCAACAGCACAACGAAGATGTTTTATCCTATTTTCGCACTCGCCCTACTGATCTTCTCGTTATGGACATCCCTAGTGGCGATGGCTGGGATAAGCTTTGCCCTTTCTTGAACCAAACAGTGCCATCGGCTCCTTTCCCGAATGCTAATTCGTCAATTGAACGAACTGCTAAAACTGAGTTTCTAGCAAGAAAAGTTTATTAGTATAAATCTAAATAAATTTAATATATTATTATGAATCAGTTTAACAAAATATATTTTGAATATCCGCCTGTTGTAGTCGGCGGCGTTGGCGGCAGCGGCACCCGCGTGGTAGCCAGAATGATAGAAGCGCTCGGATTTTTTATGGGCGATGACCTTAACCACGCGCATGATAATATGCGTTTAGCATGCCGCTTTAAAGAAATTCGGTCACGAATGTCAGGAGTGCCAGATGGTTCGGTAGAAATCGACGACATTCTTGAGGCTTTCGAGTGCGACATGCACGAGGGCTTTCTCGCTCAGGTTGAGAGGGGGTGGTCTGGCTGGGGGTGGAAGGTGCCCGCAATTTTTTTCATTCTACCGCAATTGGTTCGGTATTTCGGTCAAATTCGTTATATTCATGTTATTCGTCATGGTCTCGATATGGCATTCAGTTCCAATCAGAACCAAACTCGGAACCTCGCTCGCCACTACGGCATAAACGCCGGCTTGCAACCCTTGCCGCAAGATTCACTGGCCTACTGGATTCGAGCTAATACACTCGCGCTTAAGACTTCTCTACGGCTTGAAATTCCGCTACTTGTGTTAAATTTCGATCGTCTCTGCGATGACCCGCATGCCGTCGTAGGCGAACTGCTTGGCTTCCTGCAAGCGCAAGATCGAGAGAAGCTGAGACTGGCTGCTCTTGTGGATCCGCCAGCATCTATCGGCCGATATCTTAACGAAAACCTCTCTTTCGTTACTGAGGCTGACCGTCTCGCCCTTCGTTGCCTCGGCTTTGAGGTAAATTCACAATGAAAATCCTCCTTACAGGCTGTAATGGCCAAGTCGGTTTTGAACTCCAGCGCGCACTCGCCCCGCTGTGCAAAGTTATCGCCTTCGACCGTTCGCGATGCGACCTCGCTGATCCCGAGTCCTTGCGGGCCGCCATCCGCGCGGCTCGTCCCGATATCATCGTCAACCCCGCCGCCTACACTGCGGTGGACAAAGCCGAGAGCGACGAAGCCACCGCGCATGCGGTCAATGCCATCGCCCCTGGGATCATTGGCGAAGAGGCAGCAAAACTCGGCGCGCTCGTCATCCATTACTCCACAGACTATGTCTTCGACGGCGCAAAAGATGATCCGTATGTGGAGTTCAATCCCACCAATCCCCTGAGCGTTTATGGCCGCACGAAGTTGGAAGGCGAGCAGGCCTTGGCCGCCTCGGGCGCTCGTCATCTCATTTTCCGCACCAGTTGGGTCTTCGGCGCCCACGGGGCGAATTTTCTCAAAACAATTCTCCGGCTTGCCCGTGAGCGCGAGGAGTTGCGCATCGTTGCTGACCAGTTCGGCGCCCCCACCGGTGCCGCGCTCATCGCCGATGTGACTGCGCAGGTTCTTGGACAGTATGTGGGCAGCGAGCGAAAGGAGAATTTCCCCTCAGGGGTTTTTCATCTGGCTGCGGCGGGTCGCACATCCTGGCACGGCTACGCGACGCATGTCGTGGAGACCGCATTGCGCCTCGGTATTGCCCTCAAGACATGCCCCGAAGCGATCCAACCGATTCCCGCTTCGGCCTATCCGGTGCCCGCCGCCCGCCCCGCGAATTCCTCGCTTTGCACGAAAAAGTTGGAAACCGATTTCGGACTCGTTCTGCCGGATTGGAGGGATGGGGTCGAGCGCGTCATCGAGCTTCTGGCGTTCAAATAAGCGCGCCTTGTAGCGGCGGGCTATGTCCCCCGGGGGGGAAAGCCTCGGCGTGTGGCAGGGGGGCGCGGCGGGCCGGCGGGCGCCCCCGGCCCGGGGCCCCGCCGCCCCCCGGCCCCGCCGGCCGGCGGAGCCAACAATCCGGCTTGCCCACCTCGCTCGTGCTGATCCTCGCCGCCTGGCACGCCGCCGCTTCGCTCGCGGGGCTCGTCGTCTATGCGGTGGACAAGCGGGCGGCCGTCCGGGGCGCCCGGCGCGTCCCGGAGGCTCGGCTGCACTCGCTGTCCCTGCTCGGCGGCTGGCCCGGGGCCCTGCTGGCGATGCGCCTCTTCAAGCACAAACGCCGCAAGGCGGCGTTCGTGCGGGTGTTCTGGTTGACGGTGCTGGTGCACCTGGCGGTGCTGGGCCTGCTGCTGCGTCTGCTCGCGTGACGCTTACCGCGCCCCGACGCTCACGCTCACCGGCACATAGGTCCGCTTGACCCGCGCCTCGAACTCGTCGCGGTACTTGTTCATGATGGTGCGCGTCGCCCAGTTGTTGCCGTCGGCCAGGCCGCAGATGGTCGTGCCCGGCATCGAGCCCATGCTCGTGGCGATCTCCAGCGCCAGATCCAGATCCTTGGTCCGGGCGTCGCCCTCTTCGATGCGGCAGAGCAGCTGGTACAGCCAGCCCGATCCCTCGCGGCAGGGCGTGCACTGCCCGCAGGACTCGTGCTTGTAGAACCGCGCGATGTTCCGCGCCACGGCCACCATGTCGGTGTCCTCGTCGAACACCGTCGGCCCGGCGGTGCCAAGGCCCAGCACGTTGTACTTGCGGCCGATGTCGAAGTCGAGCTCCGCGTCGTACTGGTCCGGCCCCAGGATGCCCATGGACACGCCGCCGGGGATGGCGCCCTTGAACTTCTTGCCGTTCCGCATGCCGCCGCAGTAGTCCTCGACGAGCTTGCGCAGCGGGATGCCCAGCTCGAGTTCGTAGCAGCCGGGCTTGTTCACGTGGCCCGAGACGCCCATCAACTTGGTGCCGAAGCTCGGCGGGCCGCCGATCGACGACTCCACGCCCTGCTCCATGAACGCCTTGGCCCCCCGCTCGATGATGAACGGCAGGTGGCACAGCGTCTCGACATTGTTGATGATCGTCGGCCGACCGAACAGGCCCTTCACGGCCGGGAACGGCGGCTTGATCCGCGGCCACCCGCGGTTGCCCTCGATGGCTTCGAGCAGCGCCGTCTCCTCGCCGCAGATGTACGCGCCCGCGCCGCGGTGCACATAGCAATCACCCACAAACGCATCGCCTGACGCGTTGGAGCCCTGGTTGTGGATCCCCTTGGGCCCGAAGATGCCGTGGGCGTAGGCCTCCTTGAGCGCCTCCTCCAGCACATGCGCCTGGTGGTGATACTCGCCGCGGATGAAGATGTACGCCCGGTCCAGGCGGCAGGCGTACATGCAGATCGCGATGCCCTCGAGCAGCAGGTGCGGATCGAAGTCCATCAGCAGCCGGTCCTTGAACGTGCCCGGCTCGGACTCGTCCGCGTTGATCGCCAGATACCGGTGCCCGCCGTCGGGCGCGGGCAGGAAGGTCCACTTCAGCCCGGTCGGGAAGCCCGCGCCGCCCCGCCCGCGCAGCACCGAGGCCTTGACCTCCTCGGTCACGTCCTTGGGCGCCATGGTGACGGCCTTGCGCAGGCCGACATAGCCGCCGGTCTTGACGTACTCGTCGTACCCGACCACATGGCGGTCGCGGATGTTGCCGAACGGGGCGGTGGGGATGCGCTTGAGCAGGACGTGCTCGGTGAGGGTATTTTCCCAAGTCTTCTTCGGCATCGCACACTCCAACCGGCCGGGCCGTCGTCTCCCGGGGCTTCGACTCCGCTCCGGAACCCGATTCTAGCGGGCTGCCGGCCCGCCCAGCCCGGCGAGCGTGCCCGGTCGGCCCAGGGAACCACCCCGCCAACAATCCCAACCACCCACCCGGAGGAGCCCCCATGCCCAGCGACCAGATCGACTACCAGATCCTCGGCGACGACATCCAGGCCGTCGTCATCACCCTGGACCCCGGCGAGGCCTGCGTGGCCGAGGCCGGGGCCATGATGTACCTCGAGGACGGCATCGAGATGGGCACCAGCATGTCGATGTCCGCCCAGGGCAAGGGCCTGATGGGCAAGCTGTTCGAGGCCGGCAAGCGGGCCGTCACCGGCGAGTCGTTCTTCATCACCATGTTCGCCAACGAGGGCTCGCGCCGGTCCGACTGCGCCTTCGCCGCGCCGTTCCCCGGCTGCATCGTCCCCGTCGAGCTGGCCGACCACGGCGGCACCGTCATCTGCCAGAAGGACGCCTTCCTCTGCGGCGCCCGCGGCGTCGAGGTCTCCATCGCCTTCCAGCGCAAGCTCGGCGTCGGCCTCTTCGGCGGCGAGGGCTTCATCCTCCAGAAGATCACCGCGCCCAGCCGCGAAGGCCAGGTCTTCCTCCACGCCGGCGGCACCGTCGTCCAGCGCCAGCTCGCCCGCGGGGAAACCCTCCGCGTCGACACCGGCTGCCTCGTCGGCTTCGAGCCGAGCGTCAGCTACGACATCCAGTTCGTCAAGGGCATCAAGAACAAGCTCTTCGGCGGCGAGGGCCTCTTCTACGCCAAACTCACCGGCCCCGGCACCGTCTGGCTCCAGACCCTGCCCTTCAGCCGCCTGGCCGACCGCATCATCGCCTCGGCCCCGTCCTCCGGCGGAAGCAGCCAGGGCGAAGGCTCCGTCCTCGGCGGCGTCTTCCGCATGATCGACGGGCAGTGATCGGAGAGCTCTTAGAACGCAGAGGTCGCGAAGGTCACGCAGAGGACGCAGAGAGAAACCGGGATTTTCAACGCGAAGATCCGAAGATCGCGAAGGATGGAGTCAGAACGTTGGCCACAGCAAGATCATCTTGAACTACAAACCATTTTTCTGCGACTTGAGAACACAAGCTGATTGCCAGAAGCACTCTTCCATCGCGTCTTTCGCATCTTCGCGTTCAAATCTCTTCTCAGCGCCCTCTGCGTGACCTTCGCGACCTCTGCGTTCAGTCCGCTCAGTACTTGATCCCTAAGAACGGCATCACGATCGACACCAGGATCAGCACGATGATGATCCATTCGAGAATCTCCATCCGCTTGGCCCCCGCCGTGTCCGCCAGTTTCTGGTAGACGCTCTCGGCCACCCCGAGTTTGCGCAGCACGCTGGCGTCCCACTGCGGCAGGTTCAGCCGGTCGCTGGCCACGGTGTACACCCGCGCCAGGTGCTGGTCGCCGATGAGTTTGATGGCGTTGTTGACCCCTTCGAACAGCAGGGCCGAGTCCATCTGCAGCTCCGCGAACCGTCGGATGGCCCGCCCCGTGCTGCCGCCCGGCCAGATGTTCGAGTGCTGCGCCAGCCGCCCCATCAGCCCGTGCGCGCCCGAGAGCAGGTCGTCGAGCTGCCCGTCGAGCAGGCGCATCTCCAGCAGTTCGACATTCGCGTGCGTGAGCACCGCCAGAATGTCGTCCGGTTGCGGATCGAACAGCACGGCTGCATTCCAGTCCACGATCGACAGATCGCCCGGCCCGTACCCGATCCGCGTGGCCAGCGTCTGACGGACCCGCTCGGGCGACAGCGCGCCGCGCTCGGCCTGCAGCAGCCGGGCCAGCACCGGCGCGTGCGCTTCGACGAACGACTCGGGCGCCGTCCCGCCCCAATCCCGCACCGCGTACACGACAAAGTCTTCGGAAAGCCCTGACAGGGCGGACCGCTGGATCGCATCCCCCGCGTCCGAGCGGAGCCGCTCCACCCGCGCCCGCGCATCGGCCAGCAGCGCCGGGTGGTCGTACAGCGCCGCGCCCAGTTCCACCAGATCGCCAACCCCGGCGTCAAACGGGATGCGGTAGCGCACCACCACGCCCCCGAAGTCGTACACCAGGCACTCCGCGTTGGCCTCGGTGCTCCAGCCCCGCCCGTCCGCGCCCACCCCCACGGGCGAGCCCGGCACCGCCAACCCCACCGGCGCCGGCTCGTACTCGAACCACGCCGGCGCCGGCCGACGCACCCGCACCGCCCGCACCCGGCTGGCCTCCCCCAGCCGCCGGGCCAGCGCGTCCAGATCCACCTGGAACCCCACGTCAAAGCAGAACACCGCGTGGCACACACCAACCATCCGTCCGGCGTCGGTTTCCATGCCATCAATGTACCGCGCCGCAGCCCGACCGGCCCCCCCCGGGGGGGCACCCGCCAGACTCACTTCTCCGGCGGCTCGCGGAACTCCACCTCTTCGATGGTCGTCCGACGCAGGATCACCCGTTGGCCGTCCACCTGGCCGGGCGTTTCCTGCGTGCTGGTCCGCACGGTGTGCGTGTGCTTTGCGGGCTGGGCCGGCTTCGTGGTCGCCTGCCACAGGTGCCCGAAAAACCGGCCGATGGCGCGCGGGATCGGGATGTCCTTGTCGTCCGGAGCCACGCAGGATCCTATCGGGCGGGCCCACGCGTTTCGCGGGACTGCAAGACCGCCCGGGCGCATCCTACAAATCCGGGCATGACACCCCCCGGCGTGCTGTTCGAGGAAACCCAGCCCTGGTGGCTCAACCGCTTCCTGCTGGCCTTCCTGCCGCTGGAGTCGCTGATCATGGGCGGCGTCCTGCTGGCGGTAGGGTCCCGGAGTTCCCCGAAGGACCAGTGGGTCCTGTTGTGCGTGTGGCTCGGTCTGGGCCTCGTCCT
>CAZABH010000065.1:0-7744 GCA_964483585.1 uncultured Flavobacteriaceae bacterium
GAAGCCGGTATCCCCGAAAGCGTCAACGTCTAGATCAAGGAAATGCGCTCGCTTGGCCTCAACGTCGAGCTTGTGACGGAGACGGAATCCTGACCCCGTCCCCCGAACACCAGAAATCTAAGGAGATTTGAACTCCATGAACCAGGAAGTCCTGAACGTCTTCAACCCGATCGCGGCCCCACCGTCGTTCGACCGGATTCGCATCGCCCTCGCCAGTCCGGAAAAGATCCACAACTGGTCTTATGGCGAGATCAAGAAGCCCGAAACGATCAACTACCGGACATTCAAGCCGGAACGTGACGGCCTTTTCTGCGCGCGCATTTTTGGTCCGATCAAGGATTACGAGTGCCTCTGCGGCAAGTACAAGCGCATGAAGTATCGCGGCATCGTCTGCGAGAAATGCGGCGTCGAGGTTACGCTGTCCAAGGTCCGTCGCGAGCGAATGGGCCACATTGAACTTGCGTCACCCGTGGCGCACATTTGGTTCATGAAGTCGCTGCCGTCCCGTATCGGGATGCTGCTCGACATGACGCTGAAGGACCTTGAACGCGTCCTTTACTTTGAAGGCTACATCGTTATCGAGCCTGGACTGACGCCGCTGAAGGAGCGCACGCTCCTGACCGAGGACGAGTTCCTCAAGGCCCAGGACGAATACGGCGAAGACAGCTTCACCGCCATGATCGGCGCCGAGGCCATTCGTGAGTTGCTGATGCGCCTTGACCTGCCAGGGCTCAAGGACTCTCTGCGCAAGGAAATCGCGACGACCGAATCCGAACTGAAGCCTAAAAAGCTGGTCAAGCGCCTCAAACTGGTTGAGTCACTCATCGAGTCGGGCAACCGCCCCGAATGGATGATCCTGACGGTCGTACCCGTCATTCCGCCCGAGTTGCGTCCCCTGGTGCCGCTCGACGGTGGCCGGTTCGCAACGTCCGATCTGAATGACCTCTATCGTCGCGTCATCAACCGCAACAATCGTCTCAAGCGCCTCATGGAGCTGCGCGCGCCGGATATCATCATCCGGAACGAGAAGCGCATGTTGCAGGAGTCGGTCGACGCGCTCTTTGACAATGGCCGCCGCGGGCGCGTCATCACAGGCGCGAACAAGCGCCCGCTGAAGTCGCTCTCCGACATGCTCAAGGGCAAGCAGGGCCGGTTCCGCCAGAACCTGCTCGGCAAGCGCGTGGACTATTCGGGCCGCTCGGTCATCGTGGTCGGACCCGAACTCAAGCTCCACCAGTGCGGCCTCCCGAAGAAGATGGCGCTCGAGCTCTTCAAGCCGTTCATCTACAACCGGCTTGAGGCCAAAGGTCTCTCGGCGACCGTCAAGCAATCCAAGAAGATGGTCGAGAAAGAGCGCCCCGAGGTATGGGACATTCTCGCCGAGGTCATTCGCGAGCACCCCGTGCTTCTCAATCGCGCGCCGACGCTGCACCGCTTGGGCATCCAGGCTTTCGAGCCGGTCCTGATTGAGGGCAAGGCGATCCAGCTGCACCCGCTCGTCTGCACGGCGTTCAACGCTGACTTCGACGGGGACCAGATGGCCGTGCACGTGCCGCTGTCGCTCGAGGCCCAGCTTGAAGCCCGCGTGCTGATGATGTCGACCAACAACATCCTCAGCCCGGCCAACGGCAAACCGATCATCGTTCCCAGTCAGGACATCGTGCTCGGCATCTATTATTGCTCGCTTGACCGCGACGGTGAGCCAGGTGAGGGCAAGGCATTCGTCGACATGGGTGAGATCGAGCATGCCTTGGCCCAAGGTGCGATCACGCTGCATTCCAAGATCAAAGCCCGGTATCGCACCGTCGATGCGCAAGGTAAGCCCACGATTGTGCGCGTGGATACCACGCCAGGTCGCCTGATGATTGCCGAGCTTCTGCCTCGTAATCCGAATGTGCCGTTTGCGATGGTCAACCGCGTCCTGAGAAAGGCCGAGATCTCGGCTCTGATCGACATCGTTTATCGCCATTGTGGCCAGAAGGAGACCGTTCTCTTCGCTGACGCCGTCATGGCACTTGGTTTCCGTGAGGCCTACAAGGCCGGCATCTCCTTCGGCAAGGACGACATGGTCGTTCCCCATACGAAGGAAGGTCTGGTCGAGAAGACGCGCAAGGAGATCAAGGAGTACGAGAAACAGTACCAGGAAGGCTTCATCACCGAGGGTGAAAAATACAACAAGGTTGTCGATGCCTGGTCGAAGTGTACCGATCGCGTCGCCGAGGAGATGATGCGCGAGATTTCGTCGGTGAAGCGCGACGAGACCACCAAGCGCGTCAAGGAGATCAATTCGATCTACATGATGTCGCACTCCGGTGCGCGCGGCTCCCCGACCCAGATGAAGCAGCTGGCCGGCATGCGCGGTCTGATGACGAAGCCGTCGGGCGAAATCATCGAGACGCCGATCATCTCGAACTTCAAGGAAGGCCTGACCGTGCTCGAGTACTTCAACTCGACACACGGAGCGCGCAAGGGCTTGGCTGACACCGCGCTCAAGACGGCGAACTCGGGCTATCTGACCCGACGCCTGGTCGACGTGGCGCAGGACTGCATCATCACGCAGGATGACTGCGGAACAACGGCTGGCATTACGGTGGCTGCGGTGCTGGATGGCGGCAATGTTGTCGCCACGCTGACTGAGCGCACCCTGGGACGCACCGCCGCCGACGATGTGAAGGACCCTGCAACGGGCAACATCATCGTCAAGCGGAATGAAGAGATCACCGAAGACAAGGCCGAGGCCCTGGAGGCGGCGCAGGTGCCGAAGGTTCGCATCCGCTCCGTGCTGACGTGTGAGTTGAAAACCGGCGTCTGTGCCAAGTGCTACGGGCGTGACCTCGCACGGGGTACGCCCGTCAATTCGGGAGAGGCGGTCGGTGTGATAGCGGCGCAGTCGATCGGCGAGCCCGGAACGCAGCTCACCATGCGCACCTTCCACATCGGCGGTGCCGCACAGGTGGCCGAGCAGTCCTTCGTCGACGCAAGCCACGACGGCAAGATCAAAATCGTCAACCGCAACGTCGTGAAAGACTCCACGGGTATGCTGCGCGTGATGGGGCGCAACTGCCAGATCGTGATCGTCGACGAGAATGGGCAGGAGCGTGGGAGCTTCAAGGTGCCGTTCGGCGCGCACCTGAAGTTCGACGAGGGGGAAACCGTGAAGCGCGGGCAACGTCTCATCGAATGGGATCCCTACACCATCCCGATCCTCACCGAGCGCGCGGGTACATTGAAGTATGAAGACCTTGTCGAAGGGCTCAGCCTGAAGGAAGTGACCGACGAGTCGACCGGTATTTCCAGCAAGGTCGTTCTTGACTGGCGCGCGAGCGCCCGCGGCACCGACCTGCGTCCTGCGCTGTCCATTCGCGATAAGAAGGGCGAGGTCATCAGGATCGCCGGGAAGTCGGAGGCTCGCTACATTCTGCCAGTCGACGCGATCCTGTCGGTCGATGACGGCGCCGAGGTCCGCGAAGGCGATGTCATCGCACGTATTTCGACTGAAGGCGCCAAGACGCGCGACATCACCGGTGGTTTGCCGCGCGTCGCCGAGTTGTTCGAGGCGCGGAAGCCGAAGGACCACGCCATCATCGCGGAGGTGGATGGCTGGATCGAGTTCGGCAAGGACTACAAGAACAAGCGTCGCGTGGTGCTGAAGCCGAAGGACGAGAAACTCGAGCCGCTCGAATACCTGATCCCGAAGGGCAAGCATATTGCCGTGCAGGAGGGGGACTTTGTCGAGCGCGGCGACTTCATCATGGACGGCAACCCCGCGCCGCATGACATTCTGCGAATCAAGGGCGTAGAGGCGCTGGCCGCCTACCTGGTCAACGAGATCCAGGACGTCTATCGGCTGCAGGGCGTCAAGATCAACGATAAGCACATCGAGGTGATCGTCCGCCAGATGCTGCAGAAGGTCGAGATCGACGACGGCGGCGAGACAACGCTTGTGCAGGGCGAGCAGCTCGATTTCATCGAGTTCGAGGAAATCAACGCGAAGGCGCGGGCTGAAGGCCTGAAGCCAGCCGAAGGCAAGCCCGTGCTCCTGGGAATCACCAAGGCCTCGCTGCAAACCCGCTCGTTCATTTCAGCTGCATCCTTCCAGGAAACCACCCGCGTGCTGACCGAAGCTGCCGTATGCGGCAAGATCGATACGCTCGATGGCCTGAAGGAGAACGTGATCGTCGGTCGACTGATCCCGGCGGGCACCGGTGGCATGATGACGCGGCTTAAGCACGTTGCTGCCGAGCGGGACAAGGCCATTCTGGCAGCCCGACAGGCCGCGGCCCCCGAACCCACCCCAGCATTGCCTGCTGCAGAGCCGCCTGCGGCTCCTGCTGCTGAATGAGGACGTAAGAAAAAGCCGGGATAGCCTCCCGGCTTTTTCATTTGTTTCCAGGCAGCGGCCCGCCCACGGAAACCGCAAAAAACCGGTAAATGGGTGTTGACGAAATATCATTGCGCGAGTACAAGGCGCCCCTCATTCGACGGCTGGCTGTAGGGTTCGATCCCTAAACGCTCCGCGTAAGTCCTATGAGTCAGGTTTGAAAGCACGAACGTCCGGGCCACCGGTCGCTCCTCTGCATGTTGGACCAAGCGCCACGGGGAGATGGGCACGGCCCCCCGGCGGCGCTTTGAGTTGTTTGTGTTTGTCGTGCGCGAATTCGAGATGAAGCGAAACGCCAGAGCATGCCGACGATCAACCAGCTGATCCGCAAACCGCGGCACCCCAAGGTTCGCCGTACCAAGGCGCCCGCGCTGCAAAGCTCGCCACAGAAGCGTGGCGTTTGCACCCGCGTGTATACGACCACGCCGAAGAAGCCGAACTCGGCCCTTCGCAAGGTGGCGCGCGTTCGTCTGACCAACGCGCAGGAAGTGATCAGCTACATTCCCGGTGAAGGCCATAACCTGCAGGAGCACTCTGTAGTGCTCATTCGCGGTGGCCGCGTGAAGGACCTGCCCGGCGTGCGTTACCACATCCTGCGCGGCGTCCTCGACACGCAGGGCGTGAAGGACCGCAAGCAAGCCCGCTCCCTCTATGGCGCCAAGCGTCCGAAGTAAGGAACAGATCCGATGTCACGTCGTCGTCGTCCCCAAAAGCGCGAAATCATCCCCGACGCCAAGTATGGTGATCTGGTGATTGCCAAGTTCATGAATTGCCTCATGTATGATGGCAAGAAGTCGGCCGCCGAGCATATCGTCTACGGTGCGCTTGCTACCATCGAACAGCGTACGAAGTCCGATCCGCTCAAGATGTTCCACGCGGCACTCGAGAACGTGGCACCAGCCATCGAAGTTCGCTCTCGCCGTGTTGGCGGTGCAACCTATCAGGTTCCCGTCGAGGTCCGCACCGATCGTCGCCAGGCTCTGGCCATTCGATGGATCATCAACGCCTCACGCGCACGCAATGAGCAGACGATGCAGCAGCGCTTGTCAGGCGAACTTCTGGACGCCGCTAACAATCGCGGCACGGCCGTCAAGAAGCGCGAAGACACCCACAAGATGGCGGAGGCCAACAGGGCCTTCTCGCACTATCGCTGGTAACGCCACTGAGCCATTGGACACACGACCATGCCCAGAACCACCCCGCTCGAAAAATACCGCAACATCGGCATCTGCGCGCATATTGACGCCGGAAAGACCACGACGACCGAGCGCATCCTGTATTACACGGGCAAGAGCCACAAGATCGGCGAAGTGCACGATGGCGCCGCGACCATGGACTTCATGGCGCAGGAGCAGGAGCGGGGCATCACCATTACCTCGGCTGCGACAACAGCCTTTTGGAACGATCACAGGGTGAACATAATCGACACACCTGGTCACGTCGATTTCACGATCGAAGTCGAGCGCTCGATGCGCGTGCTTGACGGCGCTGTTGCTGTGTTTGACTCTGTCGCCGGTGTAGAGCCGCAGTCCGAGACAGTCTGGCGCCAGGCCGACAAGTACCGCGTGCCGCGCATCTGCTTCGTCAACAAGATGGATCGCACAGGCGCCGATTTTTATCGCTGCGTCCAGATGATGATTGATCGTCTTGGAACGAAACCGTGCGTGATCCAGCTGCCCTATGGCGCTGAGGCCGATCACAAGGGCATCATCGACCTCATCGAAATGCGCGCCATCGTCTGGAAGGACGAGAGCCTTGGCGCCAAGTATGAAGTCCAGGAAATCCCGAGTGACTACAAGGCCAAAGCCGACGAATGGCGGGCCAAGATGATCGAGCTGGCCGTCGAGATGGACGACGCCGCGATGGAAGCCTACCTCGAGGGCAAGGAGCCGGACGCCAACACGCTGAAGAAGCTGATCCGTGCGGGCACGATGAATTTCAAGTTTGTGCCCGTAACCTGCGGCGCGGCTTTCAAGAACAAGGGTGTTCAGACGCTGCTCGATGCCGTGGTCGATTTCCTGCCTTCTCCGCTGGACATTCCGGCCGTTAAGGGCATCAAGCCCGGCAAGGACGAAGTCGAGGTGGAACGCAAGGCTGAGGACAACGAGCCGCTGTCCATGCTTGCTTTCAAGATCATGGACGACCCGTTTGTTGGATCGATCACCTTCTGCCGCATTTACTCCGGCAGGCTCGAGAGCGGCTCGACGCTGATGAACTCGACGCGTGACCGCAAGGAGCGCGTGGGTCGCATGCTGTTGATGCATGCCAACTCGCGCGAGGACATCAAGGAAGCCCTCGCTGGTGACATCGTGGCCCTTGCGGCGCTGAAGGAAACCCGTACAGGCGACACGCTTTGCGACCCGAACCACCCGGTTATTCTCGAGAAGATGGAATTCCCGGAGCCTGTCATCTCGGTGGCTATCGAGCCTAAGACCAAGGGCGATCAGGAAAAGATGGGTGTAGCCCTTGCGCGCCTGGCCCAGGAAGATCCGTCGTTCCGCGTATCGGTGGACGAGGAGTCTGGTCAGACCATCCTCCGTGGCATGGGCGAGCTTCACCTTGACATCAAGGTCGACATTCTGCGCCGCACGTACAAGGTCGACTGCAACATCGGCGCCCCGCAGGTGGCCTATCGCGAGACACTCACGAAAGCCGTGGAAATCGATTACACGCACAAGAAGCAGACAGGCGGATCCGGCCAGTTTGCCCGCGTGAAAATCGTCTTCGAGCCGCTTGAAGCCGGCGCAGGATTTACGTTCGAAAACGAGGTTGTCGGCGGCTCGGTGCCCAAGGAATACGTTCCTGGCGTCGAAAAGGGCCTCAACGCATCGCGCGAGAACGGCGTATTAGCGGGTTTCCCGCTGATCGACTTCAAGGCGACGCTGGTCGACGGCGCCTACCACGAGGTAGACTCCAACGTTCTTACCTTCGAGATCGCCTCGCGCGCCGCTTTCCGCGAATTGAAGGAGCGCAAGGCGGTCAAGTTGCTCGAACCGATGATGAAGGTCGAAGTTGTGACGCCCGAGGACTTCATGGGCGGCGTTATCGGCGATCTGAACTCTCGTCGTGGACAGGTGCAGGGCACGGACCAACGTGGCAACGCGCAAGTCATCACCGCAATGGTTCCGCTGGCGAACATGTTTGGCTACGTGAATACCCTGCGCTCCATGAGCCAGGGTCGCGCAAGCTACTCGATGCAGTTCGACCACTATGAAGACGTACCACGCGCGATCGCAGATGAAGTGATCGCGAAGTTTGCCTGAACCCACTGAGATCGAAAACGAACGAGCCTCTGGAGAGAGAAGACCATGGCCAAAGCGAAATTTGAGCGGACGAAGCCGCACTGCAACATTGGAACGATTG
>CAZABH010000066.1:0-7609 GCA_964483585.1 uncultured Flavobacteriaceae bacterium
GCTGGGTGACGAGGCTGTACGGACCGATCGAACGCGCGTGGATCTTGTCGTCGACAAGATGATGGAGCTTGAGCATGTAGATATAGCCGACCGTCACCGGGCGCTTGAAGGGTTCGCCGGAGCGACCATCAAACAGTGTGACCTGACCAGATACATTCATGCCGGCGAGCTCGAGCATCTTGTTGATGTCGGACTCGGTCGCACCGTCGAAAACAGGCGTCGCAATATGAATGCCCTTCTCCATGCTGGCAGCCATGTCGATGACCTGCTCGTCGGACAGGTCGGCGAGGCCTGCGTCCTGCGTGAAGATTGTCTTCAGGTGGCGACGCAGAGGATCGGTTTTGCCATCCCGGCGATAGCGGGAGACCATTTCACCGATCTGCCGGCCGATACCATGGCATGCCCATCCAAGGTGCGTTTCAAGGATCTGGCCGACATTCATCCGGCTGGGCACACCCAGCGGGTTCAGGACGATGTCAACGTGCGTTCCGTCCTCCAGATGGGGCATGTCCTCGATCGGCACGATGCGGGAGATGACACCCTTGTTGCCGTGACGACCGGCCATCTTGTCGCCGGGCTGCAGCTTGCGCTTCACCGCGACGAACACCTTGACCATCTTCATGACGCCAGGCGGCAACTCGTCGCCGCGACGCAGTTTGTCCACCTTGTCGGCGAAGCGGGCTTCGAGACGCGCCTTCGCGTCGTCATACAGCTTGCGCATCGCCTCCATTTCGCCCTGCGCCTTCTCGTTGCGCAGGCCGAACTGCCACCACAGAGCCTTCGGCAGACCCTCGAGTGTCTGAGGCGAGATCTTGCTGTCGGGCGCCAGCCCCCTGGGACCGGTAGAAATCTGCTTGTTGAGAAGCAATTCCTCGAGGCGGGCATAGATGTTGCGCTCGAGGATCGCGAGTTCGTCATCGCGGTCCTTGGCGAAGCGCTCGATTTCCTCGCGCTCGATGGCGAGGGCACGCTGGTCCTTGTCGATGCCGTGGCGATTAAACACGCGGACCTCGACCACCGTACCTGACGCGCCGGGGGGCAAACGCAAGCTCGTGTCGCGAACGTCGGATGCTTTCTCGCCGAAGATCGCCCGCAGCAGCTTTTCCTCTGGCGTCATCGGGCTTTCGCCCTTCGGCGTGATCTTGCCTACCAGGATATCGCCGGGGTTCACTTCCGCGCCAATGTAGACGATGCCTGCCTCGTCGAGGTTCTTGAGAGCTTCCTCGCCTACGTTGGGAATGTCGCGCGTGATTTCCTCGGGCCCGAGCTTGGTGTCGCGGGCCATGGCCTCGAACTCCTCGATGTGGATCGAGGTGAAGACGTCATCACGCACGATGCGCTCGGAGATGAGGATCGAGTCCTCGAAATTGTAGCCGTTCCAGGGCATGAAGGCGACGAGCACGTTGCGCCCGAGAGCGAGCTCGCCCAGGTCGGTCGACGGGCCATCGGCAACAATGTCACCGGCCTGAACGCGGTCACCCACCTTCACCAGCGGGCGCTGCGTGATGCATGTTGACTGGTTCGAACGCTGGAATTTCTGAAGCCGATAAATATCAACGCCAGACTTTGTTGCGTCGGTCTCTTCCAACGCACGCACGACGATACGGGTTGCGTCGACTTGATCAACCACGCCAGAGCGGCGGGCGGCAATGGCAGCACCAGAGTCACGCGCCACCACGCCTTCGAGGCCGGTTCCCACGAATGGTGCCTCGGATTCCAGCAGCGGCACGGCCTGACGCTGCATGTTGGAGCCCATGAGGGCGCGGTTGGCGTCGTCGTTCTCGAGGAACGGGATCAGGGCTGCAGCAACGGACACGATCTGGCGCGGCGAGACGTCCATGAACTCGACACGATCAGTCGGCAACAGGATCACGTCGCCGGCCTTGCGGCAAGTGACCAGATCATCAACGAAGCGTCCGCGCGCATCGAGCGCCACGTTCGACTGGGCGATGACGTACTTCGATTCCTCCATTGCCGGCATGTAGATGACCTCATTGGTCACCTTGCCGTCCTTAACCCGCCGATAGGGGCTTTCAATGAAGCCATACTTGTTGACGCGCGCGTACGTCGCCAGCGAATTGATCAAGCCGATATTCGGGCCTTCGGGCGTTTCAATCGGACAGATGCGGCCGTAATGCGTGGGGTGCACGTCGCGCACCTCGAAGCCCGCGCGCTCGCGCGTCAGTCCGCCCGGTCCAAGAGCCGATAGACGACGCTTGTGCGTGATCTCGGACAAGGGATTGGTCTGGTCCATGAACTGGGACAGCTGCGACGACCCGAAGAACTCGCGCACTGCAGCAGCTGCCGGCTTGGCGTTGATCAGGTCATGCGGCATGACCGTGTCGATTTCGACGGATGACATGCGCTCCTTGATTGCGCGTTCCATCCGTAAGAGGCCAACGCGGTACTGGTTCTCCATCAACTCGCCGACCGAGCGCACGCGGCGATTGGCCAAGTTGTCGATGTCGTCGATCTCGCCCTTGCCATCGCGCAGGTCGTGCAGGATGCGGACCACGGCCAGAAGGTCCTCGCGGCGCAGGGTGCGTTGCGTGTCAGGCGCGTCAAGGCCAAGGCGCGAATTCATCTTCACGCGACCGACCGACGACATGTCATAGCGTTCGCTATCGAAGAACAGGCTGTTAAACAGGGTCTCGGCCGTGTCGAGCGTGGGCGGTTCGCCGGGTCGCATCACGCGATAGATGTCAATCAAAGCCTGTTCGCGCGACTGGTTCTTGTCGACCATCAGCGTATTGCGGATCCACGGCCCATTGTTCACGTGGTCAATGTCGAGGACAGCGATCTCGTCAAATCCGGAATTATCCAGATCCTCAATCAGGGCTTCGGTGACCTCGTCTCCGGCTTCGGCATAGATCTCGCCGGTCTCGCCATTGACCATGTCATAGGCGAGGTATCGGCCGTACAGCTCCTCGGACGGCACAAGCAACTGCCGGAGGCCCTCTTCTGCGAGCTTTCGGGCCTTGCTTGGTAACAGCTTGCGACCAGCCTCGAGTACGACTTCACCCGTCTTGGCGTTGCGCAGGTCGTGGGTGGCCTTGAAGTTGCGCATGCGCTCGGCATCGTAGGCAGTTACCCAGCCGTCTTTGGTGTGCTTGTAGGGCACCGAGCGATAGAACTGCGAAAGGATCTCCTCAGCGGTGAGCCCCAGCGCGAACAGGAGCGTTGTGACCGGAAGCTTGCGCCTGCGATCTATGCGCACGTAGACCACGTCTTTCGCGTCAAACTCGAAATCGAGCCATGATCCGCGGTAGGGAATGACCCGAGCGCCGAACAGAAGCTTGCCGCTTGAGTGGGTCTTTCCCTTGTCATGGTCGAAGAACACGCCCGGCGAGCGGTGCATCTGGCTGACGATCACGCGCTCGGTGCCATTGACGATGAATGTGCCCAATTCGGTCATGAGCGGCATGTCGCCCATGTAGACATCCTGTTCCTTGATGTCCTTGACCGATTTTGCCTGTGTTTCCTGGTCAACCTCGAACACGATCAACCGAAGCTTCACCTTCAGTGGCGCTGAAAAGGTCATGCCGCGCTGGCGACACTCCTCGACGTCGTATTTCGGTTCTTCAAATTCGTAGTGGACATATTCAAGCCGGGATGTCTCCGAGAAATCGGTGATGGGGAACACCGAGCGGAACACCGCCTCAAGGCCGGAATTTTCACGCGCCTCGGGTTTCACAAACATCTGGAGGAACTGCGCGTAAGATTCGCGCTGCACCTCGATGAGGTTGGGCAACTGCGCGATCTCGCCGATCCGTCCGAAACTCTTGCGTACCCTTTTGCGGTCCGTGAACGACAACGCCATGATCCATCCCTGAGCTAAAAATCGTCTCGCCTGTCGCCTTCAGGTGGGAGTGCCGGAGGGGGCTCCTTGCATTCCGTCCTGTCGCCATACCGGCCTAAAGGCCACCCGGTACGACTGAAACGATCTCACCGCCCGCAAGCGTTTCACTCGCGGACGGTGAAATCGTCTTCATTCTACACGCCGGTTACGCAGCCTCATGCCGCGCAGACCCGGGCGTTACTTCAACGCGACCTTCGCGCCTTCGGCCTCGAGCTTCTTCTTCCACTCTTCGGCAGTGGCCTTCGGCACGTCGGCCTTGACTTCCTTCGGTGCGCCTTCGACCAGGTCCTTGGCTTCCTTGAGGCCAAGTCCGGTCAACTCGCGCACGACCTTGATCACATTGATCTTCTTGTCGCCCGAGGCCTCGAGAACGACCGAGAATTCGGTCTTCTCTGCAGCGGCCGCGGCCGCGGCGCCGGCGCCCGGTGCGGCAACGGCTGCAACTGCAACCGGCGCGGCGGCCGACACGCCCCACTTCTCTTCGAGCATCTTCGACAGCTCGGCCGCTTCCATGACGGTCAGCGTCGAGAGTTCTTCTACAATCTTTTCAAGTTTGGACATTGGTAACATTCCTTGTGCTGCTTAAGTTCCTGGTTCCAGAAAATTCAGGCCGCTTCGCTTTTCTGGGCGTAGGCGTTGATCACGCGGGCCAATTGCCCGCCTGGCGCCTGCAGAATGCTCGCGATCTTCGTCGCGGGCTGCTTGACCATACCTGCAATCGTTGCCCTGAGTTCGTCGAGGCTTGGCAGCGAGGCCAGCGCCTCTACACCTTTCGCGTCGATGAACTGGGTGCCGACGACGCCGCCAAGAATCACGAACTTGGGGTTCGTCTTGGCGTATTCGACTGCAACCTTGGGCGCGGCGATTGGATCCTCGGAAAATGCAATGCCTGTCGGACCCTTCAAGAGGTCTCCGATCGGCTTTGCCTTCGTTGCATCCGCTGCACGCTTGGCCAGACGGTTCTTCGAGACCTTGAAGCTCGCACCAACCGCCCTCATCTGCGACCGTAGCTTTGACATGTCTGCCACGGTCATGCCCTGATAGCGCGCGACCACGACGACACCGGCTTCACCAAACCTTTCGGTCAGGCTGCCGATCACTTCCGCCTTTTGCGCTCTATCCACTTTATTGGCTCCTTTGCCTGTTTCAGTTTCCCCGATGGCCGGGATTGTCGCCCCGCCCGCCTGGATGCACTTCAGATTTCCTGTCCCAAGAGCTTCAGGCACTTCTCTGCCGGTTCCCCGGCTGATTCACGCACGCAACCCCTGTCTATGCAGGCTGTTTCCATTAAGCCGTCGACGGATACGTTCCGCCTCAGGCACCTGCGGTCTCGGACAGGCCAGGGCCGTTGTAGGCCCTGGTCCACCGGCGGTCGCCCACCGGAATTCAAACCTTCCTCAAGCCAGTACCGACGACGGCTCTATGGTCACGCCAGGGCCCTGCGTCGAGGAGATCGATACCTTCTTCAGGTAATTTCCCTTCGCTGCCGGCGGCTTGGCCTTAATGACCGAGTCGTAGAAAGCCTGGATGTTCTCGACCAGCGCCTTTTCGGTGAAGCTGGCCTTGCCGATACCCGCATGAATGATGCCGGCTTTTTCGACACGGAACTCGACCGCACCGCCCTTGGCATCCTTCACGGCCTTCGTGACGTCCATGGTCACCGTGCCGACCTTCGGGTTCGGCATCAGACCGCGGGGGCCCAGCACCTTGCCCAGACGACCAACCAGACCCATCATGTCGGGCGTGGCGATCAGACGATCGAAGTCGATCTTTCCACCATTCACGGTCTCAAACAGGTCATTTTCGCCGACGATATCGGCGCCTGCGGCTCGCGCTTCGTCTGCCTTCGCGCCCTTGGCAAAAACAGCCACGCGCAGGGTCTTGCCAGTGCCATTCGGCAAGTTCACGACGCCTCGAACCATCTGATCTGCGTGACGCGGATCGACGCCGAGGTTCATCGCGATCTCGATCGTTTCGTCGAACTTGGCCTTGGCGCGCGACTTGACCATCGCGACAGCTTCCGCGAGCGGGTACACCTTGCGCGAATCGATGCCCTCGCGGGCGGCCGACAGGCGCTTGCCCTCCTTGGGGGCCTTCTTCTTTGCGTTTGCCATGACCTTAACCCTTCACTTCGATGCCCATGGAACGCGCGGAGCCGGCGATGATCTTCATCGCGGCATCCATATCGACAGCGTTCAGGTCCTTCATCTTCAGTTCGGCGATGCTTCGCAGATCGGCCTGCGTCACCGTACCCTTGAACTCGAGGCCGGGCTTCTTGGAGCCACCCTCGATCTTTGCCGCCTTCTTGAGCAGGTAGGACGCCGGCGGTGTCTTGAGCTCGAGGGAAAACGACTTGTCCTGGTAGTACGTGATGATGACGGGGATCGGCATCCCCTTTTCCATCTGCTGCGTACGCGCATTAAAGGTCTTGCAGAATTCCATGATGTTCAGACCGCGCTGACCCAACGCGGGACCGATTGGCGGCGACGGGTTAGCGGCGCCCGCTGCAACCTGGAGCTTGATCTGCCCCATTACTTTCTTCGCCACGAGTATTACTCCTTCTCTTTGGCTTAGCGGTTCAGCGGACCGGAACTAGTCCGGCCCTCCCGCACTCTTTCCGGTCAGAGCTTTTCAACTTGACCGAAATCCAGTTCTACCGGGGTTGCCCGGCCAAAAATCGAAACGGCGACCTTGAGGCGCGACCGACCTTCGTCGATCTCCTCGATGATGCCGTTGAACGATGCAAATGGACCATCAGCGACGCGCACCTGCTCACCAACCTCGAAGGTGATGGCAGGCTTGGGATGCTCGACGCCTTCCTTCACCTGGTTCAGGATGCGATCGACCTCGGCCTGGGTCACGGGCATGGGCTTGTTGCCCGACCCCAGGAACCCCGTCACCTTGGGCGTATTCTTTACCAGGTGATAGGCCTCATCCGTCAGGTTCGCCTTCACGAGGACATAGCCCGGAAAGAACTTGCGTTCTGCGTTGACCTTCTGGCCCCGGCGAATTTCTACGACCTCTTCCGTGGGGACGAGCACTTCCTGGAACAAGTCATTCAGGCCGTGCTGCTGTGCCTGCTTGCGAATTTCCTCGGCCACCTTCTTCTCGAAATTCGAGTAGGCGTGGACGATGTACCATCGCGATGGCGGCAGTTCTTTTTTTGCGGGCGGGTGCGCTTGAGCCATGTGTGACGCCTATCCCAAGATCCATTTGACAGCGGTGCTGATCAGAAAGTCGACAATCGCGAAGAACACGATCGCCATGGCAACCATGATGAACACAGCAATTGTGGTGACCCGCGTCTCCGCCCAAGTTGGCCATGTGACCTTGAGAGCCTCCTGGCGCACCTCGGCGAAGAACTGAGGCGCGCGCATCAGTCGCGTGAACAGACTGGGCGCGGGTTGAGGTGCTGGCTCGACGGACTTGCCGCCACCCTCACCTGCTCCTGCCTGCTTCTTTTCGTTCGCCATCTTTGTCTTCGTCATCCGTCTTGCGTGTCAGTCGTCTTGCGTGTCAGTCGGCCGTGCCCGGCCTTGCGCCCGCCCTAGTCCTTGAACCTGACAAGCCCAGGCAATGAATGCCCGGGCCTTGCCTGAAGTCCCCCGCGTTCTGGCAGGGGCGGAGGGACTCGAACCCCCGACCCTCGGTTTTGGAGACCGATGCTCTACCAGCTGAGCTACACCCCTATCGAACGCGTTACTTCGTGATCTTGACGACGACGCCCGAACCGACGGTGCGACCGCCCTC
>CAZABH010000067.1:0-7249 GCA_964483585.1 uncultured Flavobacteriaceae bacterium
AACTCCCTCCCCCACGCGTGCCGCGCGGGTACTCCCTCACTTCGTGAGGGAGAGAGTGCTCCTCCTCACGCAGTGAGGAGGTGGCTGCAGCGGCGTCAGCTGCTGCAGACGGAGGAGTTCGTTGGTCGCAGGTGTCCTTCAGAGAAGAACTCCCTCCCCGTGCGTTCGCGCAGGGTCGGTCGAGATCTCAAACTCGGCTTCCGGCGCGCCGGGTTTGCTCAAAGGCGGATCTCGCCAGCGATGATGCGATCGTGCAGTTCCTTTCGGAGCGGCACATACTGGCCGTCAACGGGATCGAGGAAGAACAGCGGATCGGGCACGGCAGACGGGTCGAAGCCCTCCTTCACCAGCTCGACCTTGCGGTGCTTGAAGGTGCCGGTGACTTCGATCTCCTGCTGCTGGCGCACAAAAATGGGGCGCGCGTAGGCCGGCAGGTTCTTCTCGACATGGGCCTTGAAGGCGGCGAGATCGAGCTCGCCCTTGGCCACGATCGACACCATGCCCGCGCGACCATCGGTGCCCGGCACCTGTACGCCGTAGACATTGGCCTCTTTCACGCCGGGGAATACGGAGATGGCCTCGGCCACTTCTGACGTCGCAACGTTCTCGCCCTTCCAACGGAAGGTGTCGCCGATACGGTCGACGAAATAGAAGTAGCCTTCAGCGTCGCGGCGCAGGAGGTCGCCGGTGCGGAACCAGGCGTCGCCCTTCTCGAAGACGTCGCGCAGGATCTTCTTTTCGGTGTCTGCGCCCTTCGAGTAGCCCTCGAAACGGCCGCGTACGTCGTCGATCTTGCCGATCGCCTCGCCCACCTCGTCATGGGCGCACTCGGTGCAAAAGCCGTCGGCGTTGCGTATCGGCACTTCCTTCTCGAAATCGAAGCGAACGAGACGCGTCTTGATGACATTGCGCATGTAATCCGGCACACGACCGATGGCGCCGACCTTGCCGTCCGGGTTGACCAGCGCCACGTTGCCCTCGGTGGCACCATAGAATTCGATGATCCATGGAATGGCGAAGCGGTTCTGGAACCCTGGCCAGATCTCGGGCCTGAGGCCGTTGCCCATGACCACGCGAAGCTCATGCTTCTGCTCGAGGGGATGGGGGGGCGAATTCAGAAGATATCGGCAGAGTTCGCCGATATACTGGAACTGGGTTGCTTTGTACTTGACGCAATCGTCCCAGAACTGGGTTGCCGAGAACTTGCGCCGAATGACAACAGAACCACCGACCGTCAGGGTCGAGCCGATCGCGCAGACGCCGCCGGCCGAGTGATAGAGGGGGAGGACAACATACATTCGGTCCCTTTCGGTCGAACGCATGGCGACCGCAAAGGAGTGCATCATGGTCTGGATGCGCTGGTGGCTCATATTGGCGGCCTTGGGCAGGCCCGTCGTGCCGGATGTATAGATGTAGAAGCACTTGTCGCGTGCGGTCATGCCCTTACGAATGTCGGCGGCCAGAGCCGTTAAGGGCTGGCGTGCCAGGACTTCGTCGAGGTCGTTGGAACCCTGCACCTTGCCGCCGGTGGCCCAAACGGTGGGCCTTTCGGACATGTCATCGAGGGCCGAGGCGTAGTTTTCGGCGAGCTCGGCCCCGAGCACCACGTGGTTGGCACCCGAGATCGCGATGCTGTGGGCGAGCGAGCGCTCGCGCAGGTTCGTGTTGATGAGTGCAACCGCGACACCCAGCTTGATCAGACCACCCCAGGCGAAAATATATTCGGGGCGGTTCTCCATCAAAAGGGCAACCACGTCGCCGCGCTTCAGGCCCAGCGACTGTGCCCAGTGCGCGTAGCGGCGCGAATGCTCCTCGAGTTCTCGGTAGGTGTAGCTCCGCCCTTCGAACAGGATGGCGACATTGTCGGGCCGCACCTTGGCCCAATGCTCCAGGATGTCCGCGACCGTTTGCGGCGAGTCAGGCTTGATCTTGCCGATAAGGCCAAGCAGCTTGACCATGTTCGACACCAGCCGCACTTCCCGTGAAATTTTTCCAAGCAGTCCTGCCAATGGAGCCGTCCCTCTGCGTCATGGAGTCAAGCGATCTTCTCGCGACTTACGTGCAGTGGCATGGACTGGTCAAGACATGTTGCGCGCAATCCGTCAAACCGCATGCCCAAGACGTAAAAAGGGGCCCGCCGACGCCTGATGCGTCAGGGGGCCCCTCGCGCTGTTCGATCTACCTTGCGCTCGGGACGGTCGACAGTCCCGTCAGCCGATGGACATCATCGTAAAGGCGATAACCGAGGTCATGACCAAGGCCGAGAGCTGAATGATGAAAGTAAGGGCGGTCATTTGTATTGTCCTTTTTGTTTGTTGTTGGCGGACTGAGTTCAATTCACGGACAGTGCTGGAGCCGCCAGCGTCCACATCACGAGGAAAGTCACCGCGAGGGCGGACAGCTCGATCATGAGGTTCGTGGTGTTCATGGCTTAGTCTCCTTGCTGCTGGCTTCAGCCGCCGCATCCTTCTGCAGCGGTTTCGTCAGTCCTGTTGTTCAGGTCTTCAATATGTTGTTCACCAAGCTCGACAAACAACTGCACCAAACGCATGTCTGGCTTGCAGCGCCCGCATGTCAGAATTTCGCCTCAGAAAAACACATTGTTTTCAACCACTTGGGCAAGGTCGGCGGAACAAGGACCTCAGGTCACAAAGTGTTCATCCGTCACGCAATCGTGAGGCCGGCCCCATGAGGGAGGCTGCCCACATTTTTAGGCAAAGTTTCGCAAGCGGCTGAACGAGGCCGGAAGAGGTTTGTGCGATGACTTCACCCTGTTCGGTCGCAAACCTGAACGCAGGAGCCCACGTGATACGCAACGTCTGCCATGTGCTGATTGCTCTCATCCTTGCTGGCTGTGCCACGCGATACGAGGATCCGGGACCACAGGCCCGAAAACCGGGCGGAGTTTTCCCCCAGGTGCTGCAACCCGCGCAGCCACTGCAATGCGTGGCTTTCGCGCGCGCCGAGACAGGCGTGTCCATCTGGGGTGATGCGTGGGACTGGTGGTCAAAGGCTGCAGGCCGGTACGGACGCTCTGACGAACCGGAGCGCGGAGCCGTTCTCGTGCTGCGCGGGTATGGGGACAATGGGCGCGGCCACGTGGCCGTCGTGAGGCGCATCTTGAACCGACGGGAGATCGTCGTGGATCACGCCAATTGGCTCAACGGCGGGGAGATCAGCCTGGACAGCCCGGTGATCGATGTGTCCGACAGCAACGACTGGTCACGTGTTCGGGTCTGGTACACCCCCGGGGGCCACTACGGCGGCCGGGTCTACGATGTCCAGGGGTTTATCCTCAACCAAGGATAGCCAAGGTTACTGGCCAACTGTTGCCTGCGACAATTGCAGCCTGAAAACAGACCTCGTTGCCACGCGGACAAATTGTTTCAACTTGCCCTCCCCGGCACCCCCACATCTTGTGGATTTATTCCTCCGTTAACCATAAATGTGGTGGTAAAAGTTAACGGTAATATTTCCTTAATTTGACTCCTCGAGACTGAGCGGGCACGAAGCTGCCGCTGAATAGCTCACCAAAGCCATATCAATCGAGGGAATGGAGTTTTGGGTACTTTTTCGCCTTTTAGGTGTATAGCGGCATCGCTTGCGGGATTTGTGCTCGCCGGGTGTGAAACTGTACACCCACAATTCTCTGCTTCATTCAATAATGCTGATTATTCAGACATTCAGACACAAGCTACTCTCAGCATTCCGCTGGAAGCCTCCCCGGTGAGCACTGGCCTCTCTGATCCAGGTTCCGTTCGGCAACTCCTGCGCCCCGGAAACCCGGAACTGCTCGAAGTTCCAAAGCCGCTCAGCAGTGTCGAGCCCGCCGCCCGGGCGGTACCAGGCGATGTGCTGCCCAAAGTCATCATCGCCGATCGCCCGCTTCAGTGTGTTCCCTTCGCGCGCGCGGAATCCGGTATCGAGATCAGGGGCAATGCAAACCGATGGTGGCAGCTTGCCGCCGGCCGGTACTCGCGCAGCAAACGGCCGGAAGCGGGCTCAGTCCTCGTTATGAAGGGATACAGATCCAACCAGCGCGGCCACGTAGCCGTGGTCAAGAAGGTCGTGGACGAGCGAACCATCGTGGTCGACCACGCGAACTGGGGCAATGATGGAAAGATCCATTTGCAGGCTCCCATCCGCGACCTCAGCCCGAACAATGACTGGAGCCAGGTGCAGGTTTGGTTTACCCCGGCAAACCAATGGGGTCAGCGCGTTTACAAGACCAAGGGTTTCATTTTGCCGACCACCGAGCTTGCGGCAGCGAACGCTCCGGCGGTTGCAGGTTCAAATTAACAGATCTGAAAGCATCCCCGGGAAAACCCTACTATTGGTGATCCGCGCTACTTGACCCAGACCTCAGGGCTGGGTCACCTTTCATGATGAATTCTGCCTCGCCTGCCGCTTTTTGGCCGGGCCGCAGGCTTTACGCGTCCAAAACCGCAAGGATCTTCCATGAAACCTGTTTGTCGGAACCCTCGCCGGCTGCTGCCGGCCTTTTTTGTTGCTTTCGCGCTCAGCGCTTGTGGCAGCTCTTCAACGGCACCAGCCGTGGATGCAAAGCTGCTGCAGGAGCGCATGGACGCATTCGTCACCACGCTCACGACCGATACAGCCGAAGGGGAGCTTGTCGCCAAGGCTGATGGCCAGGCGAAAGTCGAGACACAGGGCGACGGCACCGTCGTGGGTACTCTTCCGCGACTGACCTTTACCTCCAAAGATGGGGAGACGGCGGTGCTTGATCCCGTCGTGGTTCGCTTCAGCAGTGGCGGCGATGGCCTGATCAAACTCGATGCCAAGCTGCCAGGCTCTCTGGCCATCCGGAACAAGGACGGTAAGGTTGAAGGCGAGGTCAAGATCGGCAGCCAGTCGCTGACCGGTGTCTGGGCGGAGAAGCTGCAGACCCTTAGCAGTGTCGACATGCGCATATCGGACGTGACGATCCAAGCCACTGGAGGCACCGCTACAAGCAGCATTGAGCAAATCGCCGTTACGGGCGGCATGGAGGCGAAAGGCAGCGGCCTCTATGATGGCCGCTACGACATGACAATGACCGGGATGAAGATCGACGACCCCGAGGAGAAAACGTCCGTCAAGCTTGGCTCCCTCTCCGTGGTCAGCGCCATGAAAGGCACCAAGATGGAAGAGTGGGCAAAGGCTGCCAAAGAGGCGGGCTACACTCTTGCCAATGCCGAGCAGATCACCTCGTGGATGGGTGGAGAGGCCAACCCGAAGGTCATTGCCTTCCTGAAGCGCATGCCGGAATTCATGGGCGACGTCACGTACACCTATTCGGTTTCCGGCATGGAGATTGCTCAGAACGGCAAAACCTCGTTCGGGCTCAAGAGCTCGTCACTTGGGTTTGGTGCCGCTGGAGATGGGAAGGGCACCACAAAGATCAGCATGAGCCTCTCTCTCGGCGGAATCGCGACTGGCGGCGAGGAAGCACTGCTGCCACCGGAGGCTGACATCCAGACTGCCTCGGTAGAGATCGACACGTCTGGCGTGCCGGGACGGCAGCTCTGGGATATCTATGTTGACGCGCTGCCCGCCCTTCAGGCCGAGGCGGCGAAGGCTGCCGGAGATACCGCCACCGGTTCAGCCAATGCTAACGACGTGGGCTCTGCGGCCATTGAGCAAGTCAGCGGTGAACTGTCGGCGAAATTCATGCAGGTTCTCTCGGCGGCCAAGCTCTCCATTGCGATGAACCAGCTGAATGTTGTGACGCCCACTGCCAAGATTGCCGGCAAGGGCGCCATGTCCTACCTCCCAGCCGAGAGCCTCATGCCCGAAGGCAAGATGTCCTTCCGCTTCACAGGCGTTGACGCTCTGGCTGCAGCCATGCAGAAGCGCGGCGCCAATGATGATGCGGCACAACAGATCATGGGGTTTGCGTCGGCTGTCCGTGCCATGGGGCGGCCTGATCCGACGTCGAGCGCCACTGATCGCGCCTACATCATTGACCTCGTTTTCGGCAAAGACGGCTCACTGACGGCCAATGGGCAGAAGGTGCTCTAAGGTCACATCGTCTCGTGCGTATCCCGGGGGACCCTGGCTTCATGGCCCGGGTCCCTTTCTTCATGTCGGAAGGGCGCCTTTCTCGGCCGTGAGAACAGCGTCGATGACTTGCAAGATTTCGCTGATGTCTTTCAGGATCTGCTGCACGCGCTTCTCATCCAAAAGCGTCTTGAACATCGAGCCAAACTCGAACCGATCACCGCCTTCTATTGCAATCAGCAATTCCCCTTTCGTGAAGGCGCAGCGCAGAGCCTTGCCCTGAAACTGATGCTCCAGCTCGAGCAAGCGCTCCATGAAAAACGGATGGATGAGAGTGCGCGCCTCGACCTGATCGGTCGCGTAAACCTCGAACGCCTCCTCGATGCGACGATCGCCCAGGCCGACACGCTGCATACTGCTATCCCAAGCTTCCAGGAAGTTGAACACACCGGCGTCACGACGCACAACTGTCGTGCCGAGGAACCTCTTTGGAAAATCAACACGGATCAGCTGACCGCGGAACAAGGTGACCCACCGGGTTTTCTTGTGCGATCGCGTCTTTCTCTCGATATGTCCCTCATAGAAACTGAAGCTGCACCCGTGGTGATGGCCAGCGAAGCAGTCCTGGAAATATGCACGGTCGCCCTTAGGGAGCAGTTGAAGTGCCCTGAGCTGGTCAATTCCCTCGGGCACAAAGCCCTCGAAATGATAGGAGCAGCCGATCGCTTCGGCGATGGTTGAGAGCGCCTGTTTCTTCGTCGACACGCCAACCGCCTGCACCGGGGCGTAGGCCCAGCCGCCGACGACCACCGCTGCAACGGCTCCGAGAATAGCTGTAAGGTCGAAGTCTCCGGACAGGGTGTAGACCAACATCGCCAGAGGAACTGTGATAACGGCTCCAATGATCGCGCGGTGCCAAAGCGAACTGACTGCTGCCAGACGCTCGTCTTCGCGCTCGCGCAACAGGGGCTCTATGCGATCCCGGTACAGACGCGGGAATGTGGCGCCGGCAACTTCAGCGAGGTCGATCGACTTGACCATATTGCATCCCTTCGCTGTGGTTTGGTGTCCCCGACCCAGCCGCGGGGCGAAAGTGCTTGCGACACCGTTGGAATTCTGCAAGCTGCCTCCAAAGACATAAATAACAGGTTGAGGAAACGGAATGAGTGCGAACGGCAGCCTTGCGGCGGCGCCCGGCGGGGCACAGGACTATTCCACCACCTACAAGATCTACATCCTGCTGCTGCTG
>CAZABH010000068.1:0-6983 GCA_964483585.1 uncultured Flavobacteriaceae bacterium
GCGGCACCGTCATTGAAGCCCACGTTGAACCCGTCGGCGCGAAAGCGCGCGGTGATCTCGGCGCGCACGCGGTCCACCGCCGCCATCAGGGCCGCGCGCTCGTGCCCGCTCGCCTCCGCCCACCCCGCCACATGCCGGTTCGGCACGATCAGCGCGTGGCCGGGGTTCAGGGGATAGAGGTCCCACAGCGCCGTCACCAGCGCGTCGCGGAAGATCACGCGCTCAGGCCCGGGCGCGCAGAAGGGGCAGGTCTGCATCATGGGCCGCAAGCCTAGCCGAACTGGCGTGCACACGCGAGGCCGCGCGCCCCCGCGACAACACGCCCCCTGGCAAAGGGACAAATGTTCGCTTATTGTTCTAGATCGTCGCATCGAGGGCCACAAGGGCCCCGCGCAGCACCGAAGGAGGCCAGCACACCCAGACAGCGAAACATCCGACGAAAGTGTCTCTCGTGTCACAAGCCCGGCCATGAAATGGCGGAAATCCCTCGAACCTCCGGTTGCAGAACCGCGCGGGACGGGGCAAGAAGGGCGCCGACCGGGACAGGATCTTGCAACCACGACTGATCCGGAAAGACACGGCATCCGGAAGGACGGGGCAAGACTTCAGCATGGTTCGTTCGCTCTACCAGAAGACACGCCTGTGGTGGCGGGCCCAGCGCGTCAAGCGGCGTGCAGCAACGCTTGACCGCGGCGAGATCGAAGTGCCGCTGCTGCCCTTCATCGTGCCGCGCCGGCTCTCGATCGACGTCGGCGCCAACAAGGGCGCGCTGACCTATATCCTGTCCGAGCTCTCCGACCGCGTGGTGGCCTACGAGGCAAACCCCAACCTGGCGGCGCGCCTGGCCCAGGCCTGCGGCCCTAATGTGGAACTGCGCCACAAGGCGGTGAGCAACCAGAACGGCACCCTCACCTTCTTCGTGCCCACGGCCGGCGGCGAGGAGCAGCCCAATATCGGCTCGCTCAAGGCCAACGAGGCCTATGCCACGCGCGAATACAAGGTCGAGGCCGTGCGCCTCGATGACGAGAACCTCAAGGGCGTTGGCTTCATCAAGGTCGACGTCGAGGGCACCGAGCTCGACGTGCTGGAAGGCGCGCGCAGCATCATCGAACGCGACCGCCCGGTCCTCATGGTCGAGATCAACGACAAGAACACGCCCGAGGCCCTGGCCATCGAAACCCTCATGAAGGCGCGCGGCTATGCGATCGTGGACTTCTCGAACAAGACCATCGAGGTCGTCGACACCGTCCGCCAGGTCGCCAACCGGAATGTGATCTTCCTGCCGAGGCGCCAGGCCTGAAACAGCAAGAAAAAGTAAGGGGATGGTGGGCGCGACAAGGATCGAACTTGTGACCCCTACGATGTCAACGTAGTGCTCTCCCGCTGAGCTACGCGCCCTGATCCATTCCAGGGGGCAACCAATGGGCCCCCTGCGAGAAGGCGAACCGTATAGCGGCGCCCGCCCGCGATTACAAGCGCCTTCAGGCCGCCGCCATGAAGCGCTCGACCTCGCTGACAAGGTCGCGCAGATGGAACGGCTTCGAGAGGACCTTGGCCTCCTTGGGCGCGTTCGACTTGGGGTTCAGTGCGACGGCAGCAAACCCGGTGATGAACATGATCTTCATGCCCGGTGCGACTTCGGCCGCTTTTCGGGCCAATTCGATCCCATCCATGACCGGCATCACGATGTCGGTCAGCAGAAGGTCGAAACTGTTGCCCGTTGTCAGGCAGTCGAAGGCCTCGTCGCCCTGCGAGAAGGATTGGACCTCGTGGCCCGCCTTCTCAAGTGCCGTGGCCAGGAAACGGCGCATCGACTCGTCATCTTCAGCCAATAGGATTTTCGCCATCGTGATCCTTGCCCCCGTTAACCAGTTGCCCCTCGCCGTTTTCTGGGGGGAAGGTCGCAACATCCATGCCGGAGGAAACTGTCCCCCTTTGGGCCGCGCCCGCCACTCACCGACCGGTCGGCAGCCAGTCTAAGGCCGAAACCGCCCTTTCGCAAAGCGGCCGGACGGTTTTCCAGCGTTTTTCAGGGGACGAGACGACCGGGAAGGGCTTGAAACCAAGCAGAGTCAATGGTCCACTCCACCCAGGACACCAAGGTTAAATCGCGTTGAGAATCGGAAGCGACCGCCGGACGCCTGCCGTCGACCCGCCCTTCGAGGTGCTTGCACCCACCGGGCAGACGATGCCGTTCGTCTTCGCCTCGCCCCATTCCGGCAGGGTCTATCCCAAGACCTTCCTTCAAGCGACAAGGCTGGACGGCACAGCCATCCGCCGCTCGGAAGACAGCTTCGTCGACGAGATCTTCGCTGCCGCCCCTGCCCACGGCGCCCCATTGCTCAAGGCCCATTTCCCGCGCGCCTTCGTCGACCCGAACCGCGAGCCCTACGAGCTCGACCCGGCCATGTTCGACCAGCCGCTGCCCGCCCACATGAACACCCGCAGCCCGCGCGTGCTGGCCGGCCTTGGCACCATTGCCCGCGTCGTGCGCGACGGCGCCGAGATCTACCGCCACCGCCTCCCGCTGCAAGAGGCCCTGACCCGGATCGACACCTGCTACAAGCCTTACCATGCCCAGCTGCGCACGCTTGTCGACGCCACACGCGCCCGCTTTGGCCATGCGGTCCTGATCGACTGCCACTCGATGCCCTCGGTCGGCGGCCCGCTGGACCAGGATATCGGGTCGGCCCGCCCCGACATCATCCTTGGCGACCGCTTCGGGACCGCCTGCGCCCGCCGCCTCACCGACACGGTCGAGCGCGTCCTCGCCATGCAGGGCTTTGCCGTGGTGCGCAACAACCCCTATGCCGGCGGTTACACGACCGAGCATTACGGCCGCCCCGTCACAGGCATTCACGCGCTGCAGATCGAGATCAACCGCGCCCTCTACATGGACGAGGACCGCATCGAGCGCACGGCAGGCCTGCGCCAGGTCTCGGCCGCCTTCACGACGCTCATACGCGCGTTGGCCGAGATCGACTGGCGCTTCCTGAACCCGGCAATGCCCTCGTCGGGCGAAGCCGCGCAATAGCCGCCAAAAGAGCCACGACAAAAAGAAAGAGGCCGCGAGGCTGTCGCCTGGCGGCCCAAGTTAAGGGAGGAAACGCCCGAGAAGGGCTAC
The DNA here is from genome assembly GCA_964483585.1 of uncultured Flavobacteriaceae bacterium. GTDB lineage: Bacteria > Pseudomonadota > Alphaproteobacteria > Micropepsales > Micropepsaceae > SZUA-430. The sequence goes on from CAZABH010000068.1 coordinate 3,125, forward strand.
GGAGTAAGGACTGGCCCTACTGCGTTGCACAATGATGCCCATTAAAACGGATAAATCAAGCGTTAAATGTTCAGAACCAAACCCGAAATGCGACGTAGAATATTGAAATCACTGAGAATTTTCGGAGCGAATGACCTTAAATTTTGCTCAGATTCCGTGCACGTCAACCTTGCTGCGCCGCAACAATAGCGGAACCGGCCACCACTCATCCCCATTCCCGAGGCCGGTCAAGCGTGCATGCCCGGCCCGCCCGGGTTTAAAAGGAAGGCGCCGATTCCGCTTATCCCGTAATGCTGGCCCCCGAAGCAGAAAGCGGCGGCCCACCAAGGAGGCTCGATGCGGATCCTGATCTCGACCGACGCATGGGCCCCCCAGGTCAACGGGGTCGTGCGCACGCTCGAGAAGACGGGCGAGGAACTCATCCGCATGGGCCACGAGGTCCGCTTCCTCACGCCCGAGGGCTTCTTCACGGTCCCCATGCCGACCTACCCGGAGATCCGGCTCGCCATGTTCACGCGCCCGAAGGTCGGCGAGATCATCGACGACTTCCGGCCCGAGCGCATCCACATCTCGACCGAAGGCACGCTCGGCCTCTCGGTACGCCGGAACTGCCAGCTGCGCCGCATGCCCTTCTCGACGTCCTTCCATACGCGCTTCCCCGAATACATCCGCGCCCGCTTCGGCATCCCGGCAGCCCTCCCCTACATGGGCCTGCGCTGGTTCCACGGCCCCGCGAGCGCCGTGATGGTCGCAACCCAGTCTCTCAGGCAGGAGCTCGAGGGCCGCGGCTTCCGCAACCTGCGCCTCTGGTCACGCGGCGTCGACACCGAACGCTTCCGCCCGCAGGACAAATCCTGGCTCGGCTTGCCGCGCCCGGTCTTCCTCTATGTCGGACGCGTCGCTGTCGAAAAGAGCATCGGCGACTTCCTCAGCCTCGACCTGCCTGGATCGAAACTGGTCGTGGGCGACGGCCCGCTGCTCGAGGACCTGAAGATCCTCTACCCGGAGGTCACCTTCGTGGGCCCCAAGTTCGGGGAAGAGCTGGCGCGCTTCTACGCAGCCGGCGACGTTTTCGTTTTCCCGTCGCGTACCGACACCTTTGGCCTCGTCGTGCTTGAGGCGCTGGCCAGCGGCCTGCCTGTCGCCGCCTATCCCGTGCAGGGTCCCGGGGACATCATGGAAGGCCGCCCTGACATCGGCGCGCTGGACACAGACCTGCGCGCGGCAGCCCTGCGCTGCCTCGACCTCGACCCGCAAGCCTGCCGCGCCTTCGCACTCGCCCACTCCTGGGAAGCCAGCACCCGCCAGTTCGTCGAGAACCTGGCCCCCTGACCCGTCATCCCGGACGCGAGCGCGAGCGCGCGAGCCGGGACCAAGCTAAACAGAAAACGCCGCCATCAGGGCCCCAGCGGAACATCAGCCACGAACCACAGCGCGAAGAGCGCAGTCGATGACAGGGCGAACGCGATCGAATAGGGCAGCATCAGCGCCACCATCGACCCGATCCCCGCCTGCGGCACATAACGCTGGGCCGTGATCAGGATCAGCGGGAAATAGGCAAGCAGCGGCGTGATCGGGTTTGTCATGGAATCACCCAGTCGATAGGCCGCCTGCGTCCACTCCGGGCTGATGCCGAGCTGCATCAGCATCGGCACGAACACGGGCGCCAGGATCGCCCACTTCGCCGACGCTGATCCGATCAGCACGTTGATCCCAGCCGCCACGAACACGATCGACACCAGCAGCGGCAAACCGACAAAGCCCAGGCCCTTGAGGAACTCGGCCCCGTTCACCGACATGATGATGCCCAGGTTCGACCAGTTGAACAACGCAATGAACACCGCCGCAAAGAACGCGAGCACGATGTAGCCGCCCATGTCGCCCAGCGCCGCATTCATCATCTTCACGGCATCCTTGTCCGAGGTGATCGTGGCCGCCGCAATGCCATAGGCAAGCCCGCACAGCAGGAACGAGACGAACAGGATCGACACCAGCGACCTGAGCAGCGGTTCGATCGACCCGTCATCGCCGCGGAACGGCATGCCAGGGCCCGAGCTCAGCCACGTGAAGCCGGCGATCAGCGCCAGCGCGACGATGCCTGCAAACGCAAGCCCGCGCCGCTCGCGACGCGTGTCAAGCTCGCTGCGCTCGTTTGGCTGCGCCCCGCCCGGCATCTGCCAGGGCGTGCTCCCCTCAAGCCGCGGCTCGACGATACGATCGGTCACCCACCAGCCCACCAGCGTGAACAGCGGCACAAGCGCCATCATCAGGAAATAGTTCGCCGTCGCCTTCACCTCGCGCGCAGGATCGATGATCTGCGCCGCCGCCTGCGTGAGGCCCGAGAGCAGCGGATCAAGCGGCGTCACCAGCAGGTTCGACGAGAACCCGCCCGCCACGCCCGCAAAGGCCGCCGCAAGCCCCGCAAGTGGATGCCGGCCCGAAGCCGCATAAATGGCCGCCGCCAGCGGGACCAGGACCACATAGCCCGCATCCGCCGCAAGCGACGACATGACGCCCGCAAACACGATCGCGCCCGTGAGCAGCGACTTGGGCGTCGACCGCACGACCCCGCTCAACGCCGCACCGATGAGCCCCGAGCGCTCGGCAACACCGACACCGATCATCATCATGAGCACGAGCGCAAGCGGCGGAAACTCGGCAAAGACCTTGGTCATGTCAGTGAACAGGCGCCGCACCTGCTCGACATCAAGCAGGCTGACCGCCGCAACCTCTTTGCCTGTACCCGGATGGGTGACCGACAGCCCCGTGCCCGCATAATACACCGACAATCCGATGACGAGCCCGATGGCAATCGCAAACAGGGTGACAGGGTCAGGCAGCTTGTTCCCCGCCCATTCGACCCCGTCCAGCAGCACTGTCCCAAATCCCCGACGCGCCTTGCCCGCAGCCATGTCCGCCCCTCATTGCGTTACGAAGGACAACATATGCCAAACTTGGACCCGCAAGACCACACCCTAAGAGCGGCCGGAGATAAATATTACAATTTAATCTTGTAATTTACCCCCCCTGAGAATTCGGTGACACCATATCCACGGGAATAATTACGGTGACAGTGCACACCCCCCCGCAAGGTCACAACACGCGGAACCTGCCAGCACGACAACGACCCGCCACGCACCCGCCGACCAGCCGGCACCGCCGGTTCGCACTGACCTGCCCAGGCTCGTCGGACCAACCATAACTTGAGAAGCCAGCTCTTCCAATGATGTAGCGGTGTCCCTTTCGAAGCAGCTACGCATCGCGCCTAGGCGCGCAAGCCCGATGTAACAAAGCTCTCCGGCCTATTACTGGCGCGGCGGCCGGATCGTTTATCTTTCTGTTTCCGCTTCTTCCGCGCGAGTTCGAAGAGTGGGCCAGACACGAACATTCGATCCTATTTGCTGATCAGCCAGGTAATCAAGGAGCTGCGGTGAGAGACTGAGGACTCGGTCAACGACGCTGTTACAGGCCTTCACCTGATCCAGTTGCCACCACCTAGGGCCCCAGCGCTTATAGCGGACATCGTCACCCTGCTTCCAAACCAAGTGGGCATTCTTTGCCCAATGGCTATAGTCGGGTGGCATGAGGCGAAGCACTTGGACGTCAAAGAAGGGCTTCCGATATTTGCTGAACAGAATTGAAACAACGTCTACTGACCCATCGCCATTGCGCCGCTCCATAGCTATCTCATTGATTTGTGGCCGAACGTTCGAGCCACTCTTGACCCACGAGAAGCCCGCTTCCTCAAAGAACGGTACAACGATTGATATGACCCGGTCCGCCAGGTGGCGCTTCTCAACAGGCCCTCGCGCAAGCCATTTCAAAAACAAGGATTCGTCCTTCGGGTTGCCCATGACCT
>CAZABH010000069.1:0-6909 GCA_964483585.1 uncultured Flavobacteriaceae bacterium
GGTACACGCACCACGCACCACGCACTACGCACTCCCCCCCCCATTTGACGCGCCTTCCCCAATGCCCTAAGATCGCTACAACTTTCCCCTCTCTCTCCATCGCCACTTGAAAGGGACCTGCTTTGCCAAACAAAGTGATCGATGCCGCGTCTGCCATTCGGATGATCCCCGACGGTGCACACGTGGCGATTCAAGGATCGGGCGGCGGCATCGGTGAGCCGACGTTCCTCTTGCGCGCCCTGCGTCAACGTTTCGCCGAAGAAACCGCCCCCCGTGGGTTGACACTGATCCACGCCACCGGCCTGGGCGACCGCAAGGAGATCGGCACCGATCTGCTCACCGCGCCAGGACTCGTGCGGCGTGACATCGCCGGTCACCTGGGCATGGCCCCACAGATGGCCAAGATGATCGCCGCCAACCAGATCGAAAGTTACAACTTCCCACAGGGCGTCCTTTCGCAGATGTACAGCACCGTGGCGGCGCGCAAACCCGGCGTCTTCACCAAAGTCGGGCTGGGCACCTACATCGATCCCCGGCTGGAGGGCGGCAAAATGAACGCCGTCACCACCGAAGATCTGGTGCGCGTGATGGAAATTGACGGCGAGGAATGGCTCTACTTCCCCCGCTTTCACATCGACGTGGCGCTGATCCGCGGCACCACCGCCGACCCCAACGGCAACATCAGCTACGAAGAAGAAGCCGCTCTGCTCGAAGGCATCTCCATCGCCCAGGCAGCGCGGGCGTGCGGCGGCAAGGTGATTGTACAGGTGAAGTACCTGGCCGAAGCGGGCAGCATCCCCCCCAAACAGGTACGCATTCCCGGCATTGTGGTCGACGCCGTCGTGGTTGACCCCGAACAGGCGCAGACCTCCGCCGGTTTCTACAACCCCGGCCTGAGTGGACAGATGCGTGTGCCGCTAGAGAGCATCGAACGCTTGCCGCTGGACGAGCGCAAGATCGTAGCCCGCCGCGCCGCCCGCGAACTTGTCCCCGGCGCGGTGATCAACGTGGGCGTGGGCATGCCCGACGGCATCGCCGCTGTCGCCGCTGAGGAAGGCTGGTTCGATCAGATCAACGTCACCGTCGAGCAAGGACAGATCGGCGGGCTGCCCGCGCGGGGTGTCATCTTCGGTGCGGCCTACAATGCGGTGGCGATGGTGGAAGAAGATTCACAGTTCAACTTCTACGACGGCGGCGGCCTCGATGTCGCCTTCCTGGGCATGGCGCAGACGGATCGACATGGCAACGTCAACGCCAGCAAAGTGGGCGGCATGTTGGCCGGCTGTGGCGGATTCATCAACATTTCGCAGAACGCCAAAAAGGTTGTCTTTTGCGGCACCTTCACCGCTAAAGGCTTCCGTTGCGAAGTGGGCAACGGCGCGCTCCACATTGCCAGTGAAGGCAGCGTCCCCAAGTTCATTGATCAGGTCGATCAAATCACCTTCAGCGGCGACTACGCTCGATCGGTGGGCCAGCCGGTGCTCTACGTCACCGAGCGCGCCGTCTTCGAGCTGACGCCGGAGGGCATCACCCTGATCGAAATCGCGCCCGGCGTGGATTTGGAACGGGATGTCCTGGGGCAGATGGGCTTTCGGCCGCGGATGGCGGGGGATCTGAAGTTGATGGATGAGGGGATTTTTCGAGATTAGGCGATTGGGGGAAGAGGAGAGTTGTGGACACGGATTGGAAGGAACACGGATCTTTTTTTGAGAAATCCGTGTTCCTTCCAATCCGTGTCCACATCCTTATGCCCAAATGAGGGATCTGACTGTATCGACCATGAAGCCGGCTAGCATCAGGCAACAGGTAACCAATCAACGCGAGCATAAAGGTCTCGCAGTGGGATCTGAATGTCAATGCTCTGGAGACTCAATGTATCCTCTATTGACTTGATTTCGGTCAAGATCCATGTCTTTTCCTGTCGGAAATGGTATTCAATGTAGGGGAAATCCTGCTCGATCACAACGTATTCCTTCAGTGTTGGTATCGAGCGGTAAAATTGGAATTTCTGCCCTCGATCGTAGTTCTTGGTCGAGGGTGAAAGAACCTCAATGACGACTGTTGGGTTGATGATGGTGTCTGTCTGGTTTTCGGCAAATTGAGTCGCACCGCAGGTGACGGTGATGTCTGGATAGGTATAGAAACCGAATGCCGCAATCAGGACACGGATGTCACTCGTAAACGCTTCACATTTGGAACCGCGCAGGCCGAAATGACAGGCAGCAAAGACATTCCCAGCAATCCGGCTGTGATTGGCAGAGCCACCCGCCATCGCGAAAATTTCGCCGCGGTAGTATTCGTGCTTGATGTCTGATTTTTCTTCCAGCTCGAAATACTCTTCGACGGTGTAGAGACGCTTATACTGTGGATGTGCGGACATTGTTGTACTCCTGAAAAGTAGTGGTGCAATTGCTTCAATTATGGCGCAAGGACGTTGTTTGTCAACGTAGACAAATCCATATCTTTCCTATGCTACAATACGGACTATCGAAGGATCGCAGTATGAGTCCAAAAGTGATGACAGCCGGAGCATTGGTCTTCTGGTTTCACAGTATCGATGTTCACGAGGGCCGAGCCAGTGTTCATGTGGGCAAGGGTGCACAGGACGACTACAACGACGCCAAGATCTGGTTAGAGCCTGAAGTGGAAATCGCACGAGATGGCAGAACGCTCCGCCCACATGAGTTGAGACAGGCGCTGAAGATAATCGAGCAGAACAAAGAGTTCCTACTGGAGGAATGGTATGGCCATCAACGCCGAACAGGTGGATGAGAAGATAGAAGTGCAGCGCTATCCGCTTCAGTATCCACTGTCAGACTACACGTTTCCGCGTGAAACGCCACGTATCCATGAGATCCATTTTGATGACGACTATCTGCACGTCGATCTTGTCGACGGGCGTAAAATAGCCATCCCGCTCGCATGGATTCCCACGTTACACCACGCCTCCCCTGCACAGCGTGAAAAGTACGAAATCAACCGCAGTCGCACCGGCGTTCTCTGGGAACCAGAAAGTTCCGGCATCAACGATGAAATCTTCATCCGCGACTACCTTGGACCGACACCGGTGGACACGGAATAGATATGCCCGAAGAAATCACCTTCACCACTGAGGACGCCGTTGCCGTCGTCACACTCAATCGGCCCGAAAAGCTCAACGCGTTGACCATCCCCATGCTCGGCCAACTAGAGCGCATCGTTGCCGATCTGGAACGGGACCAGTCCGTGCGTGTGGTGATTGTCACCGGCAGTGGACGCGCCTTTTGCGTCGGCGCGGACATCTACGCTTGGTCGGCGCTGGAGCCGTTGCAGATGTGGCGGCAGTGGATCCGCGACGGTCACCGCATCTTCGACCGGCTGGCGCGGCTGCCGCAGCCGGTGATCGCCGCGCTCAATGGCTACACCTTTGGCGGTGGCCTCGAACTGGCACTGGCTGCGGATCTGCGCATCGCTGCCGAAGGCGTTCAACTCGCCCTGCCCGAGGTGACGCTGGGGACCATCCCCGGCTGGGCGGGTACACAGCGATTGCCTCGCATCATCGGTCCGGCCCGCGCAAAACAGATGATCTTCACCGGCAGCCGCATTGATGCCGTCACCGCTGAACGGTGGGGACTGGTCAACGAAGTTGTGGCAGGCGACGATTTGCCTGTGCGCGCCGCTGAATTGGCGCAGGCCATTGCCCGCAACGCGCCCATTGCCGTCCAAACCAGCAAACAGCTTATTGACGGCGACCTTACAACCGGCGTCACCCTCGAAGCGCTTGCCAGCGGCATGACGTCGTTCACCGACGATCTACAAGAAGGACTGGCTGCCTTCCGAGAACGGCGATCGCCGAGCTTCACAGGCAAATAGTTACAAAACTATTACAGGTTTTGCACGGAATTTATACAACTCTTGTACAAGAAAGTAACACAAGAAGCTGGCTTACATATCACCGCCTCCCGTGTGAGATGATGACTCACGCTCGTAAGGATATCCCCATCCTTGAATGGAGCGAGTCTCTATCGTCTCACATCGGAGGGAAATATGAACCCAAAAAACCTGATCAAACGTATTGCCTTTGTCTGTTCGGTCCTCCTTGCACTGCTCACTGTCCAAGGTGTCTCCGCCTCAACACTGCCACCGTCGATTTCACAGATCGACGACCAAGTTGATTCCCACACTCCCCCGGCAACGTTAACCGTTGCGCACTTTGCGCCTTTTGCCGATAGCGTAGACGGCACTTCGGTCACCGTGGAAGTCAACGGGCAGCCAGCTTTGACCAACTTCAAATTCGGCGACATTCAGAAGAATATTCAACTGCCTGCCGGTTTGTACCACATCGCCATCAAGCCCACAGGCAGCAGCACAGCCGTCATTAGTGTGCGCATCCGCTTGGAGCGGGGCAAAGACTACACCGCCGCCGCCATCGGTGACGGTGTCAACCAGCCGATCGAATTGCTGGCCCTGCTCGACAACAACCACCCCATCGAAGACAAAACCCGCGTACGTGTCGGCCACATGGCGCCCTTCGCCAACACATTGAACGGCACCAAGGTCAACATCTGTACCGACGACGGCACGCCTGTCTTCCAGAATGTGACCTACAAGGGTATCCTCGATCTTGCGCTGACCCCCGGCGTCTATGATCTCAAGGTTGTTCCGGTAGCCAACGGTTGTGGCGACGCCGCCCTCGACCTGCCTGCGGTGAAGTTCTCGGCCAAGGAGATCATTGATCTCTTCGTCATCGGGAATATCAGCAAACTACCGCTGGCCCTGGCCACCACCACCGGTGTCACCACTGCGCCCGAACCCGAACAGAAGCCTGCCACCGTCACTGTGGCCCATTTCGCTCCCTTCGCCAACAGCGTGGACGGCACTTCGGTGACCGTGCGCGTCAACGGCGGCGATGCCATCACCAACTTCAAATTCGGTGACATTGCCAAGAACGTCGAACTGCCACCGGGCAACTACCTGATTGAGATTGTCCCCACCGGCACGAACACCGTCGCCATCAGCGCCAATGTCACCCTCGAACCGGGCAAAGACTACACCGCCGCCGCCATCGGTGACGTCGTCAATCAGCCGCTGGAACTGCTGGCCCTGCTCGATAACAACGAACCCATCAACGACAAAGCACGCGTGCGCGTCGGTCATCTCGCTCCTTTCGCCAATACGCTGGAAGGGACGAAGGTTGACGTCTGTACCGACACCGGCACCCCCGTCTTCGAGGACGTGGTCTACAAGGGTGTGCTTGATCTGGAGCTGCCTGAAGGTGTCTACGACCTGAAGGTGGTGCCTGTCGCCAACAACTGTGGCGCTGCCGCGTTGGATCTGCCTGCCGTCAAGTTCTCGGCCAAGGACGTGGTCGATCTCTTCGTCATCGGCAACATCGCCAACCTGCCGCTCACCTTCGCCACCACCACCGGCGTCACCACTGCGCCCGAACCTGAACAGAAGCCGGCCACCGTCACTGTGGCCCACTTCGCACCGTTTGCCAATAGCGTGGACGGCACCTCCGTCACCGTGCGCGTCAACGGCGGCGATGCCATCACCAACTTCAAGTTCGGTGACATCGCCAAGAATGTCGAACTGCCGCCGGGCAACTACCTGATCGAGATCTTGCCCACCGGCACGAACACGGTGGCCATCAGCGCCAATGTCACCCTCGAACCGGGCAAAGACTACACCGCCGCCGCCATCGGTGACGTCGTCAACCAGCCGCTGGAACTGCTGGCCCTGCTCGACAACAACGAACCCATCAACGACAAAGCACGTGTGCGCGTCGGCCACCTCGCTCCTTTCGCCAATACGCTGGAAGGGACCAAGGTTGACATCTGCACCGACGACGGCACCCCCGTCTTCGAGGATGTGGTCTACAAGGGCGTGCTTGATCTGGAACTGCCCGAAGGTGTCTACGACCTGAAGGTGGTGCCTGTCGCCAACAACTGTGGCGCTGCTGCGTTGGATCTGCCCGCCGTCAAGTTCTCGGCCAAGGACGTGGTCGATCTCTTCGTCATCGGCAACATTGCCAACCTGCCACTCACCTTTGCCACCACCACCGGCGTCACCACCGTACCTGAACCGGATGCCAAGCCCGCCACTGTCACCGTGGCCCACTTCGCACCCTTCGCCTTCCCACGCTCGGCGACAGCGGTTTCGGTGCTTGCCAATGGTGATACCTTGATCGACAGCATCCGCTTTGGTCAGATCCGCCACAACCTCAAAGTTCCGGGCGGCGAATACTTGATCGAACTTGTGAGCAAACGCACCAATTCGACCTTGCTCGGCCAGACCATCAAATTCGAGCCGGACACGCGCTATCTGGTGGCCGCGATCGGTGGTGGGCGCTTCCTGCCGCTGGAAATCTTCGTGCTCACCTACAGCAACAACCGCTGGCAGCGCAGCGCCGGGGCCGACACGTCACTCCTGCGCATTGCACACCTGGCCCCGCTGGCCTCCAAGCTCGACGACACCCGCATCGACATCTGCACCGACAGCGGAACACTCGTGTTGACGGATGTGCCGTACAAGGCGTTTGCCACCCTGGAACTGCCTGCCGGCGACTATGACCTGAAGGTGTCGTCGCTAGGCGCCAACTGTGCGGACATGGTCCTCGATCTGCCGCCGGTGACACTGGTGGCGGGTGAAGAGCGCGAAGTCTACACCGTGGGCGACAACGCCACCGTACCACTGCAAGCACTGTTCGCCGATCCCTTGTCGGAAGAAGGTGTTGAGCAGATGATGCGTCTCTTCTTGCCCAGCCTCAACCGCTAGTCCCCGAACAGCCTCACCTTCCGGGAAGCGTTGCGCTTCCCGGAAGGTGTATTTTTCCTCCGCACACCGATTGACAGCTTCAACCCCTTCCTGCATAATGCCCACTATCCCCCACAACCAACCGCTGCCCCTTCAGTAATCACGCCCGCCGAA
>CAZABH010000070.1:0-6785 GCA_964483585.1 uncultured Flavobacteriaceae bacterium
CCATGACACCCTTTTTTGCACCCCCAAGCCCGTCATGGTCCGCGCAGGCGGACCACCCACGTCTTTTTATACTGTCACCGTAATTTGGTGATGAGCTTGCGGATAAAGGCTTGGAAGCATTGGGGTCATACACCAGTATCCAAACAAATGGAAAGAGTAGCTTAGCAAGAAGAAGGAAGAAGCCATCCGCGGTCCTGGCCGCAAGTCATTGTCGGAAGAGAGCGAAGTTGTAGATTGGTGTCCGACCCTGTTTCCTTTTCGTCATGGCCGCGTCGCGCGGCAGCGCGTACCGGCCACCCAGAATCTCTTCAGACATGATGAAGCGTGCCCTGAGGTCAACCGGAAAAGCCGAGCGCCCTACGACAGATGCTCAGGAATTCCTGGGTGGCCGGTACGCGCTGCCGCGCGACGCGGCCATGACACCCTTTTTTGCACCCCCAAGCCCGTCATGGTCCGCGCAGGCGGACCATCCACGTCTTTTCAACATGTCACCGTAATTGGGTGATGAGCTTGCGGATGAAGGTTTCGCAGGCGGCGACTTGGGTGATCTCGATGTACTCGTTGGGCTTGTGGGCCTCGCGGATGTCGCCGGGGCCGCAGATGACGGAGGGGATGCCGGCTTCCTGGAAGAGACCGGCTTCGGTGCCGTAGGAGACGGCCTCGGCGTGGTTGGCGCCGGTGAGGTGGCGGGCGAGGGCTTCGGCGGGGCAGCCTTCCCGCGCGACGAGGGCGGGCACATGCGAACGGACGGTGGTCACGATGTCGGCTTCGGGTGCGATCGCCTTGAGGCGCGGCAGGACCACGTTGCGGGCGTGGTGGTCGAATGCCTCGAAGATATCATCGTGGCTGGTGCCGGGGAGATAGCGGAACTCCCACTGGAAGGTGCATTCGCGGGCGAGGATGTTGAGCGCGGTGCCGCCTTCGATGGTCGAGGACTGCACGCTCGTGAAGGGCGGGTCGAAGCGGCCGGTCGGGTCGCCCTTGGCGCGCATGTCGTCGGCCAGCTTTGCGAGGAACATGATGAGCTCGGCGGCTACCATCACGGCGTTGACGCCCTTGTCGACCTGGCTTGAGTGCGCCTCGCGGCCGGTGACCGTCGTGCGGAACGAGCGGATGCCCTTGTGGGCGTTGACGACCTTCATGTTCGTGGGCTCGCCGATGATGGCGAGGCGCGGCATGGGGACCGAGCGGACGATGTCGGCGATCATCGGGCGCACGCCGAGGCAGCCCACTTCCTCGTCATAGGACAGTGCGATGTGGACGGGCGTCTTCAGCGGGCGGGCGACGAACTCGGGTATCAGGGACAGGATAACGGCGGAGAAGGCCTTCATGTCGGAGGTGCCGCGGCCGTAGTAGCGGCCGTCGCGTTCGACGAGGGTGAAGGGATCGGTGTCCCAGGGCTGGCCATCGACAGGCACCACATCGGTATGGCCAGAGAGGATCACGCCGCCGGGTACATCCGGGCCGATGGTGATGAGGAGGTTGGCCTTGGTGCCTTCCGGGTTGGGGATGCGGCGCGACTTGAGTCCCCAGGCGCCCACATAGTCCTCGACGAAGGCGACGAGGCCGAGGTTCGAGTCGCGGCTGGTCGTGTCAAAGGCGATGAGGCGGGACAGCATGTCCCGGGGGGTATAGGTCTGGGGCATCGATGGTGGGCTTTGCTTGCTGCCCCTACTTGACGCCGGATTGCCGATCAGGGTCAAGAACGCAAGGTGCTTTGCTGCGGGTGGTTCAGTGGACCCGTCTGGATTCGTGGGGGCTATCGAGCGGGAAAGCCGGGATATCGACCTGGAAGCTCTCGCCCTCGGCGGTCTGGACCTGGTAGGCGCCCAGCATCATGCCTGATGGGGTTTCCAGAGGCGTGCCGGAGCGGTACTCGAATTTCTCGCCGGGGCGAAGGATGGGCTGCTGGCCGACGACGCCGGCGCCCTTGACCTCGAGGGTGCGGCCGTTCGCGTCGATGATGCGCCAATAGCGGGTGCGCAGCTGGATGGTGTCGGCGCTGTCGTTCTCGATCTGGACGGTGTAGGCCCAGAAATAGTGGTTGTGGTCAGGCGCCGACTGGTCGGCCAGGTAGGCTGGCTGGACCGACACCTTGATCTTGCGCGTCACTCGCTCGAACATATTCCCTGTCTCCCCTAAACCCCCAGGACCGTTCCCGCCGGACGGTTCCGGGGTTTGAAAAGGCATCGTCAGGTTTCGACTACCGATACGCTTGACGTCACCGAGTTCGCAATGAAGCAATTTTCATGCGCGGCGTGATGCATCGCGGAAATCTCTTGCGCCGATGGTTGATTGTCGCCCGAGAACGTCACTTTGGGACGCAGTGTTACCTTGCTGACCCAGTATTTGCGCTGTTCGTTCTGTTCCATGACGCCTTCGGCCTCGTCGTCATAGGTGTCGACCACAAAGCGTCTTTTGGCTGCGATGGCGAGGAAGGTGAGCATGTGGCAGGTCGAGAGGGCGGCCACGAAGGCTTCCTCGGGGTTGACGCGGGTGGCGTCCCCTCTGAATTCGGGGGCTGACGACCAGGGGACCGTGATGCCGCCGGGAAAGGCGACCTCGTGGGCGCGGTTGTAGGTGTCGTAGGTGAAGTCCGCCGAGGTGCGTTTCCAGCGGGTGGTGGCGCGGTAGGTGTGCATGTTGCCTCCTGTCGTCACGGTTTCACAGGGATTTCAGGGCCTGGGCGAGGTCATCGATCAGGTCGCCGGGGTCCTCGAGGCCCACGGACAGGCGCATCATGCCGTCGGTGATGCCCAATTCCTTGCGTGCGTCGGGGGTGAGCCTGAAATGGGTCGTGGTCGCCGGGTGGGTGATCAGCGACTTGGCGTCGCCAAGGTTGTTGGAGATGTCGATCAGCCGCAGGGCGTTTGCGAAGCGGAACGCCATGTCCTTGCCGCCGTCGAGGTGGAAGCTGACCAGCGAGCCGCCGAGCGTCATCTGCCTGCGGGCGAGGTCTGCTTGCGGGTGGTCGGCGCGGCCGGGGTAGAGCACGCGGCTGACCTTGGGCTGGCGCGCGAGGGCGTCGGCCACGGCGGCGGCGTGCTCGCACATGGCGCGCACCCGCAGGTCGAGCGTCTCGAGCGCCTTGGTCATGACCCAGGCGTTGAAGGGGCTGATCGTCGGCCCGGTGTTGCGCATGAAGGTCTGGAGGTGGTCCTCGAGGAACTTGCGGTCGCACAGGATCACGCCGCCGAGGCAGCGGCCCTGGCCGTCGATGTGCTTGGTGGCCGAATAGATGACGATGTCGGCGCCGAACTCCATCGGGCGCTGCAGGATGGGCGTGGCGAAGACGTTGTCGACGACGAGGCGCGCGCCGGCCTTGCGGGCGATAGCGGCCACGCCCTTGAGGTCGATCACCTCGAGCGTCGGGTTGGCTGGGGTCTCGAGGAAGAGAACCTTCGTGTTGGGGCGGATGGCCGCCGACCAGGCGTCGAGGCTGATGCCATCGACCAGGGTGCTCTGGATGCCGAAGCGTGGCAGGACGTCCTCGATCACATAGCGGCAGCCGCCGAACATGGCGCGCGCGGCGACCACGTGATCGCCCTGGCGCAGGTGGCAGAGCATCGCCGTCGTGACCGCGGCCATGCCGGTCGCGGTGGCGCGGGCTATGGGTGCGCCCTCGATCATGGCCATACGGTCCTCGAACATGGCGACGGTCGGGTTGGCGAAGCGGGAATAGGTGTAGCCGGGGTCCTCGCCCTTGAAGCGGGCTTCCGCGGTTTCCGGGTTGTCGTAGGCAAAGCCTGATGTCAGGTAGAGTGCCTCGGACGTCTCGCCATTGGGGGAGCGCTTGAGACCGCCACGGACGAGGCGGGTCTTGAGGCCGTATTTCTTGTCGGGATGCAGTTCTCCCATCGTGCGAACTCCAAAAAAAATCCCCGGCGCCTTGGGACAAAGATCCCAGGCCGGGGCCGGATTTCACGCGACCCGGCCCTTTTAGCTGCTTGTTTAACGTGGCCGCGAAGCCGGCCGGCTCAAATCACCACGTGGGTCCTGCTTTAAGTTCGGCGCAGCCTCAGGTCAACGGATCGAATGGGCTGTGGACATTCAGCCGCGGGTTTTGCCGGCGCGGCCGCAAGTGTCCTAACATCCGCCTCCATGGGACAGACCTTGTTCGATATCAACGATGATGCGGGAGAGCCCACGCGCGGCCACTCCACAGGCATCCTGCCAGCCAGCCAGTTGCGGGCGATGATGCAGCGCGGGCGGCTTGTCGCTCTGCGCGAGATCGAGGAAAGCCAGATCCAGCCGGCGAGCCTTGACCTGAGGCTCGGCAGCGTCGCCTGGCGGATCCGGGCGAGCTTCCTGCCGGGGCCGAACGTGTCGGTGAAGACGCGGATCGACCAGCTGGCGCTGCACCAGATCGATCTGTCGAAGGGAGCCGTGTTCGAGGCGGGGTGCGTCTACATCGTGCCCCTGCTCGAGAGCGTGGCGTTGCCGTCGCGCATGTCGGGGGTTGCCAATCCGAAGAGTTCGACGGGGCGGCTCGACGTGTTCACGCGGCTGATCACGGACGGGGCCAAGGAGTTCGACCGCGTGGAGCCTGGCTATGAGGGGCCGCTCTATGCCGAGGTCAGCCCGCGCTCGTTCTCGATCCTGGTGCGCGAGGGCTCGCGGCTCAACCAGCTGCGGCTCAGACGCGGGTCGCCGTCGTTCTCGGATGCGGACCTGCGCAAGCTGCAGGCCGAGCAGGGGATCGTTGCGGGTGATGCCGATATCAGCGACGGGATTGCGCTGACGGTCGATCTGCGCGGCGCGGGGTGGAGCGAGCTCATCGGGTATCGTGCCAAGCGCCATGCCGGGCTCATCGATGTCGACAAGCCGGGCGTGCACGAGGTGTCTGACTTCTGGGAGCCGATCAAGGCGCGCCAGGATGGCACGATGGTGCTGGACCCGAACGAGTTCTACATCCTTGCCTCGTGCGAGGCTGTTTCCATTCCGCCGGATTACGCGGCCGAGATGGTGCCCTACAATCCGCTGGTGGGTGAGTTCCGGGTCCACTATGCCGGGTTCTTCGATCCGGGCTTCGGCTATTCCGGCGCGGGTGGAACGGGATCACGGGCGGTGCTCGAGGTGCGCAGCCATGAGGTGCCCTTCATCCTGAGCCACGGGCAGATCATCGGGCGTCTTGTGTTCGAGCGGCTGACGGAGGTGCCCGAGCGTGTCTACGGGCAGGGGATCGGTTCGAACTACCAGGCGCAGGGGCTCAAGCTGTCCAAGCATTTCAAGGTTTGATCAGCAATAGCCCGGTTATCAGGCCTTGCAGCTGCCGCCGCCCAGGACGCAGAACTTTGCGCAGTGCGGGTGGTTCAGCTTCACGGGGGCGAGGGATGATCTCAAGCTGTCCCCGAGATCGAATTCGGGCTCGTAGGGTAGCAGCGTGCAGGCCACGACGGTTGCGCGCGGCGCGCCCTTGCGGCGGACCACCATGCGGCTGGAGGCGCACATCATGTCGTCCGGGCTCTTGCTGAGGATGCGCCAGCAGTCGACTGTGATCTCCGGGACATCGACCGTGTTGTCCATCTCGGGGAAGATCACGAGGGTGGCGGGGTCGGCCGTGTCGAGGTGCAGGCCCTCGCGCGTGAAGAGCGTCTTGTAGCCCGCGCGCATCTCGTGGTCGCTGTCGCCCCAGCGCAGGCGGCCTGCGATGGTGGTCGCGATGCCGTTGTCCTGGAGCCAGTGGAGGCCTTGCAGCGTCTCGCGGAAGGCGCCGGGCCCGCGTTCTTCGTCGTGAAGGTCTTCCCGCCAGTGGTCGAGGCTCACGCGCAGGGAAAGCTTCCTGCCGAAGCGGCGGTTCAGGTCCTTCAGGGTCTCGAGCACGCGCGGACGCATCATCGGCTTCATCGCGTTGGTGAGGACTAGCGCATCATGTCCCCGTTTTAGCGTCTCGTCGAGCAGTTCGGCGATGTCGGGGTTCATGAAGGGCTCGCCGCCGGTAAAGCCGATCGACAGGGGATGGCTTGCGAGGGTCTCGGCCTCGTCGAGCATGGAAGACAGGTCGGCAGGCGTCAGGTAGGCGAGGCGGTCGTTGCGGGGGGAGGATTCGATATAGCAGCTCGCGCACTCGATGTTGCAGAGGGTGCCGGTGTTGAACCAGAGCGTCTTCAAGCCGGTGAAGGCCACGCTGGCGCGCTGTTCGCCCTTGGCGGTGGTGCCGGGGTCGCGGAACTTGGCGGGGTCCAGCGGCTTGGTCGATGTCTGCGCCATGAGGTTTCCTGCAGTTTGTCCCTATTTGCCGCGCAGGGGTGTCTTCACACAAGGCGGCTTGCGGTGGTATCCATGCAGCACCTTGCGGGTGTAGCTCAATGGTAGAGCAGAAGCTTCCCAAGCTTACGACGAGGGTTCGATTCCCTTCACCCGCTCCAATCCCTTCCGGTTCCGGATGGGTGCCGCCCAAGGGGCGTTAACCATACAAGCCATTGTTTTCGTTCAATCCGCTGTGACACGAGAGACAGTTTCGTCGGGTGTTTTGCGGTTTGTGTCCCTAGCCTTTTTGGGTGGCTACGGGATCTTTGAACAATATGTGAACTTTGGCCTTTGTGCAAGGCGCGGGTTGACGCAGGGTGGTGTACTGCAGAGGCGAACTCCCTCGGGTGCAGCACCTGCGGTGCGCACCCACTCCCTCGCAAGCGAGGGAGAGTGTTTTCCTCCTCGCTTGCGAGGAGGTGCCTGCGCAGGCGAAGCCTGCTGCAGGCGGAGGAGTTCGTCTGTGAAGGTGGGTGGCGTGTCACGCCAGGCCGATTTCCTTCAGTCTTTGTTTCAGGAAGTCGATGGCGGAGATG
>CAZABH010000071.1:0-6602 GCA_964483585.1 uncultured Flavobacteriaceae bacterium
TCTACCCGGAACTCGTGCGCCGCGGCGTGAAGCCCGACATGGTCACCGACCAGACCTCAGCCCACGACACCGTCAACGGCTACTGCCCCAAGGGATGGACGGTCGAGCAATGGGAAAGCCGCATCGCCAGCGATCCTAAAGCGGTCGACCGCGCCGTGCGGGCCTCGATCCGCGAGCATGTCGAGGCGATGCTCGCCTTCGCGAAGGCGGGCGTTCCCACCTTCGACTACGGCAACAACATCCGCCAGGTCGCCAAGGACGAGGGCGTGGCGAATGCCTTTGACTTCCCGGGCTTCGTTCCAGCCTATATCCGGCCGCTTTTCTGTCGCGGGGTAGGGCCCTTCCGCTGGGCGGCCCTCTCCGGCGATCCCGAGGACATCGCGAAGACCGACGCCAAGGTGCGCGAACTCATGCCGCACGACCGTCACCTGATGAACTGGCTCGACATGGCCGGCAAGCGCATCCGCTTCCAGGGCCTGCCGGCACGCATCTGCTGGGTGGGCCTTGGCGACCGCCATCGCCTGGGTCTCGCCTTCAACGAGATGGTGGCGAAGGGCGAACTGAAAGCGCCCATCGTCATCGGTCGCGACCATCTCGACAGCGGTTCCGTCTCCAGTCCCAACCGCGAAACCGAGGCCATGAAGGACGGTTCCGACGCCGTCTCGGACTGGCCGCTCCTCAACGCGCTCCTGAACTGCGCGAGCGGCGCCACCTGGGTCTCGCTCCACCACGGAGGTGGCGTCGGGATGGGCTTCTCGCAGCACTCCGGCATGGTGATCGTCTGTGACGGAACCGCGGATGCCGCCCGCCGCATCGCCCGCGTGCTCTGGAATGACCCGGCCACTGGCGTGATGCGCCACGCCGATGCCGGCTACGAAGAGGCCATCACTTGCGCCCGCGAGCAGGGCCTCGACCTTCCCATGGTGCGCTGATGACGACCCTCACCCCCGGCAAGGCCGACCTCGTTTCCCTGCGCAAGATCGCGCGCGAGAAGCAGCCCTTCACACTCGACCCCGCTTGCCGCGCGGACGTTGAGGCCTCGCGCAAGGTCGTCGAGGCGATCCTCGCCAAGGACGAACCCGTCTACGGCATCAACACTGGCTTCGGGCAACTGGCCACCACGCGCGTGCCAAAGGACAAGCTCGACGAATTGCAGAGAAACCTTGTTCTCAGCCACGCCACCGGCACGGGCGAGGCGCTGGGCGACAAGACGGTGCGCCTGATCCTCACGCTGAAGATCCTGGGTCTCGCGCGCGGCTTCTCCGCCGTACGCTGGGAAGTGATCGATCGCCTGAAGAAGTTCCTTGACTACGATCTCCTGCCGCAGATCCCGGTGAAGGGATCGGTGGGTGCATCGGGCGACCTCGCGCCGCTCGCGCACCTCTCCTGCGCGCTGATCGGTGTCGGGCGCGTGCGCTATCGCGGCTACGAGATGTCCGCCGCCGACGCCCTCGCGCGCGCAGGCCTCGAGCCGCTCAAGCTCGAAGCCAAGGAGGGCCTGGCCCTAATCAACGGCACGCAAGTATCGACCGCGCTCGCCCTTCAGGGCCTCTTCGCCGCCGAGAACATCTTCTCGGCAGCCCTTGTATCCGGCGCGATGACGACAGACGCGATCCTCGGCTCCGACACCCCCTTCGACCCGCGCATTCATGCCGTCCGGGGCCATCGTGGCCAGGCCGACGCCGCCGCAGCGCTTAAGTCACTCATGAACGGCAGCCAGATCCGCCACAGCCACGAGGATTGCGACCGCGTGCAGGATCCCTATTCGATCCGCTGTCAGCCCCAGGTCATGGGCGCCTGCCTCGAGGCGTTGCGCCACGCCGCTGGCATTCTCGAGATCGAGGCAAACGCTGTTTCAGACAATCCGCTGGTCTTTGCTGATACGGGCGAGATCCTCTCCGGCGGCAACTTCCACGCCGAGCCCGTGGCGCTTGCTGCCGATCACCTGGCCCTCGCCATGGCCGAGATCGGTGCATTGGCCGAACGGCGCATCGCGCTGCTGATCGACCGCTCGCTCTCGAACCTGCCGGCCTTCCTCGTGCAGAACGGAGGCCTGAACTCGGGCTTCATGATCGCGCACGTGACAGCCGCAGCCCTCGCTTCCGAGAACAAGTCGCTCGCCCACCCAGCCAGCGTAGACTCGCTTCCCACATCGGCGAACCAGGAGGACCATGTCTCGATGGCAACCTTCGCTGCCCGGCGCCTGTCCGACATGCACGCCAACACGAGCGGCATCATCGGCATCGAATTGCTGGCGGCAGCCCAGGGCATCGACTTCCGCAGGCCCCTGAAATCATCCCCCATCCTCGAGCGCGAGATGGCAGCCATCCGCGCCGACGTGCCGTTCTATTCAGAAGACCGCTTCTTCGCGCCCGACATCGCCGCCGCCCGCGCCCTCGTTGACAGTGGTCGCTATCGCGCAGCCGTCGATGGCCACATCCATCTGCCCTCCGGCACATGAGCGAACCTCCGGTCTTCCACCTGACGCGCGGACAGGCGCCGCTGCTCGTGTCCTTCCCGCACTCGGGCACCTTCATTCCGCCCGACATCGCTGCGCGCATGACGGCCGTCGCAAAAACCTTGCCCGACACCGACTGGCACGTGCCGCGCCTCTATGCCTTCCTCGAAGTCATGGGCGCGAGCCGGATCGAAGCTACGCATTCACGTTATGTCGTCGATCTCAACAGGCCACCGGATGACCAGGAACTCTATGCCGGTCAGAAGAAGACAGGCCTCGTGCCGATCGACAGTTTCAAGGGCGAACCTCTCTACCGAGAGGGCGAGTCCCCGGGGACCGATGAAATCATCGCCCGCCGGAAGTATTGGCAGCCCTACCACGACGCCCTCGCACAGGAACTCTCCCGTCTGAAGGCAGTCCATGGCAGCGTGATCCTCTGGGACGCACATTCGATCGAAAGCGTCCTGCCGGAGCTCTTTGAAGGTCGCCTGCCTGACCTGAACCTCGGCACCTTCGACGGCAAGTCTTGCGATGCAGATATCGCCGACGCCGTCTTCGCCGCCGGCAAGGCCAGCAGCTTCAGCGCCGTCCTGAATGCCCGCTTCAAGGGAGGATACATCACGCGCCACTATGGCAACCCGGGCAGGGGCGTCCACGCGATACAGCTCGAGATGGCGCAGTCCATCTACATGGACGAGGGTCCACCCTTTAATTATCGACCCGAGCGCGCCACGAAGGTGACGGCTGCCATCCGCGCCATGATCGCAGCCGCACTGAAGGAGATGTGAAGGCATCGGCGGCCCGATCAGAGGTTTCAATCAGGCGTAATCCGAGCTATTATTTTACCTCAACGGTTTGTGATTGAGGGGTTACATGCGTCGCATTCTGGTCAGCCTCGCAGTCCTTCTCGCGGTCGTCGCTGCTGGCGCTGGCCTGTTCTGGGTCAGCGCCCGCGACGGCTGGTTCGGCGTCGAGCACGATACCGGCACGATCACGGGGCGCGAGATCCCCGCCGACATCATCGCGGCCCGGGCATCTGCCGTGACGGCCGCAGCCCCGCAAGGCGAGGCCAAGCAGATCCTCTTCGGCGACCTGCATGTTCACACCACGATTTCCGTTGATGCATTCCAGTATGCGCTACCGCTGCTCGGAGGGAAGGGCATCCATCCGCTGGCCGATGCATGTGACTTCGCACGTTATTGCTCGGCCCTCGATTTCTGGGCCACGACCGATCACGCCGAGTCGATCACGACCTCGCGCTGGAAGAAGATCAAGGACACGGTGCGCTCTTGCCAGGGCGTATCGGGCAGCAAGGGTAGCCCCGACCTCGTCTCCTTTATCGGCTTCGAGTGGACACAGGTCGGCCGCACGCCGGATACGCATTTCGGCCACAAGAACGTGATCTTCCGCGACCTCGACGAGGACAAGGTCTCGCCCCGCGCGATTTCCACGGCCGGAACGGATGGCGGCACGGCCAAGCGGATCGCACAGCGCATGACACCGATGGTCGCGATCGGAGACTTCGCCAACAGGCAGACCTACTTCGACTACAACCGGTTCCTGGACACGACGGCCGCAGAGCCGGCCTGTGACGCGGACACACCCTCCGACCGCTTGCCGCTGGATTGCATGGAGCGGGCCGCACGTCCCTCCGACCTCGTGCGCAAGCTCTTCGACGAGCAGAAGCTGTTCCCGCTCATTATCCCGCACGGCTCCTCGTGGGGCTTCTACACACCTGCCGGAACAACGTGGACGAAGGCATTGGACCCGCGCGAGCGGCCGGAGCGCTTCCCGCTCATCGAAGTCTATTCAGGACACGGTAACTCCGAAGAATACCGCAGCTGGAAGGACGTCATCATCTCAAGCGACGGCAAGCAATCCTGCCCGCAGCCGACAGAGGGCTACACACCAGGCTGCTGGCGCGCAGGCGAAATCATTCTGCAGCGCTGCCGCACGGCAGGCATCAGCCCTGATGAATGCGAGAGCCGCGCCGCCAGCGCGCGCCAGAACTACCTCGACATGTATGCTTCGGGCCATCTTACCGTCGCCGGGGTCCAGCCCGAGGAGTGGCTCGATTCAGGCCAGTGCACCGATTGCTTCCTGCCGGCCTTCAATTATCGGCCCGGAACGTCTGTACAAGCCGGCTTGGCCACTTCGCATTTCGGCGAAGACAAGGCAGAGGCGACGCGCTTCCAGTGGGGCTTCATCGCCTCAAGCGACAATCACCGCGCTAGGCCCGGCACCGGTTACAAGCAGGTGGACCGACACCAGAATACGGACGCCACCGGACCCATCAACGCGATGTGGCGCAAGGCCCTGCTGCCGCCCGAGGTTCACGAAGACGAGATTCCCCAGCCACGAGACTTTTCGTCGGATGAGATCGCGAAGCTCCCAGGCCTTCAGACTGTGGAAGCCGAACGCCAGGCGGCGTTCCTGCTGGCTGGCGGCCTTGCGGCGGTCCATGCGGAGGGCCGCTCGCGCGAAGCCATCTGGGATGGCATGTCGCGAAGGGAAACCTACGCGACCTCGGGCCAGAAGATCCTCTTGTGGTTCAACGCCGTGTCGAAGTCCGGCGAGCGCGTTCCCATGGGTGGACGCATGGCGGCGTCGCAATCACCGGTGTTCGAGGTCCGGGCCGTGGGTGCCTTCAGACAGAAGCCGGGTTGCCCCGGATTCGCGCAGGCAGGCCTCGACGCGGGACGCATCGCAAGCCTGTGCTCTGGTGAGTGCGACAACCCTTCGGACGTCCGAAGCCAGATCACCCGCATCGAGGTGGTCAAGATCCGGCCCCAGTCCGCACCCGGCGAAGACCTCGCCCCCCTCGTGCAGGACCGTTTCATCGTCCACCAGTGCAAGCCATCGGCCGACGGCAGTTGCACATTCTCGTTCTCGGACCCGGAATACGCCAAGGGCCGCCGCGACGCGCTTTATTACGTAAAGGCCATCCAGGAGCCCGAGCCGATGATCAATGCCGATCCGCTCAAGTGCGAGAAGGATGCAGCCGGCAAATGCGTGAAGGTCAACATGTGCTGGGGCGATTACCGTTCGGGAAAGAGCGAGTGCACGGCACCCGCCGAACCCCGCGCCTGGTCCTCACCGGTTTACGTGGACTACGCCGCAATGCGCTGAGGAATGGCTAGCCAGCCATCATTCGCCCGATCGCGTCTCGATACGCCAGCTCCGCATCGGCGTATCCTGCGTGCACGCCGCCAGTGACAACCCAGCGTCCGCCAACCATGACATCGCGCACGGCTTTCCTGCCGGCGATAAACACATAGCTCCCGAGCGCCTCTGCCGCGTTGCGCCCGGCAAGCGACACGTGATCCCTGTCGACGACGATGAGGTCGGCGCGTCGACCAGGCGCAATCTCGCCACCCTCAAGCCCCAGCACCTGCGCTCCGTTCAGGGCCGCCGCCGACCAGAGCCGCTCGGCCGTGTTCGGAACAGCACCCGAGGCCGCAACATTTCGTCTGCGGTGCAGCAGTCGCTGCGAATACTCAAGCGCCTTCAGTTCCTCCGCCGGATCGACCGATACATGGCTGTCGCCGCCG
Organism: uncultured Flavobacteriaceae bacterium; assembly: GCA_964483585.1. GTDB lineage: Bacteria > Pseudomonadota > Alphaproteobacteria > Micropepsales > Micropepsaceae > SZUA-430. The sequence continues at coordinate 6,010 of CAZABH010000071.1, forward strand.
ATGGCGATGCGCCCGCCGGCATCAAGGAAGCCGGGCAGGGGAAAGATCCCGTCGCCCAGATTGCCTTCCGTCGTTGGGCAGAGTCCGGCCACCGCGCCGCTGGCAGCAAGGGCAAGCGTCTCTGCATCATCCATGTGCGTCGCATGCACGAAGCACCAGCGCCGATCTATCTTGAAAGTGCTCAGCAGATAGTCGACAGGCCGCTTGCCATAGGCAGCAAGCGCTTCATCAACCTCGCCGGGCTGCTCCGCCGCATGGATATGGATCGGTGACGTGGTATCTACGCCTGCGATCGCCTCGTGCATCAGCGGCGTCGGCACCGCGCGCAGCGAGTGCAACGCCAATCCCACCTGCGTCACGCCCGGCCGCCCGCGAAGGGACGCACGCAGCGCCAGCAGCTCATCAACCGTCTTGCCAAAGCGCTTCTGCCGTTGGCTGAGCGCACGTCCGTCGGCACCACCCGTGACATAAAGCGTCGGTATCATCGTCAGCGCAATGCCGGTTTCATGCGCCGCCTGCGCAATCGCCTCGGCCATGGCCGCTGGCGGCGCATAGGCTGTGCCGCCGGGCTGGTTGTGCAGATAATGGAACTC
>CAZABH010000072.1:0-6328 GCA_964483585.1 uncultured Flavobacteriaceae bacterium
CAGCCGTCGAGGACTTGCCTTCGAGCAGCTTGTTGACGACCGGAGAGGCCTCAACGCCGGCGTTCTCGAGGATCTGACGGATCGGGGCCTGGATCGCCTTGCGGACGATGTTGATGCCAGCTGTCTGGTCATCATTGTCGCCCTTGAGGCCAGCCAGCGACTTCGTCGCGTACAGAAGGGCCGTGCCGGCGCCCGGGACGATGCCTTCTTCAACGGCAGCGCGGGTAGCGTTCAGCGCGTCATCAACGCGGTCCTTGCGCTCCTTCACTTCGACTTCCGTCGCGCCGCCGACGCGGATCACGGCAACGCCGCCGGCGAGCTTCGCCAGACGTTCCTGCAGCTTTTCCTTGTCGTAATCGGACGTGGTCTCCTCGATCTGCGCCTTGATCTGGGCGACGCGATCCTGGATGTCCTTCTTCTTGCCCGAGCCGTCGATGACGGTCGTGTCGTCCTTCGTGATGCGGACGCGCTTGGCCGTGCCGAGCTGGTTGATCTTCACGTTCTCGAGCTTGATGCCGAGCTCTTCGGAAATCACTTCGCCGTTGGTGACGATGGCGATGTCTTCCAGCATGGCCTTGCGGCGGTCGCCGAAGCCCGGGGCCTTCACGGCCGCGACCTTCAGGCCACCACGCAGCTTGTTGACGACGAGCGTGGCGAGCGCCTCACCCTCGACTTCCTCGGCGATGATCAGCAGCGGACGGCCCGTCTGCACGATCGACTCGAGGATCGGCAGCATCGGCTGCAGCGAGGAGATCTTCTTCTCGTGGATCAGGATGTAGGGCTCGTCGAGTTCGGCCACCATCTTCTCGGCATTGGTGACGAAGTACGGCGAAATATAGCCGCGGTCGAACTGCATGCCTTCAACGACTTCGAGCTCGCTGTCGAGGGACTTGGCTTCCTCAACCGTGATCACGCCCTCGTTGCCGACCTTCGCCATGGCTTCAGCAAGCTTCTTGCCGACCCAGTCATCGCCGTTCGCCGAGATCGTGCCAACCTGCACGATTTCTTCGTTCGACTTGACCTTCTTCGAGCGCTTCTTCAGGTCCGCGACCACGGCTTCAACCGCCAGCGAAATGCCGCGCTTCAGGTCCATCGGGTTCATGCCAGCCGCAACCGACTTCATGCCTTCGCGCACGATCGCCTGGGCAAGCACCGTTGCCGTCGTGGTGCCGTCGCCGGCCGTGTCGTTCGTCTTCTGGGCCACTTCGCGCACCATCTGCGCGCCCATGTTCTCGAACTTGTCGGAGAGCTCGATCTCCTTGGCGACCGTGACGCCGTCCTTCGTCGTGCGCGGGGCGCCGAACGACTTGTCGATGACCACGTTGCGACCCTTGGGGCCCAGCGTGACCTTCACCGCGTCGGCGAGAATGTCGACGCCGCGCAGAAGGCGCGCGCGTGCATCCGAGTGAAACTTTACTTCCTTGGCTGCCATTGTTGTTTCTTCCTTCGATATGGATTGAGAGCGATTGCTTCAGAGAAGGCGGTGGGACCCTAAGGGTCCTCAGGCCGCCTTCTTCGAGGAGGCCTTGCCCTCGAGCACGCCCATGATGTCGGACTCCTTCATGATAAGGAGATCCTGGCCGTCGATCTTCACTTCCGTGCCGGACCACTTGCCGAACAGGATGCGGTCACCGACCTTCACTTCCGGGGCAATGCGCTCGCCCTTCTCGTCGCGGGCGCCGGGGCCAACGGCGATGACTTCGCCTTCCTGCGGCTTTTCCTGAGCGGTGTCGGGGATGATGATGCCGCCGGCAGTCTTGACGTCTTCCTGGACGCGCTTGACGACCACGCGGTCACCGAGGGGACGGAACTTCATGAGGTTCTCTCCTGAGTATCTGGCTTAAAGAGGGTTTGAACGGCTGTTAGCACTCACGATGAGCGAGTGCCAATGCGCAGGTGGGGATTTAGGGATCGTTACCGAAGGCGTCAAGAGCGCCGCGAAAGAAAATAACAGGGAAAGTCTTTTCCCATTTATATCAACAGGTTACTCCCCGTCTTTTTGACCTCTTGCTCGCTCCCGCGTTGAAGCGGCCGTGCCGGGGCAACCTGGATTGTGTCTTCGGCAGGCCTATAGGGGCGCCAGCGCGGGGCGCCCCTGCCCAAGGCGCGATCAGGGGTACTTCACCGAGCAGCCATAGGGGTCGGTGGCGGCGACCTCGACGGGCTTGCCAGCTTTCACGGCGGCGACGGCCTCGCGGACATAGTTGCGGGCCCCGGGGATGGTAGCGACATCGGTCGAGGGCTTGTCGTCGATCGCGCCCATGTAGCGAAGCACGCCCACGCCATCGATCACGTACATGTGCGGCGTGGTCTGCGCCTCGTAGGCGCGGCCGATCGTGCCCTTGGGGTCGAGCAGCACGGCTGTCGGTGCCGCGTTGCGGGACTTCGTGAGGTCGTTGGCGCCCTTGCCGTCAACGTGGCCTTGTTTGCCGGGGGCAGACGAGATCACCGAGAGCCACACGGCGCCTTCTGCCGTCAGGTCCTTCTGGATCTTCTGCATGTTGCCGGCATTGTAGTGCTTCTTGACGTAAGGACAGCCGTCATTGGTCCACTCGAGGATCACGGTCTTGCCCTTGAAGTCGCCGAGCGCATGGGTCTTGCCGTTCGAGTCCACGGCGGTGAAGGCCGGCGCGGGCTTGCCGATCTCGGGGGCGGCGATTGCGATCGCCGTTGTAGCCAGGAAGGCCATCGTGGCCAGTGATGTGCGGATCATTTCTCGCTCCTTACTGCGTTGATGACGATGCTTTCCGTTAAAAGCTGCGGCAGCGCGATTGGATCACCGCCGCCAGCTGGAAAATAGAGGTAGAGCGGCACGCCATCGCGGCCATACTGGCGCAGGAGTGCGCTGATCTCGGCGTTGCGGTTGGTCCAGTCCCCGACGAGGTAGACTGTTCCGGTGTCGGCGAATGCCTTTCGCACGGCCTCTGTCGAAAGCGCCACGCGCTCGTTGTAGAGGCAGCTCACGCACCAGGCGGCGGTGAGGTTCACGAATACCGGCTTGCCCTCGGCGCGCAGGGCCTCGAGCCGGTTGGCGGTGTAGGGCTCGGAGAAGGCGTGGCTGGCCGCGCCCTCCTCTCCGGCAGCTGCAGCCTGCAACACTCGCGGGGCCCCGAAGGGCATGGCGAGCAGTCCGGCGGCGCCAGCAAGGCCGCCGACGAAGAGGATAAAGCCAATCAGGCTTGCCCGCTTCTGCAGGTTGCCGAAGGCCCAGGCGCCAAGCCCCAGCAGCACGAGGCCAATCATGACGCGGAACAGGCCTTCCGGGTCGACCTGCTGGGAGAGCACCCACACCAGCCAGGCAACGGCGCCGTACATCGGGAAGGCCAAGAATTGCTGGAAGCGCTCCATCCAGTCGCCGGGCCGCGGCAGCAGGCGCACGAGTGCTGGCACCGCGCTGAAGAGCACCCAGGGCAGCGCGAGGCCGAAGCCCAGCGCGAGGAACACGGCGATGGTGACGGGCGCAGACTGCGTGAAGGCAAAGCTCATCGCCACGCCCATGAAGGGCGCCGTGCAGGGAGCAGCCACGACCACGGCGAGCACGCCGGTGAAGAACGTGCCGACGAGGCCCGACTTGCCGGCAAGCCCCTGCCCTGCGCCCTGCAGCGAGGTGCCCAGCGTGAAGAGACCCGAGAGCGAGAAGCCGACCAGCGCCAGGACATAGGCCAGGATCGCAACCGACAGCGGCGATTGCAGCTGGAAGCCCCAGCCCACATCCTCGCCCAGCGCGCGCAGCCAGAGCAGCACGCCGGCGAGGCCTGCGAAGGTGACCATGACGCCTGCCAGATAGACGAGGCCATCGACCCAGGGCCGGTCCTTCTGGCTGGAATGGACAAGCGACAGCGCCTTCATCGACAGGATCGGGAAGACGCAGGGCATCAGGTTCAGGATCAGGCCCCCAAGCACGGCGAACAGGATCGCCTCGAGAAACGAGGTGCCGGCGGCGGCGGGCGCAATAACTGTTTCGGGGACAGGTCCGCGGGGGAGAGACAATTCGAACGCGCGCGCGGACGAGCCATCACGCGCGGGCACGACCAGCACACCCTCGATCGCCTTGGTTGCCTCAAGTTGTGCTGGGTCGCGCAGGCGCCAACCGGGTGGCAGGCGCATCGCGAAGCCCTCGCCTGCGGCCTGTGGCACCTGCGGGGCCGAGGCCTTGATGAGCCCACGCGTGAAGGGGAAGAACAGGATGCCCTCGGGTTCGATGCGGGCACCGGCGGGCGGCTCGAAATACAGCGTGACATTGCCGGCGCGCACGTCGAAGCGGGCGCTGAAGGGGCCATCCCTCAGCGGCTGGGCCTCGCGGGCGTCGGCAAAGGCCTGCTGCCATTGCTTATTTATCTCCGGCTCACCTTCGATGACAGGCAGTGTCAGCTGCAGGGTTGCACTCTCGGGGACACAGATGTCCTTGCAAGCCAGCCACGTCGCCTCGACGCGCAAGGTTACCGCGCTGCCCGGCGCGAGGCCCGCAGGCACGGTGATGTCGACCGGCAGCAGCACGCGGTTCGAGTAGCCGTAATTTGCAAGCTCGCCGAAGGGAATGCGCTCGGGGTGTGGCCAGTTGATATCGCTCGCCGTGAAGCCCTGCGGCAAGGTCCAGGACAGCGTCGTGGGCTCGCCTGATTCACCGGGGTTGCGCCAATAGGTGTGCCAGCCGGGCTGCATCACCTGCGACAGGCCCAGCGCAATCGTGCCACCCGTGACGGGCACGCCTGTGCGCTCGGCGACGAGGCGCGCCTCGAGGCGCGGTGTGGTGACAACGTCGCTTGCGGCGGCGGCCGACAAAAGCGCCATCATTGCCACAAGATAAAGGAAAATCCGGCTCACCACGCTGATCCCCTGCGCCTTCGGTTGAAGGCGGTATATAGACGATGCTTCGACATATCGCGAGCGCTGCGCTCGCCTGCAACCCTGCCCGAAGGAGTACCGTCCCTTGAACCGTAATTCAAACCGCCAGTGGATCCTGAGAAAACGCCCCGTTGGCGATATCAAGCCGGGCGACCTCGAGCTTGTCGACGCGCCCAAGCCCACACCCGGCGCCGGCGAATTGCTGGTGCGCAACATTTACCTTTCGCTCGATCCGACCAACCGCATCTGGATGAGCGACATGGACCAGTACATGCCGCCCGTGGGGCTTGGCGATGTGATGCGTGGCGGCACGTTGGGCGTGGTGGAAGTATCGAACCATCCCGACTTTGCCGAGGGCGACATCGTGCTTCCGGGCATGGGTGGCTGGCAGGACTATACGATCGGCCACACGTCCGGTCCCTTCGCCACGCGCAAGCTGCCGCAACTGCCGGGCGTGAAGCTGACCTCTTACATGAGTGCGCTGGGCTTCACGGGGGCCACCGCCTATTTCGGCCTGATGGACATCGGCCAGCCCAAGGCGGGCGAGACGGTCGTCGTGTCGGCGGCGGCAGGCGCCGTGGGGCAGATCGTCGGCCAGATCGCCAAGATCAAGGGCTGTCGCGTGGTCGGCATCGCCAGCACCAAGGCGAAGTGCGACTATGTGGTGAAGGAGCTGGGCTTCGATGCGTGCGTGAACTATCGCGAGGAAGATGTCACGCGCGCCCTGCGCGCGGCGTGCCCGAACGGCATCGACATCGACTTCGAGAATGCGGGCGGTGCCATCCTCGATGCGGTGCTGGCGAACATCAACCTGAAGGCCCGCATCGTGCTGTGCGGGCTGATCTCGCAGTACAACGCCACCGGTCCCGTGCCGGGGCCCTATAATTTCACCAATATCCTGATGAAGCGCGCGCGCGTGGAAGGCTTCATCATCATCGACTATATCGACCGCTTCAACGAATTCGCCATGCAGATGGCGCCATGGCTGATGTCGGGCCAGGTGAAGGACCGCGTCGATGTCGCGCCGGGCTTGGAGAACGCCGTCGACAGCCTGCAGAAGCTGTTCACCAGTGCCAACACCGGAAAGCTGCTGGTGCAGATCGGCGCAGAGCCCTGATGGCCTGGCGCCTCTTCTTCATCGCGGCCGCGCTCTACAATCTGGCCGCGGGCCTGCCGCTGCTGGTTGTGCCCGGCATGATGCTGGCGCAGATGGGCGGGCTCGTGCCCGATGACCTGCTCTATCACCGCGTCGCGGGGCTTCTGATCCTGTGCTTCGGCGCGCTCTACGCGATGGTCGCCCGCGACCCGGCGCGCTTCGGGCCCATGGTGTGGCTTGGAGTGGTTGGCAAGACAGGCGTGATCCTGATGGTGGCGGAGGCGTATCTTGCCGGGCGCGTGCCGCTCAGCGGGTTTGCGGTGGCGCTGGGGGATCTGGTGTTTGTGTTGGGGTTTGTGGGGTTTCTGGTGCGGGGAAGGTGAGGGC
>CAZABH010000073.1:0-2723 GCA_964483585.1 uncultured Flavobacteriaceae bacterium
GGGCCGCGCGATGCCGCGCCAGAGGCACTGAACCGCGCTTCCGCGCACAGGTCTCCTTATACATGCGTCCGGGCATGGATGCCGGTCCCGTCAACGAAATCCGACGCTCTACCCGTCCGCGCGAATTCTGCAGCCTGCTTCAAGATAGCCTGGCAGTCTTCGAGCGCCTGGGCAGCCGATGTAAGTCGCTCAATTATCTCTTCCGCAGCGGCGCGCCGTGCCAACTCAAGAGCCGTGTCCACAGCTAGCGCAGCTGAGGCGCATGGTTGAGCGAACTCATGTATAACATATGCAAGAAACCGTCGCGCCTCAATGTCCGTCATGCGTTTTTTTTCCCGGAAAGGCAGTCAATACATACCCGAAGGGCCGAACAGATTTAATAAATGCGGCGCGGTCGTCGAGCGCTATCTTACGTCTCAGTTTGGCAATTATAGTGTCGACCGAACGATCCCCGTGTTGGAGACCGCGCCCGAACACCTTCTCACAAATAGCGGCTCGTGAGACTGCTTTGCCCCCCGCCCTATACAGCATACTCAGCGTTTCAAACTCGGCTGATGTTAGGTCGCAAACAGTTCCATCGGGCCGGTGAAGCTCCCTAAGCTGCAAGGAAATGGTCCAACCGTTGAGGAGGTCTGCCGATTCGGCGTCGTTTCGGACTAGATTAGCAGCAAGACGGTGGCGCCTGAGGACTGCGCGGATACGTGCAAGAAGCTCACGAGGGGAAAGGGATTTGTCTACCTCATCGTCAGCGCCGACTTCCAGGTTTAGGACTCTGTCGGTAGCATCTGGCATTCCGGTCACAACAATACATGGTACGTCAGACCATTTTCGCAGATCGCGCAGAACCTCGGTACCAGTCGTAGTACCGAGGCGCTGATCGAGAAGGATCAAGTCCGGTTCGAAGGCCGCGCATGCCGACTGGAGTTGCCGCGGATTGACCAAGCAGCGCAGATTAAACCCGTATAATTTTAAGTAGGCAGTCAACTCGTCGCAATATCGCGGATCGTCGTCGACAAGGAGAATTTGAGTTCTTTCCGGTTCCACGCTCTTCATGCTCCGCACACTGCCGGGAAAGAGTCCTCGCGGCCGGGCCCACGGGGCGCTACCCTAAGCAAAAGGGTCGCTACGGCGCCGCCAGAAGGATGGTTTGCAATTTCAATTTCTCCGTTTGACTCACGCAGCGTGCTGTAAGCAATCGACAGGCCCAGGCCTGTACCCTTCCCTTCAGGCTTCGTAGTGAAGAACGGCTCAAAAACACGGTACCGCAGATCGTCAGGGATTCCCGGACCAGTATCTCTCACAGTAATGATGACAATTTTCTGCTCTGATTGATAGTCTGCGCCTACATGGATACGGCGGGCCGCGCAGGACGCTTGAACCATGGCATCCCGCGCGTTTAGGAGCAGGTTCACCAGGACCTGCTCCATTGGCACAAGGCGGCCGCTCACCTCCGGGAGGTGGGGCGCAACATTCAACTCAATCTGAATGCCCGCAGTCTGAAGACTGCCTCGCATGATCGCGAGCGCACCTTCTATCGCAGCATTGGGCGAGAAGCGCCCATCGGGTGCGTTCTCGCTCCGAGCAAAAATGCGGAAGTGATCGACGATGTCCCTCAGGCGCATGGTCTGTCCGGCGATGCTCTCAAGAAGAGTCCTAAGTTTCTGGTTAGAACTCTCGGTCTTCGAGCGCGCAAGCTCCACCAACGCAACATCTGCCGCCAAGCCGATCGCTGCGCAGGGCTGGGTGAGTTCGTGTGCCACGCCCGTCGCCATTTCACCGAGGGTCGCGAGCTTAGCGGCGGCAATCGCCCGCGCCTTTACCTCCTTCTCGTCGGTAACGTTACTTAGGATTCCGACGATCGGCAACGAGGGGGACTGCATCGCATCGTAATGAGCGCGCGCTTGGTCACGCAGCCACAGAGTCGAGCCGCCTGGTAGCGCTATCTGGTATTCTGAAACGACTTCCGATTGTACTCGGAGCTTGTCCTTGCGGGTCATGCGCTGCTCCGGTGATAAACTTGAAGACATGATAATCTCAGCGATTGCACGAGGCGGCACGCCCTCGGGCAGCAACCGCTCAAGAGCGCCGGATATGTCAAGACTGAGCCATTCGCCTCTTTCTCCAAGAAGACCCCTGTATGTGACACCCGGCAGAGCTTGCAGCAAATCGGCAATTTCCTTACGACGCGTTTCGGCTCGCTCTGCTGCGGTCCGAGCGACTTTGCGCGCACGCAGCGCTTCGACGAGCAGACCTAGTCCGAATATTAGAATAACACCGATAAACACGCCAAATTGGAGTTCGTGCTTGCGTGAAAAGGCTTCAGCGATACTGGCGCTTGTATCAACGCCGACGGCGATGAGCAGCGGCCAGCCTTCCATCCGCTGGACTGCCAAGGCCATCTGCGCGCCTGACGTGTTCTTGCCGACAAAGGATCTAGGCGACTCGGAACCTGCCGATGCGTGCGAGAGATCCCCCAGGCTGTCGGGCGGAAGCACCTTGCCGATCAGGCTCTCCAAGTCCCGATTATGCGCCAATATGACGCCGTCCGAACGGAGAATTGTCACCTCAGCGTCTGGCGAGGGCTGAAGCGCGTTCAGCTGCCGCGAAAGCGCGAACGGGTCAATCGAAGCGACGACGACTCCGTCAAATTTGCCGTTCTGCTTGAGCAGTGGCCTGGTGAACTGCACGCTCCACTCGCCCGAAGCTCGTCCGACCAAAGGTGC
>CAZABH010000073.1:2733-6102 GCA_964483585.1 uncultured Flavobacteriaceae bacterium
AATAAACGGCTCGTGGCGACCATCGCGATGCACGCGGAAGTGTTCGCGGTCCGAAAGGTCGACTTGTTGAAAACCGGGAACTGTAGACCAAACGAGTCGGCCGCGCGCGTCAATGAGTGCCAGTTGAAGCGTGCTAAAGCGGCGTTCTTCGGTTGCGTCGATGAGATAGCGCCGGATTAGGCTCGCTGAGGGAGATGCTTCACCTCTGCCGTCAGCGTGCAGGAGAGCGCCGAAGATATGGAGCGCACCGATTGCATCGAGTTCTCGCTCGATCTCATGCGCCAGTATCGACACCTTCGATCGGGTCTGCAAGAAAATGCTGCTGTAGGCGGCATCGACCCTTCGCGTGAAGTCGCGCTCAGTTGCGAGGTATCCCAAAAAGCCAGTCATAAGGGTCGCAACGAGGAACCCGAACCGGTAGAGACGCTGTCTAAACCGGGTTATCGAGGACCGAACGCTCATCCCGGAAGCGCAATTCGAAGTGCTACAGCTCGCCCGGGCTCATTCCAGGACGTGACTGTACCGCCCACGCGCTGCAAAAGCCGCCGCGCGATGACAAAATCAAGCGTCTCATGTGTCCGCGTCAAGCTCCCATCCCCCCGCGGGAACAAGCGCCCCTCGGGAACAATCGGTCGCTCATCAGCGTCTGCTACCAGAATGGTCACGGTTATCCAGCGGCGGCTATCTTCCAGAATTGGCAAGGTATAGGCTGACAGCGAAAATCCTGGAGGTGCCCATTCGATAGCGCATCGAATGCAGTGGGAGAGCGCTGAGGCGACCGTGGAGGGCATGCTGAGCACCACCGCGGGGTCTGTCGGGCTCCCGATATCCGTGCAGATCCGTAAGCCAGGGGCTTCTCTAGCCGCCTCTACAAGAGATTTGCGCAGGACTGCAGGCAGGTCCACCTGCACCGGCGGCTCCTCTTCACCTGCCACCTTCAGGCGATGAAGTTGCTCGACCAGCTCGACCGAAGCGATAGCCTGGCGCACTCCCTGCTGCAGGTAGCCGATCCCAGGACCAAGGAGCTTCACTGCAGCGTCGGAAATCATATCTGCCCCCCCTGCAATCGCGTTCAGCGGTGTACGAAGAGCATGCGATAATATCCGCATCTCATCTTCGGCTGTTTCATCGTCTCTTCGGCTGAGATTGGGCGAATGAACCAACTGTCCGTTCATTCTGTGCTCTAGCTCTGCCCGGACTTCCTCAAGTTCGGCCAGGCGTTGCTCACGCGCCGCCTCTTCGCGCAATGCTTGTCGTTGCGCACGCGCCGCGTCCATCGCTTTGGCGATAGCTCTACTCGCTTCGGCCAGGCGGAATGGCTTGCGCAACAGGTCGCACACCCCGGTACGTACGGCCGCCGTAGCGTCTTCAAGACTAGCATGGCCGGTTATAAGTATGACTTCAACAGGCTCATGCGACTTGCGAGCGGCTAGAATCTCCTGGGCGAGGTTAAGGCCGTCGCCACCAGGCATACGAATATCCGTCATAACGACGCCGATCCGGGGATCCTTCGCCAGTTCCGCGAGCGCTGCAGAAGACGACGGCGCCCGGCAGACCTCATAGCCGAAAAGCCTCAAGCCGTCGCACAAATGCTCCAAAAGTACTGCCTCGTCATCAACCACAAGAACCTTCAGAGCATCGTCCAGCGAATCTGGCTCCGCTTTCTCACTAAGCTTATCCATAATTATACCTCGCAAGCTCCTATATTCTCTGCACCGACCGGTGAAATTACCGAAAAACGATGCCCCACAACCAGCGCGCACCAAAATCGCCGCTAATGCACAACTCGTTACTGATTACGCTATACATGACCACCACCATCCCACGACTGGCAATGTTTACCCTAGAACGCCAGGTTGAGCGACTAAGGTTACATAACAGCCGTGACGACTGGAATCAAATCGCCTGGATTTCATGAGAGTGACTAATTGTAGAATTCTGTTGTAAAGCTTTGCGCCGTCGCCGCTGCCAGAGAGCTCGGGACGTTGCGACAGAGGCTAGGGCGCGCGGACAAACCTGATCCATAGGCCAGCACCATATCTGGTGTGCGGTGAGATGTGTCGTGGCTCAAATGCGATGTTTTTCGCGCTCGGGGTATCGTTGCCGGTCCAGTCGACGCTCTGGCCGGTGGCATTGCCGCTGACCTCGAACGCCAACGTCAACGCTTGTGCAGCAGGACTCATCGGACTGCTAAAATCTACAATCCTACCGATATCAGCAGAGATAAGACCAGGGCACGCTTTCCTATCGAGACGAGTTTTTCGTCTCGCAGGATACGCGCAAGTCGGGCAAATGCAGATCAGAGAATCTACGACATCCTCGGGCAACAACGCTCGGACGGTTAAGCCGACACGCCTGCTCCACAAGCGCCGGGGCACGCTTGCGGACGTTGCAATTGGCCAGCGCATTCGCGCTGTGCGCGAAGCACGCGCAATGTCACAGAGCGCCTTAGGGCAGCGTGTTGGCGTGACCTATCAGCAAATCCAAAAATACGAGGTGGGTGCAAATCGTATCGCCGCCTCCATGCTTGTCCAAGTCGCCGAGGTGCTGACAATAAGCGCGAGTGATCTGCTGGGAATGCGAGATACGGCTGGACATCAAGCGCCATCGATACCGACCGGTGATAGATGCTCGCTCATCGAGTCTTATTATGCTGCATTGCCTACGGATGATCTGCGTAACAGCGTCATCAATCTCCTGGCGTATGTGGCCAAGACCGCGAAAGCGGGCCCGACAAATTTGCGTACTCGTCGCTATCGAGCTAAGCTCGCTGAACAGATTGCCGATCCAATGATTTCTGTACAGAGAGCGAGCATTTATAAAAATTATATCGAAGGAATAGACTTCCGTGAGCCACCAGCGCCTGCTCGGGGCCGGCAGGAAGTCGGCGGAAGCCGGCTCGAGCTGAGCTTTGAGCCGAGCCGCGACGCAAACCGCTTACCAACCGGGACGGACGTAGCTGTCGGCAGGCGGATTCGCGATCGCCGTCTTGAGGTCGGCATGACGCAAGCGGATTTGGCTCGTCAGCTTGGCGTCTCTGCGGCAGCGTTATCCCGATACGAGAATGGCCTTACGCGAGTTGCAGCTAGTCGGCTAATAGCCGTCTCGGAGGCATTGGGCACAAAGGTCCAGACACTTACTCATAGCGATCAGGTTCGACGGCTCGAAGCCCACGCTCTCGAAGCTCACGGTGACGTGTCGGCAGAAGTTAGGTCGCTCGTGAAGGCCTTCGCCAACATCAATAGTCCGGCGCTTCGAGGTGCGGTTATTGAATTTGCGCGGGCGATTGGGAGCGGCCTGGGGCAGGCAGGCTCAGAACCTGACCCAAAAGCTATTGCTGCGGCTCGGAGCGCCGTGATTCTCTAGAGC
>CAZABH010000074.1:0-5582 GCA_964483585.1 uncultured Flavobacteriaceae bacterium
AAAAAAATGGTCGGAGCGGCGGGATTTGAACCCACGACCCCCAGTCCCCCAGACTGATGCGCTACCAGGCTGCGCTACGCTCCGACACTTGTGTCCTGGCCGCCCAGAAACAGGGGGGAGCGGTCAGGGTTGGGGGCGCAATATAGGCAGGAGCGGCGTCCGGATGCAAATCCGTTCACGTCGCACGCCCCTCGGAAAACGGCGTACTATTCCGCGGCAGAAACCTTGCGCTGGCTGAACTGTGGACGGCGCCGGAGGATCTCGCGCAGGGACAAAAGTTCATCCAGCACGGTCTCAAGCCGTGCCCGCTGCTCCGCCACAAGCGTGTCGCTGGGCAAATCGACACTCAGATTCACCTGCTCGACGGTGGGTACGGCAGGCACCACCGAGGCCTGATCACCCTCGCGACGCGGCGACCCCTCGCGCACCCCGGCCCGCCCGATATCGGCGACATGCCGACCACCCTGTTCGCGCAGCACCTTCTGCACACCCTTGATGGTCAGCCCCTCCGCATAGAGCAGGACACGGATGCCTTTGAGCAGGTCGATGTCGTCAGGCCGGTAGTACCGGCGCCCGCCCGCACGTTTCAGTGGCTTGACCTGCGGAAACTTGGCTTCCCAGAAGCGCAACACATGCTGCGGCAGGTCGAGGGCTTCGGAAACTTCGGAAATGGTCCGAAACGCGTCAGGGGCTTTTGCAGTGCGGGGGCTGTCGGTCATTGCTCTTCGCCGGGTGTCGAGTTGCCGGAACGCGCCCCCATGCCTTCATTGATCATGGCTTTCAGCACATGACTGGCACGAAAGACGAGGACGCGCCGCGGACTGATCGGCACCTCTTCTCCCGTCTTGGGATTGCGTCCGATTCGTCCACCCTTCGAGCGTACGGCAAACGTGCCGAAAGACGAGAGCTTCACCACCTCACCGCGCACAAGACGTGCGGATACTTCCTCGAGAACCCTGTCGACAAGTTCAGCAGATTCATTCCGCGACAGGCCGACCTGCGCATAAACCGCCTCGGCAAGGTCCTGCCGGGTCAAGGTTGCACTCATGCTGCCTCCCGCTTCCAGCCGTAAACCGCATTGCGGCCAGACGACTCAGGCGTCAAGGGTAGGTCGGGGGAGAAATGCCGTCAATATCAGGGGGATAGGGGCCTGAGCTACCAGCGGATCAGCGCCGAACCCCAGGTAAAACCGCCCCCCATCGCCTCAAGCAGGACAAGATTCCCCGGCTTGATGCGGCCATCTCCGACAGCCGCGGCCAGGGCAAGCGGGACAGAGGCGGCAGAGGTGTTGGCGTGATGGGCAACCGTCGAGACCACGCGCGATGGGTGAACGCCGGCCTTGCGCGCTGTGGCATCAAGGATCCGCTGGTTCGCCTGATGCGGCACGAACCAATCGATGTCCTCGGCCGTAACACCATTGGCCGTCAGGGCCGCGTCGATCGCCTCGGTCAGGTTGACCACGGCATGACGAAACACCTCACGCCCCTCCATACGCAGGAAACCGGTCGTCTGCGTTTTCGATGGGCCGCCGTCGACATAGAGCAAGTCGTGCTGGCGACCATCCGAAAACAGATGCGTGGACAGGATACCGCGATCCGCACTGGTACCTGTTCCGGAACCCGCAGTCAGCAGCACAGCCCCCGCGCCATCACCGAACAGCACCGCCGTCGTGCGATCATTCCAGTCGAGAATGCGAGAAAATGTCTCCGCGCCGATGACAAGACAATTTTTCGCCTGTCCCGCCTTGATGAAATTATCAGCGACAGCAAGCGCATAGACGAAGCCAGAGCAGACGGCCTGCACGTCGAAGGCAAAGCCGCGCGTCATGCCCAGCCGGGCCTGCACGGTCGTGGCAGTCGCAGGAAAGGTTTCGTCCGGAGTAGCCGTGGCAAGCACGATCATGTCTACGGCAGATGGCCGAATCTGAGCCACGCGCAAGGCTTCCTGCCCTGCGGTGACCGCCAGGTCCGAGGTCAACTCACCATCGGCTGCGATACGACGCTCTTGGATACCCGTCCGCTCGCGGATCCAGGCATCGCTCGTTTCAAGGCGCGCGGCGAGATCCTCATTCGTGACGACATTGGCGGGCAGGCAGGCACCAACCCCCACGACCTGGGAACGTATGATCGCCATCAGGACGCGGCCGCTTCTGCCACCGAACCATTATCCGCGGCACCGTCAGGACGTGAGCCTTCCAGTGCGCGCCCCGAGGCCGGAAGATTTGCCATGGCATCCGCGACACGCGCCACGAAGTCGCTGCCACCCATCTCGACAGCCAGGTCAAGCGCTGTCGCGAAACCAACGCCATCGGTGCCACCATGGCTTTTGACCACAACACCGTTCAGCCCCAGAAACACGCCGCCATTGACCGCGCGCGGGTCAAGCTTCTGCTTCAGCACGTTGAAGCCCGGTCGCGCAAAGACATAGCCGATGCGCGACAGAAACGAGCGCGCCATGGCCGACTTGATGTAATGCCCGATCAGGCGCGCCGTACCTTCAGCCGCCTTGAGGGCGACGTTGCCCGTGAATCCGGATGTAACCACGACATCGACTGTACCAGTGCTGATGTCATCGCCTTCGACAAAGCCGTAGAAGCGCAGTGGCAGGCCGGATGACTTCAGCGCGGCGGCCGCAGCCTTCACGGCCTCATTGCCCTTCATCTCTTCGGCACCCACGTTGAGCAGCCCGATGCTGGGGCGCTCAAGACCGAGGACAACGCGGGCATAGGCCTCGCCAATCAGGGCAAAGTCGAAAAGCTGACGTGCATCCGTATCGATATTGGCGCCCACATCGAGAACGATCGACTGGCCACGGATCGTGGGCCAGATCGCCGCAATGGCTGGACGCGACAGCCCGGGTACCGTGCGCAGTTGCACTTTCGCCATGGCCATGAGTGCGCCCGTATTGCCGGCGCTGACGACAACCTGGGCCTCCTTGCTGCGAACCGAGTCGATCGATCGCCACATCGACGTGTTTCTGCCGCGGCGCAGTGCCTGTGAAGGCTTATCGTCCATGCCAACAACATCGTCGCAGTGAACGATCTGCGTCACATGCTTGAGCGCCGGACGGGTCAGAAGGATGGACTGGAGCCGAGCATGGTCTCCATGCAGCAAGAACTTGGCCCGGGGATGACGAATATGGGCAATGGCAAGCCCGTCAATCACGGACTGGGGCGCATTGTCCCCTCCCATGCCATCGACAGAGACGACGATCTCTCGTGTCACGCGGTCTTGGTCCTTTCAGGCAGCCACCGATCAATCATCGGCTCACTATGCGCGCTGATGCGCAAGGACGCTAGCTGCCCTTGGACTTCGAAACCTCGCGGCCATCGTAGTGGCCACACTTCGGGCACACATGATGGGGGCGCTTCATCTCGCCGCAATTGCTGCATTCTGCATAGCCCGGACGGGTCAGGGCGTGATGCGAGCGGCGCATGTTACGCCGGGACGGGCTGACTTTTCTTTTGGGGACCGCCATGGGTCGCCTCTCCTCAATGCGATGGACGCCCGCCCTGCAGAACCGCGATTAACCACGGCGCTCGGGTAAGCCTCAAACGAGCGCCGGATAGAATAGGAAACCGCCCGCAAGTTCAACCCCCGTTTTCCAGGAAGGCAGCGATCATCCCGGGGGCATAAAGGCGCAGCATGTCTCGGGCACCTTAGGGTTTGGGCCCAAGTCTCCCTTTGAGTTTGGCAAGGGCCGCAAAGGGGCTGGGCTCGGGTTTGTCTCCGACGTCGCCATCGGCGGCAAACATGCTTCCAGGTTTGCGAGGATAGGGATCGATCCCCAGAGCCAGCTCTTCGACCGCAATGGCCCCCAGGTCAAGCTCATGCGTCAGTGGCTCGGGTGGATCCTCTCCCTCGGGATCGACAAAGATGTCATCCCCGCCATCTCCCTCCGGGTCGATCATTTCCGCAGGCAGGAAGCGGCGCTCGAAACGCGTTTCCACGTCGCTTTCCACGGGCTCGAGCGTGACCACGCACGATTGCACGACACGCGCGCGCAACACGCCTTGAAGCCTGAGTCCTCGGGCCCGCCAACGTTGGATCCGGAAGTGGACGCCAAAAGCCTCTACCGACAGAACCCCTAGAAACGCTGCGAGCCGGGATCTCTCCTGTTCGGTGGCGTCGATATCGTGGACCAGCCCAGCCTCACCCACCTTGCGCACCGCGAGAAAACGCCGGAAACCGTGGCTGTCGTGAGCAGGCTCTTGCTGGGTCATGGTGCTGGCCACTCGAAAACACCCGCGACGATCACATCATCCCCCGCAGCCTTGAGCGACTCGGAGGTCGCACGCACATAGGTCGCAAGTGCATCCACCCGTGAGGGGTCAACATTGCCGCCGCGATAAACGTTTCGATGCAGCGCAGCCCGCAATCCCGGCATGTCGCCTGACCGCAACGCCGTGTCATAAGCGGCCACCCGGCCATAGAAAGCCTGCAACATGTCCTTCATTCGCTTGGGAACGCCCATGTCACCCACGCCGAGCTCGCGCAGGTTGAACTCCAGATTGGCAAACATCTGATCGAACATCGCCTGGGACAGGCGACCGCCGTCCCGCCGTACCTCCTTCAGGCGAGGCAGGTAGAGCCCCGCGTGAAGCACGATCAGGTCGAAACGCCCATCCATCGTGTCCGGCACATCGAGCGCGGCATAAAATTCAGGCCGGCGCGCCTGCTCGACGATCGAATTGTAGATGAAAGCGCCCTGCCGCGTTGTCTGGCGCCCCATGAACATGTCTGAAAAGAAAGAACGCACAGCCTTGGATTCCCGGAAATTGGCCCATCTACCTTGAAATTACGGTAGCCGGACGATAGGTCAATCTGTCATAGTTTCCCCAGCGTTCCGGAGCAATCCAATGTCTGCACGTTTTCTGTTCACTGGCGCCCTCCTTGTTTCGGGTCTGGCAGCCTGCGCACCCATCAAGGACGTGCGCGGTTATGTTCCGGACGAGGAAAAGCTGGGCGAGATCAAGGTCGGCACCGACACGCGCGACTCGGTCCAGCAAAAGCTGGGCACCCCCTCCAGCACCGCCGCTTTCGGAGACCCCACCTGGTACTACATTTCAACCGAACAGGAACGCTATGCGTTCTTTACGCCTGATGTGACCAAGCGCCTGATCCTCGCCGTGGAGTTCTCGGAAGAAGGAAAAGTGGCTGATATTCGCAAATATGGTATCGAGGACGGTCAGGTCATCGCCCTCGTGGACCGCGAAACCCCAAGCCGTGGCAAGGAAATGGGCATTCTACAGCAACTCTTCGGAAACATGGGTGGCCTGCCGGCAGGCGCCCCCGGTTCTCAGACAGGTCCCGGCCGACCTGGCGAGGGTGGCCGCTAGGCTCAGAAATCTGAACAACCAAAGAAAAAGGGCCCCTTCGCAGGGGCCCTTCTTTTTTCAGGCCTGGAAGGCCGCCTCGCTCACAAGTGAGCGAGGGCAGCAAGCAGCAGCAGAGCCACGATGTTCGTAATCTTGATCATCGGGTTGATGGCGGGACCCGCCGTATCCTTGTACGGGTCGCCGACGGTATCACCGGTAACGGCAGCCTTGTGGGCTTCAGAGCCCTTGCCGCCGAAGTGACCTT
>CAZABH010000075.1:0-5184 GCA_964483585.1 uncultured Flavobacteriaceae bacterium
CATCGTTGGCGAATGTCAGCACCTCTCTTGGCAATGTTTCTTCGAGCCTTGGATTTGTCTCGACCTCTCTGTCCAACGTCTCGACCAGCCTGGGATTTGTGTCCACCTCGCTGTCCAACGTTTCGACGTCGCTCAGCGGATTGAGCTCTTCCATCCTGGCGACCGGATTGACGGCCAACAAGCTGGGGGCGGGCTCAAGCGCCAGTGCCACCGGCATCGCGCTGGGCGGGAACGCTGCGGCTACTGGCACGAATGCAACTGCAGTCGGCCAGGGGGCCAGCGCGACATTCGCCAACTCGGCGGCATTCGGCGCAGGTGCGACGGCCACAGCTGCAAACCAGATGGTCTTCGGCACGGCTACGAACACCTATGTCTTGCCAGGCGTGAATTCGGTTGCCAGCAACCTTGCGCAGTCGGGTCCCCTGTACGCGGTCACCACCGATGCAGCCGGCCGGCTGGGCACGATCGACCTCGCGTCGCTCGGCGGTAGCCTGGTCAGCGTACAGGCGCAGCTCGACAGTTTGAGCCAATCCATGACCATTGCGAATGAAGGCGTCGCCATGGCTTTTGCGCTCGATGTGCCGGAACTCCAACCGCATGAAAAGTTCGCCATTACCGGTAACTGGGGTACCTTTGAGGATCAGAACGCCCTGGCTGCCGGCTTCTCGGCCCGGATCAACGAGAACATTACCTTCAACGGTGGTGTCGCTGCGGGTGTCGACGAAGGTACTGTCGGTGGCAAGGCTGGTTTCCGCATCGGTTGGTAACTGGCGCTCGAATTTCGAGTTCTGCCATGGCAGAATTCTGCCATGGCAGGGTTGAGAGTCGGGATAACGGTTCCATCTGGTCTTGAAGATGGTATCGCAGCCCTTTGGGCTAGCGGTGTGCACCAGAACGCCGTTTATCTGTGCCGGCTTCTGTCAGGTCTTCCCATGGTCGATTGGGCTGGACTTGTAGCCTGTCCGGGGGCGGGGCCCTCGCGGCTTGCAGAGCCGTTTGGTCTTAAGTCGGCCGGTCTTGACGAAGCCCTGGACCAGATCGATGTGCTGATCGAACTTGGCGTGCGCGCGGACAAGTTGCTGATGCAGCGGTTTCGCGAGCGGGGCGGCCGCCTTGTTTCCTATATGGCCGGCAACGCCATGGTGATGAACCTGGAGTCTGTCGCCAACCGGACAGCGCATGGCGAGGTTGTCGACCATGCGGGGTATGATGCCGTCTGGATCACGCCGCAGCACTGGCACATGAACGTGGCCTATGCCCGGTTGACCCGCAGCCAGAACGTGCAGCTTGTCCCGCACATCTGGCATCCCTGCGTGATCGAGATGCTGAAGCTGCGGCTGGGTGTTCGCTTCGAGTGGGCGCCGCCTCGAGAGGGCTGGCGGCTTGGCATCTTTGAACCCAACATCAACGTGCTCAAGACTTTCCACCTGCCGCTGCTGGTTTGCGAGCAGGCATATCGGCAAGCCCCGGAGCGAATCGCGCGCGTGCTGATGTTCGGATCCGAGCCACTGAAGTCCAACCAGCACTTCTCCGAGTTCTGCGCCGCGCTCGACATCTACCGAGCTGGCCGCCTGTTTGCCGAGAGCCGCCATCCCCTGGTCAGCGTGCTGGGGACGCATGTCGACGCCGTCGTGACCCATCAATGGCAGAATGCGCTGAATTATCTTTACTGGGATACACTGTCGGGCGGGTTTCCGCTGGTCCATAACTCGCCCCATCTCAAGGATGCCGGCTACTACTATCCCGCCTTCGATCCGGTTAATGGCGGTCGGGTGCTGGCGGACGCGCTTGAGCGACATGGCAGCAACCTTGACGCCTACTGGGAAGGTGCAAAACGCGCTATCGGGCGTTATCATGTCGACAATGATCAGATCCGGGTGCGGCATGCGGTGCTGCTCTCGCAGCTCTAGAATTTCGGATAGAAATCATGCGCCTCACGATAAGCCTTGCTGCCCTTGCCGCCCTCGTGGCGTCGAGCCTTGCCATATCTCTCGCGCAGGCGCAGGTGACCACGCCCCAGGCGGTGCCGCAGTCGCCGATGGACCGACTTGGGGCCCAGCTCGCCCGCGCGGGCGTGAAGCGTTGTGCACCCATCGTGCGGGCTGTTGCAGCCTTCGTGACGGAGAACAGCAACGCTGCCTTCGTGGTGCGCTCGCTTGGTACTGTCCCCGACAGTTCGCCAGTGTCCGTCACGGTCGAAAGCGCCCACGCTTCGCTGGGTACGACGCGCTACGCAACGATCACGGTTGTTCCATCCGAGAGTTGTTCGGGGTTTTATGAGCAGACAATCTACTGGGGTATGGCGTGCAGCGTCGTCAAGACTCAAAACTTTGCAAATTTTCCTGCCACGCGTCCGATCCTGCGCAACATCCAGCAATCGGCGCTGAGTGCCACCATGTCACTGCAATTGATGCCAGCAGGGCAGGGGTGTATTTCGATCAAGAAAGAGATCTTCCGCTGACATGACGCTGCGCACCGGCTACAGGATCGGCATCACGATCTTCGTGACGGGTGCGGGCGAGTTGGCGCTGTTCGAGAATGGCCTGCGCCAGAACGTCCTGTTCCTGTATCGCCTGTTCGCGGCCTCGCCTTCCTGCGCCGAGGTCTTCCTTCTCAACCATGGCGATGCCGAGCCGCGCGAAAGTGCTGCTCATCTGGGCATTCCGCAGGACCGGATCAGGCGCTCGCAGGATGTTCCCGGGCGTCTGGACTTTGTCATCGTTGCGGGTGCAGCCGTCGATGCGTCGACGGTCGAGCGCTGGAAAAGCCAGGGCACAAAGGTCATTGCCTACAAGGGTGGCAACGGGGCGGTCATCTCGATGGAGGCGATGTGCGGGCAGCCTTTCCGCAAGGATGCCGAACGCTATTTCGATGCCGGCTACTATGATGCCATCTGGATGACGCCGCAGCACATCCACACCTACAAGGGCTGGTGCGAGACCATCTATCGCTGTCCGGTCCATGAGATCCAGCAGGTGTGGGAGCCGCTGTTCATCGATGCGCAGCCCGAAGCTGTCCGTGCGCGCTTCGGCTACAAGCCGGGCAAGAGGCCGTGGCGGGTAGGGATCATGGATCCCAACATTACCGTCATGAAGACGAGCCATCTGCCCATGATGGCCTGCGAGGCGGCCTGGCGCGCGGCGCCTGAGCGGTTCCTTGCCTTCTATGTGACGAACGGGCTGCCGCATGCGGACAACCTGCACTTCCGCAGCTTCGCCGCAGCCCTCGGTGCGGCCAAGGCGGGGGTCATGACGCTCGAGCCGCGTTTCGTGGGGCCAGCTTTCGTTGCCGACCACGCGGATGCTGTCGTGACGCATCACTGGGAGAATGGGCTTAATTATCTCTACTACGAGGTGCTTTTCGGGGATTACCCGCTGGTGCACAACTCGACGTTCATCCGCGGTCATGGGTATTGGTATGCGGATTTCGATGCAGACGGGGGCGGTGCGGCGCTTGTGGAGGCCCATGCTGCGCATGATGACAATCTCGAGGTCCATCGTACGCGCAACGCCGCGCTGTTTGCGCAACTGGCGCCCACCGGGCCTGTTGCAATCCACGCTCACGAAGCGTTGCTTTCAACCCATGGGTAGGGCTCGCATCGCTGCGCTTGCTGTTCCTGTCGTCGTCATGGTGGTGGGGCTGGTGTTCTATGCCGGATCTTGGCAGCAAGATGCGCCTGGCCTGCCGGTCTCCACGCTTGTGGTGGAAGGCGTCGGCGGACGGCATGTGTTCGAGGTCGAGCTTGCTGATACCGAAGAGAGCTGGAACCGCGGCTTGCAGGGGCGCAAGCACTTGCCCCCGGGGCGCGGCCTGCTCATCGACTATGGGGAGCCGCGGGTCGGCGTTGTCTTCTGGATGAAGGATACGCCGCTGGCGCTCGACCTTGTCTTCATTGCGCCTGATGCAACGGTGCTGCGGATCGAGGAGCGCGCCGCGCCATTGTCCGAGGCTCCCATTCCTGCAGGCGGGGTCATCAGGGCTGTGCTGGAGGTGCAGGGGGGGCTAACGCGTCAGCTGGGTATTGCCCCGGGCGACCGTGTTCGCCACCCGATCTTTTCCAGACCGTCACGTTGATCCAGCCGACCGGTGCTTCACTGTTCCAGACAAAAGGAGGGTCGAACCCATGCGTTTCTTTCTTGCTGTGGTCATGCTGTTCCTTGCGGCCAGTATCCCTGCGCCGGCGCAAGACCTGCGCTTTGCCGTTGGCACGGTCGAGCGGCGGGCGGTTGTCGTGAACGAGGCGCCTGAGGGGCAGATGCGGCCCGTGGTGCTGGTGCTGCACGGAGGGCGGGGCAGTGCAGACATGCAGCGAGAGCGGACGGGCTTTGACGCTCTCGCGCAGAGAGAGGGGTTCACGGTCGTCTACCCCGAGGGGATGGCGCTGGGCATGGGTGGTCATGCGTGGAACACGGGTTTTCTGCTGCGCAAGCAGGTGGGCGAGGCCGATGACATCGCCTATCTCGACACGTTGATCGATCTGCTGGTCAGGAAGCACCGGGTTGACCCGAAGCGGGTGTACATGACGGGCGGTTCCAACGGGGCCATGATGACGTTCGTTTATGCCGTGAAGCGTAGCGAGAAACTTGCAGCGATTGCTCCGATCGTCGGTGCGATGTTCACCTTTGACCAGAAGCCAACGGCGCCGCTGCCTGTCCTCATGATCAATGGGGCCAACGACAATGAAGTTCCGCTCGAGGGCGGCATGAGCCGGAACCGGATGGTCAGCGGTGCCCAGGGTGCGCCGTTCAAGTCGCTGTCCGAGACGATCGATTTCTGGGTCAAGGCCAATCGTTCTGAAACGAAAGCCAGTGTTGTCGTCACCGGCGGTTACACGACGACGACCTATGCGGCCACGCCAGGCGGCGCGCCGACCGTGTCCATCGTCGACAGCACCGGCGGGCATGGTTGGCCGGGCACGCAATCCAATCGCGCCGAGAACACGCCCATCCAGTCGTTCAACGGTGCCGAAAAGGTCTGGGACTTCGTCAAGGTTCACAGCCGCCCTTGAGAGCCGCAACCCGCTGGCGGTGCCCTTGCGCGTCAGGGGTGGCTAACCTGTTGATTTTCCTTCATGTGCTGTGACACGAGATACACTTTCGTCAGGTGTTTCATCGCGTGTGCCTTCCTGGGAGGTCGAGGGTTCTCCTGCGCTTGTTGTTGCCAATTGAACAATATAAGAACATT
>CAZABH010000076.1:0-4850 GCA_964483585.1 uncultured Flavobacteriaceae bacterium
GCGCCCGCTCGGGCTGCGGGGCGGCAATCGTCGGCGACCCGGACCAGGTCCTGAAAAAGCTGAACGCCTACCGCGCGCTCGGCATCGAGGCCTTCATCCTCTCGGGTTACCCGCACGCGGCAGAATGCGATCTCTTCGCCCGCCACGTGTTGCCCCGCCTCGACCACGGCCCGCTCATTTCAAACTAGTCATGGTCCGCGCAGGCGGACCACCCACGAACGCAGCAAAGACGTGGGTGGTCTGCCTGCGCAGACCATGACATGTTTTGTGCTGCAAGCAGGAATCAAGGTCCATGTCGCTCCCCCTCGAAGGCGTCCGCATCGTCGACCTCTCGGCCATCATCTCGGGCCCGATGGCCACCCAGATCCTGGCCGACCAGGGCGCTGACGTGATCAAGGTCGAGGGGCCCGGCCCCGGCGACCTCGTGCGCTATCTCGGACCCCAGCGTAACGGCATGACGGCGATGTTCGCGGCCGTGAACCGCAACAAGCGCGCGATCGTCCTCAACCTCAAGGCAACCGAGGGCAAGGCCATCCTGCTGGACCTTGTCTGCAAGGCCGACGTCTTCGTCGAGAACTTCCGCCCCGGCGCCATCGCCAAACTGGGTCTCGGTTACGACGCCCTGCGCACCATCAACCCGGGCCTCATCTATGTCTCGATGTCAGGTTTCGGGGACACAGGGCCCTACGCCCCGCGGCGGGTCTACGACCCGGTGATCCAGGCCGTGTCGGGATTCTCCGACACCCAGAAGAACGCGACGACCGGAGAGCCTCAGCTGATCCAGACACTCGCCTGCGACAAGATCACGGCGATCACCGCCGCCCAGGCCATAACGGCAGCCCTCTATGCCAAGGCCCGCGGGCGGGGCGGGCGCCTTGTCGAGCTCAACATGCTCGACAGCGCCATCGCCTTCCTCTGGCCGGACTCTTTCTACAACCACGCGATCGAGGGCGAGTTCAATCGTTCGCCCGAATTCGCAAGCTTCTATTCGATCCGCCGCACGAGGGACGGCTTCATCACCATGCTGGCCCTCTCGGATGACGAGTTCCACGCCACCTGCCGCGCCATCGGCCGCCCCGACATGATCGAGGATCCGCGCTTCCGCACCATCGGCGAGCGCATGCAGAACGCCAAAGTCATGACCGACATGATCTCCGAGATGGTCCAGCGCTACGCCACCGCCGAGATCACGGCCCGCCTCGAGGCCGAGGACGTGCCCCATGCGGTGGTGCTGAAGCGCGAAGAGGTGCTCACCAACCCGCAGGTCCTCGCCAACGGCAGCATCGGCACGCTCGACGACCCGCGCGCCGGCCGCATGCGCATGGCGCATGCCGCAGGCCGCTTCGACGGCAAGCCCATGCCCTTCCGCCGCCCGGCACCGGCCCTGGGCGAACACACGAACGAGATCCTCGCCGAACTCGGCCGCAGCACCACCGACATCGACGCCCTGCGCAAGGCAGGCGCCGTCGGCTGAACGAAAAGGTCCTGGCGGTATCAGCCCGGCATCGGTCCCGGCACCACGATCCTGTCGATGAGGCCTTCGACAGTCTTGCGGTCGACCTGCCCGTCGAGGATCAGCATCGCCAGGCCGTGCACCAGCGACCAGGACCGCAACGCCTGGACAAAGATCTCGTCCGCATGCGCCCCCGGACCGAGTATCCGTGCAATGTTTTCCTCGAGGAACCGGAAAGGCGAGTCCTCGGGAATGTCGCCATCAGGACTGATCATGTTCGGCGTGTGGATGAAGATCAGCCGGAAGAGATTGGGGTGCGCCAGCGCAAAGCGGACATAGGCGCGTCCCGTCTGCGCAAAGGCGTCGTTTCCGCGGGCGCGCATCCCGGCCTTGCGCTGCTGCGCGTCCAGGAGGCCAAGCCCATGCTCTGCCAGCGCCTGGAGCAGGTCGTCCTTGCTCGGGAAATGGCGATAGACCGCAGTCGCACTGACCCCGACATTGCGCGCAACCTCGCGCAGGCTCAGCGCTTGCAGGCTGTCTTTTTCCAGCAGTCTCAGCGCCTCCGCGACCAGCGCGGCACGCAGGTCGCCATGATGATAGCTCTGGCGGCTCATTTGGATGTTGACACCGTTATCATTGCGCTTTATGTTAGCAATGTAAACATTAGCATCAGGTTTCTAGGCTGAGGAGAATGACATGGCAAGTCCCGTTGAAGCGATCGTGCGTGCAGGCGTGACCCGGGCGATCGGCACAGTCGCCGCCGTCCGGCGCAGCCTGATGAGCAACAATGCCGTCAACCCTTTCCTCACCGGCGTGCACACGCCGATGCAGGCGGAAAAGACGCTGACCGCCCTCAAGGTGACAGGCACGATCCCTGCCGAACTCGACGGCACCTATGTGCGCATCGGACCGAACCCGATCAAGCCGCCGAACGCGGCCGCCTATCACTGGTTCATGGGCGACGGCATGATCCACGGCGTGCGCCTCAGGGCCGGCAAGGCCGAGTGGTATCGCAACCGCTGGATCCGAAGCACCACGGTCAGCACCGCGCTGGGCGAGGCCCCCGCACCCGGCCCGCGCCACATCTTCGAGACCGTCAACACCAACATCGTCCCGCATGCCGGCAGCACGTGGGCGATCACCGAGGCCGGCAGCTTTCCCGTGCGCGTGGGCCCCGAGCTCGAGACCATCGCTCACGATCCCTTTGGCGGCACGCTCAAGGGCAGCTTCTCCGCACACCCGCATCTCGACCCCGACACGGGCGAGATGCACGCGATCTGCTACGAGGGCCCAAGCCTCGACACCATCCGCCACGTTGTCGTCGGCCGCGATGGCCGCGTGCGGCGCGAGGAACCCATCGCCGTGAAGCACGGCCCCATGATCCACGACTGCATGATCACCAGGAGCTACGTGATCGTGCTCGACCTGCCGGTCACCTTCACGATGAAGCGCCTGCTCGCGGGCTACGCCTTCCCCTATGCCTGGAACCCGGAACACAAGGCCCGCGTCGGCCTGTTACCGCGCGAGGGCAGGGGTTCCGACATCATCTGGTGCGATGTCGACCCCTGCTACGTCTACCATCCCTGCAATGGCTACGAGACGGCGGACGGCAAGGTCATCCTCGACGTCTGCGCGCACAACTCCATGTTTGCCGACAGCACGATGGGTCCCGACTCCCGCAGTGTTCCCTTCGAGCGCTGGACCATCGACCCCGCCGCGCGCAAGGTGGCCCGCCGCGTGATCGACGCCGACGCGCAGGAATTCCCGCGCCCCAACGAAACACGTATCGGCAAGCCCTATCGCTATGCCTACACGGTCGCGCTGGCGACCGACGCCTTCATCGAGCCCGCGTCCCGCTGCCTGAAGCACGATCTAGAAAACGGCACGCGCCAGGTCCACGATTTCGGTGAAGGCCGCATGCCGGGCGAGTTCGTCTTCGTGCCGAGGCCCGGTGCCACCGCCGAGGACGAGGGCTGGCTCATGGGCTATGTCATCGACACGAAGGCCGAGACAACCGACTTCGTGATCCTCGACGCCGCACGCTTCGAGGAACCACCCGTCGCCACCATCACCGTCCCCCACCGCATCCCGCCCGGCTTCCACGGCAACTGGATGCCCGCGACGTAGGGCGCCGCGCGAAATTGTCATGGTCCGGTTGAGGCGGACCATGACATAATGCGTGGATCAACCATTGGAACCACCATGTCACTCCCAGCCATCCTCAAGGACACCCTGACCATCCCCGTCGTGGGCTCGCCGCTCTTCATCGTCTCGGGTCCCGAGCTTGTCATTGCCCAGTGCAAGGCCGGCATTGTCGGCTCGTTCCCGGCCCTGAACGCAAGGCCCGCCGAGCTCCTCGACAAATGGCTCGAGCGCATCAAGAACGAGCTCGACGACCACGAGCAGAAGACCGGCCGCAAGGCCGCGCCATTTGCCGTCAACCAGATCTGCCATCACTCCAACGACCGCCTGATGCAGGACATGGACATGTGCGTAAAGCACAAGGTCCCCATCATCATCACCAGCCTGCGCGCGCCGGCCGAGGTGGTGCGCGCGGCGCATTCCTATGGCGGCCTCGTCTATCATGACGTGATCAATATCCGTCATGCGAAGAAGGCGGTGGAGGAGGGCGTCGACGGCCTCATCCTCGTCTGCACCGGCGCCGGCGGACACGCAGGCACCCTGTCCCCGTTCGCCCTCGTGCCGGAAGTGCGCCAGTGGTTCAACGGCACCGTGCTGCTGTCAGGCTCGATCGCCCACGGCGCCAGCATCCTCTCGGCCCTCGCGCTCGGCGCCGACCTCGCCTATATCGGCACGCGCTTCATCGCGACAACCGAGGCCAACGCCGACCAGCGCTACAAGCAGATGCTGGTCGAGACCGCAGCCCAGGACATCGTCTACTCGAACCTCTTCACAGGCGTGCACGGCAACTACCTCGCCCCCTCCATCACCGCCGCAGGCCTCGACCCGGCCAACCTGCCCGAGGCCGACAAGTCCAAGATGAACTTCGGCTCCGGCGGCAACATGGAAAAGAAAGCCTGGAAAGACATCTGGGGCGCCGGCCAGGGCGTCGGCCAGATCCAGGACGTCAAGCCGGTCGCCGATGTGGTCGCGAGCCTCAAGCGCGAATACGAAGAAGCCCGCCGCCGCATCGCCTAGCTTTGTCATCCCGGACGCGAGCAACGCGAGCGCTCCGGGACCCCGCTTGGCCACGCACGCTGCAGGGCCGCGGGGTCCCGGCGCTCGGCCTTCGGCCTCGACCGGGATGACGGGGTTGGGTTGATTGCGAGGTGGTGGGGCAGGTGTGTGCTCGCGCCACCAGTGCAACGCCGCCTCGCTCACCCCATCCGCTTAAACCATCGTCATGGCCGCGTCGCGCGGCAGCGCGAACCGGCCA
>CAZABH010000077.1:0-4704 GCA_964483585.1 uncultured Flavobacteriaceae bacterium
AAAACTAAAAATAAAAAAGGGCGAACTTCTAATTATTGACGATAGTATAATTCACATAACGGCTTTAAATAAATCTGATGATGAAAGATGGGCCTTTCATGCATTGTTGGTCCCTGAAGAAGTAACACCTTTTATTTGCGAAGCAGATTTGAATAAATCAAAAATTTTAATGAAGAAAATTCCTGAAGGATTTTTACAGAAATATATGCCTGGTAGGGGCACTTGTAGTTTAGATATTATAAAAGAACTTGAATTGGTTCAAAAAAATTATTCTGAAGAAGAAATACGAAATATTTTATTTTCTTAAAAAATACAAAGCACATTGAAATGGTTTTTTACAAATAGCTGTAGAAATAATATACTATTATTAATATCAAGAATGGTAGGAATAGTTTACCTCATTGTTTTCACCCCTATGCTTTTTGAATTGGTACCATTAATTGGAAGGAATGGGTTACAGCCTGCACAGCAACTTTTAGATATAGCATATAAAGATGAGGGAATTTACGCCTTAATAAGATTTCCAAGTTTGTTTTGGATTTATCCTAATGATACCTTCTTAATAGTAATTGCCTTGATTGGAATAATATCTGCAAATGCTATGATTTTTAATTACAAAAGTTTAATCAGCAGTTTGGTTGCATGGGTTTGCTTCACTTCAATTTGCGTAATTGGTGGTGATTTTTATGTTATCATAATTGACCTTTTCTTAAGCGAAGTGGGATTTTTGATTTTTTTAACACACTTATCCTTAAACTTATTTGGTTATGTTACAAATCTCATCTCATTTTCCATAACACTATTAAATTTTCGATTATGGTTTAGCATGGGAATGATTAAATTTTACTGTGCACATAATATATGGAAAGACGGAAGTTTTTTTCATTATTTTTTCCCTAATCAACCTATGCCCACCCCTTTAGCATATTATGCTGCTCAACTACCACAATGGATGTTTTGGACTGCAGAAAGTTGGACATTTATTGTTCAAATAGTTTTTCCTTTTTTTGTCTTTGGTAATAAATATTTACGTTGGATAGCAATGGTAAACTTCATTGCAATAAGTATTGCAATAATGCTTGTTGGCAATTATGGATATTTTAATGTTTTAAGCATAATTTTAGCTATTGCAATAATCAAAGACAATGACATCAAAAAAATCAATATTAATGAAGACATTTTATTTCCTTTAAAAAAATGGAAAATAAGATTTATGTCAGCTATTGCAATTCCTATAATTATATTACAATTCTTTTACACAATAGCGCTTTTTGATACTAATCCGCCAGGTTATCAGAATCATTTTAACCACGTATTTCTATATCATAATTGGCAAAATGGCTGGAAGGGTGCCATCAGTTTTATTGCAAAACCTTTTGTTTTTTTGCGTATTACCAATCCTTATGGTGTATTTAAATCTATGCCAAAATATAGAAACGAATTACGTTTCAGCGGTAGTTTAGATGGAACAAATTGGAAGTCCTACATTTTTAATTACGCTCCAAGCGCATTAAGTAATCGCTTGAAATGGTTTGCGCCTTATTATCCTCGGTTAGATCATTTATTATTTTATGAAAGTATTAATGCAGGGGGGTATCGTTTTAATCTTCTAAATCCATATTATACGACCAATAACGTATGGACTTGTAGATTTATTGAGGCTTTAAAGTCAAATCAAGAAAAAATATTATCTCTATTAGCAAATAATCCGTTTCCCAATTCCCCCCCTAAATTTATTAGATGTGAAGTTTATAGTCTTAATTTTAATAATAAGCATAGCTTATGGAAATCTAAATTAATAAGAGAAGTTACTTTACAAGAACACACGTGCAAGCCTATACTAGAAAATTTAAATGAATTAAATTAGAGAATTTCTACTATCCAAACTTCTAAAATTAGTGTGTCTGTTGGCAAAATACCAGGTGGTGGGTTTCTGCCCCAACCTTGATCAGGAGTAATAAATATCTTTTTATACTCACCAACTTTCATTCCCAAAAGACCATTATCCCATGCGGGTACAAGCCAGCCTACTCCAATTTTAGACTTGAACGGACTATATTTTAGGGAGCTACATTTTTTATAACAAAAAGTTTCATCTAAGCGGGTTCCATCTATTTTAGCTAGTTTGTAGTTCATTAAAACCCAATCATTTTTACTTACTCTCGCATCTTTTTTTATACAAGCAGCAAACAGCAAAATTTGTAAATACAGTAGCCCTGATATTATTATATTATTCATTTTCATTTAAATATTGCCCTAAATCCATCTGCCGTATCTGAACGTTGAATATCTAATGGAAGCGGTAAGCCAAAACAGTTTTGAAAGTGTGGAGCACACATTGCAGCTGTGTGAAAATGATAGCCGCCTCCACCACCCACAGGAGCACACAAGAATTCCAAAGTATATTCATAAGCATTACCCGCCATATCATAACAGCCATAAATACTTGCGTTGTTATGGGTTTTAAATCCGTTTTTAATAGTTCCATCAAAAAAACCGACAGGTGTTGTACCTCCTTTATAGGGATGATTGCTTCCATAATAATTTGCATAAGTGCTATCAATTTCATTTCCCCAGGGGAAATACCAGCCTGAAAGTCCACGGGCAGCTTTTTCCCATTCATATCTATCGGGCAACTGAAAACCTTTGTGATTACAATAAGCCATACACCCAAACCAGTTTACCTGAGTTACAGGATGTGATGAATATTGTGGATTTAAATGCAAACTATCATTTAACCAATATATAGCCTTGTCTAAAAGTTTTATATATAAGATACTATCCGGAAAAATAGGCATGTTCTTCCATTGATAATAAACTTTATTATCCTTAATAAAGGCAGTTTTATTAGAAAGTGAAGTAGTGATAAAAGTGTAATACTGAAGATTGGTTACTTCATGTTTCATAATCCAATAATCATATTGAAGATCTATTAGGCTATCTCTTGAGCCATAGTGAAACTTGCCCTTTGGAACCAATACAAAATCTATCCCGGATATAATGGTATCTTTAACTTGTTGGCTTAAGCCATTATGAACGGTAGATGTGTTTTTCTTTTTAACGCAACTAATTAAAGACAATATGATTAATATAAACAGCATCATTAGTTTAAGTACGAAGCCTAATTTTTCTGAAAAAGCAGTGATATGTTTGATGTGTTTTTTTATAGTTTATAGCTTTTATTCGTGTACATCATATAAGGATGAACCTAAATCTAACAAAACGAATTTAAATAATCCAGTTTACGCTGCATTCTTTTCACCAGATGCTAAGAAAATTGCTGTAGGATGTGAAAATGGAATGTTTTATGAAATTTCTAATCCATCGTTTGAATTATTGTGTTCTTTAAAACTTGGAAATAGTCCTATTCCTTCTACACTATATGCTAATAAAACATCTTACTCAGTATCTCCATACTTAAATGGAAAAATCTTTATTGTTAATTCTGATAGCTGTAAAATACAACAAGAGATAAAAATTCCAGAATTTAAAATACATCATGCAGCAGCCACATCTGACTTAAATTATATAGCATATTCAGGTAATCAAAATAAAATTGGTATTATACAACTACATTCTAATCAGAAAAACTACTTAATACAATCAACATCATCACATTATTTCTGGTTAATGAATAAATTGCCACATTTACTATCGGGCGGAGGAAATGGCTATGTTTACCGCTGGAATTATGAAACTAATGATTTACTTGACTCTATTTATTTGCATAGTGATGAGATATATTGTATTTCTTCAGATTATAATGAAAGCGAAATAATTACTACTTCGAAAGATATGCATGTATGCAGATGGAGTTTAAAGGAAAACGATATTATAGAATCAAAAAAGTTTTTCGATTATACACCTATTGTAGCAATGTTTAGGCCTAAAAATACGCGAGAGTATGCTGTTTGTTTTACAAATGGTAAAGTTGCTGTTGTAAATATTACAGAAAACAAAACTAACTTTATACAGGCTCATGTTGGCAGAATGGTAAGTTTACATTATGATAGTGAAGGGAAATATCTTTTGACCGGTGGATTAGATGGGTTTGTAAGATTATGGGATGCCAATACATTACAAAAGCTAAATGAAATTAAGTTTAAATGATGTTTAGTATTCTTCATAATTCAAATCAAAATAACAGGTTGCTTTCAGATGGCTACATACAAATTCCTGATTTCTTAAATTCAGGTGAGCTTGAATCATTTATGGATTTATATAAAAGCTGGCATGTTATTGACCCGGTTCAATTTTTTCGTTCTTACTTTAGTACAGATTCATTATATAAGCAAGCTATAGAAAGTGAAATTATTCGTGTAGTTGCGCCTAAACTTAACGAATACTTTTATGACTTTAAATATTTAGGAGCCATGTATGTTGTAAAACCATCTGGTCCTGAACAACATATTCAGCCTCATCAAGATTGGAGTTTTGTTGATGAAACCAAGCACTGGAGTTTAAACATGTGGATACCATTAATTGATGTAGATGAAAACAATGGCACAATTACTTTTGTGAAAGGAAGTCATCAATTTATAAACACTTATCGCGGGGCAGGAACCCCTGAGGTATATAGCCATTTGCTTGAAACGGCTGCTTCTTATTTTGAGCCTTTGCCTCTTAAAGCCGGTAATGCGGTTTTCTTCTTTCATAATATATTACATGGATCTACCTATAATCATATGCCCCATGCAAGAGTTT
>CAZABH010000078.1:0-4429 GCA_964483585.1 uncultured Flavobacteriaceae bacterium
TTAAATACTCGTTTAAATGATGCAAGAATAGATGAAGAATTCTTGCAAGAGGCTAACATGAAAAATAGCAAGGCATATACTGCGGTAGAAGAAACACTAAAGGGAAAAGAACAGCCATTGCCTGCAAATGTTACTTTTAGAGATAAAGATGGTAACGAAAGAAATGTAATGCGTATGAAGTGGTGGGAGGGTGCTAAAAGCGCAGCTACTTACCGAGAGCTTAGTTTTATGGAAGACCAGCACTTAATACCCGAACACCTCATTGATGATAATTTTGAAGACTTTTCATTTTATTCAGAAAATGAAAAAACAGTTTTTATTGGTCACTATTGGTTAAGAGGCAATCCAAAACACCTTGCTAAAAATGTTATTTGCGTTGATTATAGTGTGGCCAAAGGCGGCTCTTTAGTAGGGTATAGGCAGGATGCAGAGGAGGGGTTTTTGTGGGTTTGAGTTTTATTAGCAAACATTTTCAAAGTAAAACTCAATTAATTATTACACTAATATTGTCCATAAATACTCATTCCTCCTCCAAAATATTGATGTTTTAAATGTTCATATACTAGGTTTGTTTTTAAGTCAATTTCGTCAGTCTGATAAGTCGGGTAGGGCAATGTTTCAAATAAAGTCTTACTAACGGTATTAAAAACTGCTGCTGCTGTCACAGATTTTTCAGACCACTGATCAACTTTCAATTTTTCTTGTTTCAGTTCTTCAAGTAGTTCAATTGAGATTTTCTTAATTTCGTTTTTCTCTTTTTCTTCCAACTTTTTACCATGTCTGAGAATGTCGAAAATGGCTTTTTGCTCATCTGTTAGTCCTTCTCGTTTGGTATCGGCTTCTTCTTCAGAATACGAGTTTACAAGTTCAATCAGTTTTCTGAATGTTTCTTTGATTACAACTTCGTCTTTTCCTCTGTTGTATTCATCAATGATTTCCTGATAGCGTTTGTAATAGTCAACCGTCAACGGATTGCGCTCTACCATTCGTTTCAGGTGTTTTTCAACTTTGTCTTTAAGCGATTGAACGGCTGCATTTTTATTTTTTGTCTTTGTGAAGTATTGTTCCAGCAAGTCAAAATCCAGTCCGCTTAGGTCAATGATTTTTTCTTCATTGTGTCCGGGTTCAGCAACCATGTTTTCTATGGATTCATCCACCACGTTTTGAATTTTACGCATGATGTCGGCTACGTCTGCACTTTCAATATTGTCTTCAATAGCTGTGTAGATTACATCAATGGCGTTCTTTCTTGGTGCATATTGATTCAATACTTTATCAGGTTGCAGGGCTTTGTATTTCTTAAAAACTTCTCTTGCCAAAATTTGAAACTTTCGTTTGGTTTCATCATTGGTGTAAACAGCATTCACGGCTTTTTCCATAGCAGCCAGTTTATGTAAACCGTCTACTTTGATTAGTTCTTGTAAATCGAAATATACTTCATCTTGCAGAAATGTTTCGGTTGCTTCCAAAGCTTCTTCCAATTGCTTTATGAGTTCTTCTTTTGGCTTTACGGGTGATTCAGGTTTTTCGCCATCACCTTCTTCATCGCCAGTACCGTAAATTGCCAAAGCATCCAATAGGGCAGTGTATGTTTCAATATAATCCACAATCAAACCATTGTTTTTGCCTTCGCTGATTCGGTTGGCTCTTGCAATAGCTTGCATTAAAGTATGCGACTTCAATGGTTTGTCTAAATACAAAGTGGAAAGGCTAGGAACGTCAAAGCCTGTAATCCACATCGCACAGACAATTACAAAACGGAAAGGGTCATCTTCATCCTTAAACCTTGTTTCAAGGTCTTGGGTATTCATTTTTTCTCGGTGTGGCTCAATATCTAAATCCCATTTCTGAAACTTTTGAATTTCATTTTGTTCGGGACTTACCACTACACAAATTTCTGTTTCCTTTATCCATTGCAGTTCACGACTTTTTTCCAACAATTCCTGGTCGCCATATTTTCCTTTAGCAACTTCCTTTTCCAATTGCTCCACATATTTTTTCCAATGCTCCATAATCAGGTCATACATTTTTACGGCTGTGAGTTTATCCAATGCGATAAACATTCCTTTGCCTTTATAACCACGATTGCAGAAATGCCAAATGGCATCTTTGGCAATGGCATCTAATCGTTTTTTAGCTGTAAGTATTGGATATTCTCTTGCAAAAAGTTGTTCAACTCTGCTGCGTTGGTCGCTGTCTAAATCTTCACTTTCGGCATCTATTATGGCTCTTATTTGCTCATTGATTACCGGATTTTTCAATCCTAAATATTCACCTCTGTTTTCGTAATAAAGTGGAACGGTTGCACCATCATCCACACTTCGTTTGAAATCATAACGAGAAACGTAATCCCCGAAAATGCGCTTGGTAATTTCATCGTCTTTGAAAAGTGGTGTTCCTGTAAAACCGATAAATGAAGCGTTTGGCAAGGCATTACGCAAGTTCATTGCTAAATTTCCGCCTTGTGTTCGGTGTGCTTCATCTGAAATGACAATGATATTGTCCCGCTTGGTAATTTCTTCTTCAAAATTGAATTTATGAATGAGGGTAAAAAGATAGCGGTGTTCCGAACTGAGCAATTCTCTCAAATGCTTTCCGCTGTTGGCTTTCAATGAATCTTTTACACCTGCTTTTACTTGAGGCACTGCACCCACACCGCTAAAGGTGCCGTAAATCTGTGCGTCTAGTTCGTTGCGGTCTGTAACAATCAGAAATGTGTAACTGCCTATAAACTTGTGATGTATTTTTTGGCAAAAGAAAACCATTGAATAGGATTTTCCGCTTCCCTGTGTATGCCAGAAAACACCGAGTTTTTGTTTCTCCTCTAAACTGATTTTACCCAGTTTGTAGAGTTCTTCTTTGAACTTTACGTTTTCAATGGCTTTGTTTACGCCAATAAACTGATGATTTCGGGCGATGAGTTTTACCACTTTGCCCAACGAATTATCAAACAGAATGAAGTTTTCAAACAAATCTAAAAAGCGTTTTTTCTCGCAAACTCCTACAATGATTCTGTCTAAAGCAACAATCCCTTCGTCTTCTTCTGTGATGCGTTTCCATTCGTGGAAATGCTGATACTTACCTGTTACGCTTCCAATGCGGCTTTCAATGCCGTTACTCAGCATAACAAAAGCATTGTAATAAAAGAGTTTTGGAATTACGTCTTTGTAATCAGTAAAATTATCGTTGTAGGCATTTTCTAATTTGCGGTGGGCTGCTTTCAGTTCTATGAACAAAAGTGGAATACCATTTACAAAACCGATAATATCAGGTCTGCGTTCGCGGTTGCTTTTGCCCTGAATCCATAGTTGGCGAACGGCTAAAAAGTTGTTGTTGTCGGCATTGTCAAAATCGAAAACCTTTAATGTTTTGTTTTTTACTTGTTCCCCCTTTTCATTAATGAAGTCAACTGGAATACCATTGCGGAGCAATTGGTGTTTTTCGTAATTGATTTCAGCTAATGACTTGGTAATGCTTTCTTCAATCAGTTTTTCGTAGGCTTGGTTGTAGGCTTGCTCGGGTAAGTTGGGATTGAACTGTTTCAGCTTTTCAAAAAATATCTTTTTGAGCACTACTTCTTTTTTGTTCAGTCTGCCCAAGGTGCTGCCTTCGCCAAAGCCTTCTTTATTGTAAGCCAATAGCGTATCCCAACCCAACTGATTGAAAAATAAATCAATCGCTGTTTGTTCTATTAAATTATCTTCTGAGTATTCCCAAGTCATTATTTCAATATATCGTTTATTAAGTCAACGGCAATTTCTATTCTGTCTTTACTGGATGATTCCGTGAGCCAAAATTCATTGCCTTGCTGATTAAGATTATACTTCGCAATTAGTTTTTTATCAACCACATAGTTTTCTATAGGAGCAATTTGCCAACCGTTGCTCTTAGACCTTAAATTAATTTTATCTTCCAGTCGCAATAAACTAAGGTCAGTAA
This sequence comes from uncultured Flavobacteriaceae bacterium, assembly GCA_964483585.1. GTDB lineage: Bacteria > Pseudomonadota > Alphaproteobacteria > Micropepsales > Micropepsaceae > SZUA-430. Next base: position 3,940 of record CAZABH010000078.1, read on the forward strand.
ATCTTCCCCAATACAGTTTTAGTTTTTCATTGCTGCTAAACATTTGTTGCAAAACAATTAAGTAAGGATTTAAATGGTATGAATGTAAAGGTTGATTTCCTGAATTGCCCAAATGGTTAATATCAAATCCTTGATTGTCTAGCCAAGTGAAAACATTAAGGTTTTGGTATGGATTCTTGGTGAATGACTTATACTTCACAAAATAGTATCGCCAATCCTTTTCTATTGGCTTATAATTATCTATCAGGTATTGCAACTTTTCATTCGTTGTAGCACCTTTTGCTGTGTTAAATTCAATTAGAAATTTATCAAGGGTTTCTGATACTTTGATTCTCTCGTTTTTATCCGTAGTTGTTAAGATTCTATTCCAATTACCCTTACACCCAAAGAACCAGATTTCATCTAAAGAGGAATAACTGTGGGTCATCACGGAAAAATCACCTATTGTGAGCATTGCTCTGATAATTAACGAGTCTTCTATCTCTTTATG
>CAZABH010000079.1:0-4182 GCA_964483585.1 uncultured Flavobacteriaceae bacterium
ATCTTGAGGGGGTGGCGCCCGAAAGGGTGTATGGGTTCGAATCCCATTCCGGGCATTTGTATTATCATTTAAAATATAGATATCCTAATAATTAAAGGCATTCGCAAAAAACAAAATAACATTATTCACCACTAAACACCACTATTTTAAATATTAATTCGTCCTGAAAACGTCCCTCATTATGAAGATAATTTTGAGAAATAAGCCAGTAAAAAATAATATGCTTTCTCTATACTTAGATATTCATGATAATGGAGAGAGGTATAAAAAGTATTTACAAATTTATATTCATGAAAAAGCAAAGACTCCTGATCAGAAACAGTATAACAATGAAAAGTTAGAATTGGTAAAAAAGATAATTGCCAAATATGAACTTGATTCTCAATACAAGCAATTTGGAATTTCCATGCCAGTAGATAAAAGGTTTGATTTTTTAGAATACTTTCAGGAGTACATTGACAATTACAACAAGAAAGACAAGAGGAATCACCAAGGCAGCCTGAACAATCTTAAAGAATTTTTATCTAATAAATATGCAGTTAAGACATTACCCTCAAGTAAAATTAATAAGTTATTGTGTGAAGATTTTGCAGAATATCTTAAAGAAAAGTATACAGGTCATGGCCCGGTCACTTACTGGAAGAAATTCAAAAAGGTTTTAAAAAGATGCTATGCTGAAGAATTTATAAAACTCAATCCTGATGTTATTGAAGCAAAATTTTATGTATCTGATGAACTGAAGAAAGAAATACTGGAGCTTGATGAATTGGTTTTGCTATGGAACTCAAAATGCAGTAATGATGAGGTGAAACGTGCATTCTTGTATTGTGCACTTTGTTCTGGATATGCCTGGACTGATGTAAAAGGTTTGACTTTTAAAGAGATTGATGCGACCGGGTTAGTTAAAAAAGACCGGAATAAAACTAACATCAGGGCCACTACCTACATGAGTGATTTGGCGAAACTACTAATACCAGAGATAAAGAACAATCAAGAAAAAGTATTCAAATTAGATATGACTGCCAACGGTGCAAACAAATCTCTTAAATTATGGGTATCCGGTGCCGGCATTAATAAACATATTACTTGGCATTGTGCTCGACACACATTCGCTACTTTACTTAATGACCTTGATTTGGACTTGCGCAATCTGGCAGCTGCTCTTGGGCATTCGGAAAAATCAGCCTTCAGACATGTAATGAGATATACAAGAGTTAAGAATAGAAAAATTGAAGAAAAAGTAGATAAAATTTCAGAAGAAATTATTAAGAAATTATCTCTTGTAGCACCCAGCCAGAAACCAGAGATTTAGATTTGAAAAAATATACAACACCTGTTTTTGGCATTGGCTTACGATCGCAATGGATAAAACCGTTTTTATTGTACCAACAAATTCTAGTAAAGAATTTATCGGATTTCAAATAATCAAGTAGCTCTTTTGTGTAAACCAAATCAACAGCCCCACGCCCGGGAAGATTATAAGTAGAATGCTGACTAGTGCCGGCACGCCCTTTTCTTTTTTCATATTCAACGCTCCTGATTCCAGACCGTTTAGAAATATGCACTTCCTTTCCTGTGGCATATTCAACTTTATTCAGGTAAGCTACATATTCATCAAGCGTGATAATTTCTTGCTCATTTAGAATCATATCAGGCTCAATTAATAAATCATCCTTGGTTATCATTTCCTTTATTGCTTTTAAATAATTGCCTTAAGAAAATAGCAAGACCGGCCAAACCAGAAAGGAACTGTATCAGGTGCAGAAATACCTTAACCCAGTCATCTATAACAACCGGGTTAAGGTTTGAAATAAAATCTACAATTTGTATATCAACCCAATTAAGAGTAATTGAAGTAAGTGTTAATATAGCTCCAATCAGCGATTCAGTGAGGTCGTGTCTGGTCATTAGGCTGACTTAAACAATTCTTCTTCAAATTCATCTTCAGCTACTTCCCATGCTAAATCATAGGCAGTTTCTTCATCTTCTCCCGAAGCAAGAAATTCATTGATTTTTTGCCTTACTCTTTCTTTTAAGAAACCAATTGCAAAATTGATTAAAGAAAGATTTTTGTTTCTGTTTTCAGCAATTTCAATAAATGCCTTTACAGTTTTAGACAAATCCAATGTTGCGCTTTTCAGAATAAAATCTTTGTTATCCTGAGCATTTTTTTTGCCCCAAAGATTTTCTTCTTTGCCCAGTGCTTTAGCCAATACTCTTCTGAATGGGCGTTTTGTTTCATTTAAAGCAGCTTCAAATTCTTCGAATGTGGCTGCACCGGTCAATACCGGAATTAGTTCTACTGATAATTTCATGTTTTAAAATTTTATGTGTTCTATTTTTTTAATTAAATAATCAACTCCTAAGCCTATACCAATGGCTGAATATTGCGTTATCTGAATGCCTAATAACTCTTGACTAAATCGAAGGGCCACAATAATTACCATTACAGAAATTAAGGTGTTGCCCCAGTTATTTTGAATAAAATATTTTAAGCTGAAATTGGCAGGTGATAACTGATTTTGCGCAATTCCTTTTTTTACAGAAAAGTATCTGTTAATTACAAATCCGAACATTGCCCAAAAGAAACCTGATATTACTATTGCATAATTTTCAGGGCTTGCCGGTAGTCCAATAAGTTGATTGAATAGTTCGTTTAGCATAATAATTAGTCTATTGTGTATTTGAAAGTAATTCTAATGTCTTTATAAGTTGAGGCATCTTCATTTTTCCAATGAATTACAAATTTTTGTGTAGTAAAATTGAAAAAACCGGATATTGGCGCGTTCTTTTCTAGTTCTAAAATATTGCCTATAGTTTGACCATGAACAATTGAGAATGAGGGGTTAGTTACTGTTGGTGTTATAGGATAGTTTATTGAAACACTTACATCTCCGGTGTCAGCATCTGCATTTGAAAACATGCAATCTACAGTAATTAGCCTGCCAATTTTATTGTAAAAGCAAACAGAATCATTAATGGTTGTAATGTTTGCTTTACCTGTAAACGTTGGGCTATAACTTCCCTCTTGAAATCCGCACAATTGAAAGCAACCTGTAAATAATGTCTTAACCTGTATTCTTTTTGTTACTCCAGAATTAACAATAGGCATCACATCATTTGAATCAGGCTCTACCGTTAATTGTGGTAGATTACTGATTCTAATTTGCGATGAAGCAACTGCAGGGGCAAATAATAATGATGCAAACAATGCACCTAACAATAAGTAACCGATTTTTCTTTTCATAGTATTGATTTTAGTTTTAATTGATGTATTTACCATTTTGGATTTTCTGTATTAGCGCACTTCACCTCACCGCCTACAATTGGCATTTCTTTTAATGATGCTTTTATATCCATAAAGCAAGTGCATATTTTGCAACGTCTGTTTTCAGGATTAAAGTCTTCACAGCTTTCACAAATGCTTATTCTTTTATTAAATTCTTCAGCACTTACTTTCTCATATTTACCAAACTCCATGAACTCGCTAATGATATTCTTCTGAATCTCATTAGCCGCTTTTCTGGAATTGATTTTTATTTGAGTAAATGTTGACATTATTGCTTTTGGCTTAAATAAAATTGTAAAAACTGCTGAATAGCTGTAGCAGCTTCAGGAGCGATAAAGTTCGCTGCATTAGGATATTGCGCCAATGGGAGGCTTAAATCTTGCCATTCACCTTTAATTAAAATTGAATCTTTGTCGGAATTAATAACCCATAGTTCTTTAACAAAAGAAATTTTAGCGGATTGGCTAAAACTGTTTGTTTGCAAATCACCGTAAAAGACATACTTGGTTCTAAGGTTTCCCTCACGAACACTAATTACTACACGCTCTGGTAACTTAGTTTCTTGTGAAAATGCTGATAAGCTAAATGCAGTAAATAAAATAAAAAATAGTTTTTTCATGATTATAAATTTGTTGATGTTACTTTTTGCCAGTTTGTTCCATTAAAAAAACACAATGTATTTTCAGTAGTGTTGTAAACCGTTAATCCAGTTGCGGGTGATGCAATAGCGTTTATTTGTGCAGTTGTCATTCTAGGCGGTAAAAAGCCTCTCGTTGTGCTTGTAATCTCTACTAAAGCACTAGCATTAGTTCTTGTAGTTCCGCCAAATATAAATGTCCTTGTTCCAAAAGGATTCCAGAAACTATCATTAAAGTTATTATCATATAGTGCTA
>CAZABH010000080.1:0-3928 GCA_964483585.1 uncultured Flavobacteriaceae bacterium
ATAGCCCCACGCCATCCTGGCAACAATCATAAGGGAGACAGAGAGAACATGACAGATCCATTCCTGGATCAAGCGCGACCCGTTGTGCGTCGCGCTCTGGACGAAGACATCGGCGATGGAGATGTAACCACACGCTGCACCATCCCCGCCGATGCCCCCTACGCAGGGCGCTTCCTGGCCAAAGCCGACGGTATTGTCGCCGGGCTAGACGTGGTCGCCCTGACTTTTTCACTGCTGGATGACCGTGTCCAGGTGACGCCGCTGGTCGCCGAGGGGACGTTTGTACGCAAGGGAACGGTCATCGCCACTGCGCAAGGACCAGGGCGCGCCCTGCTCACCGGCGAGCGCGTCGCCCTCAACTTGCTCCAGCGTATGTCGGGCATCGCCAGCCTCACCCGCCGCTTCGTCGACGCTGTGAATGGGACCAATGCCGTAATCCTCGACACGCGCAAAACCGCGCCGGGGTTGCGCCTGTTCGACAAGCGCGCCGTTGCCCTGGGTGGCGGACAGAACCACCGCATCGGCCTGTATGACATGGTCTTGATCAAAGACAACCATATCGCCGCTGCCGGAGGTATCACCGCCGCTGTGGAACGGGTGCGGGCGGGCGATGATCGACGCCGTCCTATCGAGGTGGAAGTGAAGAACCTGGCCGAACTCGACGAAGCGCTGAGTCTGAATGTTGACCGCATCATGCTCGACAACATGACCGTCGATCAGATGGCCGAAGCTGTCCGCATTACCGCGGGACGCACCGGCCTGGAAGCATCGGGCAATGTCTCGCTCGACACCGTCGCCGCCATCGCCGCTACCGGCGTCGACTTCATCTCCGTCGGCGCGTTGACCCATTCGGCGCGGGCGATGGATATCAGTTTCGATCTCGAAGAATTGACGACTGACGACTGACGACGGACGACCGTCACGCAATTCGCAACTCGCTCCACCTATCCTACAAGGTAAACACAACATGACACTCATCAAAGATAATACCGCCATCCAAGAAATGTACGCGTCGCTCAAGGCGAAGCTGCATGATGTCGTCCCCGATTTTGAGCTGCGCTACAAGGCCGAGATCGCTGTGGACATCAACCGGCTCAAGGTGGAACGCAATGCTGTGATCCTGGGCCACAACTACATGGAGCCAGCGCTCTTCCACTCCATCCCCGATTTTGTGGGGGATTCGCTGGAACTGAGTCGCAAGGCCGCGCAGACCGAAAAGGACGTGATCGTCTTCTGCGGCGTGGAATTTATGGCCGAAACCGCCAAGATCCTCAACCCCAACAAGACGGTCCTCCTGCCCGCCGCCAAAGCGGGCTGCTCGCTGGCGTCCAGCATCACCGCCGAGGACGTGCGCCAACTCAAGGCGCAATATCCCGGCGCGCCGGTCGTCACCTACGTCAATACCTACGCCGACGTCAAGGCCGAGTGCGACATCTGCTGCACCTCCGGCAACGCCGTGGCCGTGGTCAACTCGCTCGACTCCGACCGTATCATCTTCGTACCTGACGAGTACCTGGCACGCAACGTCGCCGCCGAGACGGGCAAGACGATCATCGTCCCATCTGCCAAATTCAACGGCACAAAATCCGACATTGCGCTGGAAGACAACAGCGGTTACGATTTCATCGGCTGGCATGGCCGCTGTGAGGTCCACGAGAAATTCACGGTGGAAGACATCCGCAACGTGCGCGCCCAATTCCCCGATGTCTTCATCCTGGCCCATCCTGAATGCAGCCCCGAAGTCGTGGCCGCATCGGACTATTCCGGCAGCACCACTGCCATGATGCGCACCGTGGAACAGAGCACTGCGCCGCGCTTCCTGTTGCTCACCGAATGCTCGATGGGCGACAACATCATGGGCGCCAACCCCGACAAAGAGATGCTGCGTCTCTGCTCGGTGCGCTGCCCACACATGAACCAGATCACCCTCGAAGACACCCTGACCGCCCTCGAAAAGATGCAGTACGAGATCCACGTGCCCGAAGAGATCCGCGTGCGCGCGGCGCGGTCGGTGGAGCGGATGATCGCGATTGGGTAAAAAGTTTTGAACGTGTTCCGTGTTGCGTGGGTAAAGATTGATCTTTCGTTTGCTTGAAAAATGGATGGTTCAACAAAAACGAACAGAGCCTCGACCCACGCAACACGTAACACGCAACACATCACCACGAAAGAGACTTTTGTATGGCCAACCTCCTCTCCACCGAAGTTCTCATCCTCGGCACCGGCATTGCCGGGGCGACCACAGCGCTGGCGTTGGCCGACGCCGGTATCCCCGTGACGGTGGTGACCCGCGCTACCCGCCCCGAGGACACGAACACCTATTGGGCGCAGGGCGGCATCATCTACAAGGGCGACGACGATTCCCCGGCGCTGCTGGCCGAGGACATCATCCGCGCCGGGGCCGGTCACAGCAACCCCGAAGCGGTGCGCATCCTTGCCGAAGAAGGACCGGTTGCCGTGCGCGAAGTGTTGCTTGATCGGGTCGGTGTGCCGTTCGACATGGCTGCGGACGGCGACCTGTCCCTCGCGCTGGAGGGCGGACACTCGCTGCCGCGCATCATCCACGCCGCCGACGCCACGGGCAAGGCCATCGAGATCGGGCTGATCCAGGCCATGGACGCTCACCCCAACGTCACCCTCCTCACCGGCCACACCGCTGTGGACCTGCTCACGCCGTCCCATCACAGTGTGGACAGGTTGTCGGTCTACCAGCCGCGCTCGTGTGTGGGTGCGTATCTGCTCGATCAGGCCAGCGGTGACGTGCGTCGCTGTGTCGCCAAGATGACCGTCCTCGCTACGGGTGGTCTGGGGCAGATCTTCCTGCGTAGCACCAACCCGGTAGGCAGCCGCGGTGACGGCCTGGCCATGGCCGACCGCGCCGAGGCGCGCATCATCAACGCCGAGTTTGTGCAGTTCCACCCCACGGCGTTCTTCCGCCAGGGCGCGGTGCGTTTCCTCGTCTCCGAGGCGGTGCGCGGGGCAGGGGCGCGGCTCGTCCACGCCGACGGTGTGCCTTTCATGCAAAACCATGATCCCCAGTGGAAGGATCTGGCCCCGCGCGATGTTGTGGCGCGTAGCATTCACCGCGAAATGCTGGCGCGAGACGTCAACAACGTCTACCTCGACCTGCGCTCGTACGTGCCACGCGATGAGATCCTGCACCACTTTCCCACCATCTACGAGCAAGCGCTGACCTTCGGCGTCGACATCACCGAAGACCTGGTGCCTGTCGTCCCCGCCGCGCACTATGCCTGCGGCGGCGTCTGGGTGGACGAGTGGGGGCAGACCACGCTCAAAAATCTCTACGCCGTGGGCGAAGTGGCCTGCACCGGCCTGCACGGGGCGAATCGGCTGGCGAGTACGTCCTTGCTGGAGGGGCTGGTGTGGGGACGCCGCGCCGCCCAGCACATCCAATCTCACCTGGCCGAGCAGACGCTCTACGACGCCGGCCTGATCCCGTCCTGGGCCGCCACCGGCGACGCCGTGGCTGATCCGGCCCTGCTCACCCAGGACATGAGCGTGATCAAACACATCATGTGGAACTACGTAGGTCTGGTGCGGACGGGGCCTCGCCTGGCGCGGGCGTTGCGCGATCTGCGCGCCCTGGAAAGCGAGATCGAAAATTTCTACCGCACCCGCCGCCTCACCGACGATCTCATCGGCCTGCGCAACGCCGTGCGCACCGCGATCCTCGTGACCAACGCGGCGTGGCAGAACAAGGTGAGTATGGGGTGTCATTATCGCGAGTGATGGGGGGTGAGAAGGCAAAAGGCAAAGTGCAAAAGTGGTTGAGCGGCACCCTTCCCTGGTAGCGTGAACTACGGTGCGGGGCGTCGTCTCGTCTGCCGTAGCTGCGGTTACCAACCGCAGAACGTCGTCTTCGAGATCGCATCCTCATGACAGAGACACAAACTCTTCGACAACGTCC
>CAZABH010000081.1:0-3868 GCA_964483585.1 uncultured Flavobacteriaceae bacterium
CCATCTTTTAATTCAAACCACAACTGGTGGTGGAGTTAATGAAAAAACTATTTTAGTATCGTGAATCCATCTTTTAATTCAAACCACAACCAAATGCCTTTACAATAACGAATCGGCAGAGTATCGTGAATCCATCTTTTAATTCAAACCACAACTAGCCATTGGCACATTGCTGTAATTTTACCAGTATCGTGAATCCATCTTTTAATTCAAACCACAACGCTACCAATGCCACGTCCACGCCCTACCCCAGTATCGTGAATCCATCTTTTAATTCAAACCACAACCTTATTCCATTCCAGAAATAGCCATTTCGGAGTATCGTGAATCCATCTTTTAATTCAAACCACAACGGGGTGTGGCAGGTTGTTCCATTCGTTACGAGTATCGTGAATCCATCTTTTAATTCAAACCACAACTTGTCGATACCATTGTAATGGCTGTCAATAAGTATCGTGAATCCATCTTTTAATTCAAACCACAACAACATTGGCAATGGCTCTGCATGGTAGTTCAGTATCGTGAATCCATCTTTTAATTCAAACCACAACGCAATAAATAAAGACAATACTATTATTGCTAGTATCGTGAATCCATCTTTTAATTCAAACCACAACCGCTGCCTTAGTTGGGTAGCGCAATATCATAGTATCGTGAATCCATCTTTTAATTCAAACCACAACATTACTGCACTAGGCGCAGCAAGTGCCGCCAGTATCGTGAATCCATCTTTTAATTCAAACCACAACCTCCTGTTTATCCATTGAAAGAAGCAGGAAAGTATCGTGAATCCATCTTTTAATTCAAACCACAACATTCTGCTACTGATTTAAGACAACTATTGAAGTATCGTGAATCCATCTTTTAATTCAAACCACAACTATCTACCTGTTGAGATAACGCTTCTCTATAGTATCGTGAATCCATCTTTTAATTCAAACCACAACGGAAGCCATGCAATTAGCATTAAACGATTTAGTATCGTGAATCCATCTTTTAATTCAAACCACAACTTACAGCAGATGCGCCAATTATTAAAGCAAAGTATCGTGAATCCATCTTTTAATTCAAACCACAACTTATTCCTTGCAAGCAAGTATTCATTATCCAGTATCGTGAATCCATCTTTTAATTCAAACCACAACTTTTTTCTCACTTGGATATTGAGGCGCATAAGTATCGTGAATCCATCTTTTAATTCAAACCACAACTTGGTATTGAGAGCATTCAAAACAGTGATAAGTATCGTGAATCCATCTTTTAATTCAAACCACAACCAGTTTTTCTTTTTCCTTTTTGTGCGTGGGAGTATCGTGAATCCATCTTTTAATTCAAACCACAACCCAGAACGAATGTTATGCCGAACCAATAATAGTATCGTGAATCCATCTTTTAATTCAAACCACAACAGCCTGCCACTACACCACCAATTAATCCGGAGTATCGTGAATCCATCTTTTAATTCAAACCACAACTTGCTCAACGTAGTGGCATAGCACGTAATGAGTATCGTGAATCCATCTTTTAATTCAAACCACAACTCCAAGGCGGTTATCAATTCGTTTTTCCAAAGTATCGTGAATCCATCTTTTAATTCAAACCACAACTATCTTCCTTTCTTTTAAAAGTTCAAAAGCAGTATCGTGAATCCATCTTTTAATTCAAACCACAACTAAGAATACCGCAATAAGTATCAATTGTAAGTATCGTGAATCCATCTTTTAATTCAAACCACAACTACACTTCTAATTCCTGAACGTTTAGAAATAGTATCGTGAATCCATCTTTTAATTCAAACCACAACAGCAACTTATTGTATGCTGACTGGAGCGCAAGTATCGTGAATCCATCTTTTAATTCAAACCACAACAATGCCAATAAAGTAAGTGCCGGCCCATACAGTATCGTGAATCCATCTTTTAATTCAAACCACAACTATTAAAGACACTTAATGAATCCATATTGCAGTATCGTGAATCCATCTTTTAATTCAAACCACAACATACCATACCAGTATTCTATTCTTTGCGCTAGTATCGTGAATCCATCTTTTAATTCAAACCACAACCATGCGCCATTCTCTACATCAACAATATTTAGTATCGTGAATCCATCTTTTAATTCAAACCACAACTACTCTTCACACATTCTTTGAGCATCCCTAAGTATCGTGAATCCATCTTTTAATTCAAACCACAACCTCAAAATCTGCTGATGTGATTTGTTTTCTAGTATCGTGAATCCATCTTTTAATTCAAACCACAACGCTATTTATATTGTGTGTTCCGCATTTTATAGTATCGTGAATCCATCTTTTAATTCAAACCACAACGCACAAGTGTAAGCACATTTGCCATAGGCTAGTATCGTGAATCCATCTTTTAATTCAAACCACAACTCACCCATATTAACCCCTAAATCTGCTCTAAGTATCGTGAATCCATCTTTTAATTCAAACCACAACTATCGCGGGTAGTGCCTTCTATGCTTGTGTAGTATCGTGAATCCATCTTTTAATTCAAACCACAACTAAACGGTACCGACAGAACTTTAGAAATCAGTATCGTGAATCCATCTTTTAATTCAAACCACAACAGAAAAAACTTTCGCTGTTTCTTTTCTTCCAGTATCGTGAATCCATCTTTTAATTCAAACCACAACGCAGAATGCTGTGAAGAAATAGGCTACATAAGTATCGTGAATCCATCTTTTAATTCAAACCACAACTACATAAGGGCATTTTAAAGCAAGCTGAAAAGTATCGTGAATCCATCTTTTAATTCAAACCACAACCTGGTTGGCCGTAGGGGCATTTTATATTTTAGTATCGTGAATCCATCTTTTAATTCAAACCACAACTTGTTTGCGTAAGAGTTTTTCATCTTGAAAAGTATCGTGAATCCATCTTTTAATTCAAACCACAACTTAATAGTTTATTATCAAATGGACGATGAAAGTATCGTGAATCCATCTTTTAATTCAAACCACAACAACATTTTGATACTCTCTATTAAAGACACTAGTATCGTGAATCCATCTTTTAATTCAAACCACAACCGTTATCTGAATGCCTAATAACTCTTGACTAGTATCGTGAATCCATCTTTTAATTCAAACCACAACCATGCCGTTCATGGTTTATCGGTTTTGGCGAGTATCGTGAATCCATCTTTTAATTCAAACCACAACTTGTGTCGCCAGCGGGATTAGTGGTGTAATAGTATCGTGAATCCATCTTTTAATTCAAACCACAACCATCATTCCAGTTTCAAAGTTTGGCACCAAAGTATCGTGAATCCATCTTTTAATTCAAACCACAACGACAATACTGAATATAATGGCGATTGGGTTAGTATCGTGAATCCATCTTTTAATTCAAACCACAACCTTTCAGTAACTTTTCTTTCTTCAAAATTTAGTATCGTGAATCCATCTTTTAATTCAAACCACAACTACAATGAATATGACCCCAACACGGTAGAAAGTATCGTGAATCCATCTTTTAATTCAAACCACAACTCAATTATCTGTTTAATAATTGGCGTGAAAAGTATCGTGAATCCATCTTTTAATTCAAACCACAACACCTTTGGCACTCAATATCTTTAAAAATGCAGTATCGTGAATCCATCTTTTAATTCAAACCACAACTGGGGCAAGGCTCATCTACACTTGGCGGATAGTATCGTGAATCCATCTTTTAATTCAAACCACAACTGAATTAGAATTAGACCTTCACATGATTATAGTATCGTGAATCCATCTTTTAATTCAAACCACAACTGGGTTTTCTATAAGAAAACGATAAAAATCAGTATCGTGAATCCATCTTTTAATTCAAACCACAACGGTTTGTAAATTTTTGCTA
>CAZABH010000082.1:0-3675 GCA_964483585.1 uncultured Flavobacteriaceae bacterium
CAGCATCATGGCCAACTGCCCCCCGCCCAGGATTCCGACCACCGGCTTGATCATGGTGAATCTTTGGCACGCTCGGCCGCTGAGGATGTGTACCGAACCCATCGGACGGGTATGCTCCGGCCATGAATTCCCGTGCGTCCGCGTCCTGGTCGGTGCTTCTGGCGGTTTCCGCCTCGGCGTTGGCGCAGCAGCCGGAGGCCGGATCGGATGCAGTGCCCGACTTGGAGCATTCGACCGAGACCGGTCTGGCGGAGCAGGCCGATTCCGATGCTTCCCTCTGGACGCAGTTGACCACCCGGAGCAACTTCGAGTTCCGCTCCTTCACCGCCTATTGGGACAACGACGGGACCTATCCGAATCTGATCAACGACACCGACCGCTTCTACACCAGCGGCCAGGGCATCGAGTTCGGCTTCGGCTTCACGCCCGAGGACCCGTCGGACTTCGCCAAGGGCTGGGAGGACCCGCGCTTCGGCGTGGGGTTCTGGGTCAAGCAGCACATGTACACGGCGTCGGACATCGAGATCGCCGACCCGGACCCGGACGACCATCCCTACGGCGGCTGGCTGACGCTCGGCGCGGCGTTCCAGCGGGCCGACACGAACCGCCACGATCACTTCGGTCTGGAGATCGGCGTGGTGGGTTCGTGGTCGTTCGCCGAGGACATCCAGCGCTGGGTGCACGACACCTGGCCGGACGAGATCGATCCCCAGGGCTGGGATACGCAGCTGGCCAACGAGCTGACCGTCAATGTGACCTACCAGCGCACCTGGCGCACCGACCGGGCCGACATCGGCGGCCTGCAGATGGACATGCTGCCGGCCGTGCGGTTCGACGGCGGCAACGTGTTCATCCGGGCCCGGGGGCAGACCACCCTGCGGCTGGGCTGGAACATGCCCGACGATTTCGGGCCTGCGTCGTTCCTGGGCATCAAGGACCACACGGGCGGCAGTTTTGAGGATCCAGACAACCGTTGGTCCGTGTACGGCTACGCGACGGTGGCCGCGGACGCGGTGGGGCGGAACATGTTCATCGACGGCAACACCTTCGCCGACTCCCGCTCGGCCGAGCGGGAGGACCTGGTGTCCCGGGCCACGCTGGGCGTGATGGCCCGGTACAAGTGCGTGGAGTTCGGCTGGGCCCAGACCTGGGAGACCGAGACCTTCGAGGCCCAGCCCAACGGCCAGACATGGGGCTCGTTCGTGCTGAACGTGCAGTGCCGGTTCTGACGGGGTGGCTTCGAAGCCGGTATCGTGGTAACCGCTCGACACGGTTTCGGACTACCCCCTTGCCAAGGCCTGAACATGGAATCTCGATCCCACGGCGGTTCGCCATACCAGAACGCATCTCCCAACCCGGAGACGGCCGCAGGCGATCTGCCGGCTTCGAATTGGCCGAATCAACCGCACGGACGGTACTTTGACGAAGCACGGGCAACGGAGCTGAAGGGCACGATCCCGGGCGGTCGCTTGCTCTGGGCGTTGCTGTTCGCTCCGACCCGGTTCATGCTTTCTCACGCCGTGCATGTGAAGTTTTCGCAAGTCTTCGTGCTCATGTGGTTCGTGGGCATGATCCAGGTGATCGACCAGCTCGAGTGGCGATCCCTCGGCTCCGGGTCGCAGGTCTCCCGCATCCTCAACACCTGGCCCGAGATCTGGGGCGCGGCGATGGCGGGCGGCGTTGTGCGTGGCCTGATCTACTACTGGCTGCTGGGTCTCTGGTTCAGAGCACGCCTGCACATGTGCGGGGTGCGGCGCGTCGACAGCGGCGTGGCAGGCCGGGTTTTCGCGTTCCTGCACTTCCCTGCGTTGCTGGTGGGCTTCTGCTACTACGCGGTCGCGTCGCTGGTCTTCTCGGATTTTACGAGCTATTCCGAGAGCGATCACATCGGATGGATCATCGCGTCGGTGCTTCCGGCGGTCGCTGCGATCTACGGATCTGTGCTGGCGTACGCGAGCGTCCGCGGGGTCTTCAACGCCAACCGGTTCTGGGCCATCATCTGGTTTCTCTTCCTCCCGATCGTGCTCCGCATCGGCGTCCTCGGTGGCGCGGTGGTGATCGCATGGATGTTGAACGCCGCGCCGAAGCCCGACCTCGACGCTCCGAAGTCCGCGAGCACCACCACGATGACGGTCCGGTACCCGGGCAACTGGGTGCTCACACGCGGGGAGCCGGACACCGGCCCGGAAAGGCTGATCGAACTGCAGCCCACGGGGCACGATGCGCTGATCGCCATGGAGATTCTGTACTACGACGCGGACGCGGACCCGATCGCGGAGACTGAGGCCTGGCTCAAGGAACTCGGATTCGAACTGTTTGCCGACCCGAGGCCGTTGACCTCCTGGGGTGCATTCGTTGGCGAGGGCTTCGAGTACCGTTCCGCCAAGGACGGTCAGGAGTACGTGCTGCGCATGTTCTTCAGCGGACTCGCCCACGGCGGGACTGTTGAGTTTCGTGAGATCATCCACGCCGACTCCGCCGAGCGGCTCGAACCTGGACTTGAACTGGTGCGTGAGTCCATGGTCGTGCGGGATCCGGCCACGCTGCGGGCCGATGTGAATGGCGCCAAAGCGCTGGAGGCCGGCGGGGTGCGGTTCCGGGCCCCCGGCAACTGGTGGCTGACCCGGTGGGTCGAGCAGAACACCGAGCCCGGCGTTCCCGCAAACTTCAGCCTTCGGGCCGAGTCCGGCCAGTTGTCGGTGCTGAGCATTCTTGGGTATCGGGAATCCCAGGGGGCGCGGAGCGAGCTGGGCCGCACCCTCGCGAACCTGGGGATCACGGGGCGGATGGAGGATGAACGCCCGCTGGATCGGTGGATGGGTCTGGAGGGTCTGGGGATCGAGGGGATCGATCGGGCCAAGACCCTCGGCGAGCGCGACCGGCACATCCGACTGATCGTCTCGGAGCGGGAGGACGGGACCTTTGTCGAGGTGCTCCGGGTCGAGTACCTCGACACCGCGTCGCTGACTACGCCCGGCTTCGAGCTGATGGAGTCGACCTTTGAGGTCGATCCTCGGGCGCCGGTGACCGCCCCTGCCGAGGAGGCCGCGACGGATTAGCACCCGGATCCGGCCGTGGTGCGCATTCCTATCCTTCGGCATGACCACTCCGCAACAACCGCTCGTCGGCGTCGTGATGGGATCCCGTTCGGACTGGGCGGGGACGATGGAGTTCGCGGCCGGGATTCTGGGTGAGTTGGGGGTGGCGTGCGAGACGCGGGTGGTCTCGGCGCACCGCACGCCGGACCTGCTGGCGGCGTACGCGAAAGAGGCCGAGGGGCGGGGGATCCGGGTGATCATCGCCGGGGCGGGCGGGGCGGCGCACCTGCCGGGCATGCTCGCGGCCCACACGCACCTGCCGGTGCTGGGGGTGCCGGTGCAGTCGAAGGCGCTCAACGGGATGGACTCGCTGCTGTCGATCGCGCAGATGCCGGCGGGGATCCCGGTCGGGACGCTGGCGATCGGCAAGGCGGGTGCGGTCAACGCGGGGCTGCTGGCGGCGTCGATTCTGGCGCTCGGGGATGTCGGTCTGCGCGGGCGGCTGGTGGCGTACCGGGCGGCGCAGACGCAGCGGGTGCTGGGAGATCCGGATCAGAGGGTGGGGGGTGGGGGGGGGGAGAAGGCACTGAGGCACGGAGGCACGAAGGCACGGAGAGACGGAGACATGGAGAGTCGG
>CAZABH010000083.1:0-3639 GCA_964483585.1 uncultured Flavobacteriaceae bacterium
ATGAAGGCCACGCGGTCGCGATGATTGGGGTCCATGTTGGCCTGCACCTTGAAGACGAAGCCGCTGACTTTCGGTTCGGCCGGCTCGACCATGCGGCTGGTTGACTTCTGCGCGCGCGGTCCAGGGGCCCACTGGCCAAGACCCTCGATAAGCTCCTTTACACCGAAATGCTTCAGCGCCGAACCGAAGAAGACAGGTGTGATGTGGCCCTCGCGGAAGACATCCAGTTCGAATGCCGGATAGCCGCCGCGTGCAAGGTCCATCTCGTCACGAAACTGCTTGAGCTCGTCAGCGCCAAGCAAGGCCCCAAGAGACGCGGGATCGACCGGGACTGCATCCTTGCCAAAGGGCAGGAACTTTCCGCTTTGAAAGTGCATGGCCCCGCGGAAGTTCAGGCCCGATCCGGCAGGCCACATCGCTGGCGTCACATGCAGCTGAAGCTGGTCGGCGATCTCGTCGATGAGCGAGAACGCATCGCGCGCCTCGCGGTCCATCTTGTTGATGAAGGTGATGATGGGGATATCGCGCATGCGACAGACTTCGAACAGCTTGCGGGTCTGGCTTTCGATGCCCTTCGCAGCATCAATCACCATGATCGCCGAATCTGCCGCCGTCAGCGTACGGTAGGTATCCTCCGAAAAATCTTCGTGGCCAGGTGTGTCGAGAAGATTATAGACGATCCCCTGGTACTCGAAGGTCATCACGGCGGTCGTAACCGAAATCCCTCGCTCTTGCTCGATCTTCATCCAGTCCGAGCGTGCACGCCGACGATCCCCCTTGGCCTTCACCTCGCCAGCGAGGTGGATCGCACCACCCATCAGCAGCAAATGCTCGGTCAGCGTCGTCTTGCCAGCGTCCGGATGCGAAATGATCGCAAACGTGCGACGCCGCTCAGCGGCCTCACCCGGCGAGCGATCGACAACGGCTTGCACCTCAGACATGGCAGTATCCCCGAAAGAGGCGGCGTTCTACAGCATTCCAGCGTGCGATGAAACCACCTCACGCCGACGCCTCGCCGTCAGGCCGAACGTTCGATATAGACGCGCCCAAGCCACATCCCTGCCACCATGGCGCCAACAAAGACGAGCACACCGGTTGAACCCGTCAGCAGCGAGGCCAGGGCCGGCCCCGGGCACAAGCCTGCAAGCCCCCAGCCAATACCGAAGAGTGCCGCCCCCGAGACAAGCCGACCATCGATCTGCAACGCCGTTGGAAGGTGGAACCGACTCTCAAAAAGCGGCTTCCCGGCCGCAAAGGCAAGCCGATAGCCGATGAAGGCCACGATCACACCTCCACCCATGACGAAGGCCAGACTGCCATCCCAGGTTCCCGTCACATCGAGGAAGTTCAGAACCTTCGCAGGATCGGTCATCCCCGAGATAGTCAATCCGAGCCCGAACACAAGACCAGCAAGAAGCGCCGAGACGACGCGCAGGATTGAGCCGCTCATGCCAAATGCCTCGCCACATAAACCGTGATCATCCCCGCCGCCATGAACACAAGGGTGGCCGCAAAAGCACGCTTCGAAAGTCGTGACAGCCCACAGACGCCATGCCCACTGGTACACCCGCTGCCAATCGTGCTTCCGAAGCCCACGAGAAGACCCGCAACCACGAGCAATGGCAGATTGCCGGACAAGGTTTGCTGCAAGGTTCCCCCCGACAATACCAGCAACATCGGCGCAACAATCAACCCGACGATGAACGCGACGCGCGCGGGCGCGGTTCCATCCCGATCTGGCGGCAAGAGGCGACCGAGAATGCCGCTAACGCCGGCAATGCGACCATTGGCAGCCATCAACCATACGGCAGCCAGACCGATCAGAAGGCCGCCGACAAGGGAACTGAGGGGTGTGAATTCCGTCATCATGAATCTCCAGTGCAACGTGACTATCAATCAACTCCGCCCACCGCACGGGGTCAACCTGTACCTGAAACCCGTACGACTCGGAAAAGCGCCATGAACAAAACCAAGGCTCAATAGGTCACGTCATTGTTTTCGCAGTCCTGTTTTTGACGTGCTAGAATTCCGACCTGACCACCGCTGAACCAGACCGCCGCCCCCTGGAAGCCGAGAGAAAGGAAACCCATGGAGATCGCAGCAATCACAAGACACACGCGCCAGATGGCCGTAGGCCTTGTCCTTGCCATTGTCCTGATCGCTGCTCCGGCCCATGGTCGCGAGAGCACTGCGGGACCAGCTCTCTGGAAAGTCGACGGCGACAAGGGTGATATTTACTTCTTCGGTTCGATCCATATCCTGCCCCCGGATCTTGGCTGGCAAACCCCTGAACTCGAGCAGGCCCTGAAGGTCGCGCAAAAAATCCATTTCGAGATCGACATCGACGAAGCCTCGAACCCGCAAGTCATGGGTGACCTGGTAACCAGATTTGGCTTTCTGCCCCAAGGCACCTCGCTGCGCCGCATGCTGGCCCCCGAGTACCGCAGCAAATTTGATACTGTCGCACGCAGCCTGGGCCTGAGCGCCGAAGCCATGGACCGCATGCGCCCATGGCTGGCCGCGATCACGCTGACAACGCTGCAGGCAACGCAGCAGATGACCGGAAAGGCAGGACCACCCACACCCGGTGAAACCGGCGGCGCAGACGCGCGCCTTTGGAATTGGGCAAAAACCAATGGGACACAGCGCGGCACACTCGAGACGACAGAAAGCCAGATCAGGCTGTTCGCAGACCTCAGCCGCGAACAGGAACTTCAATTCCTCGTCATCACGCTGCAGCAAACCGCCTCAGCAAACCGGATCGTGTCGCAGCTTCTCGATGCGTGGAAAAACGGCAAGGCCGGCCAACTCGACGAACTTCTCAACCGGGACATGGACAAGTTCCCTGCACTCAGGAAGGCGCTGTTCGACGACCGCCACGCCAAGTGGATGCCCCAGATCGAGGCAATGATGAACGAAGGCGACGACCATCTCGTGGTTGTCGGTGCTGCCCATCTCGTGGGTCGCGGCAGCATCATAGACATGCTGCGTGCCCGGGGTATCAAGGTCGAAGGGCCCTAAGCCCCTTGCACAAAACCCGTCGACCATTGCAAGGTCACCGGCAACAATCACGCCTTCAATTTCAGGAAGACAAGCATGCTCAAGACCCGCTTCACCGAAATGTTCGGGGTCCAGCACCCCATTGTCCAGGGCGGCATGCAATGGGTCGGTCGCGCGCAACTGGTTGCAGCAGTGGCCAACGCCGGAGCCCTGGGCTTCATCACGGCGCTGACCCAGCCGACGCCAGAGGACCTTGCCAAGGAAATCAAACGCTGTCGTGAAATGACGGACAAGCCGTTTGGCGTGAACCTCACCATCCTGCCAGCCCTGAAGCCGCCCCCTTATGCAGAATACAGGCAGGCCATCATCGAAGGTGGCATCAAGATCGTCGAGACGGCCGGCTACAAGCCCCAGGAACATGTCGACCACTTCAAGCAGCACGGCATCAAGGTCATTCACAAGTGTACGGCTGTGCGTCACGCCCTCTCGGCAGAACGCATGGGCGTTGACGCCATATCGATAGATGGCTTCGAGTGCGCGGGCCATCCCGGTGAGGACGACATCCCGGGGTTGATCCTCATCCCGGCCGCGGCCAACAAGGTTAAGATCCCGATGATCGCATCGGGTGGGTTCGCAGAT
>CAZABH010000084.1:0-3427 GCA_964483585.1 uncultured Flavobacteriaceae bacterium
GCTGGGCAACGTCTCGAGTTCGGTTGCGAGCATCAATACGTCGCTCGGCAATGTCAGCACATCTCTCGGGAATGTTTCGACCTCAGTGGCTGGCATCAACACGTCGTTGGGTAACGTCAGCTCTTCGCTTGGCAGCGTTTCCACATCCCTTGCCAACGTGTCCGCTTCTGTGGCTGGCACCGTGACGTCTCTGACAGGCCTCAGTACCTCGCTTGGTAATGTCAGTTCGTCGCTCGGGAACGTGTCGACATCGCTGGGCAACGTGTCCGCGTCTGTCGCGAACAACACGGCATCGTTGGCGAATGTCAGCACCTCTCTTGGCAATGTTTCTTCGAGCGTTGGATTTGTCTCGACCTCGCTGTCCAACGTTTCGACGTCGCTCAGCGGATTGAGCTCTTCCATCCTGGCGACCGGATTGACGGCCAACAAGCTGGGGGCGGGCTCAAGCGCCAGTGCCACCGGCATCGCGCTGGGCGGGAACGCTGCGGCTACTGGCACGAATGCAACTGCAGTCGGCCAGGGGGCCAGCGCGACATTCGCCAACTCGGCGGCATTCGGCGCAGGTGCGACGGCCACAGCCGCAAACCAGATGGTCTTCGGTACGGCCACGAACACCTATGTGTTGCCGGGCGCAACCTCGGCAGCAAGTACGGCGTCGCAGTCCGGGCCGCTTTATGTGATGACCACGGATGCCGCGGGACACGTGGCGGCGATTGATATATCACTGTTTGGTGCAGGGCCGGGTAGCCTGCCCGGGCGCGTGGATGGGCTTGAATACAGGGACAGAGTTCTTTCCGAAGGTATTGCGATGGCATTTGCCATGGATACCCCCGACCTTCAGGCCGGCGAAACCTTTGCTGTCTCCGGGAACTGGGGCACGTTCGAGGGCGATCACGCGATTGCCGCGGGCTTTGCCGCACGGCTTGCGCCCAATGTGACCTTCAATGGCGGTATTGCAGCCGGGTCAGGTGAAGGCACGCTGGGCGGCAAGGCGGGTTTGCGTATCGGTTGGTAATGGCCTTCGGGCCTTCTACCGCGTCCAGACGCAGGCAGGGATGCCCAACTGCATGAACCCTGGTTCCTTCCAGTAATCGTGGCCTGTGTATCGGCTGAAAATATCGGGGGGCAGTATGGTCTTGCGTTGGGTGAACTCGACGCGGCGGCGGACGCTGTGCATGCCAGGCAGGCCGAACTGGATGTCGAACTCGTCGGCTGCGTTGAACTCGACGTTTTCGAAGTCATGCTGGAAGGGTGGCAATCCCAGCACGTTGTAGAGATATTCCATCGTACGCTGTGGATTGCGCGTCAGGGCCTCGTAGTCGACCAGGATCAGCCGACCTGCATGTTCGCCGAATAAAGCTTCGCGCACGCCATGCCACGCAAATCCCGCTACGCCGTAGATACCAGCGATCGTGTCTGCGCGCGTGTAGACAGACATGCCATTGTCGAGATTGAAGAGCTTTGACATGACCAGAGGGTTGTGTGTGTAGAGCCGCTCGAAGCTGTCGATGACCCATGCAAACTCGCGCACGCAGGCAATAATGCGCGCATTCGGGAAGAGGGCAGCGATGGTCGATATCTTGGATGACCAACCACGATTGGTGTCGAAAACGATCTTGCCTGCGGCAATGCGCTGGTAATAGGCGAGGATTGCCGCCCGCATGACGTCGGCCCGCTGTTCGTTCGACACCAGCGGTGCCCATTCCTGATGCGCGCCCATCGCCGAGAACAGGCCGTTTGAGATCGCCAGCACCGGGCTGGTCATGCCCGCATGCAGTTCCGGGTTCTGCTTGAGCAACGCCGACAGGAGTGTCGAGCCCGAGCGGGGCGTGCCGGAGATGAAGTGGATGCCGTTCATGCTTGAAATCCCCCTGCTGCGGTCTTCCATCCGCTTTAACCAAGCTCGTTCTTGCACCTAGCCCGGTTTTGTCGCGCTTGCTTGCTTGGCCCAGCTTTCATTTGTGCGCCCACATTCTGGTCGATTGCAGTTCACTTGGGTCTGGCAAGCGAGAGAATGCTGTAAAGGCCCTTCGCCTAATAATTGTATAGTGTGCGCATCGTGCAACAACAGGCAAGAAAACCCAACGGTAGTATAGCACCGGTACGCTTCGAATGTTTACAGTGGGTGGCAAGCGAGCGTTTAACTCGCACTGGGGAATTTGTCAGTCCTGCGCAGTCGCGGGCGATTTTGGGGGAAATATTATGGGTCAGTTCAACGAAGCGCGTCGTCCGCGCCTTGCTTCCAAGTATTTCGGCGTCTCTGCGTTGGCCATCGCTTCGGCGATGGCGACGGGAGCTTATGCTCCGGCTCGGGCGCAGAACTATTACGCGGGCGTTGGTGCTGGGACGGGCTCGGTGGGTGGCGGGAATACCGGGGTTGGTAACTCGGCTGCGCTCAGTGTTTCGGGTGACGCAAACACTGCATTCGGTACATTTGCTCAATTCAGGGTGACTGGAAATCAGAATATCGCGCTCGGCGCCTATTCCGGAACCAGTATGACAGGCTCTCAGAACGTCGGTATCGGCACCTATGCCTCTCGAGAGGTCACGGGTGACAACAATACGGGTCTGGGTCAGTTTTCCCTTAATAATGTAACGGGAGGTGACAACACTGCGAGTGGTGCCAATTCCGGACAACTCGTGGTTGGCGGCAATAACAGCGGCTTTGGTGCTTTCTCGCTGCAAGGGGTGAACGGCACCGGAAACACGGGCATTGGCGCGAATGCTGCGGTGGGTGTGGCTGGAAACTTCAATTCGGGCGTTGGCTATTTCGCTTCCGGGAATATCGCGGGCGACAACAATACGGGGATGGGTACATACGCGTCCTACAATGTCACCGGCGAACTCAACTCAGGTTTTGGCGCTTATTCGTCCCAGTCAGTCATTGGGAATTCGAACACTGGGGTCGGTGCCGGGTCGTCCAGGACTGTTTCTGGCAGCTTCAATGTCGGCGTGGGTGGTGACTCGCTGGGCAATGTCACGGGCGATGCGAACATTGGCGTGGGATTCTTCTCGGCCCAAGGCGTAACCGGTGGATACAACATTGGCGTGGGCCAAGGGTCTTTGTTCATTGTCAACGGGAGCTATAACGCCGCGGTAGGTAATTTTGCCGGCTTCGACGTCACTGGCGATGGAAACATCGGCATGGGCTCCTCGGCGATGTCGTCCGTGAATGGTGGTTACAACTCTGGTTTGGGTTCGCTCTCGAGCAATTTCGTGACTGGCGACAACAACACGGGCGTGGGTGCATTCTCCTCGCAGCGTATCCTCGGCAACAGCAACGCGGGCTTGGGGTATTACGCTTCGAATTTCGTTTCGGGGAGTTTCAACACCGGCGCGGGTGCCAATTCGTCCGTCTCGGTTACCGGCACCGGAAACACGGCGGTTGGCGCCAATGCCGGCAACACGGTCACAGGCAGTCGAAACA
>CAZABH010000085.1:0-3347 GCA_964483585.1 uncultured Flavobacteriaceae bacterium
TCACCGCGCGCTTTCGCGCCGACGGGTTCAACGTGGGCTTCAATGACGGTGCCGCTGCGGGGCAGACGGTGTTCCACCTGCATGTTCATGTCATCCCGCGGATTTCCGGGGACATGGAGGATCCGCGCGGTGGGGTGCGGTATGTGGTGCCGGGGCGGGCGAGGTATTGGGAGGGGTGACGCGCCCCGGGAGCGCGGGCTTCCAGCCCGCACTGAGTGCGTAAGGAAGGGGTCGGTTTCTACCGACTGGTTTGCCGTTTTGGCTACCCAAAGTTGGGTCTGTTGGCTATCGTTACCATTGTGAAACATGTTGGGTTTCGTATGTGGATTCGGCGCGTCATCCGCGATGTCGAATTAGAATGAAAAGCTGGAGCAACCAGGTGAACTTTCCTTGAAAGACAAGAAGCAAACGAAGCGCGGTGCAAAGGCCGCAGGGTCGGCGCATGTCGCTGGCGGCGATCTCGGCTTCGAGGCCGACCTCTTCAAAGCCGCTGACAAGCTGCGCGGCAATATGGAGCCGTCGGACTACAAGCACGTCGCGCTCGGCCTTATATTCCTCAAGCACATCTCAGACAGCTTCGACGCCAAGCACGCCGCCCTTGTGGCTGAAGATCCGCGCTCTGCGGAAGACCCTGACGAGCACAAGGCGGACAATATCTTTTGGGTGCCCAAAGACGCCCGCTGGTCGCACCTCCAGGCCAACGCCAAGCAGCCGACGATTGGAAAGCTGATCGACGAGGCGATGCTCGCCATCGAAAAGGTCAACCCGTCGCTCAAGGGCGTGCTGCCCAAGGACTATTCCAGGCCGGCGCTCAACGCGATCATGCTGGGTGAGTTGATCGACCTCATCTCTGGCATTGCGCTCGGCAACAGCCAGAACGATGCGCGCGACGTGCTGGGCCGTGTCTATGAGTATTTCCTTGGCCAGTTCGCGGGCTCGGAAGGCAAACGGGGCGGCGAGTTCTACACGCCCCGCTCGGTCGTGCGCGTGATGGTTGAAATGCTCGAGCCCTACAAGGGCCGGGTCTACGACCCATGCTGCGGCTCGGGCGGCATGTTCGTGCAGTCGGAAAAGTTTGTCACCGCCCATGGCGGGCGCATCGGCGACATCGCTATTTACGGGCAGGAAAGCAATTACACCACCTGGCGCCTCGCCATGATGAACCTCGCCGTGCGCGGCATCGAGGCGGACATCAAGTGGAACTCTGAAGGCAGTTTCCACAAGGACGAGCTGCCCGATTTGAAGGCAGACTACATCCTCGCCAATCCGCCGTTCAACATCTCCGATTGGGGCGGTGAACGGCTCAAGGAAGACGCGCGTTGGAAGTTCGGCGTTCCGCCTGCCGGCAATGCCA
The DNA here is from genome assembly GCA_964483585.1 of uncultured Flavobacteriaceae bacterium. Taxonomy (GTDB): domain Bacteria; phylum Pseudomonadota; class Alphaproteobacteria; order Micropepsales; family Micropepsaceae; genus SZUA-430. The sequence continues at coordinate 1,355 of CAZABH010000085.1, forward strand.
ATTTCGGTTGGCTCCAGCACATCCTGCATCATCTGGGTCCGAAGGGCACTGCGGGTGTGGTTCTGGCCAATGGTTCGATGTCGTCCAGCCAGTCCGGGGAGGGCGACATTCGCAAGGCGATGATCGAGGGCGACGTTGTCGACTGCATGATCGCGCTGCCCGGCCAGCTTTTCTATTCGACGCAGATTCCCGCGTGCCTCTGGTTCCTGGCACGTGACAAGAGGAAGGGTAACTTCCGCGACCGGTGCGGCGAGATCCTCTTCATCGACGCGCGCAAGCTTGGCCACACGGTCGACCGCACGCGGCGGGAGTTTTCGGATGCCGACGTCGCGAAGATCGCCGAGACCTACCACCGCTGGCGCGAGGGGCGGGACTACGAAGACGTGCCCGGCTTCGCCAAATCCGCAACGCTGGAGGACGTGCGCAGTCACGGTCACGTACTTACGCCCGGCCGCTATGTCGGCGCGGAGGAGGTCGAAGCCGACGACACGCCCTTCGCCGAGCGCTTCGCCAGCCTGCAGGCCAAGCTCGAGGAGCAGTTCGCCGAGAGCGAGCGGCTCACGTCGCTGATCCAGGAGAAGCTGGCGGGCGTGGGTCAAGCATGAGGCGGGTTGTGCGACTTTGTTCAGGCCCAAAGAATGAACGCCGGGGTGCTGGGTCGCGTTACGGGTCAACCGAACGCCGGTTTGCTGTACATGATGCTGCCGTCATGTTAAAAAAATGCCGAAAAGTTAACTTGAGAGCTCGCTCATGTTAAAGGCGACCTATGGCCTGCCGCCGCTGCCGCCAGCTGTGGACCTGGAGACCCCCGAGGTCCTGAAGGCGCTCGCCCGCGCCAGCCGCGCTTTGGCCGAACTGAAAGGACGTGCGGCTACGATCCCGAACCAGGGCATTCTGATCGATACCCTCGTGCTGCAGGAGGCGAAGGCCTCGTCCGAGATCGAGAACATCGTCACCACGCAGGATGAGCTGTTCCAGGCGGACGTGTTCCCCGAAGAGCATTTCTCTCCGGCCGTGAAGGAAGTGGCGCTGTATCGCGATGCGCTGCGGCTAGGATATGAGCGGATGCGCCAGTCCGGCAACATCATTGCCAACAACACGATCGTTGAGATGTTCCGCCTGCTCAAGGGGCGCGCCGATGGTTTCCGCGCGACGCCCGGAACCGCGTTGAAAAACGATCGCAGCGGCGCGATAGTTTATGTTCCACCTCAAGATGGCGCCGAGATCATCGCCCACATGACGGCGCTGGAGCACTTCATCAACACCGATGATGCCTGCGCCCTCGACCCGCTGATCAAGATGGCGCTGATCCATCATCAGTTCGAGAGCATCCACCCGTTTCCGGATGGCAATGGCCGCATCGGTCGTATCCTGAACGTGCTGTACCTCACGCGGGAAAGCCTTCTCGAAATTCCGATCCTCTATCTCAGCCGCCACATCACGCGCACGAAGAACGATTATTACCGTCTGCTGCAGGCGGTGCGTGATGAAGCCGGCAGCGCACAGGCGTGGCAGGACTGGGTGCTCTACATGCTTGACGCGGTGGCGAGCACGGCGGCGGCGACCTTGCAGATCGTGGAAGGCATGCGCACCCAGATGGCGGCGATGAAGCATCGCCTGCGGGCGGAGTTTCCCAAGCTCTACAGCCAGGATCTGCTCAACATCCTGTTTCGCCATCCGTACACGCGCATCGAGTTTCTTGTAACGGAGCTGGGCATCACGCGACAAACCGCGGCCAAGCATCTCGACGCGCTCGCCGACGCCGGCTTTGTGCGCAAGCAGCGCGCGGGCAAGCACAATTATTATGTGAACGCCGCTCTGGTGCAGTTGTTTCTGGATGTGGCGGGGGATGAGCGATGAGTGGCGCAGCACGCGACTTTGAGGTCGCACTTTGCGACGTCGAAATGCGGGAGGCAGAGCTTACGACCTCGGCGGGGGAGACGGTGTTCCACCTGCATGTGCATGTCATCCCGCGGATTTCCGGGGACATGGA
>CAZABH010000086.1:0-3083 GCA_964483585.1 uncultured Flavobacteriaceae bacterium
ATCAACAAGGTGGATGAGCTGATCAATGCGCTGCGGAGGTAAGAGGTGGCAGATTTTTGCGAATCGTGTGAACACGCTGGACACCGGCTTTGCCGATCCCGACATGGAGGCCCTGCGGCAGAAGCTGAATGAGATGATCCTGAATGGGCGGCGGTGAGGCCGTCAAGGCGTGGATAGCGCCTGCATGAGCGTGCGGTGGTCAATGTCCTGAACGTCACGGGCATTGTGAAGAAAGTCGCATGTCCCACCGAAGATTGGACGGTGTGTGCGGGTATCTCTATGACCTGAATCCATGCGCTTCACCCTCACACTCCTCACCGTCCTGTCCTTCCTGCCTCTGGTCGCGCTGCACGCTGCCGAAGCACAGATGCCCAACCGTTCAAACGTGCGAGGTGTCATGGTGCCTCGTGTCACGGGCGAGTGGATCCATGTTTACAAGCCGGGACCTGACATCTTCCCCGGTCCAGACACGCCGCGGTTCAAAGCGGGCCAGCGTCATGACGACTGGCAGGTCAACGACCACGCCATCCTGAAAGGGCCAGACGGCCGGTGGCATGCGTTCGGCATCACGCATCCGGCCGTGGCTGATGGCGAACCCAACCCGCACGAGGCTGAGTGGCTTTTGTTTCATGCCGCCGCACCCCGAGGCCCCTTGAAACAACATAGCACGGCTGGACAGTGGCTGGATCAGCCGAAAGTTCTGCCGCCGGCCCGGCGCCCAGACGAGATTCGGGAAATCCATTCGCCCTTCATCGTCCACCACGACGGTCAATATTGGATGTTCTATGGCTACAGCCCGATTCGATATGCAACCTCTGCCGATCTCTGGTCCTGGCAGCCGAGGGGCGAGCTATTCCGCCAGGAGGGCAGCGCACGGGACCCCTCCATCATGAAGCACAACGGGGTCTTCTACATGTCTTACACCACCCGTCAGAGCATTCTGGTGCGGACCTCGCGCGATCTGGTGACCTGGGGCGATCCTGTCAGCGTGTTCTCGCTGCCCCAGGGGGAAACCGGCGGGCCGGAGTCACCCACATTGCTGGCATTGCACGGCGGCTTCTATCTCATCTGGTGCCGCTGGGATGCGAAGCTAAGCGGCAAAGGCATCACCTATCAGGATCGCAGCTTTGTCTATCACTCCGACGATCCATTGAACTTCAATGACCGCGCCTCTGTCGCGGAGATTCCCGGTCACGCTCCGGAGTTGTTTCAGGATGAGGATGGCGACTGGTGGATTTCGAGCGCCGAACGGCCCTACCGCGGGATCAGCCTCGCCCCGGTGAAGTGGGAACTCCAAAAGTAACCGGAGGACAACCTATATGATGACTCATTCGAGACCGCCCCTGGCGTTTGTCATCGCGCTTCTGCTCACGGCGACGGCTATCCCCGCCGCCGAGAATCCGGCCAAGCCCAAATCCGCCACAGCGCCCGAGTTTGTCGCCATCACCGATGATCCGAAGCTGCCTCGCGTGCTCTTGATGGGTGACTCGGTGTCCATCGCGTATGCGCTGGAGGTGCGGAAGCGGCTCGCGGGCGTGGCGAACGTGCATCGCGTGCCGGCGAACTGCGGCTCGACGAAAGTGGCGGTCGGTTACTACGGGCTCGTGCGGTGGCTGCCGGATGCGAACGAGAAATGGGACGTCATTCACTTCAATCACGGCCTGCATGACCTCTCGTATCGTTTCGCCGATGATCGCGACAAGAACGACAAGGGCGAATACGCCTCACCCACGAACGGTGGGCATCAAAACGTGCCGCCGGGCGAGTATGAGAAGAACCTGCGCCAGATCATCGCGCGGCTGAAGCAAACCGGCGCCAAGCTCATCTTTGCCAGCACCACGCCCGTGCCGGAAAGCGATGCCGCGAAGTATGTGAAGGACAGCGAACTGCCCTACAACGAGATCGCGAAAAAAGTCATGACCGAGGAAGGCGTGACCTGGAACGACCTCTGGTCCCTCGTGAAGCCACGGCAGGCCGAGTTGCAAATCCCGCGCAATGTCCACTTCCAGCCCGAAGGCTCGTCCGTGATGGCGAAGCAGGTGGCGGAGTTGATTCAGAACGCCCTTTCCGCACGTAAAACCCAGCCATGAAACCCGCCAAATACGTCTCCAGATTGCTCCTCACGTCGTTTTTCATCGCAGTCGGCTTCTGCGCCGCCGCCGAGCCCATCCGCGTGCTCGTGTGGGATGAGCAGCAGCCGGAGCAAAAGCAGGGCTATGGCGAAAAGTTTCTCGGCGAGACGCTTGCGGCACATCTGGCAAAGCTGCCGGGGCTCGCCGTGAAGACCGCAAAGCTCGACGAGGCGGATCAAGGGCTGAGTGATGCTGCGCTCGATGCGACGGACGTGCTCATCTTTTGGAGTCATCGCCGTGCGAAGGAGCAGGATGATGCGCGGGCCGAGGCGGTGGTGAGACGGGTGAAGGAAGGCAAGCTCGGCTTCATCGGGCTGCACTCGGCGCATTGGGCGAAGCCGTTTGTGCGGCTCATGCAGGAGCGGGCGAAGGCCGACGCGCTGAAGCAGGTGCCGGAGGCGGAGCATGCGACGGCGAAGTGGGAGTTCGTCAATGACGCGCCGTATTACAAGCTCATCGGCCGTGCGTCACGCATCACGCCGTATGTCGAGAAGGTCGAGGGCGCGGCGTGGCGGCTCACGCTGCCGCAGTGCGTGTTTCCCGCGTATCGCAACGACGGCATGCCCTCGCACGTCAGCACGCTGCTGCCGCAGCATCCCATCGCCGCCGGACTGCCCGCGCAGTGGGACATCCCGCGCACGGAGATGTATGGCGAGCCCTTCCACGTGCCGCCGCCGGATGAAGTCGTGTTCGAGGAAAAGTGGGACAAGGGCGAGCACTTCCGCAGCGGCTGCATCTGGACCGTGGGCCAGGGCCGCGTCTTCTACTTCCGCCCCGGCCACGAAACCTATCCCATCTTCCAGCAGGCCGAGACGCTGCGGGTGATCGAGAATGCAGTGCGGTGGATGGGAGCGGATTAAAGGCTTCCTTGGAGGGCACGGTGAACTAGAAGTCAAAAAAATCTTGTCACCTTGATGGCCGTTTCGACCACTCATCGGCAGCCATGAACAC
>CAZABH010000087.1:0-3079 GCA_964483585.1 uncultured Flavobacteriaceae bacterium
ATCGCCTCCGCCGCCATGCCGACCTGCTGCCCGACAGCACCGCAGCGCGACACATCCACCGGGCGGCGACGGAGCAACTCCGCCGCGTCACGGCAATCGCGCCGCCGAAAGGCCATCAAAGCCCACGCAACACTGCCCGCGCCATCACCGCGCGCCCGCACGAGGACGTGGTGAGATTTACCGGTTAGCCTTGGCTGGAACCGCGGGGAGCACGCCAGATCACCAATATCCACATAAAACGACCCTGCACCAAAGGTCATTTCATATACATTGCCTAACGAAATTTCACCAGTGGAGTTTGTCATGAGTGGCTCGCTGATTGCAGGGTCTCTTGCTGCCGACACGTTGGAAGGTGGCAGTTCCGCAGACACCGTAATCGGCGATGGCGGCGACGATGTTCTCTTTGGCGGCCTTGGTGACGATAGCCTGAATGGCGGCGCCGGAAACGACGTCCTGTCGGGCGGTGATGGCGTTGACGTTGCCGGCTTCGCTGACGACCTGTCGAGTGCGGGCGCGGCGACCATCACCGCAGTAGCGGACGCCGATCCGAACACCGCCGGCGCGCAGGCTGGTTGGCAGGTCACGACCTCCAGCGGGGGCACCGATTCCCTGGTCGGCGTCGAGATGCTCGACGGCACGGAACCGGGCAGGATCCTGCTGGTCGGCAATGGCGGCCATGCCACCATCCAGGCCGCGATCGACGCCGCGGCGGCCGGCGACACGATCATCGTGGCAGCGGGAACTTACGCCGAAAGCCTGGTGATCAACAAACAGGTGCGGATCATCGGCAGCGGTAACGGGTCCGATCCGACGACGAGTACGATCATCGACCCAGCGGTGGACAACATCTATGGGTCGCTGGATGGTGTTTGGTTCGGCCTGGATTCCGACGGATCGACCCTTGAATCCCTCCGCATCACGGGCGCGACGAACGGCATTCAGATCGAGGGTGCCGTCGCGCCCAGCACGAACAGCACCACCAATCTTTCGCTGAAGAACCTCGTCGTCGATGGCAACGCCACATACGGCGTGAACTTCCGCAACGGCACCACCGGGGACGTGACGATCGAGAACTCCGTGTTCTCGAACAATGGCAGCGTCGGCGTGCGCATTCCGTCCAATGGGAGCTACGGCAACCTCTTTGTCACGGACAGCACCTTCACGGACAACGGGTCTCAGGGCTTCGCGACTCTCGGAGCCACGGTCGGATCGGTTACAATCACCGACAGCACCTTCGCCCGCAACGGCACCGGCGGTACGACAGGAAGCGGCGATCTCATCCTCAACACCTTCACCGGCGATGCGACGCTACGCAACCTGACGATAACGGGCGACGGCTCTGGCTCTAATGCGCTGCAGATCACCGGCCCGACCTCCGGCAGCGGAACCGAGCCGGACCCGCGGAAAGCGACCTCCGCGATCGGAACGATCGAGATCGATGGCGTCGCCATCGACGGGAGCTACGCGCGGGATGTCGTCATCATTGGCCGCTACACGAATGTTGACGGGCTGGACATTGGCGGTCTCGATATTACCGCGACCACCAGCTGGGTCCAGTTCAACATGTTCAACGTCGGGGGCGATATCGACCTGGCGAACTATGGTCTGGACTCGGCGGGACTGCGCACGAGCCTGTCGACCAACAACGGCGTCGACTTCGCTGCCGAGCCGGATTACGGGTCCGGCGCGAGCCTGTCTGGCGGATCGGGTATCGATGTGCTGTCCGGACACACCCTCAATGATGTTCTTCTCGGCGATGGCGGCGACGATTTTCTCGTTGGCGGCCTTGGTGACGATAGCCTGAATGGCGGCGCCGGAAACGACGTGCTGTCGGGTGGGGCCGGTGTCGACACGGCCGTCTACGTCAGTAACTTGCTGGAAGTGGGCGCGGCGACCATCACCGCGGTAGCGGACGCCGATCCTATCACCGCCGGGGACCAGGCCGGGTGGCGGGTCACGACCTCCAGTGGGGGTACCGATTCCCTGATCGGCGTCGAGATGCTCGACGGCACGGAACCGGGCAGGATCCTGCTGGTCGGCAATGGCGGCTATGCCACCATCCAGGCGGCTATAGACGCTGCGGCGGCTGGAGACTCAATCATCGTACCGGCAGGTGCGTACACGGGGGTGGTGACGGTCGACAAGGACGTCACGATCCTCGGCGCCAACGCCGGCATTGCGGGAACGAGCACGCGCTCGGCAGAAAGCATCCTCACGGGTGGTTTCGACGTGAGCGCCGCTGGTGCGACCGTCGACGGCTTCAAGGTGGCAAACGGTGCAAGCATCGCCGGTGCTGTGACTGGTGTCTACGTCAATGCCGACAATGTGACGCTGACCAATCTGGTGATCGAGCGCACTTTCGACAGCCAAGCGGCCGGCATCCTGACGGCCGGTGGCAAGGGCTCGGGCCTGACAGTCAGCAGTTCTTCGATCAGCGGCTTCCTGCAGGGTGTGTTCCTGAACCCTGGCTCGAACGGCGTCACCATCCAGGGCAACATATTCAGCGGCAACGGCATCGGCGTGGCCAATGACGGCTATGAGGCGACGGATCTGTATGCCGACAACACCTTCAACGACCAGAGCCTCGAGCACATCGGCGTCCTGGTGAGCGGCTCGATCGATGTCGGCGCCGATATCGCGGTATCGAACAGCTTCAGCGGCAGCGTTCCCGAGGTCAGTATCTATTCGGTGGTCTCTGGCGCCGCCAGCATCACCGGAACGGCCTTCGACGACGTCTTCATTGGCGATGCCGGCGCCGAAAGCGTCGCTGGCGGGGGTGGAGCGGACTCGCTCATCGGTGCCGATGGCGACGACTTTCTGGATGGTGGTCTCGGTGCCGATACGATGGACGGCGGCGACGGCGACGACGTCTTCGTCGTGAACTCAGCCGGTGACAGCGTCTCCGGCGGTGCTGGCGTGGACGAGGTGCGTTCGAGCGTCTCGGTCGCGGCGCTGTGGGACGACGTAGAGAACCTGGTGCTGACCGGCACGATGCGTCTGACCGGGGTAGGAAACGCGCAGGGTAACGTGATCACCGGCAATGCCGGCGCCAATACGCTGGACGGTCAGGTTGGCGCCG
>CAZABH010000088.1:0-3053 GCA_964483585.1 uncultured Flavobacteriaceae bacterium
ATGTCGACGGCAATCTGTGGACCGTCACGTGGCGGTACGCCGGATTTCCTGCGGGGCGGGACCTGCGCAAACACGACGGCGCTGGCGCCCGGAGCCAGTACAGGCTGCGCGCGCGAAACGGCCCCGTCAGTCGTCACCAGCGCGAACCTGAGGTCGCTCGCCCGCGTGCGAGACTCCGAGGGAACGCGGCCATCGTCTCGGCCATCAATCCGCGCCCGGGGCGAACCTCGTCGTAGCCAGACGTGTTGTGCTACGTCGCGGCGCTCCTCGGCCCGACCCGCGGCAGCGCGCGTGCAGTACACGGTAGACGACCGCAGGGCTGGGCTGGCCGAACGATTGCCATGCGACGAATCACACCCAATCGGCGCACAGCAGCTCGGCCTGGGCGAGCACCGTCCTCACGGCGTCCTCCTGGAGGTCCGGCGGATAGCCGTGTTTGTTCAGGATCCGCTTCACCATGACCCGGATCTTCGCGCGCGCGCTCTCGCGCACGGTCCAGTCGATGCTCACGCTCCTCTTCACCTGGGTGATGAGCTCGGCGGCGATGACCTTGAGCTTCGTGTCACCCATCGCGGCCACCGCAGAGTCGTTGGCGGCAAGTGCGTCGTAGAACGCCTTCTCGTCATCCGTCAGGCCCATCTCCTTACCGGCCTTGCTCGCGGCGTCGAGTTCCTTGGCGAGCTGGATCAGCTCCTCGATGACCTGCATCGTGCTGATGGCGCGGTTGTGGTACGCGTTGAGCGTCTTCTTGAGCTTCTCGCTGAAGACCTGGGCTTGTACGAGGTTGCGTTTGCCGCGGACCTTCAGTTCGTCCTTGAGCAGCTTCTCCAACAGCTCGGCGGCGACGTTCTTGTGCTTGAGGCCGCGCACTTCGGCGAGGAACTGGTCGCTCAGGATGCTGATGTCCGGCTTGGGCAACCCGGCGGCGGTGAAGACGTCGATCACCTGGCCTTCGGTGGTGATGGCCTTGCTCACGAGCTGACGGATGGCGGCGTCGATCTGCTCGGGTGTCTTGTTGCCTGGGCTGCTCTGCTTGCTCAACGCGGCTTGCAGGGCTTGGAAGAAGCTCACGTCGTCGCGGATCGCCGCAGCTTCGTCGCTCGCGGCGCAGAGCGCGAAGGCGCGCGAGAGCTCCGTCACCACCTGGGCCCAACGCTGCTTGCCGTCCTCCTGCGCCAGGATGTGCTCCTGTCCGGCGGGGATGAGCGCGAGGCGCTCGGCAGGCTTTCCACTGGACCACTTGTCCCACTCGAAGCCGTGCATCAAATCGCAGGCGATGCCGTGTTTCTCCAGCATCACAGCGATGGCTTGGGCAGCGTCGAAGGTCGGATCCCCCTGCCCGCCGCTCTCGGTGTACGTCACGAGCGCCTTCTTGAGCTGATCGGCCAGCCCGAGGTAGTCCACGACCAACCCACCCGGCTTGTCGCGGAAGACGCGGTTCACGCGAGCGATGGCCTGCATCAGGCCGTGGCCCTGCATCGGCTTGTCGGCGTACATCGTGTGTAGGCAGGGCGCATCGAAGCCCGTCAGCCACATGTCCCGCACCAGCACGATCCTGAAGGGGTCACTCGCGTCCTTGAAGCGGTTCGCCAGCTTGCGCCGCGCCTCTTTGCTGCGGATGTGCTTCTGCCAGTCGGGCCCGTCCTCGGCGCTGCCGGTCATGACGACCTTCAGTGTATCCTCCGCCCAGCCGGGACGCAGTCTGATGAGCGCGTCGTAGAGCTCGACGCAGATGCGGCGGCTCATGCAGACGATCATCGCTTTGCCATCCAGCGCCTCGACGCGCTTCTCGAAGTGCGCGACCAGATCGGAGGCCACAAGCGCGATGCGTTTGGGATCGCCCACCAGCGCCTCCAGCGCGGCCCACTTCGACTTGAGCTTCTCCTTCTTCGTCAGCTCCTCGCCTTCGGTGATCTCTTCGAACTCCGCGTCGATCTTCGGCAGCTCGGCGGCGTTCAGGCTGAGCTTGGAAATGCGGCTCTCGTAATAGATCGGCACCGTGGCCTTGTCGGCGACGGCGCGCTGGATGTCGTAGATGCTGATGTAGTTGCCGAAGACCGCACGCGTGTTCGCGTCCGTCTTCTCGATGGGCGTTCCCGTGAAGCCGATGAACGACGCATTCGGCAAGGCATCGCGCAGGTTGCTGGCGAACCCGTAGGACATCTCGCCGGTCCTCTCGTTCACCCTGCCGCGAAAGCCGTACTGGCTGCGGTGCGCTTCATCCGCGATGACGACGATGTTCTGCCGCGCGCTCAAGCAAGGCATCACCTCGCTCCCGTCCTCTCCTTTCGGCGGGACGAACTTGTGGATGGTGGTGAACACCACTCCGCCGCTTGCGCGGTTGAGCAGCTCGCGTAAATGGTCGCGCCCACTGGCCTGAACCGGCGTCTGGCCAAGGATGTCCGCACAGCGTTGGAACTGGCCGAAGAGCTGGTCGTCGAGATCGTTGCGGTCCGTCAGCACCACCAATGTCGGGTTCTGCATCGCCGGATGCCGCACGACGCGCGCGGCGAAGAAGAGCATCGAGAAGCTCTTGCCGCTGCCCTGCGTGTGCCAGACCACGCCCGCACGACGGTCGCCTGGCTTGCCCCCGAGTTGCCGCCCGGACCAGTACGTGCCTGCCGCCTCGCGCACGACGCTGGCGGTCTCAGCCATGCCGCTGGCGCGCACGGTCTCTTCCACCGCCGCGTTCACCGCGTGGAACTGGTGGTAGCCCGCGATGATCTTGTGCAGCGCCCCGGAGTCCGGGTCTTCCTCGAAGACGATGAAGTGTTGCAGCAGCTCGAGGAACCGCCGCCGCTCGAACACGCCGCGCACCAGCACTTCGAGCTCTAGCGCAGACTTCGGCGCGTCGCTGTCACCGTCGATCGTGCGCCAGACCTTGAACCACTCCTGGTTCGCCGTCACGGACCCCATGCGTGCCTGAAGGCCATCGCTCACCACCAGCGCCGCGTTGTAGTGCAGCAGTGAGGGGATCTCCGCCTTGTAGGTCTGAAGCTGCGCGTAGGCGCTCCAGATCGTCGCGTCCTCATCCGCCGCGTTCTTCAGCTCGA
>CAZABH010000089.1:0-2757 GCA_964483585.1 uncultured Flavobacteriaceae bacterium
GCGCTTCGTTGTCTTCTGCCTGTGAAAGAGCCTCCTGAAGCTCAAGATGATCGCGGCGTTCGCTGCGATGCCCACGGTTGATCCGAAAGGTGCGACACGAAAACGTGCATATGTGTGCTTGTCAACCCGCATTTCCCGCATTGACAGCGTGTCGTTACGTTCAGCGAGGGTGCGCACGTGACAGAAACACTGTGCAGTCGCGCCCGTTGCATGCGGGATGCTTGACGGAATGCAGCTGACAGCATTCAGCATGCGAGGGAGCCGCAACTCTGCGACGGAGAGAACGAACTATTGAAACCAGGGATGAGGCTTTGATGCGAGCCGCTCCGTAATTGCGCCGGGGCAACACGGGAGACTGAAGCATGTCTTTGGTAACCTTTCATTAACCGCCGGGCTTCATCCATGTCCCCACATCATTGGGGACCAAAATCATGACCATCAGATCCGCCCTCCTGGGCGCTACCGCAAGCGTCCTGCTGTTCGGCACCGCAATTGCCCACGACCACGCGCCGAAGGGTTGGTATGTCAGCCTCGGGGCAGGCGTGAACTGGGTACATGATGATGCCTATCAAACCTATGAGCTGGGCATTCCATTCTTTCCGGGGGAGGCGTCCTACGACGCTGGCTACATCATAGCTGGTGCGATCGGGCGTGACCTGGGAGCGAACTGGCGGGTCGAGCTTGAAGCGGCCTTCCGTGGCAACGACATCAAGCGTTTCTGCTCAATCTCGGCGCCATGCTCTGCAACAAACGCCGATGTCTCTGAATTCTCTCAGATGATCAACGTGTTCTACGATGTGCCCGTGAATAACCTCTGGGAAATATCGGTGGGCGCAGGCATGGGCGGCAACCTGGTCACGGTTGGCAAATATACAAGCCAGGACATTGACGACTACGTCCTTGCTGGCCAGCTCATGGCGCAGGTATCATACAATCTGAACGAGCGTACGAAGCTGTTTGCCGATTATCGCCACATGGCAATGGGCGATCCGATGCTTGAGCTGCCTGCAGCGCCGGGCGAAGCGCTCGAACTGGACAAGAGCAACACCTCGCTGATGCTGGGTGTGCGCTTCAACCTGCAACAGGATGCAGCTCCCAAGATCGAGGAGCCCAAGCCGGAAAAGCCGGTCGCGGAGGCGCCAAAGGAATTCATCGTCTTCTTTGGTTTCAACAAATCGCACCTGACATCTGAGGCTGTGCGCGTGGTTGGTGACGCCGCTGCTGCAGCCAAGAAGCACGGTTCAGCCTCGATCTCGATCGTCGGCCACACGGACACATCTGGGTCGACCGACTACAACATGGCGCTGTCGATGCGCCGCGCCCAAGCTGTCAAGGACAGCCTGATTGCGCACGGCATCGAGACCTCGATGATATCGACGGCGGGTCGCGGCGAGACGGAACTCCTCGTCAACACGGGTGACGGCGTAAAGGAGCCCCAAAACCGCCGCGCAACGATCGATCTGAAGTAGCCAGAACCCATTCGTTCCTTTCTCCCTCACGATGTGAGGGAGAAAGCGGGAAGGCGAACAAGGACGGGAGTGCGGCCGCCCTTAGGCCGCGACCGCGCCCTCATTGAGCCCCGCTTCGCGAAGCAGGCGCGCCTGTTCGCTGACGCTACGATAGAGGAAATCACGTGGCAGACCCAACCTGACACTCGCCTGGCAGCCCGGCGATTTCGGGTCCACGCGCCGCTCGGCAATCTGCGCAACCAGCTTCAGCGCCAGCCTGTCCGCAGTCGTCAAATCGAACGCGCGGCCCAGCGCCAGCTTCTCGCGGACCAGCGGTGGCAGGATAGACACCGATGCGCGCGCCAGCGCACGGTGCAGGAAGCGCGGCACGTTCGGCGCCGCCTTGCCCGACTGGATGATGTCGAGGAACTCGGTCACGATTGGATGTGGTTCGAAGCGCGGCGCCAGCCGTTCCATGAAGGCGAGGAACTCGCCCTGCGTCTTCGGCGTATTGTTGGCCCCATAAAGCTTCGCGACCACCCCGCCATCACGATAGAACCGATCCTTCTGCGCATCCGACAGTGGCGAGACAAAGCGGTCGTAGGCATTCAAAAACCCATAGGCTGCTGTCGCTGCAACCCAGTCGAGCAGTTCAGGGTCGAGCGCCTTGTAGGCCTCGCCCTTGGGCGTCTGCCCCTGAACCCGCGCATGCATGTTGGTGACACCCTGGATCACACGCCGCGCCGCACTCTCCGGCCCATAGCAGCCCACCATCGCTGCGATCCCCGTCCGCTTCGAGCGCCCGATCGGGTCGGCCTTGTAGGTCGAGTGGTCCCACACCCCGGAGCGGATCCGCGCATCGGCAAACTCCATCAGCACGGCCGCAACCCCGCCGATCCCCAACGCCACCTGGTTCTTGAAGATGCGCCACTGGAGCGACGAGGGATGCTGCAGCGATCGTTCCCCCGCCGGCGTCTCGAAGTCGATCTTCCAGCCGAGATAGGATTGGGGTTCCGTCGTCATGTCGGTCCTCGCGCACAAGCAATGTGCGCCAAGCATAACAATTGTGACGCCGCCGTCCAGCTTACCCCGCAGGATGCAAGCGCGCGTCAAGGGCAGTCGTGGGCGTCAGTCGGGGCAGTGAATGACGCTGCAAAAGCCATCGTTGCGGGCGAGGAAACTGTCGACGATGGTGAACACTTCCTCAGGCACGCCCAACTTGACGTTCAGCCCGATCTTGCGCGCCTCTTCGTACATGATCGGAAAACCGTGCGAGAGATAACCATCATTCAGCGTGCGGGCGATGCGT
>CAZABH010000090.1:0-2748 GCA_964483585.1 uncultured Flavobacteriaceae bacterium
TTGGAGGCGTAGGTGTCGTAGATGATATCGACGCCAAACTCCTCTTCGTACTTGGTCAGCACCTCTTCGGCGATATAGTCCGTCCAGTTATAGACGCTTAACTGAGCCGCCAACTGTGGGCCGTCACTGCTTTCGGATTCAGCCGCTGTGTCCGCTTGTGCAGGAGCGCTCGCCGGTCCAGCGGCAGGGCCGCCACTTGGTCCACCACCACAAGCAGCCAATACCAACATGCTCAACAACATCGCCAACAACAAAGCTTTCTTCATTCGATAGTTTCCTCCACTAGAACAGGTGATTGGGGATTGGTGATTGGGGATAGGATGGCGATGGGTAAGTTTCCCAATCACCAGTCCCTAATCACCAATCACTTCCGCTGCAAGATCAACGAAATGACAACCAAGATTGTAGATCCAACGAACATCAATGTCGAAATGGCGTTTACTTCTGGAGAGACGCCAAATCGAATCATGGAATAGACACGAACGGGTAGCGTGGTAGAGCCGGGGCCGGCCACGAAAAAGGTGATGACAAAGTCATCGAGGGAGAGGGTGAAGGCCAGGAGTGCGCCGGAGATAACACCGGGCATCAGTAGTGGCAGGGTGACACGCAGAAAGGTCTGCCACGCATTGGCACCGAGATCAGCGGCAGCTTCTTCGAGGCGACGGTCCATGTTGGCAAGACGGGCCCGCACCACCAGCGCCACAAAGGAAATGTTAAACGCCACATGTGCAATCAGGATAGTGTAGCGGCTCAAGGCGATCCCGGCCGTCACAAAGAAAAGGAGCGTCGAGAGCGCCATCACAATGTCGGGGATGATGATGGGCAGGTAAAGCACGCCGTCGAAGGTCAACTTGCCGCGGAAACGGTAGCGTTCCAACACCAGCGCGGCCAGTGTCCCCAGAATGGTGCTGACAATCGTCGACCAGAAAGCCACCCACATGCTCACCCAAAAGGCATTGATCACCGCATCGTCCTGCAACAGCACCCGATACCAATCGAAGGTGAAACCCGTCCACACGCCGACGACTTTATTGGCGTTGAAAGAGTAGATCACCAGGATCAAAATCGGCAAATAGAGAAATATAAAAATGCCGATAGAAAGCCAGGTCAGTATATTTTGATTGAAAGCCGTACGGACACGGCTACGAAGCGGAAAGCGCTGAACGGCTGCGGTCATCGGCAAAAACCCCCTTTTGTGAAAATTTTCGATTGACGATTTACGATTTACGATTGTCGTGTTTAGCATACGAGCGGTAAGCAGGCTGCCTTGCTGAACAGAGAGTCTACACGACATCGCACCGATATCGATTCGGCTGCTCAACCAGACAATCGTAAATCGTCAATCGTCAATCGGAAATCCTCTGTTGGTTGTTCAAGATGCGGAAGTAAACCATCACAGCCACGAGCATAATCGACATGAGGATGAAGCCGATGGCTGAACCAAAAGGCCAGTCGCGCACGGTCATAAACTGCTGTTGAAGCAAGTTGCCGATGAGGGCAACCCTTGCCCCACCCAGCAAGTCGGGGGTGACATACGCGCCCAGCGATGGGATGAAGACGACGATGGATCCAGCCACGATCCCCGGCGCGGAGAGCGGCAAGAGGATACGCGTCAGCCGCTGCCAGGCGTTGGCCCCCAAATCCGCCGCCGCTTCAAGCAGCGACCAATCCATCTTTTCGAGGTTGCTGTAGAGCGGCAACACCATAAACGGGAAGTAGCCATAGAAGAGACCGAGCAACACAGCACCCGAGTTAAAGAGCAACGGCAGTGGGTTCTCGGTGATCGACGCCAGCCAGGCGAAGAAGGCCGACTGCCCGGCCAGGTTCAGCGCCAGATCATGGAGTGTCATCGTCCAGAAGTTGTTGATCACGCCGGTATCGCGCAGGATGAGCATCCAGGCGTAGGTGCGCACCAGGAAGTTCGTCCAAAAGGGGATCATCACCAGGAAGATGAGCAGGCCACGGTACTCGGGCGGGCGGCGGGCGATCCAATAGGCGAAGGGATAGCTGAAAATTAAACAGAGGAGAGTATTCAGCGTTGCCAGCCACAGCGAACGCGCAAAGATGCGCAGGTAGATGAAGTCTCCGCTGACGGGGCTGAAGAAACGCACATAGTCGTTGAAGTAGACGCCAAGATTGGTGAGATCAAAGGGCGGATAGGAGACGGTGCCCAGCCGGGATCGTTCACCAAAACTGACCACAAGGACGATGAACATGGGCAACAAGAAGAAGATGCCCAGCCACAGCGCCGCGGGGAAAGCCAACGACCACGCCGTCTGCCGGGCCACGAGCAGGATCAGCAAGCCTGAAGCCGCCAGAATCATCAGCGGCACATAGAATTCGCCGTCCCAGCGCAGAAAGTAGAGGGCGGAAAGCACCCCAAACAAGACGCCGTGGGCAGTTCCCAGCGCTTGCACCGGTCCACGGCTACGCCAGAGTGCAAAGCCCAGCAACAGATTTATCAACAAGGCAGCGCCGTAGATCAGGTACGCAGCAGCCCCAGGCAAGTCCGCCAGCATCAACTCCAGGCGCAGCGGACGCCAATCAAATTGGCTAAAAGTCACCCAACGAAAGAGTAGCAGCGCCCACAGCAGCGCTTGCCCCCACAAGAGCAGCGCACCCACCTGCAAATGGGGGCTGACGCCGGCAAACATCCTTGATTCTGAATGGCTTGTGACTTGGGTTGTGGAAGTCGCTGTCATTTTGGTCTAACGTTCACCTCGGTAGGTTGCGAGTTGCGAGTTGCGG